>JAGBWD010000022.1 GCA_017629985.1 Alistipes sp.
CTATTGCTGTAGCGGCAATGTCGTGCCATACAGACGAGGTAGAATCTCCAGCTAACTACTCCCCTGCTAACGATAACGAGGTGTGTATTGCTATGCCCATGGCAGTTACCCGCACATCCATAGACCCCGATGGTCGCACCACACGTTGGAGCGAAGGTGATGAGTTGTCGGTGTGGGCTATGAATGCCGAGGGTGGCTTCACATTCTCTAATGCTACCTTCATGTTGCGTTACTTCTCTACAGAGTGGGACAAGGCCTACTTTGTGGGTAACGTAGATAAGATGGCCGAGGGCGACTACACCTACTACATGTGTTCTCCTCGTCCAACCTCTGTTGATGGTGTTAAGGCTACGTTTAGCGTGTCGGCGCAGCAGTCGGGTCTTTACGATGGCAAGTATGATATCATGGTTGCAGAGCCTACCTCTTATGGCTCTATCACCACTGGCGAGCGCGTGGAGCTAAATACTATTATGCGTCACCAGATGCACGCCATTAAGATTACTGTGCCTGATAAGGCTTCAAATTTCGATAATAAGGTCTATGCCTTGGATATCACCTTCCCTGTTCCTGTGGTTGGAGATGTCACTGTCGATGTTACTAATCCAGATGCGGAGCTTGTATACTCTAACACCTCTAACACCATTAGCGTCAATAGCTCGGAGGGTTTTGCCGTAGGTAGCGATATCTGGGTCTTTGTCCTTCCAGGCACTGTCACTGGCGATGTTAGCTATAAGATTAAGGGTGCTGCGCAGCGCTCCGAGGTGGCAACCTACTCTTTGGAGAGAGAGTTTATGCGCGGTCATGTAACCCCTATCCGTATGGCGATGCCTCCATTTGAGAAGTATACAGCCTTTAACTTCTCTATTGGCGAGAACTATCTAGGCGAGGATTTTAACTTCTTTACCCTTTACGATAATAATGGTACTAATATGGGTACATTTAATCGTAATGCCGAGAACCTTTATACGTTTGAGTATTCGGGAGAGTTTGATGTAACTCCTTATAGTAACCAGAATTGGACGTTGGTCTTCGATTCGGAGAATGCTGTTGTGGAGAACTCTGTAAACATGGGTAATTTGAAGGCTTACTTCGTGAATACTATCACTCCTGTAGATGTGCCATATCTTCTCTTTGAGGATTTTGAGAATGTAACAGAGAGTGAGAGCTATGGTAATAATGATTACTCACAGAGTGAACGTGAGCAGCCAGGAGCATCATTGGATGGTGCGATGCCTACAAATGGCTGGAATGCCGCACGTTTCTGGCTTAAGCCTGGTGCTATGCGTATCAACTCGCGCTATCAGTCGGTGAAGATTTTTGTGTCATTTGCCTCTACCCATCACGGTCGTATGGATACTCCAGTGCTTGGTGGCGCTCGTGGTATAAAGCCTGGTAAGAAGGTAGATATAAAGGTGGTCTTCGATGCTGCAATGTATAAGCACAAAAGTAGTAGCCTAACACTAAATGTGGGTTCTATCAATATCGCTACGCACACCAATGCTGCCAGCAAAATTGATGGTATCCCTACGGGTGCAACAGGTATTTCATCTTCGTACGACACTACTCTTGCAGACTTTGGTAACACACTCTTTACCCAAGATTTGGCAGATAGTGTTGGAGATAATGCCTTTGGTCAGAGTTTCCCAACTTACACAACTACGATGTCTGTAACAAGCGACACACGTCTCTGTTTCTACCCAACGCTCACAACCGCAAGTGGTACTGGTAATACAGAGGTGAACGTATACATCGACAACCTTAAGTTGCAGATTACAAAATAATAAAATATAAAACATAAACAACTAAATTACAAAACAATGAAAAAGCTTATCACATTAGCTTCACTTCTAGCGCTTACCTTGGCATCATGTGCCAGCGATGAGCCAAAGAGTGTCGCAGATGAGAAGGGTAGCGTTAGCTTCGACCTCAATATTGCAACAGAGGTCGCTGTTACACGTGCCGAGGGTCACAACGTAGCCTGCACAACCCCTACTGCAGAGCAGTTTACCCTAAAAATTGATGGAGTTAGCCACACCTACACCAAGGAGTATAACTCTATAGCCGAGTTTATGGAGGATAACTATCTCCACTTTGGTACCTACAAGGTATCGGTTGTTGCTGGTGATATAGCCCAGGAGGGATACGACAAGGCGACATTTGCAGGTGAGGAGGAGTTTGTTGTTGAGGCCCGCAAGCAGACAGATGTTGAGGTTACGGCGACTATTGCTAATGCCTTGGTTATGGTGGAGACAACAGAGAACTTCAAGAACTACTTTGTTGGTGGCCACACCCTAGAGCTTACTACAGCTTCGGGCAATAAGTTTGATGTTTCGGCGCAGAGAGAGCCATTGTTCATCACTCCTGGAGAGTTTACAGTGGCTGGTACAGCTGTGAAGCAGGCAAACCAGTCGGGTGTTGAGGGTGCTACAATAACACTCCCAGAGTATAAGATGGAGAGCGCTGCAGCACAGACCTACTACACCGTTAAGTTTGATGTTAAGGATGGTGGTCGCGCAACCCTTGAGATTGTTCTCAACGAGGAGCTTGTAGAGTCTATCGACATCGAGCAGGAGTTAAACGATAATGCACAATAATATATATAGATATGAAGAATATAGTAAAGGTATTGAGCCTTGTGATGGTCGTAGCACTAGGCCTTGGCTCATGTAACAAGGATAAGGTAGACTACTCTACAGGCACGAATGGTACTGACATGGAGAATAAGGGCTACCTCGTATTGGGAGGTATGGATGTCTCTGTATTGGAGGATACCGAGAATATCGACTCTACAACACGTGGCGAGGGCGTAGATATCAACAACTTCGATGTTGTTATCACCAACGCCGCTGGTGAGGCTGTAATGTCGTTCAAGTATGGTGAGCGTCCTACAGAGCCTATCGCCCTTGATGGTGGTATTTATAAGCTTACCATTGTGTCGGATACTATGGTAGGTGCAGAGTGGGAGCGCCCAGTATATGGTGCCGAGAGTGAGGTTATCATCACACGTAAGCAGCGTACCGAGGTTAATGACATCGTATGTAAGCTTCGTAATATCAAGGTATCTGTGTCGTATGCTGCAGATATCAAGGCACAGCTCGACCCAGAGTATACAACGATGACTATCGCCCTTGAGGGTAACTCTTTGGAGTATGGCATCAATGAGGAGCGTGGTGGTTACTTTGCTCCAAAAGCAGAGGAGAATACCCTTCAGCTTACTTTCAAGTGCCGTTATGTTGATGGCGATAAGGATATCGTTATGACAAACGAGATTTCGGGTGTTAAGGCAGCGCAGTGGCGTAAGATTAACGTTGTCGTGCAGCATGCTGCGGATGGTACTACAAACATCGGTATTAACTGCGACACATGGACCTACGATGAGGAGATTTTGTTCGATACTGCAGCCTATCTCTTCGAGGAGGTTTTGGTAGACGATACCGATATGCCTGTTATCAACTTCGAGGGTCACGACATGGAGCAGCCATTTGAGCTTACTGACGAGATGTTCGATGCTGACGGCAACTTCAAGAAGAATATCAACGTAGATGTAACCGCAAAGGCTCCTATTAAGTCTATCGTTGTTAAGGCATCATCAGACAATGCAGAGTTTACTGCGGCTTATGACGATGTAATGCCTTTGGAGTGTGACATCTGTGATGGCACAGTCTCTAACACCTTCCTAAAGCTTATGGGTTATCCTACCGATGCAAAGGGTGCTTTGACAACACGCCTCAAGTTTGGCGCACAGGCAGATATGCTTCGCACATACGAGGGTACTCACTCTTTTGAGATTATGGTTGAGGATGAGAATGGCGGTAAGACTACCGCAACACTCACTATTAAGTATGGCCAGAACGTTGCTCCATCAATCGTATGGGTGGGCTACGACATCGACAAGCGTCAGACATACGTTTCAGGTATGACCTGCGACCTTGTTGTTAAGTCTGTTCTTACTATTGCTGATTTCCGTGTTAAGATTATCTCTAACACCCTTACTCCAGAGGAGCTTTCAAGTGTAGGCCTTGCAGCAGAGTTTAGCCTTGTTAATGACACCGAGTACTTTGAATCTCTCGGCGGCTTGGGCTTCCCTACAGGCGATGCTGTATATGGCAAGAGCGAGGTAAACCTCTCTATTACTAACTTCTTGAGCATTCTCTCAATGCTTGGTGCTGGTGATCATGACTTTGAGATGAGTGTTACCGACATGGAGGGTAATGTGACCACCAAGACAGTAATGTTCCGTTTTAACTAGCATAATGAACCCCTAAATTATGGCTATCATGAAAAAGATATTTGCAATATTGAGTGTGGTGCTTGTGCTAGCATCATGTTCAAAGGATATAGATCCAGTGGTTGAGATGGCATCTTCGGAGGGCGCAGCACGCTTTGGCGTGGCTCTCCAGCAGGGTGTTACTGCGGATGATACCGTTGTTTTAAAGATTTATAAGGTTGAGGGCGAGGAGCTTCAGCTAGTTCGCCGCTATGATAATCTTGCCGATGTGCCAGAGTATCTATCACTCCTTAAGGGTGACTATGTAGCAAAGGTTCAGGTGGGCGAAAAGCAGATAGTGTCGTACGACAAGAAGTATTATGCTGGTGAGCAGAGCTTTACAATCACCGAGGGTGCTGTTGCTACGGTAACCGTAGATTGCAAGCTTCAGTCTTCTATCGTTGTTGTGAACTATGATGCTACTGTAGCCGAGAAACTTTCGGAGGGTTACTTCACAACTGTTGCCGTAGCGGAGAGCTACGATGCCGATGCTATTGCTACTGGCGATGTACACTCACTACGCTTTGAGGAGAGTGGTGAGGGTTATTTCATCCTTCCTGCGCAGCAGACATCTCTCTTTTGGCACTTCGAGGGTACTCATCCTGTAGAGGGTGATATCATGAAGGAGGCTATCATCGAGAATGTTAAGCCTGCAGCAAAGTATACCATCACCTTGAAGTACTCGAAGGATGCTCCAGGTAACCTCGTATTTGAGGCTATTGTAGATGAGTCTATCGAGGAGATTGACGATGTGCTTATCTTCAGCCCAGACCCAACAGTTATGGGTGATGGCTTCAGCGAGAAGGAGCTTCAGCTATCGACAAACGCACGTACTTACAACGTAGCATCATTGGCCAACATTAGCACTTTGTCTATTGAGATGGATGGTGAGACTCTCGACCTTCTCAATGCTACTGTTGAGGGTGTTAATGTGCAGAAGGTAGATGATATGAGCTATAAGGTTACTATCTCTCCACTCTTCTTCAACCGCACATCGGGTGGCTCACGCGAGGTTATCTTCCATGTTATGGATGTTGATGGTGGTAAGCTCAATAAGGCTATCAACTACAACGTTCAGGGTATCATGCCTCTATCATCTGATAGCTATAGCCTATGGTTTGGCACAGCTACCTTCACGGCTAATGTTGTAGATTCTGCAGCTACATCTGTAAAGGTTGCTTACTCAACAGATGGCGCTACATGGACAGAGATTGACGCTACATCAGCTGGCAACGGCATCTATACAGCATCAAGCGCTGATTTCACTTGCGAGAAGAGCTACAGCTATAAGCTCATCGTAGATGGCGTGGAGTATGGTGAGTCCCTTTCAATAACAACTCCTGTAGGTACACAGCTTCCTAATGGTGATATGGAGCGTTGGCACAAGGCTTCATGGGTGTTGCCTTACGGCTCTGGAGATGCTCCATTCTGGCTCACAGGTAACGAGGGTGCAAATATGGCAAATGCTACTCTTACACAGTCATCTACAGATGTTCGTCCAGGCTCTACAGGTACCTATTCGGCACACCTCAAGTCGCAGAAGGCTTCGGTTGCGGGTATTGGTAAGTTTGCTGCCGGTAACCTCTTTACAGGTACCTTCGCAATGAATGGCCTTGATGGTATCGTAACCTTTGGACGTGACTTTGCCTTCACCGCAAAGCCAAAGAGCCTCACATTCTGGATTAAGAATAACGAGGGTACTATAGACGAGGGTTCACATGCCTCAGGTACTGATATCATGACTGCTATGGTTATCATCACAGATGGTACAACATATTCAGTAAATACCAAGGATACATCAACATTCCTCAAGATGGAGGACCTTGCAACAAGGGATGGTGTTATTGCCTACGGTTACATCACAGGCTCACACCAGCATCCAGAGTGGACCGAGAAGACCATCGAGCTTATTTATCGCGAGGATATGAAGGAGGTTAAGCCAAAGAAGATTGTGGTATCGTTCACACCTTCGGGCTATGGTGACTACTTCTGTGGTTCTACTAGCTCGTGGATGTATATTGATGATATAGTACTTAACTATTAGTAACTTAACGAGGTGGGAGTAGGTGATACTACTCCTACCTCAATATTTCGTTCAATGAAGAGATTTTATACGCTTCTAGTGATGTTGTCTATAGCTGTTGGAGCTGTGGCGCAGGAGCTAGAAAATATAACACAACCCGATATTGCCCCTAGTTTACCGAGCCTTACACCCAACGAGGCTCGCAAGCAGCGAGGCTTTACCTCGGATACCAACTTTGTCCCCAAAGGTCAATGGATATTTGGAGGTACGGCATCTTACTCGCAGCATACAAATAACGATTTTAAGCTCGCTATTATCGAGAATATCAACTCGGAGGGTTATACGCTTAACGTAAGTCCTATGTTGGCCTATGCTCCATGGAAGAATATGGCTGTAGGTATTCGTTTTGGCTATGGTCGTACTATGTTGTCTCTCGATGATGGTGCGTTGTCCTTTGGTGAGGGTGATACAGCTATCAACATCAATGTTGATTACTATCACAAGGTGAAGCACACCTTCACAGGCTCTCTCTTTTGGCGTCCCTATATTCCACTAGGCCAGAGCAACCGTTTTGCAATCTTTGCCGAGGTTCAGCTCAACCTTTCAGGTTCGCAGACGAAGCTTGTTGCCGAAAATGGCACTGTGGATGGTTATGCAGACTATCGCGGAACATATAGCTCGTCATTTGGTGGTTCTATCGCCTTGCAGCCAGGTATTGTAGCATTTGTTACCAATAACACTGCGTTGGAGTTATCTATAGGTGTCTTTGGCATTGGTTTCGAGAGAACCAAGCAGATAAAGAATCAGGTAGAGAAGGGCGAGGTGAAGTCTAGTAATATGAATTTCAGGGTCAATCTTCTCTCGATTGGCTTTGGTGTATCGTTCTATTTGTAAACTTACAGCACTATGAAGAGACTATATACACTTTTTATGGCTGTAGCGTTTAGCATGACGACAGCCTTTGCGCAGACAGATACTATACCCACATCGTTGGTAGAGAATCCCGAAGTGGTTAAGGTTGAGAAGGTGGGTGATAAAGGCACTCGCTTCTTGCCTACAACACGCCGTATAGATAGAAACATAAACCTTAATAAGTTTGTCTATAAAGGTGAGTGGATGTTGGGTATTGCGGCATCTTATGGCACTCTTGATGTGTCGGATACCGACCTCATGCTTCTGTTTGATAACATTGACTTTAGTCTTCGCCGCGCTGCGGTGATGCCCTATGTAGCATACTCCTATCGCGATAACCAAGCTGTTGGTCTTCGCTTTGGTTACGAGTACCTTCAGGGCGATCTCGGAAATTTGGAGCTAAACCTTGGCTCTGCCGCAGATATCTCCTTTGGTTTGGGCGATATAGGCCTTAAGAGCGAGAGCTACGCTTGGTCTATCTTCCACCGTTACTTCTTTGGTCTTGACCGCCGTGGTATCGTAGGAGCTATTTTGGAGTCGGAGCTATTGTTCAAGACGGGTACATCATCATTCTATATGGGTGCTGGCGATGACCGTAAGTACTCTATGAGCAAGAACTTTGCTGCAAAGCTAAATCTTAATCCAGGTCTTGCGGTATATGTATTCCCCCAGGTGTGTGTTACGGTTACTGTTGGTATTGGAAGCCTCTACTACAACAATATTCGCCAATATGATGCAGTGGGTGTGGAGACAGGTCGCAGAGATCACTCGGCACTTAAGTTTAAGCTCAACATCGCAAATATTCAGATTGGTGTTGTAGCGCATTTGTGGAAAAAAAAGATGGAGTAGCCTATGTGTAATGTGATGAAATATTTTGTTGCAAGTGTCGTGATGCTTGTAACAATGGTGGGATGTATTAAGAATGATATCCCTCGTTCGGTGGAGAAGATTGAGGTGTTGTCGTTTGAGGCGGAGGGTCTTTTGTCTCCTGCAACAATAAACAACTCGGAGCATACCATCTCGCTCTCTTTGGATGAGATTACCGATATCCGCAATGTGGAGATTACAAACATGACGCTTACACAGGGTGCCACGACTACGCTCACTATCCCTGGTTGCTACGACCTTCGTATGCCTGTAGATATGACACTCTCGAAGAGTGACTATCAGTGGGATTGGACGATTACTGCCGAGCAGAGCGTAGAGCGTTATTTCGAGGTTGATGGCCAGATTGGTGAGGCGCAGATAGATGCCTTGTCGCATGTCGCTACGGTTCTTGTGCCTATGGATTACGACCTTAAGAGTGTTGTTATCACACGTCTAAAGCTAGGCCCACGCGATATTACAGAGTATTCCGAGGAGCCTGCAACGCTTACGGACTTTGAGGATTCGGCACGTCTTATCACCATCACATACCACAACGATATTGTGGAGAATTGGACGTTGCGCGTTATACCTACCGATGTAGAGGTGGAGTTTAAGGGTGTAGATGCTTGGGCAAAGCGCATCTGGCTCTATGCCGAGGGACGCAGTGGCGCCGATCTAGGCTTTAACTATCGCAAGGCAGGCGATGAGGAGTGGATTGCTGTTGAGGATATTACCGTTAATGGTGGTAGCTTCTCGGCATGTGTCGCAAACCTCGAGCCACTTACCGAGTATGAGGTCGTTGCATTCTCGGGCGAAAATTACACAGAGGTTGTGAAGGCAACTACCGAGGATATCTTCACATTGCCAAATGCTGGCCTTGAGGAGTGGTCTACAACTGATGGTGTTGTCTACCCATACGCTGCTGGCGGTGTGCCATTCTGGGCTACAGGAAATGATGGTGCTGCGCTGGCAAGTACCACGCTTACCGAGCCAGTGTCGGATACCCGTCCTGGTAGTGAAGGTATCTATGCAGCATCGCTACAGTCAAAGAAGGCGGCGATAATGGGTATTGGTAAGTTTGCTGCTGGAAACCTCTTCCTTGGAGAGTTTGGCGGCTTGGTAGGTATGGATGGCCTTGTGAACTTTGGTCGCCCATGCTCTGCACGTCCTGTAGCGCTTCATGGATGGGTTAAGTATAACTGTGGTACTATCGATGAGGTTGGCAAGATACCTTCTGCACGCCCCGATTTGAAGAAGGGTGATAATGACGAGGGTCAGATTCTCATCGCCGTAGGTAACTGGACCGCTGCGGAGTATGGAGGTAGCGAGAACTGCCCTGTTGTGGTAAATACCAAGGATGAGAGTACCTTCTTCAATAAGAATGGTAAGAATGTTATCGGTGTTGGTGAGATGCTTCTTTCGGAGAGTACCGATGGATGGATAGAGTTTACCCTGCCATTGGAGTATCGCTCTACCTCGGAGATACCAACACATATGATTATGGTCTTCACAGGTTCGCACTTTGGAGATTACTTCACAGGCTCTACATTTAGTCAGATGCTTGTTGATGATCTAGAGTTGATATACTAGCCCCTTCCCCCTCCCCCATAGGGGTATACGAATTAGAGAGTGAATAAAAAGTGTATTTTGTCGTTACGCTTGCCCTCAAAATGCTCATTTACGCTCAGTAAACTCCGCTTTTTCGGGCTTCGCAAGCCTAAAACTACATCTTTTTATTCACTCTCTTAAGTTATGGGGGCCGGCTAAGTTACTTTTTAGTCGGCCCCTAATTCTTTTTATCTATGTGTTGTGCTAAATCTCAAACTTTGATTTTGCGGGGAATAGCTCCTCGAAGGCATCTATCTGAACTTTGCGAAGCTCCTCATATCGCTCCTCTGTGAGCTGCACATCGTTTATACAAGCCATCTTGTGTGTAGGCTTTGTTATGAACTTACGGAGCTTACTTGGTGATACCACACCCACCGAGAAGTGCTTCTTGGAGATACGCTCGTTGATAATCTTACCCTTCAAATACATATAGTCTAGGAAGAGATACTGGTTGAGGTTCTCTCCAGTGCGTACCCTTGTAATGGATGCTCTTATGGCTGGCTCTACCTTGTCGTACAACTCCTCGCACTCGCTCTTAAACATTGGCGAGCATATATGCTGTGGACGCATAAAGAAGAGTGTGCGTGGCGATAGACCCAGTGCCTGACGTGCTACACGTGTTGAGTTCTTGCATATCTGCTTAAACATATCCAACGCAAACAGATGATAGCTAACACGTATCACACCCTTACCATCGCGGAAGAAGTCCGTAGGCTTGCACTCCCTCATCGGGAACATATCGTCATTGAAGTATAGATACTCCTCATCGAGGTCATCTATGCGGTGTAGGTGCATCTCTATAGGGTTGCAGTTGAAGGTTGGGAGATACTCTGCAGGGATGATGTCGCTGTGCAGTACAATGTTTACCTTCTCGCGGTTTACCCACGCTGGCACCTGCGACTCGCCCGACACTACAAGGTGTACCTTGCGTATAAATGGCATATTCTTCTCGATACCGCGGAATAGATACTTCAGCGTACCCCAATCACGAAAGCGCTTCTCAAGGATTGGCGTATTGGTGTACTCTTCGTATGACTTCTGCCATACGGGGTCAAGACCATCTACGTAAGTGATAACAATATCCATATATATTACTTATAAGTTATTTATTTAAATGTTGTAGTGCCGAACTTTTTGGCTTGCTTCTCGGGGGTGTGGCGCCATCTGTTGTGTGACCATAGCCATAGCTCGGGGTGGCGGCGTATCATCTTCTCGAGGGCTTCAGCATATCGGCGCATTATTACACCCTCCTCTATCTCCTCCTTGCCATCGTATATCTCCACAATCTTCGCCTTGTATCTACCACGTTTCACACGCTCTGCATCAACATAGTATACCGGCAAACCAAATTTTGTAGCAAGACGCTCCGCACCCTCCACAAATAGTGTTGGCTGGTTTAGGAACTCCATCCACTTGCTATCGGCACGCATAATTGGACTCTGATCCGACACCAAACCTATGATGGTGGAGCGCTCACTAGAGCGATTGCGAATATAGTGGCGTAGTGTCTCCTTCATAGGCACTACAGAGATGTTTGGCGAAAGATGAGTACGCATGCGACAGTAGAAATGTTCAAAGATGTCGCTGCGCAAGGGGTGATAGACCGACATAAAGGCAGACTCCGTATCCCACCATGTCCATAGCGGATAGTACTCCCAGCATCCGAAATGTGCTGCCATGGCTATCCAGTCACGGCCCTTCATCTTCTCGATATGCTCCTGGTAATCTTCCCACACCATAATCTCCTTGTCGCGCTTTGGCGAGGCGCTAACAAGGGCCATCGTAGTCACTATCACCTCGGCAAGAGTGTTGTAGGCCTCACGTGCGATAGTTTTAATTTCGGAGATACTCTTCTCTGGAAATGAGCTTGTTAGGTTCTTTATGATAATCTCTTTGCGGTATCTCAAGAGGCGTAATGCAAGAGATATTATAGGCAATAGAACATGGTAACGAAACCATCGTGGAGTGTAGCCAATAACGTAGCTCGTAGCCCACAAAAGTTCTAGGGCTATGCGCTTGTACCAAACAAGGTCAGACACTTTATTCTCTTTTTGGCTCATTCTACGAGTATTATTAATAAACAAAGGTATAAAAAATATAAATAAACTCCAAATGTCGAACTAATTTACCTAGAATATCGCCTCATTGTGGTTGATTTTTATAGAATGTTTGCTAAATTTGCCAAATATTATTTTGAGGATGAAACAAAACTCTACACTCCATAGATTGCTCCTTGTGCTACTCTCTGTAGCGCTTTTGAGCATAGGCTGGCTTGGTGGCACAGGCCTTACGCTTCTTGTGGCCCTTGTTCCACTATTGGTTATTAGCGAGAATCTCTCGGACTCTACGCGCGACTGGTGGCGTATGTGTGGCTGGGCGGCACTTACATTTTTGTTGTGGAGCGCTGCAACGATATGGTGGGTGTGGATAGCTACACCCCTAGGCCCTATCACCGCAGGTATCGTAGGCTCGTTCTACAACCTATGTGCCGTGATGACCTATCACTACACCGCAAAACGCGCACCTAGAGCCTTGGCCTACACGCTCCTTGTAACGGTGTGGTTGGCTACCGAGTGGGCATATAACTCTGCCGATGTCATGACCTTCCCATGGTTACTCCTGGGTCACGGCTTCTCGTGCGACACTTGGGCTGTGCAGTGGTATGAGTATACAGGTATTTTTGGTGGTACGTTGTGGGCATTGGTTTCAAATGTAGCTATTTTCGAGGTGCTACGTTCACGAACTACCACTGCGAAGGTTCGTGCATCGCTGATACTGCTCCTCCCTGTCGCTCTCTCCCTTGTGTTATTGGCTAGCTATACCCCTTCGGAGCGAAGTGTGGAGATTAGCGTTATTCAGCCTAATGTGCCATGCTACGAGCAGGAGCGCTTCGAGACTGGAAAGTTTGACCCTACACCAGATATCCAAGATCTTATGGATAGGGTTCCTGCAACATCCTCGTTTGTCCTTATGCCCGAGTCGGCACTTGCATATCTCCCTAAGGTAGGTTCTATCGATGAGCAATATCTTGTGAGCTACGCTCCATTCCTTAAAATGTTGCAGGGCGATAACCACCCCGACACAAAACTTATCACAGGAGCCTCAACACTAGTTCGTTACGGTGATGTGAAGGCTACAGATACGGCACACTATTACGATGGCTACGGCTGGTATGATCAATACAATACGGCGTTGTTGGTAAATGGCGATGGCGTTACGGAGGATATATACCACAAGGGTAAGCTAGTTATAGGTGTTGAGGCTGTTCCTCTGAAGAGCCTCTTTGATACCTTTGAGGTGGACCTAGGTGGCGTGTCAGGACAGCTGGGTTGGGGCAAGGAGCATACTCTATTTACAAATCATGGTGTAAAGATAGGCCCTTCGATATGTTATGAGGGGCTATATGGCGGCTATTTTGCCGGCTTTGCCCGCGAGGGTGCCGAGGTTATGGCTCTTATCTCCAACGATGGCTGGTGGGGTGACACCCCAGGACATAGACGCCTCTTCGATTTTTGTCGTCTCCGCGCCATAGAGACTCGCCGCGCCATAGCACGTAGCGCAAATACGGGTATCTCGGGCTTTATATCCCCTACGGGTAGGAGCATCGGTGAGCGCCTAGAGTGGGATGAGGAGGGTCTGCTTACCGAGAGCCTAGAGCTACGTAGCGACACTACGCTTTATACGCGCTATGGTGATTGGATTGCTCGCATAGCAACATTTATAGCAGCCTTGTCGCTCATGTATTATGTGGCTTATCGTATCCGCAAGCGTAATCATCTTGTTGAATAATATATTACTAAACTCATCAATATTACTATGAACTATACCGAGACACTAGACTTTCTTTTTACGGCTATGCCATCGTTCCAGCGTGTTGGCGGCGATGCTTATAAGCCAGGTTTGGAGCGTATAGCTGCCTTCTGCCAGCATTTAGGTAACCCCCAGCGTAACTACTACATCATACATGTAGCAGGTACCAATGGCAAAGGCTCGGTGTCACACATGCTCGCCTCGATACTTCGCGAGGCTGGCTACCGCACAGGCCTCTTCACCTCGCCACACCTTGTAGATTTTCGTGAGCGTATACGTGTAGATGGTGAGATGATTCCCAAACAGCGTGTTGTGAACTTTGTGAATAAGCACCGCGAAAAGATGCAGGAGCTGGATCTCTCATTCTTCGAGATGACCGCAGCAATGGCATTCGACTACTTCGATCAAAGCGATGTGGAGGTGGCTGTGATTGAGACGGGCCTTGGCGGACGTCTTGACGCTACAAACCTCATCACCCCAATTTTGAGTGTCATTACAAATATCGGCCTCGAGCATACCGAGTTCCTTGGTGATACCATCGAGAAGGTCGCTGCCGAGAAGGCGGGTATCATCAAGAAGAGTATCCCTGTGGTCATTGGCCAGAGGTGTGAGGCTTATAATGCTGTTTTTGAGCAGCGTGCCGAGGAGCTACACTCCAAGGTTATCTATGCCGAGCAGGAGTTCTTGCTCAATGGCGTGGAGCATTTCGATAACCAGCATCAGCACTTTAGCATTACCCGTGTACGTGATAATCGCCTCTTTGAGCTAGATTTGGATCTCTTGGGCGAGTATCAGCGTCATAACATCATCACCGCCTGCGCCGCTGCCGACTACCTCGCAGAGCTTACGCCACTTACCATCTCTCGCCGTGCCTTTCGTGAGGGTTTAGCCGCTGCTGCTGCCAACACAGGATTTATGGGCCGCTGGCAGGTGATAGCTACGGAGCCTTATACAGTTTGCGATACGGGTCATAATGCCGATGGTATGCGCCTTGTCGCTTCACAGCTAGAGGCGTTGGAGAGTGATCGTATCTTTGCCGTTATGGGCTTTGCCAAGGATAAGGATTTGAATAAGATTATGCCGTTGTTGCCTAAAAACATCCACTACATCTTCACCAAGGCATCTATAGATCGTGCTAGATGTGTGGAGGATATCGCACTTATGGCCGATGGCCTAGGCCTCGATTATGAGTGCAAGGCAACGGTCACCGAGGCACTTACCTATGCGCGTAGCCTTGCTCTTGCTTCGGATGTTATCTTTATTGGCGGTAGCAACTTTGTTGTTGCAGAGGTCGAGGAGATTACTCGCTCTGTAGTAGAGTAGTAGGATATAATAAATATAGGAGCGACTCTTGCCTTATCAAGTCTAATCACTTGTGGCAAGAGTCGCTCTTTTGTGCTATTATATGTTGTGCTACAGGTCGCGGTAGTTGTATAGCTGGTCGCGAAGACGTGGCGTGAATCCTGCGCGGCGTATGGTCGCCTGCATAGCCTCCTTGTCGAAACGTGTTGTCGCACCTGCCGAAGATACCACATTCTCCTCAATCATTATCGACCCCATGTCGTTAGCGCCACTCTTTAGAGCTATCTCTGCAACCTCTTTGCCCACTGTGAGCCACGATGCCTGAATATTGGTGATGTTGTTAAGCACAATACGGCTCATGGCAACGATGCGTAGGTACTCCGTTGCCGAGAAGCGTGGTGCAATGCCCTCTCTCTCTAGCTCTGTGCCTGTGGGGCAGAATACCCAAGGTATGAAGGCTGTGAAGCCCCTGCTGCCTTCGGGTTTGTGAGCCTGAAGGTCTCGGATGGCAATAAGGTGGTCGATACGCTCATGTGGAGTCTCTATATGCCCATACATCATTGTTGCTGTGGTTGGGATGTTGAGGATATGAGCCTCGTGCATAACCTTTATCCAGTCGTGTGCCGAGGGCTTGGCAGGAGATATCCTCTTGCGTACACGCTCCGAGAGTATCTCTGCGCCAGCACCAGGAAGGGTGTCTAGCCCCGCAGCACGTAGCCTCTCCAGCGTCTCACGTGTGGTAATGCCACTTATCGAGGCTATATGAGCTACTTCGGGTGCGCCAAGGGCATTGAGGCGCAATGTGGGGTACTCCTTCTTGAGTTGCGAAAAGAGCTTTTCGTAGAAATCTATGCCTAGGCGAGGATGTAGGCCACCCTGTAGTAGTAGCTGGTCGGCGCCTAGTGCCATCGCCTCATCAATCTTCTTGCGATACTCGGCAAGGGTGGTGATGTATGCCTTCTCCTCTTGATGAGGTTTGCAGTGGAAGTTGCAGAACTTACACCCCGATTTGCAGACGTTGGTGATGTTTACATTGCGGTCTATCTGCCACGTCACCACATTTGGATTTGGGACAACGCTACGGCGTATGGTGTCTGCAACGCCACATAGGAGCTGCAATGGAGCCTCATCGTAGAGCTTATATGCCTCCTCGCGGGTGAGTGGCTCGCGCTCTAGGGCCTTCTCTAATATCTCGTCTATAGTCATAAGTATCTTACAATTTGCCGTTTACATAATATAACTACCCTTATAGAAGTAGCTGGAAGTCGAGTGTGCGGCGGTTCATATCCACTCTCTTCACCTTTACACGTACGGGGCTTCCTAGGGTTAGTGTGATACCCGAGTTGCGCCCTACAACCTCGTAGCGTGCCTCATCGAAGCGGTAGTAGTCATTTTCATCAATATCGCGGAGGAAGGCCATGCCCTCTACATGTGTCTCATCTAGCTCTACGTAAACGCCCCACTCTGTCATGCCCGACACGGTTCCCGAGAACTCCTCGCCGATATGATCCTTCATAAACTCCGCCATCTTATACTTGATGCTAGCACGCTCGGCCTCTGCAGCCAATATCTCACGCTCGGTGGAGTGTACGCAGAGCTGCTCTAGGTTATCCTTATCCTTGCGTTTTTCGCCATCGAGGTATGCCGCCAAAAGACGATGTACCATCATGTCGGGGTAGCGGAGGAGGGGCGAGTTGAAGTGTGTGTAGTAGGGGAATGCAAGGCCGTAGTGTCCGATGTTATCGGTGGTATATACCGCCTTGGCCATGCTGCGCACGGCTAATGAGGTTATGGCATTAGACTCTGCATGTCCAGCGATGGAGTTTAGGAGCTTATTCATCTCCTTGGCTACGGCACGTCCTTTCGAGGCCTTGAAGTAGTGGCCAAAACGTAACGCAAACTCCCTGAAGCGCGATAGCTTATCCTCCGATGGCTCATCATGGACACGGAAAACCATAGGACGTGGCACACGGCGACCATTCGACATGCGATATGCGCAGTACTCCGCAACACGGCGGTTAGCAAGAAGCATAAACTCCTCGATAAGCTGATTAGCCTCCTTCTGCACCTTGGTATATACTCCCGTTGGGCGACCCTTCTCATCGAGGATAAAGCGCACCTCGTCACGTGCAAAGGCTATAGCACCACTCTTGAAGCGTGCAGCACGTAGCTGTTGTGCGAGGGTGTGAAGGATGATAATCTCACTATTATACTCTCCAACTCCTGTCTCGATAACCTCCTGCGCCTCCTCGTATGTGAATCTACGATTGGAGTGGATTATTGTACGACCAAACCACTCATCTAGAATCTCTCCATTCTCGTTCATTTTAAAGATTGCCGAGAAGCAAAACTTATCCTCGTGCGGACGTAGCGAGCATAGGTCGTTGCATAGACGCTCTGGGAGCATAGGTACTGTGCGGTCTACAAGATATACCGATGTGGCACGCTCCAGGGCCTCGTTATCCACCACCGAGCCTGGTGTAACGTAGTATGTTACATCTGCAATGTGTACGCCAACCTCCCACACTCCTAGCTCTTGCTCGGTAATGGAGAGTGCATCATCAAAGTCCTTGGCATCGGCAGGGTCTATCGTGAAGGTCACCCTGTCGCGCATATCTCTGCGGCGTGATATCTCCTCCTCGGTAATCTCCCCCGAGATGCTCTCCGCAGCCCTTGTGACATCCTCGTCAAAGTGGTAGGGTAGGTCAAACTCTGCCAATATGGCATGCATCTCGGTATCGTTGTCGCCAGCCTTGCCTAACGACTCCACAAGCTCTCCCTCGGGGAGCCTATCTCCCTCTGCCCAGTCGATGATACGAACTAGGAGCTTGTCGCCATCCTCCACCTCGGGGTAGCGCTTACGAGAGAGGTATATGTCTGTAGCCAGGCGGCGGCTATCAGGTGTAACAAAGATGGAGTTAGCGGTGAGCTGCGCAGTGCCTATATATGGCTTTGTGCTACGCTCTGTCACTGCAACTATAGTTCCCTCAAGCACACCATCGCGTGAGCGGCGTGCCACGACAACCTCTACGCTATCACCATCGAGCGCCCCACAGCCATTGCGGCGCGAGACAAAGACATCGCTCTCCAGCTCCTCCACCGAAACATATAGTGACGAGGGAGTTATAGATGTTACAACTCCAGTGTAGCGTGGCATCGCCGAACGTGATAGACGATACTTGCTGCGTGCTACCTCCTCCACAAAGCCATCCTCAATGAGCTGTCGCACAATGGCAAAGGTCATGGTGCGACCATCTCTATCTGCTCCTCCCGAGGCTGCAGCAAGATGCTTCAACGAAAATTTGTTGTCGGGGAACTCTCGGAACATATCCACGATAAACGAAGCACGCTCATCGCGGTTGTTTCCCCTTTTATTTCTCTTCTTTCCCATATAACTACTTGTTAAGTATATGTAAGGCCATGCGTAGCATCATCCTCTCGCCATAATCCATAGCCGCCTCATCGGGGAGAAATGTCGCGGTGTGCGACCCTCCGGATGCTGCACCCACGCCAAGACGGTAAAATAGCGAGGGGTAACACTCGGTGTAGTAGCCAAAATCCTCGGCCATAGGTATACGCCCCATCTCTCTTACTGTGATGTTCTCATCTGTGGCAACTATCATCGCCTCATAGGCGAGCATCACGTCATTGGTAACCGAGGGGTAGCCACGGCTGATATCCACCTTTACCTTTACGCCATACTTCTGCTCTATGGCATTGGCATTTGCTGCCAAAAGGGTGTATATATGCTCTCTCTCCTCACTCGCAAAGGTGCGCATGGTGCCTTCGGCATACACCTCACCAGGAATCACATTTGTAGCCCCTTCGGCAATGACCTTTCCTATGGATACCACACTATTGGGGGTGTTGAGGGCTGTGGTGCGCACCACCATATCTGCCATTGCTGTAACGGTGTCGTTGATATCCTCGCGGCGTGCGGCATGTCCACCATGTCCACTTATCCAGAAGCGTAGCTCATCGTTTGATGCCATAAATACTCCAGGGCAGATGCCTACCTGGCCAACATCAAGACGTGCGTCTACATGTTGCCCAATAACCGCAGCAACATCATAACCCTCAAAAGGCCTCTCGGCAAGAATCATCGAGGCTCCTCCAGGGTTTAGCTCCTCACCAGGTTGGAAGATGCCAAAGAGCGTACCCTCGAAGTTACGCTCGCGGTTTAGCCTACATAGCACACCATAGAGCATCGCAGCGTGCATATCGTGGCCGCAGGCGTGCATGACACCCTCATTACGTGAGCAATACTCCACCTCTGTTAGCTCCTTGATAGGGAGGGCATCTATGTCGGCACGGAGAACCACGGCACGCTTTAGGTTACCCTTCCTACCCTCTATCTTTGCCAATACTCCTGTGCCAGCTATGGCGCGACACTCTATGCCTTCGGCTTGTAGCTGCTCGAGGATAAACTCCTGCGTCTTATGCTCGCCGAAAGATAGTTCGGGGTATTGATGAATATGTCTACGAAAATCTATGCTATTCATAATCGCCTATTTGCGTGGTTTATAGTGGCGTACCATCTGTGCGATACTTCGTGTATACTCTGCCGTTGTTCCGCAGCATCCTCCCACGATGCTTAAAAGGCCGCGCTCGGCAGCTGTGCGCAGAGTCTCGGTATGCTTCTTCACCGTCTCGGGATACTTACCCTTGGCATCAGGGACTCCTGCCGATGGTGCAGCATAGGTGGGAAGAGTGGTGAAGCGAGTAAGTAGCTCAAGGTTATCTACTATATTCTTAACACCATGCGAGCAGTTGAAGCCGATGGCTAGAGGCTCAAACTTCGACACATCCTCCACGTACCTCTCCACGGAGCGTCCCGAAGCTAGAAGACCACCAATCTTTGATAGCGTTGCTGAGAAGATTATTGGGGTCTCGGGAGCTACCTCGCGGCACACCTCTGCGGCAATCTCTGCGTTGCGAACATCGGTGATGCTCTCAATAAGGAAGATGTCGGCGCCCTGCTGGTGTAGCGAGGTGATAAGACGGCGGTAGGAGTCGCGAAGCTCCTCCTCCTTGAGGTCTATGGCTAGCGAGATGTTGCGCGTAGAGGGGCCTATAGAGCCTAATACAAATAGCTCCTTATCGCTCTCCTTACGTGCCTCGTTTATCGCCTCAAAGGCCTTTGCTACAGTCTCCTCGGTGGTGATGCTCACGCCGCAGGCCTCCAACGATAGTGGGTCGGAAAGAAAGGTGTTTGTGGTTAGGAACTTTGCACCAGCCTTTATCGACTCCTTGTACATCGCCACCACGCGCTGTGGCTCCTCGATGGAGAGCATCTCGGGGAGTATGTCACGGCGTGTGCCAGTGAGTGTTGTTCCTATCGCTGCATCCTTAACTATGATATGACGCTCGAGAATCTCCTCGATGCGCTCCTTAACATTTGCCATATATCGTTACTTTATTATTTCAATCTCAAACAACTTATTCCAATCCTTGCCTGTGACGTATAGGTGTCCCGAAGTAGGGTTGTAGGCCACGCCATTGAAGGCCTCTGCCTCGGGGTTGTCTACAAGCCTGTCGCGTAGTGCTGGCATATCGACATATCCTACCACAACACCTGTCGCTGGGTCAATCTCTACGATAGCATCTGTGAGGTAGACATTTGCCCATATATGTCCATCTATCCACTCTAGCTCGTTTATCATGTTGAGGGGCTGACCATCAAACATCACACATATAGAGCCATTTGTAGCAAAGGTCTCGGGGTCTACGACACGTATTGTTGAGGTGCCGTCCGACATATATAGCTTTTCGCCATCGGTGGTCAATCCCCAACCCTCGCCACGATATGAAATCTCGCGTAGTGGTTTGCCCATATTGTCGTAGAGGTATGCCTTATGCGACTCCCACGTAAGTTGATATATCCTATCCTTGAAGTGTGTGATGCCCTCGCCAAACTCATTATCTGGAAGTGAGGATAGCACCTCCACCTTGCCTGTTGCAAGGTCTATGCGCTGCAGGTGTGAGCGCCCCTCGCGCCCTGTACCCTCCCACATCACGCCATCTACATACTCCAATCCTTGGGTGTAGCTACGTGTTGAGTGTGGATATTCGGCAACGACACGATAATCATAAAGCTTGGCTAGTGTAACGCTCTCTGTTTGAGATGTATTTCCCCCTTTGCTAGGAGTGGATGTGCCACCACATGCCATCAATATTAGAGATAGCATCAGCACCGAAACAAAAGTATCTATATATCTTCTCATACCTACTTATATAATATACCTTGCAAAGATAGCCTTTTTCAAGGATTTTTCATACCTTTGAGCAAAATATTAACGACTCTATGGTATATCATATAGATACAACGACCTCAACAAATGACCTTGCACGCGACTCGCAGTATGGTCATATGGATATTATATGGGCAGAACATCAAACCGCAGGACGTGGACAGCGTGGCCATACGTGGCATAGCACCGAGGGTGTGAATATAACCTTTTCGGTGGTTCTAAAGCCCACGTTCTTACCTATTATGGAGCAGTTCCTACTCTCGGAGATAGTGGCTCTGGCGCTTGTTGATACACTTGCCTACTATGGCGTAGATTGTCGCATAAAGTGGACTAATGATATATATGCTGGGGATAATAAGATAGCTGGGGTGCTTATAGAACACTCCCTCTCGGGCGATACGCTGGCACGAACCATAGCTGGCATAGGCCTTAACATCAATCAACGAGAGTTCCCCGAGGATATTCCCAACCCTACATCTATGTTTCTGGAGCGAGGCGTGATGTTTGACCGCGCGGAGGTGTTAGATAGATTTGCATCGCACCTCAAGAGCCTCTATGCAGAGCTGGAGAGGGGCGAAAAAAAGGGTATCGAGGAGCGATATATAGCAACGATGTATCACCTAGGCGAGGAGCATACATACGCCTATGCTTCGGGTGAGCAGTTTCGCGCCACGATACGTGGTGTGCGCCCCTCGGGTCATCTCTGCCTCGAGTATAAAGATGGCACGATAGGTGAGTACGCATTCAAGGAGGTGGAGTTTGTATTGCCACATAAGCGGTGATTGTGAAAAAATATCATGAAAAATTTTTCAGTCCGATAAAAAAAATATATATTTGTGGTTGCAAAAGTGTGACAACTAAACAATAACAACTTAATACAAGAATTACTATGGCTAATGTTCCTGCTAATTTGAAGTACTCTAACGACCACGAGTGGTTGCGTGTAGAGGGTGATGTTGCCGTTATCGGCATTACAGATTATGCACAGTCACAGCTTGGTGACATCGTTTTCGTTGATGTTCCTACTCTTGACGAGACTATCGAGGCAAACGAGGTTTTCGGCTCTATCGAGGCTGTAAAGACTGTATCTGATGCTTTCACTCCAGTAAGTGGTGAGGTTATCGAGTTCAATGAGGCTGTTGAGGCAGATCCATCACTCGTAAACAAGGATCCATACGGTGAGGGTTGGCTTGTTAAGATTAAGATGTCTAACCCTGCAGAGGTTGATGGTTTGTTGGATGCTGCAGCTTACGAGGCTCTTATCGGATAATATCACAAGATAGGGGGAGAAGACGAGGAGAACTATAACCCCCCTTTAGCCCGAAGTTGTGTTATGCAACTTTCAACAATGAGGGCCTGCTCAACGAGCAGGCCCTCTTCTTATTAACGTGGCGAGAAATATTGGCTACATTGTAGCCTCGGCGGTTGTCTCCTCGCAGTTGTTCTCAATAACTAGCTCTCGCTCAAGTTGCAACTTGTTGGCTAGCTTGATGATAGCGTTTCTATGTTCTATCTCCTTTATCTCATTACCCTTGGCCTCGATATCTGCCTCCATCTGACCAAGCTTTTGAAGCATATCCTGTGGATATCCCGCGTCAATAATCTCATAGGCATAAACCTCCTTCTGGGCGATAAGGGCCTCTAGCTCGCCCTGCATAGCCTCGATAATGGTGTTGTTTGCGATGAGCCTCTGAAGCTCCTCCTCGTAGCTACCTAGTGGCATCACCCATGCTGACTCCAAATCACCGATAGTGTTGTGGAGCGTGGTCTGCTGCATGGCGAGATAGTCCTCCTCGGCACGTATTGCGGCACGGCGCTCACCAGCCTCATCCAAAATAGGCTCATATAGCGACTTGAAGTATAGCGCTTTAGCGCCGTTGTAGCTCTTGCGGTATGCAATCTCATACTCCGATGCTAGGCGCTCCACCTTACGTAGGTCAGCCTCGCTATGTATTGTCTCGGCTAGTTCGGCAAGGTGCTGTGCATCCTTCTCGGGAGTGGTGAGGTGTATACGGCTCTCGCAACGTGTGCCAAGAAGTAGTAGTACAACAAATAGTGTGTATATGGTTGCTAGTATAGCCTTTTGCTTTCTATTCTTCTTCATAGTCATAGCCCTTTATTCGTTAAGTATAGCGTTACACTCCTCTAAAAATATAAGGTAGGACTCACCGCCTATCTGTGTGCGGAAGGCCTCTTCGTAGCTCTTAAGATTTAGAGATGCCTCCTGAAACTCCTCGTAGGTTGTTGCCTCCTTTACGGCTGTAGCCAGCTCGTAGCTCAAGTTGTAAGCCTCGTTAAGGTGGTTCTGCTCGTCAATCTTGATTGCTTGTGCATCGCCATTGCCACACGCCATAAATGCTAGGCACGAGGCGAGAATGATATACTTCTTCATCATTTTATGTTTTTGTGTTTTACTCGACATATACAACCAGACCCTTGAGATACTCGCCCTCGGGGTGGTAGATGTTAATAGGGTGGTCTGCAGGCTGTGTTAGCTGACCTATGATACGTACCTTGCGGCGTGCTATGGCTGCTGCGGTAAATATTGTGGTGCGGAATAGGTCGCGGCTTACGGCCTGCGAACATGAGAAGGTGAAGAGAATACCTCCGGGACGAATCTTCTCCAGTGCGCGAGCGTTAATCTTCTTATATCCCTGAAGGGCATTGCCCAATACCTTATGGTGCTTTGCGAAGGCTGGAGGGTCGAGAATGATAAGGTCGTAGTCAGACTCTATATCCTTCAAGTACTCCACAGCGTTGCAGGCTATAGCCTTGTGTGGTGCCTCTGCGCCGAAGTTAAGCGCGACATTCTCCTCGGCAAGTTTCACGGCACGCTCCGAGAGGTCTATAGATACAACCTCTGTTGCGCCGCCAGCCATAGCTGCCACCGAGAAACCTCCCGTATAGCAGAAGGTGTTCAACACCTTACGTCCTTTGGAGTATTGACGTACGAGGTCGCGATTTACGCGCTGGTCAATGAAGAATCCTGTCTTCTGTCCCTCCTCCCAATTAACCTTGAACTTTAGGCCATTCTCCAGAACGATGGTATCACTTTTTGCGCTATGACCCCAAAGGTAGCCATCTATAGCTCCCAAGTCAGCCTTGAAGGGGAGGGTCTGCGAACTCTTGTCGTAGATCGCCTCTAGCTCCTCGCCATAGGCCTCGCGAAGAGCCTCGGCAATAGCCATGCGTGAGTGATACATGCCCACAGAGTGGCACTGCACCACTGCGGTACGCTCGTAGATATCTATCACTAGGCCTGGTAGTAGGTCGCCCTCGCCATGTACTAGGCGGTAGCATGTAGTCTCCTTGTTGTTGTAGAGACCCAACGCCTGACGTATGTTTAACGCCTCGGCGATGCGGCGGTTCCACCAGCTCTGGTCTATTTCCTCACTCTCGAAGGTGAGTACACGCACAGCGATAGAGCCTATCTGCCAGTGTCCACGAGCAATAAACTCTCCCTGCTTGGTGACCACATCGACAATATCTCCCTCCTCAAGAGGCTTTATCCCCTCGGAGATACGCTCTATAGCTCCCGAGAATACCCAGGGGTGACAGCGTTGTAGAGACTCCTCTTTGCCACGGCGTAGGTGGACTATGTTGTAATTCTTGGCCATAATATCGATTATTCTATATGTTGCTTGTTGGATGAATGGTGGTGCGCGTGGCGGCGATGATGCCTAGCTTTGTGCCTCTGTTGTGGTTGCGAGGTAGAGGGTGTGGGCATCACCGAGATTATGGTGTAAGGCTCTGCCTTTGGCTCCACACGCTGAAGCTCCTTGAGTATCTCGGGACATATCCACGCATCTGTAGCGGCATACTCCTGTTGCTGTGGTGTAAGGCTCTCTGCCTCCCAGTTGCTCAATCGTTGAGCTTTTGAGACACGTTTGTTTAGGACTATAGCCGACAGCTTTCGCAAACTCTTCTCCTCTATTCCCCAGCGCGATGCCTCTACTTGGAGGTCTACAAAACCATCGGCATTGAAGTTGCGCAGGGCATGCAAGGCGCGTATATCTCCCGAAACATCGGTGCCTACCTTAAGAATCTGGCGTGACCCTAAAATCTTGAGTATGCGGTTGTCAAGGCGTATGTGCGATAGACGTATGAGGTAGCAGGTGTCGGGTGTTGAGAGCTGCAGTAGCCCCACCTTATACGATACTCCTGCACGAAACGAGGGGCGTGTCTCGGTGTCGAAGCCTATCATTGTGTGGCTCTTGAGGTCGTTGTATGCGGCCTCTACATCCTCCATCTTATCTACGATAACGATGCGCCCACCAAAGCGTGCTGCTTCGAGAGCTGCTACACTATCATTATCTATAGTACTTCGATATGTCATTCTCTATCCCTACGTTGAAAAGATTTTGTCAAAGCACAAAGTTACTCATTAATTTTTAGTTTTCCGCACTCTGTAATCGAAATTTTTCCTATTCTTATCAAATTGTCGATATGCTCAATTATGAGACGCTGCTCATGGGAGATGCGTGATACAATCTCCTTTACGCTTAAGTCGCTGGTAGACAATATGTCAAGTATCTGACTGTTGATGTCGCGATTTGGTGTTGAGGAGTTTCGCTTCTGGCGACATATATCGCATACGCCACAAGGCTCACACTCCTTTTGTCCAAAGTAGCGCTCTATAATATTACTGCGACACTCGTCCGTAGAGTTTACATAGTGTAGCAGATTGTTAAACCTCTCTACAGCAAGGTTATAGCGGTGGTGGTAGGTCTCTGGAGCTATAAATATGTCGGAGGTCGCCATGCGCTCGGTGTTGAAATATATCATTGGGGAGTGCGAGGCTGGGATATAACGTATGATGTGCATGCGCCAGAGCATCTTCAGAAGTTCGTGTGTTCGCTCTGGGGTGAGCTTTGCCGATGTGGCAATCTCTAGCTCATCAATGGAGCGAAAGTGGGTGAAGACGCCGTTGTAAAGGCGAAGTATGGCATATAGCATCTGGTCCATGTCGTTACCTCCGGTGTTGAGCTTGTATAGGGAGTCTCTGCTACAGCAAAACATCAACTTTGCAGGGTTGTCCTGCTCATCAATAAGAGTCATTAAGTTGTTCTGCTCCAATAGCTTTAGAGCATGGATAACATTTGTGGTTGATAGCGAGGCGCGGTGACAAAAGTCGTATATGTTGAATATGAATGAAGCACCTTCGCCATCGCCTATTGCCACTTGCAGGTAGTTGCATATCAGCTCATATATGCGCTTGATATTTGGTATGGGTGGAAACTCCGCTTTGAAGAGTCTCTCCACACGATCCTTATCCTCTGTGCATAGCAGAAGCACGGCATAACTACGTCTACCATCGCGCCCTGCACGTCCCGCCTCTTGGTAGTATGCTTCAAGCGAGTGACATAGGTCATAGTGTACCACAAAACGTACATCAGCCTTGTCGATACCCATGCCAAAGGCGTTGGTAGCCACAATGATACGTCTCTTACCCTGGAGCCAATCATCCTGACGGAGATTACGCTCCATGGCTGGGAGTCCTGCATGGTAGAACTCCGCGCTATGACCATCGTTTTGTAGTTGTTTGGCCAGATGTTCGCACCCCTCTCTTGTTCGCATATAGATAATGCCCGAACCCTCCACATTCTCTATTATGCGTGTCAGGTGGTAATACTTATCCTCCACCTCACGCACTACGTAGGTGAGGTTAGGGCGTGCGAAACTAGTACGTAGAATATTTGGCTTGCTGAACCCTAGGTGGTGCATGATATCCTTTGCTACGACATCCGTAGCCGAGGCTGTGAGAGCAAGTATTGTAGCATCTGGAGCATATTCGCGAAGCTCTGCAATGCGCAGATAGGAGGGGCGGAAGTCGTAACCCCATTGAGAGATGCAGTGCGCCTCGTCTACGGCAATAAGCGAGATGTGCATCTTGCGCATACGTACTCTAAAGGCCTCCGTAGCTAGACGCTCGGGGGCTATGTATAGTAGTTTAACATCGCCATAGGTGCAGTTGTCGAGTGCTATCTCGATACGTCTAGAGTCCAAACCAGAGTGTACGGCTACGGCAGATATGCCGCGTTTGTGGAGCTGATCCACCTGGTCCTTCATGAGTGCTATGAGGGGTGTCACAACAATCGTCAGCCCCTCCAGCATTAGGGCTGGAACCTGATATGTTAGTGACTTGCCGCCTCCCGTAGGCATAAGGGCCAAAGTATCTCGCCCCGAGAGTACCGAGGTGATGATATCTCCTTGAACAGGACGAAAGGCCTCGTAGCCCCACGTGGTGCGAAGTAACTCCTCTGCCTGGGATAACATGCTATGGTTGTTGTTTGCGCTCATAGTGCAAAGTTATAATTTTTTATAAATTTTTCTGTAATCCTCAAAAAATTTTCTTACCTTTGCGCCGTAACTTATTGTATATAAGTTAAAGGGCCTTTCGAGCTATCGCACAAGGCCGAAGATATGGAGTAGATATGTCAAGACGTAGAGCAATATATTCGTTATTGATGGTGACAATATATGTTGTTGCCACCATGCTCTCATCACTATCGCTTCTTGTCTGTGAGCATCACCACCCACACCACCACAATCACGCAGAGTGTCACGTAGAGGGTTGTTGCACAAGCGATGAGGTGACCATTGGTGCCGACTGCTGCGACCATCATCACCCTATCCTAGGTGATAATCACACCGATTATATAGACTCTTCACATCGTAGCGATTCTCGAGCATCGCACGCCTTGGCACTTCTTCTGTCGCCGATGGTTGTCGATAACATCTCCCAAGAGTTGGCCTCCTCTCTAGATGACACAAATCGGGAGTATAGGAGTATCTCGTTTGCGCTTATTGATGTTGCATATATATCCTCTCAAGGACTACGAGCCCCTCCATGCTTGGCTTAACTATCTAGTGGTAGATAGTAGTTACTACTCTCAATATTGGGGGTAGGTGTTGTTGATATTTTAATTAAGCCAAATAAAGAAGATGAAAAAATCAATATTTTTAATTGTTGTAATGTTGTGCTTGCCAATGATGGTTATGGCGCAACGTACGTTGTCGGGTAAGGTAACCGACAAGAGTAGTGGCCAGCCTTTGATAGGAGCTACGCTCTATTGGAAGAATACTACCGCAGGAGCCACAACCACTGCCGATGGTAGCTACTCTATTAAGCGCGTGTCGGGCTTTGAGACTCTCGTGGTGGACTATCTTGGTTACGACATAATCGAGATGGAGGTTAGCAAGCAGGTAGAGAGCCTAGATATTCAGATGTCGGCATCGGCAGTAGATATCGATGAGGTTGTTGTGGAGGGTCAGCAGCGTGGTAACTATGCCAAGAGCAGCGGTATCACACGTGATGAGCAGATTTCGTTTGCAGGATTGTGTAAGATGGCTTGTTGCTCGCTTGCCGAGTCTTTTGAGAATTCAGCATCTGTAACCGTAGGTTATAGTGATGCTATCTCTGGCGCACGACAGATTAAGATGCTTGGCTTGGCAGGTACATATACCCAGATTTTGGATGAGAACCGCCCTATAATGCAGGGTGCTGGTGCTACATACGGCTTGAGCTACACTCCAGGTATGTGGCTTAACTCTATTCAGGTGTCGAAGGGTGTGGCATCTGTTACTGCGGGTCACGAGGCTATCACAGGTCAGATAAACCTTGAGCATCGCAAGCCTACAGACGATGAGCGTTTCTTCCTCAACGTATACTTCGATTCGGAGCTTCGTCCCGAGATTAACATGTCGTCAGCAATTCCTTTGACCAAGGATAAGAGCCTCTCAACAGTGATCATGGCCCACGGCTCGCTCGACACTGCGCACCACGATATGAACAAGGATGGCTTTGCGGATATGCCAAAGGCTAATCAGATAAACGTGGCAAATAAGTGGTTGTGGCAGAATGCTGGTGGTGTGCAGCTACGCTGGGGCTGGAAGGTTGTAAACGAGAACCGCCTCGGAGGTGAGATGGGGTATAAGAAGGATCTTTATGACCAGATGATGGAGAACCCTCTCCAGACCCCTTATGGCTCGCAGATACACAACCGTAATATCAACGCATACGTGAAGCTAGGTATCCCTGTAGGCTATGAGCGTACCTTCACCGGTGACCCCGAGGATGCTGTGCAGAATAACGTGGCGATGATATTTGATTATGACAACTACCTCACCGACTCATATTTTGGTGTCAATAAGGTGGATGTTGTTGAGGATGCCTTCCGCTTTAATGCCACCTATGCCCACTACTTCACGCAGCGCTCATCGCTCAATGCTGGTTTGTCGGGTTACGTGCGCCTAATGGATAATAACTACCTACAGCAGAGCGTAGATGTCGAGGGTGCTATAACTCCTATGTGGGCAGTAAAGGGTAAGTCGATGCTTGCCGAGCCAGGTATCTTCGCGGAGTATACCTATAACATCGAGGATAAGTTCTCGTTGGTAGTTGGTGTTCGTGGTGACTACTCTATGGTTGATGGTGACTACTACTACGATGCTAAACCACAGATGCTCCTCACACCACGCTCACATATCAAGTGGAACATCACCAAGCGCACCACGCTTCGTGCTTCGGCAGGTATGGGATACCGCCGCCAGAACCTCGTTACGGATAATGTCTGGATGATGACTACATCTCGAAACATCGAGTATGGCAACCTCACAAACGATATGGAGATTGCAGCGACATTTGGTGGTAGCCTCTCGCAGACCTTCCCTCTAGCTGGTGACGATCAGGCTACAATAAGCTTCGACTACTTCCGTACGCAGTTCTTCAACTCTATGGTTTTTGACCAGGAGACCAGCAATAACTCTATACTTATATATAATACTAGCGGCAAGTCATACACAGATAACTTCCAGGTGGACTTCAACTGGACGCCATTCCGTGGCTTCGACCTCTTTGCTACATTCCGATATACTAATGCAAAGATGACTCTCGAGCGAGATGGCAAGCGTTACCTCGTTGAGCGTCCATTGACATCGCGCTATAAGGGACTTATCAACATCCAGTATGCTGTTCAGCGTTGGGTATTTGATGTTACGGCACAGCTAAATGGCCCCGTACGTCTTCCAGAGCTTAATGGCGATATGGATAAGGCTATGAACAACCCTACACTTTCGCCAATATATCCTATGTTCTTCGCGCAGGTGAGCTACAAGATTAGTAACCTTACGCTATACCTAGGTTGCGAGAATATCGCTAATTACCTTCAGGGTGTTGGTGGCCATGGTAACGCTCCTATCGTGGGTGTACCTTACCAGGAGGGCTTCAACTCATCGCAGGTGTGGGGACCACTCATGGGTCGTAAGTTCTACATCGGTTTGCGCCTCAACATATACTAAAAATATATTTTAAACAATAAATAGAGATATAGTACGTTAATAATTTAAAACCTTATAAACTATGAAGAAGATTATTTTGATGTGCCTTGTAGCACTCTTTGGTATTGGCGTAGCAAACGCGCAGGAGCCTAAAAAGGGCGAGAAGTCTACAGTAACTGTTGAGTTCCTCACAGACATCGATTGTGCAGGCTGTGCAAAGAAGGTGACAAATACTATCCCTTATGAGAAGGGTGTTAAGGATGTTCAGGTAGATGTTCCAACAAAGACAGTTACCGTAACTTACGACCCTGCAAAGACTAACAACGAGACTCTTGTAAAGGCCTTCTCAAAGATTAAGATTAAGGCAGAGCCTAAAGAGAAATAGCGAGAAAAGCTGAAAATAAAAACCGATGATCCTGAAAGGTCATCGGTTTTATTTTTGCATCATTACCATTTTTGCTATGCCTCAAAGGTCTTGCCCATGAACCAGCGCGGTAGGTTACACCCTATGTAGTTGCCCACAACCGACAACAGCCATGCACCAACCATCCACATCGCAAAGTCGCCATCGAGGATTGCCACCCAGTAGTAGAAGGCATCGGCAATGCAGTGCGGAAGACCACACATGATAAACACGGGGACCCCATAGAGCAGCGGTAGGTAGTTACCCTTACGTGAGCCATATAGGGCGAGGGTTACGATGATGCCCGTACCTGTGGATGTGGCAATAAGCCCATGCCATGATGCCGCCTCACGTGCCGCCATGATTGTATCGAGTCGCGCAAGCGAGGCCTCACTCATGGTGTAGTAGGCTATGTAGGCGGTGATGAGGCAACCTATGGCGTTGTATAGAACCATAGGTATTAGTTGCAGTGACTCCTTGTAGGGGAGGTATCCCGCCTTGCCCGTGAAGAGCAGCGCCTGGCATAGCGTCACCGACATAAGGCCAAAGGCGAAGAGCGCGGCACCACCCAGGCCTCCGACATGCAGAAAGACAAGTCCCGCAATGCCGATAAGTAACCCAGCAAATAGTGACATTGATATAAAGTGTCGCATATTCTCTCTTAAAGGTTAGTTGGGGCGGATAAACGTGTTAGCACCCCAAGAGTAAGGAGGCCGAAGGGGTATAAGTGTCACCCCTCCAGCCTCACGGGTTATTACATTACAATATTAATAATCTTACCCTTAACAACGATAATCTTCTTTGGAGCCTTGCCCTCGAGCCACTTCTGCGCACCCTCGGTGGTTACGATATGCTCGGCGATAGCATTCTGCTCCATGTCGAGGGTATACTCCTGCTTAAAGCGGAGCTTGCCATTTATCATCACAGGGTACTCAAATGAGTTCTCCACGAGATACTCGGCATTGAAGATTGGGAACTCAGCATCGCATACAGAACTCTCGTGACCCATGGCGTGCCATAGCTCCTCGGCGATATGTGGCGCAAATGGAGCAATGAGAGCTGTCAATGGCTCAAGAATCTCGCGCTTCGAGCAATCACCAAGCTCGTTGAGGCAGATCATAAAGGCGGCAACAGAGGTGTTGAACGAGAAGTTCTCAATATCCTCGGATACCTTCTTAATGGTCTTGTGGAGGCTCTTTAGCTCGGCTGGTGTAGCCTTCTCGTCATTAACGAGGAACTTGCCATCACGGTTATAGAATTTAGACCACAAGCGGCGTAGGAACTTGTGTACACCATCAATACCATTTGTATCCCATGGCTTTGACTGCTCCAATGGGCCGAGGAACATCTCATACATACGCAATGTATCTGCACCATAAGCCTCTACGATGTAGTCAGGGTTCACAACATTGAACATCGACTTTGACATCTTCTCGATAGCCCAGCCGCAGATATACTTGCCATCCTCCAAGATAAACTCTGCATCGTGGAACTCTGGGCGCCACTTGCGGAATGCCTCAATGTCGAGGATGTCGTTCTTAACGATGTTCACGTCTACGTGAATCTCCTGTGTCTCATACTCGGCCTTAAGACCTAGAGATACAAACTTGTTGGTGCCAACAACACGATATACGAAGTTGGAGCGACCCTGAATCATACCCTGATTTACGAGCTTCTTGAATGGCTCCGACTCACATACATAACCCAAGTCATAGAGGAACATGTTCCAGAAACGTGAGTACATAAGGTGTCCTGTAGCATGCTCGATACCTCCTACATAGAGGTCTACGTTACGCCAATACTCGTTTGCCTCCTTGCTAACAAGGGCCTTGTCGTTGCGTGGATCCATATAGCGAAGGAAGTATGCCGAAGAGCCTGCAAAACCTGGCATTGTAGATAGCTCAAATGGATATCCCTCCTCGTTGTGCCACTTCTCCACACGTGCCAAAGGTGGCTCACCCTCCTCGGTAGGGCCGAAGTTCTCGATAGGTGGTAGTGTGAGAGGTAGCTTATCATCTGTGAGGCGGTATGCCACATCATCCTTGTAGTAGATAGGGAATGGCTCACCCCAGTAACGCTGGCGTGAGAAGATAGCATCACGAAGGCGGTAGTTTACAAGACGCTTTCCGAGACCACGGTTCTCAACCTCCTTAAACATGAAGTCTATAGCCTCCTTTACATCCATGCCATTGATGATGTCGGAGTTGATAAGTTTACCCTCCTTGGCATCGTATGACTCTACCTCAATGTTTCCGCCCTCAACAACAGGGATGATATCTAGGCCAAAGTGGCGAGCAAAGGCATAGTCGCGTGAGTCGTGTGCAGGAACGGCCATAATAGCACCTGTACCATAACCCGAGAGTACGTAGTCTGAAATGTAGATAGGAATAGCGTTGCCCGTAAATGGGTTAATAGCGTAAGAGCCAGTCTTTACGCCACTAACACGCTTTGTGTCGGCGATACGCTCACGCTCCGAGCGGCGCTTTGTCTCTGCGATGTATGCCTCCACAGCCTCGCGGTTATCCTCTGTAGTAAGCTCCGATACCCACTCATGCTCTGGTGCAATGACCATAAACGTAACGCCATAGATGGTGTCGGGACGTGTGGTGAAGATCTCCAATTTGCGATCCGAGCCTGCTACATCGAAGAATACCTGCGCACCTACCGAGCGACCAATCCAGTTACGCTGAATCTCCTTCAATGACTCGCTCCACTCTAGGCTCTCAAGGCCATCCAACATACGCTGCGCATAGGCTGTAACACGCAACAACCACTGCTTCATACGCTTCTGCTCCACAGGGTGACCACCACGAACTGATAGACCCTCCTTAACTTCGTCATTAGCAAGCACAGTGCCTAACGCAGGACACCAGTTTACCATGGTGTCGGCGCGGAAGGCGAGACGATAGTTCTGTAGCACCTGCTCGCGCTCTGCCTCTGACATGGCGCACCACTCTGCGGCGGTGAAGGATAGTGCTGTGGTAGCTGCAGCATCCAGACCCTCGGTACCCTGCTGCTCGAAGTGGTTGATGAGGGCTGTGATAGGCTCTGCCTTCTGGCTCTTGTTGTTATACCAGTGGTCGAACATCTTGAGGAATGCCCACTGTGTCCAGTGGTAGTACTCTGGCTCGCAGGTACGTACCTCACGTGACCAGTCGAACGAGAAGCCAATCTTGTCGAGCTGTGAGCGGTAGCGTGCGATATTCTCCTCGGTTGTCACTGCAGGGTGCTGTCCTGTCTGGATAGCATACTGCTCGGCTGGCAAACCAAAGGCATCGTAGCCCATAGGGTGTAGCACGTTAAATCCCTTCTGTCGCTTATAACGTGAATAGATATCCGATGCTATATATCCTAGTGGGTGACCAACGTGAAGTCCTGCACCCGATGGATATGGAAACATATCCAAAACATAAAACTTTGGACGCGATGGGTCTACATCTACCTTATAGGTACCCTCCTCGCTCCATCTCTTCTGCCACTTCTGTTCGATGGCTTTAAAATTATACTCCATAAATTCTCTGTTTATTATTTATTATTGTTTACTTATTCGTCATCATCATCTATAAATGCCCCATCATCAAAGTAGAAACCCTCCATAAGGGCATCGATATCTCTGCGCTCCTTCTTTGTGGGACGTCCTGTACCGCGGTCGCGGAAGACAAATATTGTCTCGTGAGGCACGTTGAGCTTATCAAGCTCCTCCTGTGGTGTGCAGTTAAGGCAATATGTTGGGACGTTTTTCGCAGGCTGGCGGCTCGACACAAGCTCCAGAACCTTATAGCTATAGGTAACCCTCTCCCTGCGTACCGAGATTCTATCGCCTATCTTCACCTCGCGTGAGGGCTTGGCATAGGCGTCATTCACAAGTACTCTATTTTGGCGTATGGCATCTGCGGCATCGCTTCGTGTCTTGAAGATGCGTACTGCCCAAAGATATTTATCTAGTCGTATATCGCTCATAATCTGTTTTTAGTCTTTACAAATGGCATTCTACTAACGCTCAATATCATGCCCAGTGCCATGGACATAGATAGCAGTGAGGAGCCTCCACGTGAGATTATCGGAAGGGTCTGTCCTGTCTCGGGGAATAGGTTTACCTGTACGATGATATGCAACATCGCCTGACAGGTGATTAGTAGTCCCAGGCCTGCCGACATAAGTGTCGGAAATGCTGTGATGCACTTACGGCATATCTCTATCGCACGGAAGGTAATCCAGAGATATAGTAGCATGAGCATTATAGCTGCTATAGCGCCATACTCCGAGGCAAAGAAGGCATAGGCGTAGTCGCTCTCGGGGTGGATAACTACGGCGCGTGATGTGCTATGTCCTGCACCCTCGCCTGTGAGGCCTCCATTGTGTATGGCAATCATGGCACGTTGTGTATCCGAGAGCTCGTAGACATACTCTCGGCGGCTATCTGTGAAAAGCTCCATTATCCAGCGTGTGAGGCGCGTGAAGGCTGTGTCACCACGGCCAATGCCCACCATCGATAGCAGCGAAAGGCCTACAGCCGCTGCGGTAGCTCCCAGACCTATGGTCTTTGCTATTTCGCGCTTTGGCACACGTCCAATATATAGCGTAAGCATCGAGGCGAGGGCGATGATTACTGCAGAGGAGATATGTGCTGGTGCAATTACTATGCACGAGATAACCACAGGGCCGAGAAGTGGCCAGGTGTTCTCCTTGAGAATCTTCCACTGTTTGGGATCCTTCAGGCGGAACGAGGTGGGTATCAACTTAACCTTGTCGATAGTTGCCTGCCTATCTGCCATGCGCCTAGCAAGCATAAGTATAGTTGCCACCTTGAGAAGCTCCGATGGCTGGAACTGGAATGGGCCTATGGGGAGCCAGCGTGCTGCGCCATTCATCGATGTTCCCACAAAGTATGTGGCAATGGTAAGCAGTATCGACACCCAGTAGAATACTCCTGCCCAGCGATGATAGAATGTGTAGTTTATCTTGTGCGTGACAAATATCACGGGCAGCGACATCACTAGTATCAGCATTATCTGCTGGCGTAGTGATTCGGTTGTGGTGAGGTTTGAGGAGACATCGTAGGCCATCTTTGCTGTTGAGGAGTATACCACAAGTATAGATATGACGATAAGCACGGCGTAGATAATCCACAACGCGCGGTCACCCTCTAGTATCGGGGTACGTAGTCTCTCTTCGGGTCTCTCGTTTCTGCCCATTGTTATTTGCTTAATATATTTTTTGCTACCCAATCCTTGAACATCCTGCCGCGCTCCTCATAATTTTTGAAGAGGTCGAAGCTAGCGCATGCAGGAGAGAGAAGAACAGTATCTCCCTCACGAGCCTCCTCGCGTGCGGCAGCCATAGCCTCCTCGAAGCTGTTGCAGTCGCGGATAACAGGTACTATATCCGAAAACTCGCGCTTTAGCTTCGCATTATCCACACCCATACATATCAGCGCCTTCACCTTGCGGCGTGCAAACTCCTTCAATGGGGTGTAGTCATTACCCTTATCTGTGCCACCTGCTATCCACACCGTAGGGCGCTTCATGCTCTCAAGGGCATACCACACAGAGTCTACGTTGGTGGCTTTAGAGTCGTTAATCCACTCTATGTCGTTGAGCTTTCCTGCTGGCTCTAGACGATGCTCCACAGGTGAGAATTCGTATATAGAGCGTTTTATAACCTTGGGGTCTACGCCTGCTGCCAAGGTTGCCAATGCGGCAGACATGGCGTTGTACACGTTGTGCATACCCTCAATCTTCATCTTTCGTGTGTCGATGGTTACCGACTTCTTGCCTACGGTAGCCGTGAAGGTGTGACCCTCGAGAATAGCATCTCCATCGCCACTAGCAATAGCTGTGTTTATGGCAAAGGGGAGCTGATGTGCGCGTAGGTCATCGTCCATCTCGGTAAGCATCTGTTGTGTGGTGTCGTCATCTGCCGAGAAGATGAAGTAATCTGTAGCACCCTGGTTCTGCGTGATACGCATCTTCGAGCGTGCATAATTCTCAAGTTTATAGTCGTAGCGGTCTAGGTGGTCGGGAGTGATGTTGGTGAGTACTCCGATATCGGCCTTGAACTTGAAGCAACCATCTAGCTGGAAGGAGCTCAACTCCAGCACATGCCAAAAGTATTTGTCGGTTGCTATGGAGTATGCAAAGCTCTCGCCGATGTTGCCTCCTAGCGACACCTTACGTCCTGCATCAACCATAATCTTGTATATTAGCGATGTGGTTGTGGTCTTGCCATTAGAGCCTGTGATGCATATCGTCTTTGCCACGCCCTTGTAGCGTCCCGCAAACTCTATCTCCGAGATGATAGGTATGCCGCGCTCGTGGAGCTTTACAACGATAGGCGCACTATCTGGAATGCCTGGTGACTTGATGACCTCACCCGCATCAAGGATTCGCTCCTCGGTGTGTTGGCCCTCTTCGTACTCTACGTTCCACTCCTCAAGGCGTGCCTTGAACTTATCTGCAATCTTGCCCTTGTCCGAGAGAAATACATCAAAACCCTTCTTCTTTGCTAGGATGGCAGAACCATAACCAGAGATGCCACCACCCAAAACTGCTATCTTACGTTTCATAATTTGGAGGGAATTCTATAAGTTAAACTATATCGAGCTTTATGCTACTGAATCTTAAGTGTTATGAGTGTTAGGGCTGCTAGGAGCAACGAGATGATGAAGAAACGCATCATAATCTTTGTCTCAAAGAGTCCCTTCTTCTGATAGTGGTGGTGGAGTGGCGACATCAGGAATATGCGGCGACCCTCACCATATTTACGCTTCGTGTATTTGAAGTATCCCACCTGTATCATCACCGAGAGAGCCTCAACCAAGAATACACCGCAGAGTAGTGGGAGAAGAAGCTCCTTGCGTATGCAAAGTGCAAATACGGCGATGATACCTCCGATTGTTAGAGAGCCTGTGTCGCCCATGAATATCTGCGCAGGGAAGGAGTTGTACCACAAGAAGCCTATGAGCGCTCCTGCAAAGGCCGCGGCAAAGACTATCAACTCGCCACTGTTGGGGATATACATTATGTTGAGGTAGTCGGAGTATATGAGGTGTCCCGAGAGGTATGATAATATACCTAGCACAAGGACTATCGGAACAGATACTCCTGTGAGTAGTCCATCTATGCCATCGGTGAGATTAGCGCCATTTGACACTGCGGTAATCACAAAGATAGCGATGATGATGTAGACTATCCATGCCAAGGTGTCGTTACCCCCTGTGAGTGCCTTATAGTCGAGCATAGTATCCTTGAGGAAGGGGATGGAGGTCTTTGTACTCTTCTGTGGTGTGGTGCTTACCACCTGCTTCTCGATGTAGCTGCTAACAACCTCTCCAGTCTGAACATCTGTGATGTTGTAGCGTTTGGTCTCAAAGGTCTTCTCATGTATCACAATATCCTCCGAGAGCCACATCGTAGTTCCCACGATGATGCCCAGACCCACCTGCCCAACAATCTTGAAGCGGCCGTTAAGACCCTCCTTATTGTGGCGAAAGACCTTGATGTAGTCATCGAGGCCTCCGATAAATCCAAGCCATAGTGTAGAGATGAGCATGAGCTGAATATATACATTCTCCAGGTCGCCAAAAAGCAACACGGGGATTATCACCGCAAGGATGATGATGATACCACCCATGGTTGGTGTTCCCTTCTTTTGTAGCTGACCCTCGAGGCCTAGGTCGCGAATCTCCTCGCCAATCTGCTTGCGCTTAAGCATGCGTATTATATGCTTACCAAAGACTATGGCAATGAGCAGTGAGAGGATGATTGCTGCGGCAGAGCGCACAGAGATATACTCTCCAACACGCATACCTGGGAGGTCGGTGTTTTGGTTGAGATATTCAAAAAGATTATAAAGCATAGGGGTTTATTTGTGTTCAGTGGTTATTAATAGTGTATCTGTGTTATTTGATGTGTGTGGCGTCAAATGCTGCACGAATCTCCTCGCGGTCGTCAAAGTGGTGCTTCACGGTGCCTATAATCTGATAATCCTCGTGGCCCTTGCCGGCGATAAGTATTATATCCTCGGCATGTGCCAACATCGCTGCGGTGCGTATTGCCTCTCTGCGGTCGGTGATGCGAAGCCAGTTTTTGGCACTTCCCACCCCTGCAACAACATCATCAAGAATCGCCTCGGGGGCCTCGGTGCGAGGGTTGTCGGATGTGAATATCGCTGTTGTAGCATACTTCGTGGCTATGGCCGCCATCTCGGGGCGCTTTGTCTTATCTCTGTCGCCACCACATCCACATACCACAAGGAGTCGCTGCTCATCGCGGCGCACCTCCTCAATGGTCTGAAGCACATTCTCCAGCGCATCGGGGGTATGGGCATAATCTACAATAGCCATGGTGCGGTCTGGGGCTATGATGGTCTCAAAGCGACCAGCTACAGGGACTAGCTTCGAGAGTGTGGTAAGCACCTCTAGCTTGTCGATGCCTAGGAGTGTGGCTGCGGCATATACCGTGGTGAGGTTATAGGCGTTGAAGCCTCCTGTAAACTTCACCCATACCTCCTGGTTGTCGATATGTAGGAGCATGCCATCGGGGAGCATCTCGATAATCTTGGTGCGGAAGTCAGCCATGGAGCGTAACGACAGACGGTAGTGCTTGGCATTGCAGTTTTGAAGCATCACCTCGCCATTGCGGTCATCGATGTTTACCACCGCCCAAGCATCCTTGCCTAAAGCATCGAAAAATGACTTCTTGGCACGTATATACTCCTTGTATGTGCCGTGGTAGTCGAGGTGGTCGTGTGTGAGGTTGCTAAAGAGCGCACCAGCAAAGTGGAGGGCCTCGATGCGGTGTTGTGCTGCAGCATGTGAGGATACCTCCATGAAGCAGTAGTCGCAACCCTCATCAACCATCTCGCGCATCATCTTGTTAAGACGAATGGAGTCGGGGGTGGTGTGCGTAGAGGGTATGCTACGCTCACCAATGCGGTAGATGACAGTGGAGATAAGGCCGGCCTTATAGCCCATCGCCATAAACATATCGTAGAGGAGTGTCGCTGTGGTGGTTTTGCCATTGGTGCCTGTGACACCTACAAGGCGTAGCTCCTCGGATGGGTGGTCGTAGAAGGCTGCTGCGATGTGTGCCATAGCGACATTGCTATCCTCAACAAGGATGTAGCTGATGCCCTCCGTGAGGGTCTCGGGGAGGCTCTCGCAGACGATGGCCGATGCTCCGCGCTCTATTGCCGAGGCTATGTAGCTATGACCATCGCTCACCGTGCCACGAACAGCAAAGAAGCATGCTCCCTGCTCCACAGCACGTGAGTCGTATGTTAGTGACTCTACAATGGGGTTTGTAGAGTTGTGTATCTCTAATACTCGAACATTATCGAGTAGCTCCTGAACTCGTTTCATAGTTGTATCTCTATTTCTATCTCTCCAAAGAGAGTTCTATCTTCATATTTTCATGAATTGCTCTTCCTGGCGCTAGGCTCTGGCTTCTCACACGGCCACTGCCACGATGTGACACCTTAAGCCCCGCCTGCTCCAATATGTAGAGAGCATCCGTGAGGCCCATACCTCGCACATCGGGAACCTTGCCCTCCTCAATCTTCACACCCTTAATTATCGTGTTTTCACCATCTCGCGAAACACTACTCCAGCTCTCACCCTCGCTAGCATCCTTGAGGCTCTTGGCTAACGAGCCAACCTTTGTTACATGCTTGGTCTTGCCACCCTTTATCGCCTCTGGGGCGTAAGGTGTTGTGGCGCTCTCCACCACAGAGTGTAGCGATGGGTCGTTAGCATAGATATACTCCATGATGTCTGATGCTACGGGAGCTGATAGGTCGATGCCAAAGTATGTGGGGTTGGTAGGGGTAGCCTGCTTACACACAGCCACCATAATCGTATACTTGGGACTCTCCTGTGGCATGGTGCAGATGATGGAGCCATAGTAGTAGTTGTCCTCCTTGCCGTTTATGCCGTTGCGCATCTGGATATTGTCGATGCGGCTCTCGCTCACGAAGGTACTCCACATCTGCGCAGTACCTGTTTTGCAACCAAAAGGTACTGCCAAATCCTTGAAGTGACGTCCTGTGCGCTCCGAAGCTGCGGCAAGGCAGCTATCCAAAAGCGAGAGAGTCCTCTTTGAACACATCTTCTCGATAAGTGTCACCACGGGGGTCTCCTCCACAATCTCACCATCGCGCTCTATGCGGTCTACGATGCGGGGAGCCACCATGCGACCTTCGTTGGCCACACCGTTGTAGAAGGTGAGCATGTGGATAGGTGGTACATCTAGCTCATAGCCGTATGCCATGCGTGGCAGTCGCGAGCTGGTGCTGCCGCGCTGGTTCCACTCTGGAGTATCAGCCATAGGGAGCTTTCCCTTGCGCTCACCATAAGCCTCAAGGCCTATGTAGTCGTTGAAACGTAGCTTCGACAAAAAGTCGGTGTATACCTTTGGGTTATCCTTGAATGCCTCGTATATCGCCTTTGCGAAGTATACATTCGAGGAGTGTGCAAAGCCATCCTTGAGTGTCACGTAGCCATCGCTATCCTTGCCTGCAGCATCGTGTGAATCCTCAATCTTTGCGGCACCAATCTTCACAGGGTGGTTAGGGCGTGAGTGTTCGGTGTTTACCTTGGTGTATAGGTCGTAGCCACCAATCTCCAGAAGCGCCATCGCCGAGGCTAGCTTCATTGTTGAACCGGGGCTTATGGCAGTCTTTAGGGCATGGTTGTTTACACGTTCGCTATATGTTGTGCCACGCTCCGTAGCCGAGCCAAGGCTCACCATGCAGAGCATGTTTCCGGTCTTTACCTCCATCACCATCGCCACGCCAAATGAGGCCTTCTGCTGGCGGAGCATGGTGTCGAGACGTGCATGCGCCACACGCTGTAGGCCAGCATCAATGGTGGTTATCACATTTGCGCCATTCTCCACAGGACGGTTATCCTTATCCGAAACACGTGTCCAGAAGCCATGTGCTATCCACTGCTCCTTGCTACTACCATCCTTGCCCGCTAGATGCTGGTTGTAGAGCCCCTCCAAGCCCGTACCTGGAACCTTCACATTGTTTACTACGATGGTGTCGTAGCGGCCAATGGTCTGTCGTGCAATATCTCCCGAGGGGTAGAGGCGTTTGTCGTTAGGCTGCGCGCTGAAGACATAGCCAATGTTGCCATTGAAGATGGGGAACTTGCGCTTCATCATATTCCACTCGTCAATGGTTATGGTGCGCGGAAGAATCTTATACGAGCGGCGCTTCTTCTCCTTACGCTCCCACTCTCTGATAAATATCTTGCGATACTCCTCTGCCGAGATATATTTATATCCATGCTCCGCAGCATCCTCCTTGGTGAAGTGTGAGGCTAGCAGACGCGAGAGGTTTTCGGTATGTTTTAGGTATTTTGCCGTGTCGGCCTCTATGATACCCTCCGAGCCGAAGTCTAGGAGGATGTTGTAGCGCAGGCTCGATATGGCGAGAGGCTCTCCATCGCGCGAAAATATCGTTCCGCGATGTGCCTCTATGTCGCTATAGCGATATATGCCGTTCTCCATCACCTCGGCGTTGTGACGCACCGTAGGGCTGAAGGCAATAATCCATACGAAGCACGCCGTAACACCCAATCCGCAGAAGATAAGCGAGACATACAACGACTTGATGCGCGATATGATATCGTGCCTCATTGTATGTGGTTTCTGCTCTATCTTTTTCTCTTGTTGTTCCATCTGTTACTTCTCAATTAATCGGCTCTCTTTCGATAGGTCTACCAACTCGATGCCGTGGCTCTTTAGGCGTGCTGTGACCACCTGCTTTGACGAAAGGCTATAACGCTCCTCCTCCTTGAGTACAGAGCGCTCATGAAGCACCGAAGCATACTTCTCGCGCTGTCTATATTCGCGGTTGGCGTTCAGCGACATGAAGGTAAGGAATATGCTGAAAAAGCACATTACCGCAATGATGATTAAGTAGCGAAAGTAGGGGAGCTTACCATTGGGGAGTATCTTTCCCGTGGTAATCATGGTCAAGGGATTCAGGCTAACCTCCTGTGGCTCCTCCTGGTCCTCGGCAAAGGGGGTATCCTCGTCATGCTCCTCATTGACGATAATCACCTCCTCGTTTATGCGGCGTCTCTCATCGTTGTCGTATATCTCTCTATTGTCAAAAGCCATGGTTACTCCGATACTCTTTCTGCAACACGAAGCTTTGCACTTCGTGAGCGTGGGTTTGTTGCAATCTCCTCATCGCTAGGAACTATAGCCTTGCGGGTAATCACCTTTAGCGGTGTCTGTGCGCGACCAAAGAAGTCCTTCTCGATGACACCTTCGCTGTTTCCGCTGCGCATAAAGTTCTTCACTATGCGATCCTCTAACGAGTGGTACGACATAACCACAAGGCGTCCCTCGGGGTTTAGGAGCTTGAGACTCTGCTCAAGTGCCATCTTGAGAGCCTCTATCTCGCCGTTTAGCTCTATACGTAACGCCTGAAATAGCTTGGTGAGGAACTTCGCCTCATCCTTGGGCGGTGTACATGGCTTTACGGCCTCCACCAGCTCTGCGGTGGTTGTTATAGGCTTCTCGGCTCTAGCACGCTCTATGCAGTTTGCAATCTTCCATGTGGTATCCAGCTCGCCATACTCGGTAAATATCTTTGCGAGGGCCTCGTTCGAGTATGTGTTTACTATGTCGGCTGCTGTGCGGCCACCTCGAGTGTTCATGCGCATATCAAGGAGCGCCTCACCACGAAATGAGAATCCTCGGTGTTTGGTATCGAAGTGGTGCGATGATACGCCAAGGTCGGCAAGTATGCCATCTACTCTCTCTACACCACGAAGACGCAATGCTCCACGTACAAAGCGGAAGTTAGAGGCTACGAAGGTGTGTCGCTTATCCTGTGGGGCATTAGCCTCGGCATCGGGATCCTGGTCGAGGGAGTAGAGGTGTCCCTCTGCCCCTAGGTGTTTTAGTATCTCGCGGGTGTGTCCTCCGCCACCCATTGTGAGGTCTACGTATATGCCATTAGGCTTGATGTCGAGTGCCGAGATGCACTCCTCAAGCATCACGGGTACGTGGTATGTTTCGATAGCCATTTTGCGCTTGGTTTTACATAGTAAAAAATAACGGCGCTAAATTACAAAATTTCTCCTAAAAATGGAACTTTTTTGAACTAAAAAATAACTATACGCCACAGCACCCTACACGCCTCACGCCCGTAGACTTATTTTCCTAGCTTTGGGAGGTGCGTTTCGGGTGTCGAATTTGTAGACTCAAGGGTGATTGTAAAAAGAAGATAAAACAATAATATGGCAAGCTATTTAATAGCCTGCCATATTATCTTTAATGTGTTGTATGTTAAGTACTAGTAGTTCTCAATTACAGCCTCTAGATACTGCTTCCAGATAAGTGCTGCGCCACCTAAAATAGCTACATTCTTATCCTGAATACCACTCATCAAAAGCTTCACCTTGCCCTTGAAAACTGTGAGCTGATTCTCCTCCATGTGGCGGTATGTAGGCTTTAGGATGAGGTCGCCAGCGTTAGCCAAGCCACCAAAGAGGATGATAGCCTCTGGAGATGTGATAGCTGTGAGGTCTGCAAGAGCCTCTCCGAGAACACGTCCTGTACGCTCGAAGGCCTCTAGCGCTATAGGGTCATTCTTCTTTGCGGCATCCGAGAGCATCTTGGCCTCAAACTTATCGTAAGGGATTGAGCGAAGCTCGCTGTCGCAAGTCATGGTTGCCATAAGCTCAAACGCTGTGCGCTTGATACCTGTAGCAGATACGTATGCCTCGAGGCATCCCTTGCGGCCACAGCCACACTGACGGCCTGTCTGTCGTGATGCTACGGCAATGTGTCCATACTCGCCAGCAAAGCCATCGCTGCCGTATACCATTTCGCCATTACATACGATGCCCGAGCCGAGTCCTGTGCCGAGGGTAATCATAGCAAAATCCTTCATGCCACGTGCATTACCGAATACCATCTCGCCGATAGCCGCAGCATTAGCATCGTTGGTAATCATCACCTTAACACCCTCGAAGTGCTTGCCCAAGTCCTCAACAAATTTGAAGATGCGGATAGAGTCTGGACGTGGGTCTGTAGGGTCCTCGAACTTCCAGAGGTTTGCTGGTGTTTCAATCTCTCCTGTATGGATGCAGGCGTTAGGCGCGCCTACGCCAATACCAATAAGCTCGCATTGTGGCTGCGAGGCGATAACCTCTTTCATAGCCTGTGCTAGAGCATCGATATATGGCTTATAATCGTCAAAGTATTTATACTTTTCGGTGGAAATCTTGCTCTCTGCCACTACATTACCATCTTCATCGACAAGGCCAAAAGCTGTGTTGGTACCGCCAATGTCGATACCCATTGCAAGTTTTTTCATCATAATAAAAAGCGATTTTGTAAAAATAATTGGTCAAAGTTACCAAAATAATTTTAATCTATGCAAAAAAAACATTAATTTTGAGCCATAATAATTAAAGATGTTATACAATCTAGAAGATTATGACACATACCAACAGCGAGATATTAGAACTCTTCGAGGGTGCTTTGGCACAGATGCAGACACCCGAGGAGCCAGAACTTCTGTATGCCCCCATTATCTACTCGATGTCGGGAGGTGGCAAGCGCCTCCGCCCAGTGTTGCTTCTTATTACTACCGAGGCATTTGGTGGTGATATAGAGGAGGCTATGCCTGCGGCTTTGGCGGTAGAGATATTCCACAACTTCACACTTCTGCACGATGATATCATGGATAATGCCGATGTGCGCCGTGGTAAGCCTTCGGTATTTGCAAAGTGGGGTGGTAATGTGGCGCTCCTGTCGGGCGATGCCATGCTCATTACGGCATATAAGCACCTCGCCCGTGTGTCGCCAGAGGTGCTACCACGTGTGATGACTATCTTTAGCGACATGGCCTTGGAAGTGTGTGAGGGTCAGCAGTATGATATGGATTTTGAGACCATGGAGGGTGTCTTGGTTGAGGATTATATGCAGATGATTGAGCGTAAGACCTCGGCATTGCTCTCTGGCTCGGCGATGATTGGCGCAACGATGGCTGGAGCTTCTACTAATGATATTCGCAAGATATATCGCTTTGCTACCGAGCTAGGTATAGCCTTCCAGCTTCAGGACGATGTATTGGATAGCTATGGCGATGAGGCGTTGGGAAAGAAGATTGGAGGCGATATCCTCGAGGGTAAGCAGACCTTCCTTATGGTTCAGGCTATGAGTCGTGCCGATGAGAGGGAGCGCGAGGTGTTGCGTAACACACATCGCGATAGCAAGCTCTCTAACGAGGAGAAGATAGCACGTGTGAAGGCTCTCTACGATAAACTTGATGTTCGCCGCTTGGCAGAGCAACAGATAGAGTTGCGCTTCGAGCGTGCGTTGTCTGCCTTGGCGGAGCTATCGATAGAGAAGTCGCGAACTGCAAACCTTCAGGAGTTTGCGCGTAATCTTATGGGCCGTAAAAAGTAAACCTTATGATTAGAAGAAAGGATATAGAGATAATGGCCCCTGTGGGGTCGTATGAGTCGCTCAATGCAGCTATTGCTGCAGGTGCCGACTCTGTATATTTTGGTGTTGAGCAGCTCAATATGCGTGCTGCATCCTCTGTTAATTTCACGCTCGATGACCTCGCGGAGATAGTTCGCATAGCGCATGCTGCGGGTGTCAAGACATATCTCACCGTGAACATTGTGATATATGACGATGAGATGGAGGTTATGCGCCGCATCATCGACAGGGCAAAGGCCGAGGGTATAGATGCTATCATTGCCACAGATTTGGCGGCGATACTTTATGCTCGCGAGGTGGGTATCGAGGTGCATATCTCTACGCAGAGCAACATCTCGAATATCACCGCTGTTAAGTTCTTCTCGCAGTGGGCAGATGTTGTGGTGCTAGCACGTGAGTTGTCGTTGGAGCAGATTGCCGCAATATCGAAGCAGATTGAGGAGCAGAAGATATGTGGCCCTGCTGGCGAACTTGTTAAGATTGAGATGTTTGCACATGGTGCTATGTGTATGTCGATGTCGGGTAAGTGTTACCTCTCGGAGCATGAGTCGCACCACTCGGCAAACCGTGGCGCTTGTCGCCAGATATGTCGCCGTAAGTATACCATCACCGACAAGGACTCTGGCCAGCAGCTAGATATCGATGGTCAGTATGTCCTCTCGCCCAAGGATTTATGTACCATAGACTTCCTTGATACGTTTATCGAGGCTGGTGTGCGTGTATTGAAGATTGAGGGTCGTGCGCGAGGTGGAGAGTATGTAAAGCGCGTTGTGGAGAGCTACAACGAGGCACTTCTACTTTTGGAGCGTGGTGAGTTTAACGCCGAGAGTGTTGCACCCCTCAAGGAGAAGCTACGCACGGTCTTTAATCGTGACTTCTGGGGTGGCTACTACGCCGCAAAGAGTATGGTGGAGCATAGTCAGCACTATGGCTCTTCGGCGACACTCAAGAAGGTATACATGGGTAAGGTTACCAACTACTTTAAGCGCATTGGTGTTGCCGAGATATTGGTCGAGGCGTGTGAGGTTCAGGAGGGTGATGCTCTCCTAATCATGGGCGAGAAGAGTGGCGTTGTGGAGCAGCGTGCCGAGGGCATCATGGTTAAGGAGCTTCCTGCCGAGGGTGCCAAGCAGGGCGATTACATGTCGATAAAGACCGTGAGCGAGGTTCGCCGTGGTGATAAGGTATACAAAGAGGTTGCACGATAGCTTGTCACACTAGTCAACGTATATTTAAAAGAGAATATTTAAAAACTTAAAACTATATAACTATGTTCAGCAAAGAGACTTATATTGGTCGCCGTGCCGAGTTGGCACGCCGCGTAGGCAAGGGTCTAATCCTTCTCCCTGGTAACCCAGAGGTGCCTAATAACTATCCAAACAACACATATTACTTCCGTCAGGACTCTACATTCCGCTACTACTTTGGCCTAGATGTCCCTTCGTTGGTAGGTCTTCTCGATGCAGAGTCGGGTGATGCCTATATCTTTGGTGATGACTTCACTGTTGAGGATATCATCTGGACAGGCCCTATGCCAACTATTGCCGAGCAGGCTTCGGAGGTGGGCGTGGAGCGCACAGCGCCTCTTGCCGACCTACGTGGCGTGTTGCGCAAGGCTATTGAGCAGAATCGCCCAGTACACTACCTCCCTCCATACCGCGCAGAGTTGAAGATATCTATGGCCGAGTTGCTCGGTATACGTCTAGATATGCTTCACGAGCGTAAGTCGTTGGACTTGATGTTTGCTGTTGCGGAGATGCGTGAGAAGAAGTCAGCCGAGGAGGTTGAGGCTTTGGAGCGTGCCTTTAAGATTGGCTATCAGATGCACATTACAGCTATGGGTATGTGTCGTCCAGGTGTTGTTGAGCGCGAGATTGCTGGTCGCTTGGAGGGTATTGCAAAGTCGTATGGCCAGGGCGTGTCGTTCCCAACCATCGTTACGCAGCATGGCGAGATTTTGCATAACCACAACCACGATGGCGTGTTGGAGGCAGGACGATTGTTGTTGGTAGATGGTGGTGGTGAGTCTGTGGAGGGCTACTGCTCTGACCACACACGTACATATCCAGTAAGTGGTAAGTTCACCGATTTGCAGCGCGATATATATAATATAGTATTGCGTGCGCATGGCGAGGTTAAGGATATGATTAAGCCAGGTACTATGTATCCCGAGATTCATAAGGCTGCATACCTATCATTGGCTGATGGCTTGAAGGGTGTTGGTCTTATAAAGTCTACTCCCGAGGATGCTGTAGCTGCAGGTGCCATGTACCTCTTCATGCCTCATGGCCTAGGTCATGGCATGGGTCTTGATGTTCACGATTTGGAGAATATCGGTGAGCGCTCATTCGACTTCTCTACTGTTGCGGAGCGTGCTGCAAAGTCTGCAACATGTATCCATCGCTCTACATGGCGTGTGGAGCCAGGTACTGTGATGTCTGATGAGCCAGGTATCTATTTCATTCCAGCACTTATTGATAAGTGTCGTGCCGAGGGTAAGTTTACCGATATCGTAAACTACGATGCTCTAGACTCGTTCCGTAACTTTGGTGGTATCCGTATCGAGGATGATGTCCTTGTAACAGAGAACGGTAGCCGCTTTATTGGTGATAAACTTCTACCTCTTACCGTTGAGGAGCTTGAGGCTGTTGTAGGCTCGTTGCGCTAATTAGTACCGCTAGTTTTATCTCCTGTGGAGCGTTTGTGGAGTGGTTATTGATGTTGTCGATATGCCGTTTGAAAATATCTATTTGTTAGATTAAAAAAGATGCTCTATTTTTGTAGTGAGAAAACTGAATTACTAATTTATAGAACGATACCATGAAAACAGATATTGAGATTGCAAGAGAGACGAAGCTAAAGAATATTCGTGAGGTAGCAGCGCAGGTGGGCTTCCCCGATGATGAGGTCTTCAACTATGGCAAGTATATTGCCAAGGTGCCTTATAGACTCATCGATGAGAAGAGGGTGAATAAGAATCATCTTATCCTTGTGACAGCTATTACAGCTACAAAGGCTGGTGTAGGTAAGACCACCGTGAGCATTGGTCTAGGCATGGGTCTTAACCATATTGGTAAGAATGCCATCATCGCCTTGCGCGAGCCATCACTAGGCCCCTGCTTTGGTATGAAGGGTGGCGCAACGGGTGGTGGTTATGCCCAGGTGTTGCCATCGGAGGATATCAACCTCCATTTTACCGGTGACTTCCACGCCATCACCTCGGCGAATAACCTTATTGCGGCACTGCTCGATAACTACCTATATCACAATCGCTCTACACAGGTGGGCTTGAAGCGTATCATGTGGCGCCGAGTGATGGATATGAACGACCGTTCGTTGCGAAACATAGTGTCGGGTCTTGGTGGCTCATCGAATGGTATCCCTACCGAGACAGGCTTTGATATAACCCCTGCATCGGAGATTATGGCTATCTTGTGCTTGGCGCAGAGCATCGAGGATTTGTATGTTCGTATTGGTCGCATCGTGCTTGGTGTGCGCTATGATGACACCCCTCTTACGGTTAATGACCTAGGTATTACAGGTGCTGTGGTGGCGCTGTTGAAGGATGCCATTAATCCAAACCTTGTGCAGACCACAGAGCATAATCCTGTGATTATCCATGGTGGTCCTTTTGCAAATATCGCTCATGGCTGTAACTCTGTTATCGCAACCAAGATGGCGATGACACATGCCGAGTATACCGTTACCGAGGCAGGCTTTGGTGCCGACCTAGGTGCCGAGAAGTTCCTCGATATCAAGTGTCGTCAGGCCGACCTTAAGCCCGACCTTACGGTTCTTGTGGCCTCAACACTAGCTCTTAAGATGCACGGTGGTGTGCCAGAGACGGAGATTAAGCTCCCTAATGCCGAGGGCCTAGAGCGCGGCTTTGCGAACCTCGACCGTCATGTTGCCAACCTTCATAAGTTTGGTCAGACAGTCCTCGTATGCTTCAACCGCTTTGCCAGCGATACTGACGAGGAGATTGAGATGGTTATGAAGCACTGTGAGACGCTTGGCGTACGTTGTGTTATCAACAATGCCTATGCCGAGGGTGGCGCAGGTGCCGCAGACCTAGCACGTGCCGCGGTTGAGCTTATCGAGACACATCCTTCAGCACCTATCAACTACGCTTATGACCTTGAGGACTCTATCAAGGATAAGATTACCAAGGTTGCGAAGAATATCTATGGTGCTGGCTCTGTAGTCTTTGGCCCAAAGGCGAAGAAGCAGATTGCACTTCTCGAGAAGTGGGGTATGGATAACCTCCCTGTGTGTATCGCTAAAACGCAGTTCTCATTTAGTGCCGATGCCAAGCGCTATGGCTCTGTGGAGGGCTTCGAGATAAATATCAAGGATATAGAGCTTAATGCCGGTAGTGGCTTTATCGTAGCTCTTGCCGGAGATATTATGCGTATGCCAGGTTTGAGCAAGACCCCACAGGCTGGTAATATTCATCTAGCGGAGGATGGTACTGTAGAGGGCATCGTATAAATTTGATGAGATAAGGCAGACATCTGCTTCCTCTGGCGAATTCTCTCACCAATGGGCAGTACGCCAAGTACAGCCCATCGTCTCGAAATTCGCCGAGCGAAAGCATCTGCAGTCCATTGTTATACGACTTCTTATATAATGTGATTGCGGCAGATAAACTATAAGCAGTGAGTAATTGGTAATTGGTAATTTTATTACTGATTACTTACTGCTTTTTATACGTATAATACTATTTCTCAATATGTTGTATCTATTTCCTACGGGGCTTGAAGCTAAAAGATTTAGTGAGCTACATCCTAATCGTAGGGTGGTGATATCGGGCGTGGGAATGGCAGCTACAGCAGCTACGCTGGCACGTCTAAATGCTCGGCATCCTCTTGCAGGTGAGGTTGTGGTGTTGGCAGGTATTGCAGGAACCTATGGCGAGGAGTGTGAGGTAGGTGGGGTTGTAGAGGTGGTGCGTGAGAGTGTCGTGGAGCTACCAGAGCGCTTCCGTGAGGAGTATAGTGTTGAGCCATATACATCTCTAAAACCTGTGGCTTCAAACACCGTATCTGGTTGTGGTGCCGAGAGTTGTGGCGCTGATATCGAAAATATGGAGGGTGCAACGCTCTTTGCCATGTCTACGGCAATGGGCTTCAGAGCAGTGCAAATTCGAGCAATATCGAATCGTGTGGGCGAGGGTTTTGAGAGGTGGCATATTGAGCAGGCTTTGGAGGCCTTGGCGGAGAGCCTGTCGGAGATAGTATAGTTATAGTTACGCGAGAACTTACTTGTTGAACATCCTAAAATATTATTGTTATGAATAGAGTAAAGCAGATATTAATCTATCTATTGATTATTGCTATCATTGTGGTATGTATGGGTGTGGTGTGGCACTACTTCCGCGACCAGATAATCTTTGCATTGGGCTGGATAGCGCTCTTCATATTGGTATTCTTCATAGGTTTCATTGTTGGTAGAGTATCTATAAATTGGGGTAAAGGCTCAAAGCCCGAAATAGAGGTTAAGGATGGAGAGTAGGGTTCTTCGTTTGGCGATATCGCCATGTCCGAACGATACCTTTATGTTTGATGCGATGATAAATAATCGTATCGATGTAGAGGGTCTTCGCTTTGAGGTGGAATACCTTGATATTGAGCAGCTTAATACTGCGGCAATAGCACAAAAGTACGATATCACGAAGTGTAGCACGGCGCTTCTTGCCGACATCTCGAGCCACTACTCGCTGTTGGATAGTGGCTCTGCGTTGGGTCGTGGCAATGGTCCTCTTTTGGTGCGCCGCAAGGGTTTTGATGGCGCTATACGTCATATTGCTGTGCCGGGTCTTCACACCACGGCAAACCTTTTAACCGAGCGTCTCTTCCCCGATATTGAGAGGCGTACGCCGATGCTCTTCTCGGAGATTGCCGATGCTGTGGCTCGTGGAGAGTACGATGCTGGAGTGCTTATTCACGAGGGGCGCTTTGTCTATGAGCGTTACGATTTGGAGCTTGTTGCTGACCTCGGTTTAGAGTGGGAGCGTAGGAGGTCGCTGCCTCTGCCATTAGGCTCTATCGTAGCACACAAGGAGCTAGATGCGGAGGTTATGGAGCGTGTGGAGCGTGTGTTGCGAAGAAGTATAGAGTATGCCTTTAGGAATCCTATGATATCGAGAGAGTATGTGAAGCAACACGCGCAGGAGCTGGATGATAGGGTTATAGAGAGTCACATATCGCTGTTTGTCAATGACTTCTCGCTATCGCTAGGCGATGAGGGACGTAGGGCAGTAGCTGCATTGACAGGGGTAGAGGTGTAGATGAAATGAGATAATGAATGGGTAGTGTGAGGTGTCGTATCCTGGTACTACCCATTTTGTAATGATATTTTAACAGCAGATAGTACTCGTTATATTGTTTTTTGAGTACTTTTGCAACAACTTTAAAACATAGTCAAACTATTATGGATTTCTTAATTCTCGTACTCTCATTAGCGCTTATCATCGTTGGCTCTGTGTGGCTTACCGATGGTTCTGTGGCTTTGGCGGAGCGTCTTCGTGTGCCACAGTTTATCGTGGGTCTTACCATCGTGGCCGTAGGAACATCAATGCCCGAGTTTGTGGTTAGCTTCCTCTCGGCATGGAGTGGCCACTCCGACATGGCGATAGGAAATATTGTAGGTTCTAACATCTTTAATATCTTCCTTATTCTTGGCGTCTGTGCCTTGTGTATGCCTATCTCGTTTACCAAGACAAATATACGCCGCGATATCCCAATGTGTATCTTTGCCACGTTGGCATTGCTTGCTGTGACTCTTCTAAATCAGGACATTACACGTTTCGAGGGACTTCTTTTATTGGTGGGTTATGTAGCTATGATATATCTCACGGTACGTGCCGATAGAAGGGCAATGGCACAAAGTGATGCACCACAGGAGGATGAGCAACCTAAAAAGCGAATGCCCGCGTGGCGGATACCAATCTGGATTATTCTAGGTCTTGGAGGACTTATCTGGGGTGGTAATCTCTTTGTTACAAGTGCAACAAATGTGGCACATGCTCTTGGAGTTTCGGAGGCGGTTATCGCCATTACGCTTGTTGCTGGTGGTACCTCACTTCCAGAGTTGGCCTCAAGCCTTGTCTCTATCATTAAGGGTAGCCCCTCGTTGGCGTTGGGAAATGTTCTAGGCTCTAACATTGCAAATATATTGTTGATTCTTGGTGCATGTTCTACCGTTAAGCCTTTGACCATGGGTGGTGTTACGATGTTTGACATCTATGTTGCTGTTGCGGCAACAGGTGTCGTGATGCTCTCGGCGCTGGTTATCGGTCGTGATAAGCTAACACGTGTGGAGGGTCTTCTCTTTGTGGGGTGTTATGCTGCTTATGTCTATACGTTGATTTAACGATAGGGTCAAAATAATCGTAGATAAACCTCTTTTGACATGAGGGAGCCTTCGAAAAGTGTGTCGGAGGCCCCCTTTCTCCTTTTATATGTTGTATTCTCGTGACAATTTATTATCTTTGCGCGATTTATAGATATATACTTATGGAGTATTTGTTGCTTATTGGTTCGTTAGCCTTGATTATCATCGCAGCGATGATGCTGACTGATGGCTCTGTAGCTTTGGCAGAGCGTCTTTGTGTGCCACAATTTATCGTAGGTCTCACGGTTGTTGCTGTGGGAACCTCTATGCCCGAGCTTACTATTAGTATTATTTCGGCTCTGGAGGGCCATACAGACATGGCAATAGGAAATGTCGTAGGCTCAAACATCTTTAACACGTTCCTTATTTTAGGTGTATGTTCTCTATTTGCACCTATAGTCTTCACCAAGACAAATATACGCCGCGATATCCCAATCTGTATCTTGGCCTCTATGGCGCTACTCTTTGTGACGCTGTTACACCGCGACATTACACGCTGGGAGGGTCTTATACTCCTTGTAGGTTATGTGACGATGATACTCTACACCATACGCTCTGACCGTAAGGCTATGGTTGAGGCTGGTTGTAACATCGAGGAGCAGCATAAGAGGATGCCTATGTGGCGTGTGCCAATATGGATTATTGCCGGCCTCGCGGGATTGATCTTTGGTGGTGACCTATTTGTGTCGAGTGCTACAGATATTGCCAAGTCGCTCGGAGTGTCGGAGGCGGTTATCGCCATTACGCTTGTTGCTGGTGGCACCTCACTTCCAGAGTTGGCCTCAAGCCTTGTCTCTATCTTCAAGGGCAGCCCCTCGTTGGCGTTGGGAAATGTCCTAGGCTCTAACATCGCAAATATATTGCTTATCCTAGGCACTAGCTCCTTGGTGAAGCCTCTCGAGATGGGTGGTGTCACGATGTTTGATATCTATGTCGCCGTTGCTGCCGCAGGGTTGGTTATGCTCTCGGCATTGGTGATAGGTCGCGATAAGATGACCCGCATCGAGGGCCTCTTCATGGTGGCGTGTTATGCCGCTTATGTATATACGTTGATTTAAATTTAGAGCTATGCTCACTATACTACAATCAGGATTTCATTACTCGGCTACGGAGGGTTATGGCTACGGCAGCTCATATAGCTTTGCCATAATACTTATGGTCGTTGTGACGCTTGTTGGCGCTATCGTGCAGATGCGCTTGAGTGCCGTTACACGCCGTTACTCGGAGAAGCCCTCGCCACGTGGTATCACAGGCCGCGAGATTGCCGAGAAGATGTTGCACGACCACGGTATCTACAACGTGGCTGTAACACATGTGAAGGGGCATCTCACCGACCACTTTAATCCTACGACTATGACCGTAAACTTGAGTGACGATGTCTATAACTCGGCTACGATTACGGCGTTGGCCGTGGCGGCGCATGAGTGCGGTCATGCTGTGCAGCATGCCACAGGCTATGGCCCTATACGTATGCGTTCGCAGCTAGTGCCTATCGTAAACTTCTCCTCGAAGGTTGCTGGATGGGTAATCTTGGCAGGTGTGGCGATGATGTCGTTTACAAATAGCGCAGCACTCTGTTGGGTGGGTATCGCCCTTGTGGCTATCTCTGCGCTCTTTGCCTTGGTGACACTCCCCGTGGAGTATAATGCCTCGGAGCGAGCTGTAGCGTGGCTGGAGAGTAGTGGTACCTTGGGCGATGAGAGCCTTGATGGCGCACATGAGGCACTACGCTGGGCAGCACGCACATATCTCGTGGCGGCGTTGAGTGCTATAGTCACCATTCTTTACTACATAGTCTTGATAAAAAGTCGTAGATAATATGGTTAGGAAGAATCCACATAGCGATATCTCTCCTCGTCTTGGGTGGTTTACCTTGGCAGTTATTATTGTCATGATAGCCCTCGGCGTAGTGCCACAGTTTGAGCTTTTTGGCATGCGCTTCGAGAGGGTAGACATCCTCTCGGAGTTGCGCGAAAATGAGAATGAGGTTGTGGAGTATGAGGCGGATATTGAGCGTCTGGAGCAGGAGCTTGCGGCGATGGAGATTCTCGACACTCTTCCTGTGGTAGATTCGTTGTCGCTACTACCACCTGTGCGATATGAGTGGATAGTAGAGGATGAAACGTGCCATAAGAGAGCCTCACTTCGCAGTGCTGATATTAAGGCTATCGCAGAGCGTTGCAGTGTGGCTATTGAGGATTTTGATACGTTAGCCACCTCGCGCTTCGAGAGATTTGTCGATAAGCTAGCCTCGGGCGAGGGGGTGCGCATAGCATTTATGGGCGACTCCTTTGTTGAGGGAGATATCCTCACCTCGGATCTTCGTGAGCAGCTGCAGAGGATATTTGGTGGCCGCGGTGTAGGCTTTGTGTCGTGCGATATACCCTTTACCACGGTGCGAAGAAGCGCGAAGCGTGCATCCTCGGGTTGGTCGGCATATAGCGTTATGAAGCCAAAGAGCGCACCACAAGATGTTGCCGATAAGTTCTTCGTATCGGGATATCTCGCCAAGGGTGGTGTGGGTGCCAAGACACGCCTAGCCTCTACGCAGGCCTTCGAGCATCTCGACTCGTGTACTCGTGCCAGAGTACTGCTCTATAGCCGCGACACTAGTAGTGTGGAGGTTGCTATCAACGACACGGTGATAAACGAGATTGAGGTGGCGGGATATGACCGTATGCGTGAGATATATATCGAGGCTGCGGCGATAGAGAGCCTTACGGTGAGGGTTGCCAAGGGTGATATTTTGTGTTATGGTCTCTCGTTGGAGGGTGGCGAGGGTGTTACGGTTGATAACTTCTCGGTGCGTAGCAACAATGGACATGCTATATTTGGCACGGGAGCTATGGTGAACCGCGAGATAGATGAGCTTCTGGGTTACGACATGGTGGTATTGCAGTATGGTCTAAATATTATGCAGAAGGGGCAGCGTGGCTATAGCGGCTACCGCAAGCAGCTCTGCGATATGGTGGCATACGCCGAGCGTTGCTTCCCCAATGCCGCAATCCTCATAATGGGCGTTAGCGACCGTTGGGTGGAGGGTAGCAATGGTATGTATGAGCCTATTGGCTCTGTGGATGCGTTGTCGGCAGCGCAGCGTGCCGCAGCGGATAGCACTAATGTAACATTCTGGAATACGGCAGCGGCTATGGCAACCTATGGCGGTATGCCAGAGTTTGTCGCTAGGGGCTGGGCCGCAAAGGATTATACACATATAAATTTTGCTGGAGGAAAGCGCATCGCCGAACTTCTTACCTATGCCATTGTTGAGCCTGTGTATCGAAGAGTTGAGAGACGCGAGGTGGAGATGCAGCGTGAGGCAGAGTGGCAGATGTTGAAGGAGGCTACTATCAACGTTAGACGTGAGCTGAATATGGTGCGTCCCTCTCTCGACACACTAATAATGAGGGGTCTTAAGTAATGGCGTGGGAGTGGATATACAATAGCGTCAAAGCGCTCTTTGACTTTGGTGATGAGGTGTTGGAGCGCCTTGTTGGATTGTTGTGCTATGATCCATCCTCACCTCTAACCCTCACATCAGGGCTATTTCTCTTTGCCTTTTTTCTCTTTGGCTTGGGATATCTCGCAGTGCGCAATAGGAGCTACCTGCGTACTCTTTATGTCGTAATCTTCTCGCTATACTTCTACTATAAGCTCTCGGGAGTCTACACACTGTTGTTGCTCTTTGTCGCTGTGAGCGATTTTCTCATCGGTCGTGGCCTATATCGCCGCCGTGAGAGGGGCCTCTCGGGAGGTCTCTATGTGGCGTTGAGTGTGGTGATAAATGTCTCAATCCTCGTCTACTTCAAGGCTACGGATTTCTTTGTTGGCGTTGTAAATGGACTCTATGGCTCGGGGACTCTCGACTGGGAGAGTGTTGTGGTGCCTGCTGGCGTATCCTTCTTCGTATTTCAATCTATAGCCTATGTAGTCGATATCTCACGTGGTGAGATAAAGCCTTTGCGCCACCTCTCGGATTACATCTTCTTGTTATCCTTCTTCCCAAAGATGTTCCTAGGTCCTTTGGTCAAGGCACGCGAGTTTATCCCACAGATCGAGGCTCCAAAGGTTGTTGTCACGCGCGAGGATTTTGGTCGCGCAGTGTCGCTTATTGCTGGAGGCCTTATCAAGTATGCCGTAATCTCCAAGAGCCTAGGTATGCTCTTTGTCGCCCCAGCCTTTGCTGGTGAGATGGGTGATAGTGGCGTTGTGGCCCTTCTGGCCATCTATGGCTTTACGTTGCAAATATACTGTGACTTCTCGGGATACTCCGATATTGCGCAGGGTGTAGCCCTTATGCTCGGCTTCCGTCTCCCCGATAACTTCAACGCTCCCTACCATTCGGCAACCATTACCGAGTTTTGGCGCAGATGGCATATCTCTCTCTCCACATGGCTGAAGGAGTACCTATACATTTCACTAGGCGGTAACCGCAAAGGTGCATTCCGCACCTATCTGAATCTCATTATCACCATGTTCCTCGGTGGCTTGTGGCATGGCGTAGGTGTGACATTCATGGCATGGGGATTGTTGCATGGCCTGGCATTGGCACTCCATAAGGTATGGCTAAAGGTGGTGCCTGGGGCAAAGGCTCTTGGCGCAGATATGAAGCCTATGCGTAGAGTGCTAGCCACGCTCTTCACCTTCCACTTGGTATCCTTCGGATGGTTGCTCTTCACGGCCAAGGATATGGGTGTGGTGGCAGATATGTTACACAACATAGCCTATAACTTCTCGATAGAGGATATAGTGCCTGTGGTTGAGAAGTCTGTCGTGGCCTTTGTTGTTATGGCTCTGGGATACCTCCTACACTTGATGCCAAGGGGTGTCGATGAGGCGTTGCGCCGTGGTGTTACCTCTGTGGGCTTTGTGGGTCAGTTGGTTATTATGGTTGTGGCTATATGGGCTGTTATGCAGTGTAACGCTATGCTTGCTGCGGAAGTGGGTGCCGCGGCGGGATTACCAATATATGCAGCATTTTAATTTTAGGATATTATGAACGATATTAGGTGGGATTGGCCTCTGTTTGAGATGTTGAACTTCGATGGCCCTGCGTGGCTCGATAGTTTTATGACCTTGGTGTCGGGTGTGAAGATGTGGATACCGCTCTATATACTTATTATATATATGGTGTGTCGCAACTATGGCTGGCGAGGCATTGTCGCCTTGTTAGTCGCTATGGGTGTTGCCATAGGTGTTGCAGATATCACGGCAGGAATCTTCAAGCATCAGGGCATCCTGGCGAATCTTCTTCCCGAGTTCCCCGCGCGCCTACGTCCTATGTTTAGTGAGGGCTTGGACTTTGTAAGCAACGGCTATCGCACAGGAAACCTCAATGGCACGGTGTCGGGACATACATCTACCATCGTAGCAATAACAATGTTAAGCATCTACGCTATCCGCCGTAAGTGGTTTAGTATAGCGATGCCAATCATAGCACTTCTAATCTGCTATTCGCGCATCTATCTAGCCTGTCACTTTCCGCAGGATATACTTCTAGGTGCATTTGTGGGCGTACTATCGGGATTTATAGGTATTTGGCTCTTTAAGATTGTGCTGCAAATAGCGACAAAAAAGAGATAAAAAGATATAAAAAAAATGATATGTGCGTCAGAGGTATCTGTGACGCACATTTTTGTTTTTTGTGAATAAAGTGTCGAAAAAATATAGTTGCAAAAATTGGCATATCAGATAAAAAATTACGAATTTTGTATGCCTGAATTAGCCTAAAAACGTGAGGTGGTGCTGGCTGGGCAACCATAAATTGGAAAATTAAAATAAAAAAATATATATAAAAATGGGTCAAAAGTCTAATAATGAGCAACTTCATGTCGTAGCGTATGAAGATGCAGTTGCAGCCTCTAGGGAGTATTTCCAGGGTGATGAGCTTGCCGCACAGGTTTGGGTTAGCAAGTATGCCTTGAAGGACTCTTTTGGTAAGATATATGAGTCTACGCCAGAGGATATGCACCACCGTATCGCCAGCGAGTTGGCACGTATCGAGGGTAACTATCCTAATTCGCTAGGTCATGATGAGATTTTCGAGCTTCTCGACCACTTCCGTTATGTCATCCCACAGGGTGGCCCTATGACGGGTATTGGTAACAATCTTCAGGTGGCATCACTCTCTAACTGTTTTGTAATCGGTCATAAGAATCCTGCGGACTCTTATGGAGGTATCTTCCGTATGGATGAGGAGCAGGTGCAGCTTATGAAGCGCCGTGGTGGTGTAGGTCACGACCTCTCACACATCCGTCCTACAGGAAGCCCTGTTCTTAACTCGGCACTCACCTCAACAGGTATTGTGCCATTTATGGAGCGCTACTCAAACTCTACACGCGAGGTTGCGCAGGATGGTCGCCGTGGTGCGCTCATGCTCTCACTCCTTATCAAGCACCCTGACGCCGAGCATTTCATCGATGCAAAGGTCGATACAGGAAAGGTTACAGGTGCGAACGTATCTATTAAGATTGACGATGAGTTTATGCGTGCAGCAGTGGCTGGAGTACCTTATCGTCAGCAGTTCCCTATTGGTTCGGACAACCCAACTATTGCTCGCGATATAGATGCCAAGAAGCTCTGGGATAAGATTATCCACAACGCTTGGAAGTCTGCCGAGCCTGGTGTGTTGTTCTGGGATACTATCATTCGTGAGAGTGTTCCTGATTGCTACGCTGATGAGGGCTTCCGCACAGTCTCTACAAACCCTTGTGGCGAGATTCCTCTCTGCCCTTATGATAGCTGCCGTTTGTTGGCGTTGAACCTTTTGAGCTATGTTGAGGCACCTTTTACCAAGGATGCAAAGTTCAACTTCGACCTCTTTAAGAGCCATGTGGCAAAGGCTATGCGCTTGATGGATGATATCATCGACCTTGAGCTTGAGAAGGTAGACCTTATCATCTCGAAGATTGCCTCTGACCCAGAGGATGACGATGTTCGCCGCGTAGAGCTTGAGCTATGGCACAAGATACGTACTATGGCACTTAAGGGTCGCCGTACAGGTCTTGGTATCACTGCCGAGGGTGATATGTTGGCAGCTCTAGGTCTCCGCTACGGCTCGGATGAGGCTATTGAGTTTGCTGTTAATGTACATAAGACCTTGGCTGTTGAGGCATACCGTGCTTCAGTTACTATGGCCAAGGAGCGTGGTGCCTTCGGTGTCTTCAACTTTGAGAAGGAGCAGGGTAACCCTATGATTGAGCGTATCTGCGAGGCAGCTCCAGAGTTGCGCGAGGAGATGGCAAAGTATGGTCGCCGTAATATCGCTATGCTCACCATCGCCCCTACGGGTACTACATCGCTAATGTCGCAGACAACATCAGGTATTGAGCCTGTCTTCCGCCCTGTCTATAAGCGCCGCCGTAAGATTAACCCATCGGATAAGGATCAGACCGCTACATTTGTGGATGAGACTGGCGAGAAGTTCGTGGAGTACTACGTCTTCCACCACCAGTTTGTGAAGTGGCTCGAGATAAATGGCTACGACACCACAAAGCTTCAGAATATCTCGGAGGAGGAGCTTGAGAAGTGGCTCAAGGCATCGCCATACTACCACGCCACAGCAAACGACATCGACTGGGTTGCAAAGGTGAAGATGCAGGGCGCTATACAGAAGTGGGTAGACCACTCTATCTCTGTTACTGTGAACCTCCCTAACGAGGTTACCGAGGAGCTTGTTGCCGATGTATACCGCACAGCGTGGGAGTCAGGATGTAAGGGTATCACCGTATATCGTGATGGCTGCCGCGATGGCGTGCTTCTCGATATCAAGTCAAAGGATGGTGCGAAGAAGAGTTGCTCTAGCGAGCAGTCTATACGCCGCCCAGAGTCTATCCCTGCCGATATCGTACGTTTCAAGAATGGCAAGGAGGATTGGATTGCCTTTGTTGGTAAGCAGGATGACCGTCCTTATGAGATCTTCACCGGAAAGATTGAGGAGGATGCTATGTATATCCCAAAGACTATCACACATGGTAATATCCTTAAGGTTACCGAGGCTAATGGCACCAAGCGTTACGACTTCCAGTATCAGGACCGCTATGGTTATATCAACACCATTGGAGGTATCTCACGTCTCTTCGATGAGGAGTTCTGGAACTATGCAAAACTCATCTCGGGTGTTCTTCGCTATGGCATGCCTATCGATAAGGTGGTGCAGCTTGTGGATGGCCTTCACCTCGATTCGGAAACCATCAACACATGGAAGAATGGCGTGGAGCGCGCCTTGAAGCAGTATATCAAGGATGGTACCCGTGGTAAGGGCCGTTGCCCACAGTGTGGCCAGGAGAATATGGCATACCAGAATGGCTGCTTGACATGTATGGCATGTGGCTACTCTAAATGTAACTAATATAGCTGCTGTAGGCTACACTCTGTAGCTTATTGCACGAAGCAACGATCCTCGGGGAGTATCACTCTCCGAGGATCGCTCTTTTATGTCCGTGTGGGTTATGTTATGAAAAACCCCAAAAGCTCGAAACTTTTGGGGTTACTTCATTGTTAGGCGGCGCTAACACAAACGCTATCTGTAGCCTATATCTTTAGGCGTAGGTCGATGCTCGAACGTGCTGCGCTCTGTGTCTCCACCTCGTAGCCCAACTTGCCGAGAAGCTCGTTGATGTCGCGTGTGCCATTGTCAAACGAGTATGAGAATGGCTCTGATACCCACATCTCGCTGTAGTTACCCTTGTAGTCCATGGCTACAGCACATATAATATATAGCTTGTCGTTCTCGCCAGTAAATAGACAGCTGCGAGGAGATACGTATGCGCATACATCGGCCTTGATAGCCTCCATGCCTGCGGTCACAAGCTCCGAGGCGTTGTATATGTTCATAAATACATTGCCCTCCTCAACCTCTGTCTCTATCTCTGCGCACATAGCATACCAGCCCATAGGCTCAAACATGCCATAGTTGTAGAAGTCATCGGGCTCTGCTGCCTCGAGAGCTGTGAGGCTATATGGGCCTGTGATGTTTACACCAAGCACGTCATTTTCGCACTCTCCCTCCTCATCGGTCTTGAACTCGTAGGTAAATAGCTCGGTGGTGACAACACCTCCGTAGTATCCAAATGCCAAGGCTACATATTCGGTGTTAGGCTCCAAGCCTACGATGTTGCTCTCTATTGTTCCGCGGTAGGTATTTCCCGATAGGTCGTAGCCAAGCAACCATCTGATGATCTCGTCATTATTGGTGTAAGGGATGTCGCTCTTACGGAGGAACGTAGCAACGTATGGCTCGTCAGATGATGGTGTGATGGTGATATCTGCAACACGAACATAGCAGTTCTCAACCTTAAACTCTATGGTCATGTCGGATGCCTCAACCTCCTCGGTGCGGAAGTGTGTGACGTATGGCTTTGTGGTCACCTGTGGTAGGCCATCAACCATCTCTATACCATAGAATATCATGCAGTATTCGGTATCCGATAGGCGCTCCTCGGAGTATGAGTCGGGGCCTTCGAGACACATCACCTCCAATAGATACTCTGCCGAGTATCCCGACTGCATATATAGGTTGATAAGGCCAATCCACGAGTTTGCTACCTGCTTGCAGTACTCCTCATCAGGGGTCTCACCCTTGTCGAGATACATGTAGTCGCCCTCGGCAAATATCTCGATGTAGTACTTACCATCCCAATTTAGTGGTGTAAACTCATAGGTAGCTTTAGGGCCATCAACGGTAATATCTACATCAAACTCTATGTCGCTGAATACGTTTGTAGGGAGGACTACAATCTCGTGTGACACTGCCGAGGCAAGGGTGTAGTCACTACCATCCTCGTTGAACTCAATAGCGTAGGCATATAGGACATACTCTCTGTCGGGTACCATACCTGTCCATGTGACGTTGGTCTCGCCAACAAAGGCAATCTGATTGAGGTATAGGAACTGCTCGATGTTTGTCACATCATACTCTGCAGCCCAGCTTGTGTAGGTGTTGTAGTCATCCTCAAACAGCTCACGCTCGTTTGTTATCTGGCTTGCTAGGAGGTAATCCTTCTCGGCCATATATACAATATAAGGTGTATCCTCGTCAGAGGGGTAGAGCTTTGTTGTGCAGCTTGTGGTCTTGATGTCGCATATCTCAAACACGAAGGTTAGGGCATCGCTAGCCGATTGTGTTATCTTTATTGTCTGCATGCTGTAGTTTGGATAGCGAACAGCCACGGTAGCCTCACGACTCTTGTTTGTGAGGTTTTTCAGTACGGTGAAGTATAGATGGCTGTCAAGGGTGTGAATATCCTCAATCCATGTCACATCAGCCTCGGCAACGATATCGATGCCGTTGATGCCATTGAGGATGGTGTAGCCAATATCTACCTGACCACCATTGCCATCTATCGTAATCTCTCGCTTGTCGAGGGTTACCTCAAGTTCGGTGCTAACCTCCTCAACCTTGGGGCTATCCTTGGTACATGCTACCGATAACGATACACACAACACAACAAGGAGTAGCATTAGTTTATAAAAGATTTTCATACTTAAAGTTTTAGGTTTCATATTATGTTTAGCATACAAATATATAATTTTTATTTACAATATCCAAATCGTCTGATTGAGAGACGAAAAAAAAGAGTAATTTGTGTTACAATTTGTAAATTATTCGTATATTTGTCACCTGAAGGAGTATTTTTTTATTTAAATATTTTAAGAAATAGAGAATAAACAATATTATAACCTAAATTAATTTTACTATGAAAACAATCAAAAATTTGTTGTGGGCGTTGTTGCCTATCTTTGCATTGACACTCGTTGTTGGATGTGAGAAGGAGGGTGACAAGACACAGGAGCCAGCTCCAGAGCCAGAGCCAGGTCCAGTAATTATCAAGGACTCGGAGATTAAGCTAAAATTGGAGGAGGACAATGCTTTCAGTGCAAGCTTTGCAGGTGGTACTTATGTTGTTCAGTATGAGATTGTAAATCCTCACGCTGGCGAGAAGATCTCTGCAGAGGCTTCAGCTGATTGGGTAAACAGCTTTAACTATGGTATCACAGGCGCTCTTGGCTTCACTGTTGATGCAAATTCAGGTACTGAGGGTCGTGAGTGTTTGGTTACTGTTAAGTATCGCTATGCAGAGGATGTAGTATTCGTTGTAAAGCAGGGTGCTAAAGTAGGTGCTGGCTTCACTATCGAGAATGTTACTCCTGACCTCTTCTCTTACACTGTTGATGTTATTCCAGAGAACAAGACACAGCCTTATATCGTGATGTCTGCAGACCCTATTTACATCCTTCAGTCAGGCTTCGAGACAGGTGAGGACTACTACGAGGATGACTATGCATACTTCGGATACTTGGGCTCATTCTACGGCGAGTCAGCTGTAGATATCATGCAGACTCGTGCAAAGATTGGTGACCAGCGTGGTATCACTGTTAGTAAGGGTGCATCTGGTGTGCCTTATACATTCTATATGTACTACTTCGATTGGGAGACTGGCGCTCTTGCATCTGATGTAACAATGTTTACTATTACTACAAAGACTCCAGAGTACATCTCTGCATCATTTGACGCACAGTATTCTGTAGATGGCACTGTAGTTACTGCGGATGTTACTCCACAGGGCGGTTTCCAGGGTGCATACTACTTCGATATGCTAAATAGCAATCTTGTTGATAGCTATATCGAATCTTTGGACTTCATTAACACTCCAGCTGACGCAGTTAAGTTCTACTGGTCAAATGCTGTGCAGCAGATGATGACTGATATGTCATATGCCGATATTATCAGCTTCTACAACTGCCAGGGTACATATCCTGATGGCACTCCACGTAGCCACTTCGAGTTTGAGCTTTTGGCTAACCACAAGTATTACCTCTTTGCATTTGCTATGGATGAGCATGGTCTCTGCTGCTCGGAGCCTACTATCGTAGAGGTTATGACTGGTGATGTAGAGATGTCTGATAACGTGATTACTCCATCGGTATCAAATATCACTGTGCAGACTGCATATATCAGTTTTGAGACAACCAACGATGACTTCTATATCGCTGGTTGGGAGAAAGCTTCAGATTGGGCTACATTTGGTACTACCGATGCAGAGCGTCAGCAGTACTTGCTCGAGAATCGCTCTTATGAGTTCATTTCAGGTTCATATAGCCAGAATGTTATCGGTCTTGAGCCAGGCACTGACTACGTTCTTTATGCCTTCGGTTCACGTGGTGGTGTAGCAACTACAGAGCAGATCTTCGTTTGCGAGTTCTCTACACGTTCTAGCGATGCAGGTTCTGCAACTGTCGAGATTATCAATAACGGTTACTTCTTGGCTAGCGACATTGCTTTGTTGCCAGGTTATGAGAGCTTCGGAAGTGATTACTACTCTGGTAAGCTTATCTTCCCTCTTGAGTACAATATTCAGGGTGAGTGGAGTGCATTCTGGTGTCAGCCTTATGTATGGACAGGTCGTTACGATAGATATAATGATAAGCAGTATTTGGATGGTCTTGTATGGTCTATCAACGAGTACGGTTCAATGAATACTGATAAGTCATACACTATTCTTGAGGCAGATGGCGAGTATGTATTTGTTGCGATGGTTATCGATACAGAGGGTTACTACAGTGAGCTTGCAAAGCTTGAGGTAAATACATCATACGATGAGGCTCGTACTGACGCAGAGTGGTATGCAGAGTGGTGGGAGGATAAGGGCCCAAGCCTTTCAAGCCTTGTAATTGGCGATGAGCCTATGCGTGAGCTTTTCCGTACAAAGGAGAATCACACTAACAAGCTCTCAAAGAGTGGCTTCGAGATTAAGCCATCTCGTATGGAGATGTAGTAGACTTTGCTACGATTAGTGGCCTTCATCGGTCACTTGCAAGATGAGGGGGCTGTACTTCGGTGCAGCCCTCCATTTTTTTATGATTGCATAGCTACATAATAAAATGAGAGTGAATAAAAAGTGTATTTTGTCGTTACGCTTGCCCTCAAAATGCTCATTTACGTTCAGTAAACTCCGCTTTTTCGGGCTTCGCAAGCCTAAAACTACATCTTTTTATTCACTCTCTTAAGTTATAGGGGCTGGCCAAGTTACTTTTTAGCCAGCCCCATAATTTTTAGATGCCTCGAGGATTACTCCTTCGTAGGCTCAACAAGCGATAGGAACAACTCATCGAGCTGTGCCTGTGCTACAGGTGATGGGCCATCAAGCATAACATCGCGGCCTGCATTGTTCTTTGGGAAGGCGATATAGTCGCGGATAGACTCCGAGCCACCAAACAACGAGCAGAGACGGTCGAAGCCAAATGCCAAGCCACCATGAGGTGGTGCGCCATACTTAAAGGCATTCATCAAGAAGCCAAACTGCTCCTCTGCAGCCTCGGGTGTGAAGCCCAAAGCGTTGAATACCTTGGCCTGAAGCTCTGCATCATGGATACGAATAGAACCACCGCCAATCTCTGTGCCGTTACATACAAAGTCGTAGGCGTTAGCACGCATATTGCCAAGCTCGCCAGTGTCGAAGAGGTGTGCATCCTCGGGCTTTGGAGAGGTGAATGGGTGGTGCATAGCGTAGAAGCGCTGTGTCTCCTCGTCCCACTCAAACATTGGGAAATCAACAACCCAGAGTGGCGCAAACTTCTTGGGGTCGCGCAAGCCAAGACGCTCGGCAACCTCGAGACGAAGTGTGCATAGCTGCGTCAATGTCTTAAACTTCTCACCACATAGGATAAATATCATAGAGCCACTCTTCGCGCCTACACGCTCCGCAATAGCCTTCAAATCCTCCGCTGTGAAGAACTTGTCGATAGATGACTTGATGTTACCAGCCTCGTCAATGCGAATCCATACAAGACCCTTGGCACCTACCTGTGGACGCTTCACAAACTCTGTAAGCTCGTCAATCTGCTTACGGGTATATGATGCGCAACCCTCGGCAGCAAAACCTACAACATAATTTGCAGAGTCAAAGACTGCAAAGTCGTGGCCATGTGCAAGGTCGGTGATGTCGGCAAACTCCATGCCGAAGCGCAAGTCTGGCTTATCAGAACCATACTTCTCCATAGCCTCAATCCATGGCATACGGCGGAATGGCTCCGAGAACTCTATATCCATAACCTCCTTGAACATGTAACGCGCCCAGCGCTCAAAGATCTCAAGTACATCCTCCTGCTCAACAAATGACATTTCGCAATCTATCTGTGTGAACTCTGGCTGACGGTCAGCACGCAAATCCTCATCGCGGAAGCAGCGTACAATCTGAAAGTAACGGTCGTAACCCGCAACCATCAAGAGCTGCTTCAAGGTCTGTGGTGACTGTGGGAGGGCATAGAACTGATTAGGGTTCATGCGCGAAGGCACGATGAAGTCACGTGCGCCCTCGGGAGTAGACTTGATGAGGTATGGGGTCTCAATCTCTAGGAATCCCTCCTTGTCGAGGAACTGACGTACGGCCTGCGCCATGCGGTGACGAAGAATCATGGCACGCTGAAGGGGTGGACGGCGAAGGTCGAGGTAGCGGTACTTCATGCGAAGGTCATCGCCACCGTCAGACTCCTCCTCGATGGTAAATGGAGGTGTCACAGCACGGTTGAGAATCTTAATCTCCGATGCTGAAATCTCAATATCGCCAGTTGCGATTTTGCCATTCTTCGATGAACGCTCGATAACCTTACCCTTAACCTGAAGGACATACTCGCGTCCCACCTCCGAAGCTACGGCCTTCACCTCCTCCGCAGAGTGCTCCTCAACGGTAATCTGTGTGATGCCAAAGCGGTCACGAAGGTCAATAAATGCCATGGCACCAAGGTTACGAACCTTCTGTACCCAACCAGCAAGGATAACCTCCTGGCCTACATTCTCTATGCGGAGTTCTCCGCAGTTGTGTGATCTGTACATTAGCAGTATATTTTAGTTTCTATATTTTTGTTATCTTTGCAACTCGCAAAGGTAGTAATTTTTCAATATATATATAAATATATGACCGAAAAAAATAGCGTTGTGGCGCGAAATGATGAAAAATTTATGCGTATGGCAATAGCCGAGGCGGAGCGTGCGTTAGCAAAGGGAGAGGTGCCTATAGGTGCGGTGGTTGTTGCAGGCGACAGAGTTATAGGCCGTGGGCATAACCTCGTGGAGACGCTTGTGGATGCTACGGCACATGCCGAGATGCAGGCGATAACCGCTGCAGCACAGACACTTGGCGGTAAGTACCTGAATCAGTGTAAGCTCTATGTTACTGTGGAGCCATGTGCCATGTGCGCTGGGGCTATAGCGTGGAGTCAGGTGGCACGTGTGGTCTACGGAGCAAGGGATGAGAAGCGTGGTTACTCGACACTCTCGGAGCGTATCTTACACCCCAAGACCGAGGTGGTTGTCGGGGTGCTAGGGGAGGAGTGTGAAGCCCTTATGAGACAATTTTTTGCCTCGTTGCGTAAATAGAAGGCTCTAAATTTTGAGATTACATAACAAAGTTTTAACTTTGCGGATGCTTTTTGCTGAAAAACAGATTGAATAATATTATACTAACTATCTATGAAAAAACTTATTATGACAGTTGTAGCCCTTATGGGTGCTACTACACTTTTTGCACAGACAGACATCGTGGCTCTCTTCCAGCAGGGTCTTGCTAATGCAAAGGCAAAGAACTACACAGAGGCTATTGCGCAGTTCGAGGAGGTTATTAATGCAGGTTGGGATATCGATGAGCCAGATGCAAATCAGCAGACAGCAATCGCTGGTTCAAAGAAGTTTATTGTAACATGCTACAATAAGTTGGGTGTCGCAGCTTTCAACGCAAAGAACTACGATGAGGCTATTGCAAACTTCACCGAGGCTGCTAACCTTGCGGAGATGTATGAGAATGTAGCTGATATGAACAAGAACCGCACATACGTAGGTCAGATGTATCAGGCAAAGGGTGCTGATGCCTTCAACTCGGAGGATTATGCTACAGCAATCGCCGTATTCTCAAAGGGTTACGAGGCTGACCCACGTAATACAGATATGGCTTTGAACCTCGCAGAGAGCTACTTCAAGAGCGATATGTATCAAGAGGGTATGAAGATCTGCACAAAGATCTCACAGCTCAACGCTGGTAAGTATGCAGAGGCTATCGCTGCGGCACAGTCAAAGATGGATATGTATACCAACAACGAGGTTGCAAAGCTTCAGATGGCTAACGACTACGATGGTATTATCGCTATGGCAGAGCAGCTTGAGGATGCTGCAATGGCAACAAAGATTACCATGCAGGCATACTATGGTAAGAAGGACTTTAACAAGATGATTGAGTATGCCGAGACAGCACTCGCAGCACAGCTTACTGACGAGGGTCGTAGCGACATTAACTACCTTCTAGGTGTAGCTTACAACGAGAAGGAGATGTTCGATCAGGCTATTGCAGCTATGAAGAACGTAACTGCTGGTAATAATGTAGCTAACGCACAGGCGGTTATCGATGGTCTTACTGTTAAGGAGTAATTCACAAAATATCTGATGATAAGGGCTGGCTCTATGAGCTGGCCTTTTTTGTTCCTAATAGGTGGCGTGGCCTAAATAAATAGAAGAAAAATTTGCTTTTCGTGGGATATTTTTGTAACTTTGTTGAGTTTTAGGGGTATAGAGTCTCGCGTGCGTAAGGCGTGAGGTGATATATATGCCTAATATTGCAGTGCATAGAAGAATATAAGATATTAAATATCACACACTTAAAAACAATTAAATCTAAAACAACTATGGCTAATACCAAAGAAAAGTTGTTCGCGGAGTTCCCACCTGTAACTACAGAGCAGTGGGAGGCCGTTATCACAACTGACCTTAAGGGCGCAGATTATGAGCGCAAGTTGGTATGGAAGACCGGCGAGGGATTCAATGTACGTCCCTATTACCGTGCCGAGAACCTCGCAGAGGTAGAGTATCTTGGTCGTGAGGCTGGTGAGTTCCCATACGTTCGTGGTGTCTCAAAGGACAACACATGGCGTGTTCACCAGACTATCGCGGTGAAGTGCGCAAAGGAGGCTAACGAGGAGGCTTTGAAGCTCCTTAACTCTGGTGTTGATTCATTGGGCTTCTGCTTCTGTGAGTCTTGTGCTTGCGAGGTAGATGTTGATGCACTTTTGAAGGATATCGTTCCTACAGCAGTAGAATTGACCTTCTGTGGCGCTGACGCAGAGGCCTTGGCAGCGTTGTGCAACAAGGTTTTGGCAAAGTATGCTGCCGAGCCAAAGGATGAGCTTCGTCTCAACTTCTGCATCGACCCAATCATCAAGTCTCTCTCTGTAAAGGGTACTTGCGGTTGCAAGGAGAATGAGCGTAACTGCTTCGATGTTATTGCCGAGCTAGTGAAGGCTACAGCGGAGTACAAGCGCGTAAAGGTAGTGAATGTTTCAGGTGCTACATTCTCTAACGCAGGTTCTACAATCGTTGAGGAGTTGGCATTTACACTCTCTGCAGCTCACGAGTACCTCGTGAAGCTTATGGAGCGTGGCCTATCTATCGATGAGGTAGCTCGCAAGATTCGCTTCACATTTGCCGTTACTGCTAACTACTTCCTTGAGATGGCAAAGTTCCGTGCAGCACGTATGCTCTGGGCTAACATCGTTAAGGCTTATGCCCCAGCGAAGGATTGCTCATGCAAGATGGTTGCTCACGCCGTAACTTCTACTTGGAACCAGACTGTTTATGACCCATACGTAAATATGTTGCGTGGCACTACAGAGGCTATGTCAGCAGCTATCGCTGGCGTACACTCTTTGGAGGTGTTGCCATTCGACTACTCATTCGAGGCTCCAACAGAGTTCTCAAAGCGTATTGCTCGTAATGCACAGCTTCTCTTGAAGCATGAGTCACACTTCGACCAGGTTATCGACCCTGCTGGTGGTTCATACTACATCGAGTCACTTACAGCAAGCATCGCAAAGGAGGCTTGGACATTGTTCCGTGAGATAGAGCAGAAGGGTGGTTACATCGCTGCATTCAAGGAGGGCTTCATCGTTGAGCGCGTAAACGCTTCTGCCGCAGCAAAGGATAAGGCTATTGCTACACGCCGCCTCATCTTGCTTGGTGCTAACCAGTATCCTAACTTCACAGAGGTTGCTGATGCAGCTATTTGCGACTGCAAGGTTAAGCGTGCAGAGGCATCTGCAAATGTTCTAGTGCCTTATCGTGGTGCTATGGCATTCGAGCAGATGCGTATGAGCGTTGATCGTTCTGGTAAGACTCCAAAGGCATTCATGCTCACTTGTGGTACTTTGGGTATGGCTCGCGCTCGCGCACAGTTCTCATGCAACTTCTTCGCATGTGCTGGTATCCGCGTTGAGGATAACACATTCTTCAAGTCTGTTGAGGAGGGTGTAGAGGCAGCGTTGGCATCAAAGGCCGAGATCGTTGTAGTATGTGCTTCAGATGACGATTACGCAACTGTAGCACCTCGCGTTAAGGAGCTTCTTGGCGATAAGGCTATCTTGGTTGTTGCAGGCGCTCCAGCTTGCGCTCCAGAGCTTGAGGCACAGGGCATCAATAACTTTATCAACGTGAAGAGCAACGTATTGGAGACCTTGAAGGATTATCTTAAGAAGTTGGGCATTTAATCGATTATAAGCTATGAGAGCAAATTTTTCAGATCTAGAATATAAGGCTGCAGCTACAGAGTGCTGCGCCACTGCGAAGGCTCCCAAGGAGGATTGGTTGACTGCCGAGCGTATCGCTGTAAAGGAGAACTATACAGCTGCCGACCTTGAGGGCATGGAGCATTTGAACTATGCTGCAGGTATTGCACCTTTCCTTCGTGGTCCTTACTCAACAATGTACGTTATGCGTCCATGGACTATTCGTCAGTATGCAGGTTTCTCTACTGCCGAGGAGTCTAACGCATTCTATCGCCGTAACCTTGCTGCAGGCCAGAAGGGTTTGTCTGTAGCGTTTGACCTTGCTACACACCGTGGTTACGATGCTGACCACCCACGCGTAGTAGGTGACGTAGGTAAGGCTGGTGTATCTATCTGCTCTGTAGAGGATATGAAGGTGTTGTTCAATGGTATTCCACTCGACCAGATGTCAGTATCTATGACCATGAACGGTGCCGTATTGCCTGTTTTGGCATTCTACATCGTTGCAGGTTTGGAGCAGGGCTGCACTCTTGATCAGTTGGCAGGTACTATCCAGAACGATATCCTTAAGGAGTTCATGGTGCGTAACACATATATCTACCCACCAGAGTTCTCAATGAAGATTATCGCTGATATCTTTGAGTACACATCGAAGAATATGCCAAAGTTCAACTCTATCTCTATCTCTGGTTACCACATGCAGGAGGCCGGTGCTACAGCAGATATCGAGTTGGCATACACCTTGGCAGATGGTCTTGAGTATTTGCGTGCTGGTATCAACGCAGGTATGTCTATCGATGCGTTTGCACCACGTTTGTCATTCTTCTGGGCTATCGGTATGAACCACTTCATGGAGATTGCAAAGATGCGTGCAGCACGTCTCTTGTGGGCAAAGATTGTTAAGCAGTTTGAGCCAAAGAACTCAAAGTCATTGGCATTGCGTACTCACTCACAGACATCTGGTTGGTCACTCACCGAGCAGGATCCATTCAACAACGTAGCACGTACAGCTATCGAGGCTATGGGTGCCGCTTTGGGTCACACACAGTCATTGCACACTAACGCATTGGATGAGGCTATCGCACTTCCTACAGACTTCTCGGCTCGTATTGCTCGTAACACCCAGATCTATATCCAGGAGGAGACTAACGTATGTCGCTCTGCCGATCCATGGGCTGGTTCATACTATGTTGAGGCACTCACACACGAGATTGCTCACAAGGCTTGGGCTCACATCCAGGAGATTGAGGAGCTTGGTGGTATGGCAAAGGCTATCGAGACAGGTATTCCAAAGCTTCGTATCGAGGAGGCTGCAGCACGTAAGCAGGCTCGTATCGACTCTGGCGTTGAGACTATCATCGGTGTTAATCGCTACCGCTTGGAGAAGGAGGCACCTATCGATATCTTGGCTGTAGATAACACTGCAGTTCGTGAGAGCCAGGTTAAGCGTCTTCAGGAGTTGCGTGCTAACCGCGATAACGCAGCTGTGGAGAAGGCTTTGGCAGCTATCACAGAGTGTGTACGTACTGGTGAGGGTAACCTCTTGGCTTTGGCTGTTGAGGCAGCAAAGGTACGTGCCTCTTTGGGTGAGATCTCTGACGCTTGCGAGAAGATCGTAGGTCGCTACAAGGCAGTTATTCGTCTAAATTCAGGTGTATATTCAGCAGAGGTGAAATCAGATTCAGCATTCGATAAGGCAAAGCAGATGTGTGCTGACTTTGCAAAGCAGGAGGGCCGTCAGCCACGTATCATGATCGCGAAGCTCGGTCAGGATGGTCACGACCGTGGTGCAAAGGTTGTTGCTACAGGTTATGCCGACATCGGCTTTGACGTAGATATGGGTCCTTTGTTCCAGACTCCAGAGGAGGCTGCAAAGCAGGCTGTGGAGAATGACGTACACGTAGTAGGTGTATCTTCACTTGCAGCAGGTCACCTCACCCTCGTACCACAGATCATCGCAGAGCTTAAGAAGCTCGGTCGTGAGGATATCGTGGTTGTTGTGGGTGGTGTTATCCCAGCACAGGATTACGACCAGCTATATAAGGATGGCGCTGCGGCTATCTTTGGCCCTGGTACCCCTGTGGCTACTGCAGCTATCAAGATTCTTGAGATCCTCGGTTAATCCGATTAGTATAGGGCATACCCCTATATATATAAATATCGTGGGAGTACTTCGGTACTTCCCACGATATTTTTTTACGCCCTCGCTGTTGGCTATCGCTACTCGTTGGCACCTATGGTCTTGGCGTGACGATGCACCTCCCAAAGACGTAGCGATAGCGAAATCATAGATATCCCGTAGAAGAGGAATCCTAGTGCCACAAAGAGTATAACTATTGTGGTACCCAGGGTCATAGGCATCCATAGTATCGCTATGCTCAATAGTAGGATAAGCACCGAGTAGAATATTATCCACCCCGAGCCACCGCCATATTTGCGTAGGTCCATCCCTAGGGCCATAGTCGTACATGCACGATATAGAAGCCAGCATCCTAGTATAAGGGGAAGAATGGCCTCCGATAGTAAGATGTTGGACATCAATACTATACCAATTAAGATATCGGCAATGGAGGCTATTATGAGCCACCCGCGCCGCACGAAGAGGTTTTGAGACGATAGGCTCTCGGCAAGGCCTAGCGCTCCCGATAGGAGTATAGCAATGCCTAGCCATACGGCAAAGGTGTAGTAGCTAATGGTAGGGTATACAAGAATGATAATTCCCATGGCTGTCATAGCTAGGCCCACAATAAGCGATAGCCACCAGCGCGAGATGAGATACTCTGTTTTTGCATATTTCTCACTTGTCATAACTATAAAGGTTTTATCCCCTTATGACAATAACCGTGCAATAAATAGGCGAACCCGAAAGTCCGCCTATTCTCAATGTTGTTATTCTGTAGTCTCTGGCTCTGTAGTCTCTGGCTCTACCTCTATATATCTATCTGCATATCTACTCCATCCCGTAGCTGTGCAGTAGGCATCCTTTGTACCCTTTGGTATATATATAAGTAGATTTGGGTCTGCGTTCTCGAATGCCCACCAATCCTCGCTTACGGTAGGCGGAGTCTCCCATTCGCAGTATACGCTATTCAGCTTTATGCAGTCATGAAAGGCATCATTGCCTATTCTCTGAACAGATTTCGGGATTCTAACACTATTAAGACTCCAACATCCAGCAAATGCTAGATTTCCAATAGACAAAACATCTGATGATATAACGATGGTTTTAAGTCTAACGCAACCATAAAATGCACGATCTCCAACAACACTAACACCTCTTCCTAACTCCAAAAGTCCAATATTTATACATTGTGCAAATCCATCTGCAGCGATAACTATGGAAGCTCCTGGATTGTGCAGCTTTATCTTCGTGAATGTAGGACAATGAGCGAAGGCCCTTTCACCTATAGTAGTAAGATTGTCGGATGTTGGAACATCCTTGAGACGTTCGCAGTTCTCGAAGGCGTTGCTGCCTATCTCTTCGAGACTTTCACCTCCGATAATCTCCTCTAGTTGGGTACAATCCTTAAAGACTCTATCGCCAATAACCTTAATCCCATCACCTAGTGTAACCCTCCTTAAATTATCACAACCAGAGAATAGGTCATCGCCAATCTCTATTAATGAGTCGGGGAATGTAATCTCCTCTAGACACTTGCAATCCTTAAATGCTCCATTTGCAATCCTTTTTATGCCGTTGCCCATGTCGATATTCGATAGCAGCGTGCAGTAGCTGAAGACATGGTCTTCAATCTCTCTTAATGAGTTAGGAAGATATAGCTCTCTCAAATTTTTGCAGCCACTAAAGGCGCTGGAACGAATATACTCTAGGCTATTGCCAAGCTCTACCAACACCAGTGATGGGCAATCCAAAAAAGCCCACTCCCTAATCTCTGTAACATTTGCCGATTGCATATATACGGCGCGAAGATTCGTGCAGTTTGCAAAGGCTTGCTGTTGAATTGTGTGTACGCGATTTGGTATAACAATAGATGTCAATGTTTCACATCTGCTAAATGCAGCCTCATCCATAGTATATATAGGACGATCTAGTGTTAGTATGCCATAGCCATCTTCATACGTATTAGATACCGTATAATTATAGAATACACCCATAGGGGTAATGATATTTCCATCCGTTGAGGTGTAGATAATCTGATTATCCTCGATGTCGGGAATCTCTGGAACGTATGGAGCATCGGGCTTTGAGTGGTTTTTCGTTACGATAGGTATATATGCAGACTTATATGAGAAGTAGCCATCGCTAACCTCCATACGTACACTCATGCTCCTATCTCCCTCGAAAAACTCATTGCCAAGGTTGGCTCCCGAGGCCTTGATGCTAATCAACCCATTGCTACTGTCTGCTTCGAACTCGATAATCTCCATCTCAATTAGTGTCGCAGCGCGGGTGATGACCTCCGTAGCCTTTATGTTGAGCAGCGACTGCCACTCCTTTGCGAGAACATCTATAGCCTCCCTAGGAGTTATCTCAAAGTCCATAACTACATAACTCTCCGATAATGAATCTCCCTCAACCAATGCCTTACCATCGCTGTATACAGGAACATAGTCTATAGATTGAATATAGAGAGTGTTGCTAGAGCCGAATGGAATGGTGATGATGGTGCCATCTATAAACTCAAAGTATACATTCTCCGCATCTTGAGTAACACTCTTAAAGAATGAGTCTCCATTTGCGCCATTTGCACCATCCTTGCCGTCAGCACCATCCTTGCCATCCTCACCTGTTGCCTTGTATAGTTGCTGCCATGTAACCCCATTGTCGTAGGATACGTACCAATAATCATCCTCAATCTTTAGCTTTGGTGTAATGCCATCCTTGCCATCAGCACCATCCGAGCCATTGCTGCCATTTTGGCCGTTTGCGCCATCCTCGCCTGTGGCCTTACCAAGCACCTGCCATGTGTTACCATTGTCGTATGAGATGTACCAGTAGCCATTCTCAATCTTAAATTGAGGTGTTACACCATCCTTGCCGTCAGCACCATTGCTACCATTTTGGCCATTTGAGCCATCCTCGCCTGTGGCCTTACCAAGCATCTGCCATGTGTTGCCATTGTCGTATGATACATACCAATATTCATCCTCAATCTTAAATTGAGGCGTTGTACCATCTGCACCATCCTTGCCATCTTCGCCATTAGCACCATCCTTACCATCAGCACCATCAGCACCATCAGCA
>JAGBWD010000023.1 GCA_017629985.1 Alistipes sp.
ACCATTACCCTCTGTGGCAACAATACGCTTTGTTATGGCGATGCCACCTGTGGTTATCACCTTTAGCTCGGCAATCTCCTCGCGCTTCATGCGGTTGATGTGCATCTTGATACGTGCGCAGGGACGCTTCGAGGGGTCGGGCTGAATCTTATCAATAGCCACGCCACTTAATGCTCCCTGCTGCACAGGGGCAAAGCTCTGGGCATCTATCTCCAAGCTACGCTGCATCTGTGCCATGGCAAAGAGGGGCGCAACGAGGCATAGAAAAAATATAAGTAGCTTCTTCATATCATTTAACATTTTACAACTCAACAACATCTACGGTGGCACCCTCGACCTTCTCAAGACGGCCTATAAGTTGCTGCGAGTCACCCTCACGGATAGAGAGCGTCATGGTACACAGGTTGTCAAACTCCTGGGTAAGGACCCTAGGCTGCATCTCCTTGACGATACGCATAACATCGTTCATAGCGATATAGGAGAACTCAACCCTAACATGAACATCTACGGTGCGCTCCACAATCTCGCACTCCGACAGCACAAGGGCCGTAGACTCCTTATAGGCTGCGATAAGCCCCGGAACGCCAAGCTTCGTGCCACCAAAGTAGCGAACCACAACAACAAGGCAGTTGGTGACCTCCTGCGACAGCAACTGCCCAAGGATAGGCTTGCCAGCAGTGGAGGATGGCTCACCATCGTCATTGGCGCGAAAATGCTCGCCCTGGGGGCCTAGGCGCCAGGCGTAGCAGTGGTGCGTAGCGTCAAACCACCGCTTACGCAGAGCATCGAGATATTGCTTTATCTCCTCCTCGGTCTCAACGGGGTAGGCGTAGACCAAAAACTTACTACTCAACTGGCGATAGGTGGTCTCGGCAGGTCGCGCAATAGTCTTATAGCTATCTGTTGCCATGTGAATTACTCAATAGAGGTAAAGATACGTTTCCAGCGGATGCCATCCCCAGCAGGATCTACAGAGAACCAGATATATGAGGCTTTACCCACGATATGATCCTCGGGAACAAAGCCCCAGAAGCGCGAGTCGAGAGAGCCATGACGGTTATCACCCATCATAAAGTAATAGTCCTGGGCAAAGGTATAGCTTGTGGCAAGCTCACCATCAATATATGTCTCATCACCACGGCGCTCCACGGCGTGACCCTCGTAGACCTCGATGCAGCGACCATACATAGCGAGGTTCTCCGCCGTAAGCTCTATGGTAGCACCAGCACAAGGGACCCAGATAGGGCCCATATCATCGAGAGTCCAGCGCACACCCCTCTGTGGCGTGGTATGTGGAATGAGCGTGCTTCCCGACACTGCGCCACCAATCTTCTTGAGGCGGTAGCGTGTGCTATCGGAGTAACGCGATAGCTCATCATCGGTGACAGGAAGCTCCAGGTAGTCGCCTGTGACGTGGTCTATACCCATCTTGATAGGCTTCTGCGTATACTCGTTGTAGTAGATATATTGGCGCTTCGGAACAAAGGCCTCACGCTCGCCATTGGTGTAGACAGCACCATCGATAATCTGAAGCGTGTCGCCAGGGATACCCACGCAGCGCTTTATGTAGTTCTCCTTCTTATCCAACGGACGTACCGCAAGGGTGAAGTTATCGGCAATATTTCGGCGGCGCTCGGCGACAGTGGCACCAAAGCGACCATCACGAAGAAGCTCATAGTAGCTCATGGCAGCCATCTCCAGCACCACGGTATCTCCCTCGGGGAAGTTAAAGACGACAACATCGCCACGCTCCACAGCACCACATGAAGACAAACGGCGGTAGTCGCGCTGCCAAGAGGTGGTAAACGAGGCCTTCGTGCCATTCATAGGCATAGTGTTATGCACAAAGGGGAATGACAAAGGGGTCATGGGAACACGGGGGCCATACGACACCTTATTGACAAGGATGTAGTCGCCAGCAAGGAGCGTACCCTCCATAGAGCCTGTGGGGATGACAAACATCTGAAACCAATAGAGCTGGATGAGCGTAGCTACAACAGTGGCATAAAGGATGGCATGCACCCAGCCATAAATCCAAATATATACCTTCGACTGGCTCCTCATCTCGCACCACAACGCCACAGCCATAACAACGGCAAAGGTGAGGAGAAACGACCCCTCCCAGCGGAAGATAAGCATGTGGGCGATGACACCTACAACAAGGGCAAAGACCGCGGCACACCACACTGCCCACACCACCTGATACCAGCGGTGACGCTCATAGAGCTTATGGTGAAGACGCTTGATGTTGCCACCAATGTAGTAGTCGTAGACGATAGGTAGTGCGACAATGAGCGACCACCACGCTCCATACCAAATAGCAAATAGCGTGATGATAATAGCCGTGAGGCTAGCTACAAACCAAGGGCTTGTGAAAAACTGCTTAAGAAGAGAAAATATCTTTTTCATAAGTTACTACTGCAATAAATCATCCATAGAGTAGACACCACCACTCTGAACCTGTGACAAATACTCGCCAGCCAACACAGCACCCATGGCCAATGCTCGGCGATTGGTGATGGAGTGCTTCAACTCTATGAAGTCATCCGAAGAGGTGTAGGTGATGGTGTGGATGCCTGGCACCATGCCCTCGCGGAAGGACTCTATAGCCAGCTCCTCGGCAGATGACGGCGTGGCAACATTTACCCAACTGCTCTTGCGGTCGAGGTTCTCGATTATGCCCTCGGCAAGGGTGATGGCGGTGCCACTAGGGGCATCCTTCTTCCATATGTGGTGAGTCTCGGCAATACGCACCTCATACTGCGGATAGGGGTTCATAAGCTCGGCAAGACGGCGGTTGAGGCGAAACATCATATTCACGCCAATAGAGAAGTTAGAGGCATAAAAGAGCGCTCCACCCTTCGTAGTGGCAAGCTCCTCCATCTCCTGAAATCGCGACAACCACCCTGTAGTGCCACACACCACACGGCCACCCAACATAAGCACCTTGGCAACATTATCAGCACCCGTCTCGGGCGTTGTAAACTCAAAGGCTACATCTACCTTCGCAATATTCTCCGCAGTAAGCTCCGAAGCATTAGCCTCGTCAATAATCAACTCTACACTATGGCCACGCTCCACAAGGATTCGCTCAATCTCGCGACCCATCTTTCCATAGCCTATTATAGCACACTTCATAGTTCAATTTTATTTAAATAAATAACGCGGTAAAGATAATAAAATTTTCGCAATCGTAGCCCTATTACACCATTTTTAACTACCTTTGAAGGCTCAAAAATTTTGAAGAATAATGCACAAAACTTTTTTATATAACATACTGATTATCGCATTTGTGGCTCTCACCACATCCACAGCCCAAGCACAGCAAAAAATAGATAACGCCGTACGCGACTCTATATGTTTGGCAATAAGAGAGATAACACTCCCCGAGGTGGCAGGAAGCTATGTTCAGGTGGAGAGCGTGCGTCTGCGCGAACGTGGCAAGTCACGCTCGGTGGAGGTGCGCACCTCGGTAGAGTTGGCATACTTCCCAATGCGCCCCGAGAGTGTAAAAAGGTTATATGATGCGGTACGCGCAGAGCTACCAGCAAAGTATCGCAACTACACACTACTAATATACTCCAATGGCCAACTTATCGACAACCTAATACCCCACTACTACCGCAAAAAAGAGGGTGACAAAGGCTTCACAAATGGCTCCACAACACCACTCATAACACGTTGCAGCTCAATATCACAACCCACAGAGGGACTCCTAAATCGCCATATAGCGCTATGGCACAGCCACGGCAGATACTTCAAGCAGGAGGAGAACATGTGGAAATGGCAACGTGTGAGACTATGGGAGACGGTGGAGGATCTCTTCACGATGGGATATGTACTGCCATACCTTACTCCGATGCTGGAGCGTGCAGGAGCTACGGTGCTACTACCACGCGAGCGCTGCACACAGACTCAAGAGATTATCGCCGACAACGACAAGGGAATACTCCCCACACACTACAAGGAGGAGTGTGGCAAGCAGCGATGGCGCGATGGCGGCGTAGGCTTTGCACACCTCAAAGAGAGCTACGCAACGGGCGAAAACCCCTTTGAGGATGGCACAACACGTATAGCAAATACCGTAGATAGCACAGCAACACCTAGCTGGGTACACTGGGGAGGAAAAATAGAGAAGTCGGGGATATATAGCGTATATGTATCCTACACCACAACCAAGAACTCCATAAGCGATGCTCACTATGTCGTTCATGCGGCAGGAGGAGATAGGGAGTTTAGAGTAAACCAGAGGATGGGCGGCTCAATGTGGGTAGCTCTCGGAGAGTTTTTCTTCGAGGCTGGCAACCACCATAAGCTAGTAAGTATCAACAACATATCCAATGAGAAGGGTGTTGTTGTGGCAGATGCCGTAAAGATTGGTGGCGGCATGGGAAATATACGCCGCAGCGTAGAGCCATCGCTACAGATATCTGGCGAGGAGTATGAGGAGACAACGAGTGGGTATCCACGATTCACCGAAGGGGCTAGATATTGGTTGCAGTGGTCGGGATTCTCACCAGAGGTATATGCTCCAAAGCAGAATATGGATGACTACAAGGAGGACTATATGTCGCGTGCGCATTGGGTAAATGCGCTGATGGGAGGTAGCGAAAGGCTGAAGCACACGGAGGGTAAAAACATCCCTATAGAGATGGCCCTAGCCCTCCACTCTGACGCTGGAGTGCGCCTCAATGACGATATTATAGGTACGCTGGGAATATACTGCACAAAGGAGGGTAAAGGGGAGTTCTCAAAGAGGGTGTCACGACTTCGCTCACGAGATCTTACCGACCTGGTTATGACGCAGATAGTGGATGACATACGCGCTAAATATGAGCCTAACTGGACACGCCGCGGAATGTGGGATAGAGCATACTACGAGGCTCGCATGCCTGCTTGTCCAACGATGCTCCTAGAGCTACTTTCACACCAAAATTTTGCTGATATGCGCTACGGCCACGACCCCTCATTTCAGTTCGATGTTAGCCGCGCCATTTACAAAGGTATACTACGCTACTTATCGAGTCAAAATGGTGTCGATTACACCATAGCACCACTACCCATAAATAGCTTTGCCATAGAGCTTTGCGACAACAAGGCAAACATCAGCTGGGCAGCGACAGTAGACCCTCTAGAGCCTACCGCAACACCCGACTACTACATCCTATACACACGCATCGGAGAGTCGGGATTCGACAATGGAAAAAGAGTAGAAAATAACTCTACAACTATAACCCTCGAACCAGGAAAACACTACAGCTTCCGCATAACGGCAGTAAACAAAGGTGGTGAGAGCTTCGACTCCGAAACCCTCTCGGCATGCTACTGTAAGAATAGCCCCGCTACGGTGATGATTATAAATGGCTTTGACCGTGTGGCAGCGCCTATGAGCCAGCAAGGGGACTCCATCGCAGGATTTTACAACAACTATGATAGTGGCGTGGCATATATCCGCAACCTCTCATTCATCGGCGAACAGGTGATTTTTGACCGCAAACTATCAAAATCGGAGAATGAAAACTACGCCCTCGGAACCTCATATTCCGACTACGAAACAAGGGTCATTGCAGGCAACACCTTCGACTATCCAGCGCTTCACGGCAAGGATATTGCCGAGGCAGGATACTCCTACACCTCGGCATCACAACACGCTGTAACAGAGCAACGTATATCCATAAACAACTACCCTATTGTAGACCTAATACTTGGCAAGCAACGTGCCACAAAGATTGGTCGCGGGGCCTCGGGATATCACTTTGAGCCACTCCCTACGGAGCTACAACAGCAGCTTCGAGAATACACCCTTCGCGGTGGCTCACTGCTCGTTAGTGGCAGCTACCTATTGAGCGATTTATGGCACTCACCTATCGCCACCGAGGAGGATAGAGAGTTTGCCGAGCAGGTTCTTCATGTTCGCTTTGGCGGAGGCATGGCATCACGAAATGGCGAGGTGCGAAGCCAGCCATCGCAGCTGTCGCGCAAGAAGATGGAGTTCTCATTTAACACCGAGCCTTCGGAGAAGATATACCCTGTGGAGTCCCCCGAGGTGGTGCAGCCAGCCGATAAAAAGAGCTTTGTGATACTTCGCTATAGAGACTCCCAAGCCCCTGCTGCCGTGGCCTTCGAGGATGGAAATAGAGGTGTCTGCGTGGGCTTTCCTCTCGAGACTATAGAGGATGACAAGTGGCGTAGCAAGCTGATGAAAGACATTCTTAAATTCTTGTATAACAGATAATTACCACATACCATGAAACTCTCAAAACAGAACATAAAGAGCATCGTGATGCCCCTAGCAATGATAGTTGGAGCGTTGCTCTGCCGCCCTCTTGCCGTGGTGGAGACAGCGACACATAACATGCTTACTCCACTGCTCATCGCCGCGATGCTATTCATAACCTTTTGCCGCATCGAGCTTCGCGACATGCGTTTAAGCATTATCCACCTATGGATGCTTCTCATACAGTTTCTGGGCTCCATTGGTGTCTACTACGTTGTGTTGCCGCTCTTCGGGGAGGCGGTAAGCGAAGGTGCTATGATATGTGTCCTAGCACCTATTGCTATGGCCGCTGTGGTGATTGGAGGCATGCTTGGCGCCAATGTTACAACGATGGTGACATATAGCCTCCTGTGTAACCTTGTGACGGCCATTGTCGCGCCATTTATCCTTCACGCCTTCGGCAATGGAACATGTACCTTTATGGGCATCTTCGGACGCGTAGCACCCACACTTATAGCTCCATTTATCGTAGCGCAAATATTACGCATCACATGGCGCCGTGCTGCAGATTGGGTGGCCTCACACTCCTCATTTTCCTTCTACCTGTGGCTCATATCGCTTGTTCTCGTACTAGGTCGCACAACAGCATTTATAATTGATACTCAAGCAGATATCGTCATAGAGATAGAGCTAGCACTAATAGCCTTGGTGCTGTGTATCTTGCAGTTCTGGTTAGGTCGAAAACTCGGAGATATCTATGGTGATAAGGTTACGGGCGGACAATCCGTAGGGCAGAAAAATACTATATTGGCTGTGTGGATGTCGCTCAACTTCCTGAACCCTATAGCCTCTATCGCCCCCACAGCCTATATCGTATGGCAAAACTTTGTAAATAGCTACCAGATTTACGTTTTCAACCGCAATAAAAACAGAGCCAATCAATAAGGTTATATCTCATAAACGAAATGATGCAAAAGGTAACTCCTCTTGCATCATTTTATTGTAAGCATCTCGCAGTAGGGACATAAGAGCCACACACCGCGTAAATAAGGCTCTTACAGCGCATATCTCACCTCCTAGCTATCCTAAACTCCCTAATCTCCCTAACAAAGCCAAAGCATTCAGCGATAGGGGTCTGCCCTTCGCGCTGGGCGTTTCCATTGTTGAGGAGAGGTCTGTTGTGTGGGTTGGTGGTCTGTTGTTTGCTGTGGTGCATTGATATTGTTAGGGAAGTTAAGGAATTTAAGGAGGGGCAGTGCAGTACAGTAGGCCTCCTCCCTAATCTCGCTAATCTCCCTAATCTCCCTAATCTCCCTAAACTCCCTAACCAGCTCCCCTCCGAGTTCCTATCTGCCATGGGACTCGCTTCGCCATGACCATAAAACAAAAAAAAGCCAGGTCTTTATGACCTGGCTTGAAGAGGCGGCTACCTACTCTCCCACCTAAATAGGCAGTACCATCGGCGTTAGTGAGCTTAACTTCTCTGTTCGGAATGGGAAGAGGTGGAACCT
>JAGBWD010000024.1 GCA_017629985.1 Alistipes sp.
GGACGATAAGGTTCTTGTGTTCAAGAAGAAGCGTAGAACAGGTTATCAGAAGTGTAACGGTCACCGTCAGTATCTGACACAGGTTCTCGTTGAGGAGATTAATTGTTAAACCCTAAAAACGTAGTAAGAAATGGCACACAAAAAAGGTGTTGGTAGTTCGAAGAACGGCCGTGAGTCAGAGAGCAAGCGACTCGGTGTAAAGCTTTTCGGTGGTCAGTATGCGAAGGCGGGTAACATTATCGTACGTCAGCGAGGTACAGTACACAACCCAGGTGAGAACGTGGGTATGGGTAAGGACCACACACTTTTTGCATTGGTTGACGGTACAGTTAGCTTCTGCAAGAAGTCATCTGGTAAGTCATACGTTAGCGTTGTTCCTGTAGTGGAGTAACCTCGCGACTTGCATAGAGAAAAAAAGAGAGTCATTTGACTCTCTTTTTTTGTTGTTATTGGCGCTCTGTTTGTTGGCGAGTGTTATTTTCTGAATATGAAGTATACCGCAGCAACAAGACATGCAAAACCTGCGAGATGGTTCCACTTTAGCGGGTCGCCCTTCACAAAGAGTACTGCAAAGAGTGTGAAGACCACAAGTGAGATAACCTCCTGAATTACCTTAAGTTGCCATAGTGTGAAGGGGCCACCAAGCTCTGCGCTACCAATACGATTTGCAGGAACTTGAAAACAGTACTCAAAGAGGGCTATGCCCCAGCTGATAAGTACTATGGCCACAACGCCGAAACGCTGAAGCTGTGACTTAAATGCTATATGTCCATACCATGCCAAAGTCATGAAGATATTGGAGCAGATGAGCAGTGCTATAGTTGAAAATCCTTTTAGTAGCATATTGCTTAAGTAGGTTTGTTATACGCGCTATGATTTTGTGGTGCAAAGGTAATCAAAATTGTACAAGTTATACCTTATCCGTATAAAATTTTGCTATCTCGCAATATTGTTGTAAATTTACACCAAATTTGCAAACTTTATAAATTAACAAGATGAACAAGATTTTAGGATTTTCAATTATGGGTATGATGGCACTTACTGCTTGTACCAATGTGGAGACCGAAACTGCAGAGCAGCCTTGGATTGTTGATCGTTTTGACGACATCAAGGTTATTCGCTACGAGGTTCCAGGTTTCGAGGATTTGACTCTTCAGGAGAAGGAGTATGTTTACTACCTTGCCGAGGCTGCAAAGTGTGGTCGTGATATTCTTTTCGACCAGAACTTTAAGTATAACCTCGCTGTGCGCCGCACTCTTGAGAGCATCTACACCGCTTCGGAGGTTCGTGAGGGTGATGAGTTTAAGGCTTTTGAGAAGTATCTTAAGAAGGTGTGGTTCGCAAATGGTATTCACCACCACTATTCAAACGATAAGTTTAAGCCAGAGTTTACCGAGGCGTGGTTCCGTGATCAGCTTGCTGCATACATCAACGATGAGAACCGCCAGATTGAGGATGACTTCCTTTGTCAGATTATCTTCGATGAGACTCTCTATGCTTCACGCTTGAATCAGAAGGAGGGTGTTGATGTAATCACCGAGTCAGCAAACAACTACTACGAGGGTGTTAATCAGGCAGAGGTTGAGGCATTCTACAATGGCATGGCTGCTGCAGATGCTAATAACCCAGAGCCTATCTCTTATGGTCTTAACTCAAAGCTCGTTAAGGAGAATGGTAAGATCGTTGAGAAGGTTTGGAAGGTTGGTGGCATGTACACCGAGGCTCTCGAGCAGATTGTTTACTGGTTGGAGAAGGCTGCAGCAGTTGCAGCACCTGCACAGAAGGAGGTTGTTGAGGCTCTTATAAAGTATTACAAGAGCGGTGACCTTAAGGATTTCGATGACTACAGCGTTCTTTGGGTTAAGGATACAGATTGCAACGTAGACTTCGTAAATGGCTTTATTGAGAACTATGGTGATCCATTGGGCCGTAAGTCTTCATGGGAGTCTGTAGTAAACTTCCGTGATGTTGAGGCTTGCAAGCGTACAGAGATTATGGCTGCTAACGCGCAGTGGTTCGAGGATAATGCACCTATCAACCCAGCATATCGCAAGGAGGAGGTTAAGGGTGTATCAGCAAAGGTTATCACTGTTGCTATGCTTGGTGGTGATTGCTACCCTGCAACAGCTATTGGTATCAACCTTCCTAATGCTGACTGGATTCGTAAGGAGCATGGCTCAAAGTCTGTAACTATCGACAACATCACCTACGCATACGATAAGGCAGCACAGGGTAATGGCTTCGCAGAGGAGTTTGTACTTCGCGAGGAGGATCGTGAGCGTGCAAAGAAGTATGGTAAGCTTGGTGATGACCTTCACACCGACCTTCACGAGTGCCTAGGCCATGGTTCTGGTCAGCTAGCTCCAGGTACAAAGGGTGATGAGCTTCGCACCTACTCTTCTACTTTGGAGGAGGCACGTGCCGACCTTTTCGCTCTCTACTACCTTGGTGATGAGAAGCTTGTAGAGATTGGCCTTATCCCTACTTTGGATGTAGCATGGTCACAGTACTCTGACTATATCATGAATGGTTATATGACACAGCTTTCGCGTATCGAGCTTGGTAAGGATGTTGAGGAGTCTCACATGCGTAACCGTAAGCTTATTGCAGAGTGGTGCTACGAGAAGGGTAAGGCAGATAATGTTATCGAGCTTGTAAAGCAGGATGGCAAGACCTATGTTGTTGTTAATGACTTTGTTAAGCTTCGTGCGTTGTTCGGTGAGCTTCTTCGTGAGGTTCAGCGTATCAAGTCGGAGGGTGACTACGATGCTTGTAAGGAGCTTATCGAGACTTACGCTGTTAAGATTAACCCAGAGCTTCACGCCGAGGTTATCGCACGTAACACAGCTCTCAATATCGAGCCTTATGGTGGTTTCGTAAACCCAGAGTATGAGCTTGTAACTAACGAGGCTGGTGAGGTTGTTGATGTTAAGATCTCTTACCCTGCTAACTATGTTGAGCAGCACCTTGAGTATGGTAAGAACTACTCTTTCCTTCCAACACTCAACTAATTTGGAGTGATAGCGGTATATACCGCTTATAAATAAGAGTGGCGAATGGGCCGTACGTGGGTACTGCTCATCCGCCACTTCTTATATCGGTGACGATGTGAAATCCTCCCGATAATCTCTCTGTTGTGACCTCTATGTCACAAAAATATATGGGGTCTGCTTGAACAGACCCCATATTGCTACTCTGTAACCTCTATCTTGATGCCGAGGATTACTCCTCGCTCTCCTGTGATGGTAGCTTAAACTCTGTAAAACCAGCCTTAACAAGGGTGTTGTACCATGCAAAGCACTTCTTCATATCCGATACGTGTACACGCTCACGGTCATACTCTGGAAGAACCTTTGCAAACTCCTCCTGAATACGCTCTGCAGACTCCTTGTGAGAGATAGCCTCCTTACCTCCGGTGTAGTTCCAGATGTTTGTAAATACATCTGCCAAGGCGATATCCTCACCCTCGGTGAACATCGAAATCTCGGTGAGTGCGCTAACACGTGATGTTGCCGAGGCATTCATGCGCTTGCCATCAAGGAGTGACTCAACGATAACACCGCGCATAGACTGCGCTACATACTTGTAGAGGCCTGGCTGGCCAGAGATGGCCAAAATATCCTTCAATTCCATACTCTTCAAAAAAAGTTTATTCTATTAATAGTTATTTCTTATAAGCTTTTATGGCACAAAGTTATACAATTTTCGCAAAAAATAAGTATATTTGTAGGAAAGTTAATAAATAAAACATAAGCTTATGAGGAAAGATAATATAGAGATTATACAAATAAATATCTCGGGAGAGGATAAACCAGGCCTAACCTCATCTCTCACAGGTATCCTCGCAGCTCACGATGCCTTTATTCTAGATATAGGACAGTCGAATATTCATCGTAGCCTTACTCTGGGCATTCTCTTTATGACCACCCCCGAGCGCTCGGGACAGATTATGAAAGAGTTGCTGTTTAAAGCCTCGGAGATGAATATCACCATACGCTTTGAGCCTATCACCGAGCAGGATTACAACTACTGGGTAACAGGACAGGGAAAGAACCGATATATTATCACCATGGTCGGCAGAAAGATTACCGCTGACCATATCTCTCGCGTTACGCAAGCTATCTCCGAGGAGGGGCTAAATATTGACGATATCAACCGTCTAACAGGACGTATGCCTCTAGATGAGGATGACCGTGCGCCAAAGACAAGTATTGAGTTCTCTGTGCGAGGAACGCTCGAGGATAAGGGACATTTCCAGAATGCCCTGATGAAGATTGCCGAGGATGGTGGGGTAGATATCTCATTCCAGAAGGATGGCATCTTCCGCCGTTCCCGCCGCCTGATATGCTTCGATATGGACTCTACACTTATTCGTACCGAGGTTATCGATGAGCTGGCTGATAGAGCTGGCGTAGGCAAGGAGGTGCGCGAGATTACCGAGCGTGCTATGCGTGGCGAGATAGACTTCACCGAGAGCTTCAGGGAGCGCGTAGCACTCCTCAAGGGCCTTGACGTAGCTGTTATGGAGGATATCGCCAACTCCCTACCAATCACTGAGGGTGTAGATCGCATGATGACTATCCTAAAACGAGTAGGCTATAAAACAGCTATCCTCTCGGGAGGTTTTACATACTTTGGAAACTACCTAAAGCGCCGCTTTGGCTTCGACTATGTATATGCTAACGAACTCGAGGTAGACGACAACGGTAAGCTCACAGGCCGATATACCGGAGAGATTGTTGATGGCGCCCGCAAAGCCGAGTTATTGCGTCTTCTCTGTCAATTTGAGAAGATTGATATTCAGCAGTCTGTGGCTGTTGGAGATGGTGCTAATGACCTTCCAATGCTTAATATTGCGGGTCTCGGCATCGCCTTTCATGCCAAGCCAAAGGTTCGTGAAACAGCACGTCAGTCCCTCTCTACCGTTGGACTAGATGGTATTTTATATTTCCTAGGGCTTAAGGATTCGTGGGTCGAGAAACGTTAATTTGTTGTGATAAGGGGTCATTCTCGGCGCCAAGCTCATCTCCCCGAATGGGGATGTACGCCAAGTACACCCCCATCCGTGTAGCTTTCGACTTGGCACCAAGCCTAACCCCTTCTAACAACAAATACTTTGCTGTGATAAGGGGTCATCTACTGCCGCTAACGAATTAAGAGAATTTAGGGAAATTAGGGAATTTAGGGAAAGAATAGCACACCGCTAACCCCTATCCCTAAACTCCCTAAACTCCCTAAACTCCTTAAACTCCCTAAACACTATCAATGTAATTTAGGAAAGAACAGCACACTACTAACCCCCTCCCTAACTTCCCTAAAAATCATAACTGCTAAACTTACACAACCTCCTTATAAACAACCCATTCCTTGATTGCGCGAATTTCAATACTATCCCTCGCTCTACTTCTACTTGTCGGCTGCTATAACAGCGCCGACACACCCTCTATTGGTTCATCTACGGATATTGCCGTAACGCCCATAGCCACGGTAATAGAGGATGTGGTGGGTAATAAGGGTAGGGTTATAACCTACGATGTTGTGGTGCGTGGTAGAGTGACATCTTCGGATGAGCAGCGAAATATTTATCAAAGTCTCTTTGTAGAGGATGAAACAGGGGCATTAGAGGTGCGTGTAGGGTTATCTCCATTGTACTCCACCTATCCCGAAGGATTGGATGTAGCCCTACATCTGAGGGGGTGTCGCGCAGACTACTACAGAGGGGTATTGCAGATAGGTGCCGATGCCTTGGGTGAGTATGTAGAAACTATGACAGCGCCAGAGAGCGTGGAGAGGGTTATACGGCGTGGCGTGGATGTCAAGCCTCGCGAGGCAACGGAGATGAGGCTAGGGGATTTGACGCCGGCGATGTGCGGAAGGCTCGTACGTGTGGATGCTCTTCGTGCGGTAGCCTCCACCTCCATAGATACACTTGCGGGGGAGACATTGGAGGATGCTCTATGGTGCGGCAGTGTGCTATTTAAGAGTCCTTTGGGAGATAGTATCGCGGTCTACACTAGTGATTATGCGCGTTATGCGAACCATAAGTTGCCGCTAGGCGATATAGCTATAACGGGTATTCTGGAGTGGGGCGATTATGCCCGTTCTGGGAAGGAGTGTTATCATATTATGATGCGCTATGAGAGGGATTGTGAGAGTATGTAGTTGCCTGATAGTAGCCCTTGTTGCGGCATGTAGCGATGTTGTGGATAGCCATGGTAGTCGCGAGATATCCGTGGCGGATATATATAGCATGGCCACGGCACGTACAACGCCAATAAAGGAGGATCTTATACTTCGCGGATATATCTCGGCAAATGATATAAAGGGTGAGTTTCAGCGCTGCTTTATATTGAGTGATGGCACGTGTGGCTTAAAGGTGGAGGTAGACATGGCGGATATTGAGTCGGTTCTTCCATTTGGGGCTATGGTTACAATCTCATGTTCTGGGTTGTATATTGGCCGCGAGGGTAGTAGTGTGACATTGGGCGTGAAGCCTACAGATATCTATTGTGTTGATAGAATCCCCGAGGATAGGCTCTTTAAATACATCACAATATCTGATAGTGGCTGCACCAAGCCTCCCCCTGCGGTGGTCTCTATCTCCGATATAGATGAGGGGGATATCCTCCGTTATGTGTCGGTGGAGAATCTTATGCTTGTTGATGAGGAGCGAAGGTTGTCGTGGTGCGATAAGGATGCAGAGGGTAATCATATCCTCACCTTGCGACACTTCACCGATGGAGAGAATAGCATCGCCATAGCAACAGCGCCTACGGCGGTATATTGTGAGGAGGAGGTGCCGTGGTATAGCGTGACATGTGTAGGTGTTGTAGATATATACGATGGAGAGGTTGCGTTACGCCTCTCCAATCACCAGATATCTCCCATAAACTAAAATTAGGGCCTGTACAACGAGTTGTGCAGGCCCTATTACCATTATATTCTATTCTCTGCCACCCAATTTGTGAGCTCCACAAAGTCTGCGACAGAAAGCTGCTCGGCACGCATTGTGAAGAATCGGTGTTCGTTACCTCCGAAGTTGCCAAAGGCCGCCTTGAGGGAGTTGCGAAGCATCTTGCGGCGCTGACCAAACGAGGCTTTAACAACCTTTATAAATAGAGTCTCATCGCACTCTAAATGCTCGGTCTTGTTGCGTGTGAGGCGTATCACGGCACTCTTAACCTTTGGTGGTGGGTTAAAGACCTTCTCGCCAACGGTAAAGAGGTACTCTATGTCGTACCATGCCTGCAGAAGCACGCTCAATATTCCATACTCCTTTGAGCCTGGAGGCTCGGCCAAGCGCACGGCAACCTCCTTCTGTATCATGCCGACACACTCTGGGACTATATCCCTATTCTCCAACACCTTGAAGAAGATTTGTGATGAGATGTTGTATGGAAAGTTGCCAATAATCTTCAGGCGGCTACCATACGTAGCTTCAAGATCCATCTTCAGGAAGTCTCCCTCCGTGAGACGCTCCGCAAAATTGGGGTAGTGAGCGTGGAGATACTCCACAGACTCGCCATCTATCTCGGCACCGTATGTCACAATATCATCCCTCTGTAGTAGAAATTGTGTAAGTACGCCCATACCACAACCCACCTCTAGAACCTTGTCGGGGTTCTCGGCGGTGCCTCCCGAGAGTGAGGTTGCAATCTTACGTGCTATATTTAGGTCGGTTAGGAAGTGTTGTCCTAGAGCCTTCTTTGCCCTTACTTCTGTCATTGTAGTAGCGGTTTAGTTGGCAACCTCCGAGATAAACTTGATGCGCACAAGGCGAATCTCCTCCTCGCTATACTCCGAGCCAAGCTCCTCGATAGCATCCTCCAATGAGTCTGTCTCGGCATCCTCCTTGAAGTAGAGATAGATGTCATCTACCTTATCGCTATCCATAATAGTATTTAGGTAGTACTGTATATCAAGACGTGTTCCCGAGTTTACGATAGCCTCTATCTCGGTAAGAAGCTCGTCCATGTCGAGGTTACGTGCATGTGCAATATCCTCGAAATCCATCTTGCGGTCAATAGACTGTATGATGAATATCTTGTTGTTCGACTTATTCGCAACGCCCTTAACTACAAGGTCTTGAGGACGGATAATCTCCTTCTCATCAACGTATGTCTTGATAAGCTTTATGAACTCTGCGCCAAACTTCTGTGCCTTGCCAGCACCTACACCCGATATGGTCTGTAGCTCCTCCATGGTGATAGGGTACTGAATAGACATATCCTCCAAAGATGGGTCTTGGAAGATAACGTAGGGAGGAAGGTCATTCTGCTTTGCTACCTTACGGCGCAAATCCTTAAGCATGGCGAAAAGCTCCTCATCTGCAGCACCACCACCCTTCATAGGCCCTGCTACATTTGCCTCATCCTCCGAGTCGTAGTCATGGTCAAGAGTAATAGTCACAGATGTTGGCTTGTCGATGAATGCCTTGCCACGCTCGTTTACAGATATAAGACCATAATTCTCAATATTTTTATCCACAAAGCCTAGGATAAGCGCCTGACGTATCACGGCATTCCAGAATGAAGCATCCTTCTCCTCACCAGCACCGAAGCACTCTAGTTTATTGTGGTTGTAGCTCTTAACCATGGCTGTAACCTTGCCCGTAAGAACCGCTACGAGGTGGTCTATCTTAAACTTATCACCTATCTCCTCCAATACCTCAAGGGCGAGCTTCATTTCGCGCTTTGCCTCAATCTTTGGCTTTGGATTGCAGCAGTTATCGCAGTTGCCACAGTTGGCCTCTGTGTACTCCTCTCCAAAGTAGTGTAGGAGCGACTTGCGGCGACACATAGAGCTTTCGGCATAGGATACAGTCTCTAGAAGTAGTAGCTTGCCAATCTCCTGCTCGGCAACAGGCTTACCCTGCATGAACTTCTCCAACTTCTGAATATCCTTATAGCTGTAGTATGTCAAACAGTGACCCTCGCCACCATCGCGGCCTGCTCTACCTGTCTCCTGATAGTATCCCTCGAGTGATTTAGGAATGTCGTAGTGGATTACATACCTTACGTCGGGCTTGTCGATACCCATACCGAAGGCGATAGTAGCCACAATAACATCAACGCGCTCATGGAGGAAGGCATCCTGGTTGTCGGCACGTGTCTGTGCATCCATACCTGCATGATATGCCAGAGCTTTAATGCCATTGGCCATGAGCAACTCGGCAAGCTCCTCCACCTTCTTACGGCTCAAGCAGTAGATAATGCCACTCTTGCCCTCATGCTGCTTTATGAAGCGGATGATATCGTGGTCTATGTTGTGCTTTGGGCGCAACTCATAGTATAGATTTGGGCGATTAAAAGATGAACGGAATATCGTAGCATCTGTCATACCCAGATTCTTCTGAATATCCATCTGCACCTTTGGTGTGGCTGTCGCAGTAAGTGCGATGAGTGGTGCATTACCTATATCATTTATAATAGGACGTATTCGGCGATACTCGGGACGGAAGTCGTGACCCCACTCCGAAATACAGTGTGCCTCGTCAATGGCGTAGAAGGAGATTTTTATCTTGCGCAAGAAGGCGATGTTGTCCTCCTTGGTTAAAGATTCTGGCGCGAAGTACAACAGTTTTGTACGACCCTCCAACACGTCTTGTCGCACCTGTGCTATAGCAGATTTGTTGAGCGATGAGTTGAGGAAATGTGCTATGCCCGACTCTGTGGAGAAGGTACGCATAGCATCCACCTGATTCTTCATAAGCGCAATAAGCGGTGAGATGACGATAGCCACACCATCCATGATAAGCGCAGGGAGTTGGTAGCATAAAGATTTACCGCCACCTGTCGGCATAAGTACAAATGTGTCATTACCCGCCAAAACATTGCGTATGACAGCCTCTTGGTTGCCCTTGAATGATGAAAAACCGAAGTATTCGCGTAGTTTATCGTGTAATAATACTCCTTGTTCAGTGTCCATAATTTCTCGTTGTCATCAAAATTTACCCAAATATAATATATTTTTTTGTAAAAATGTAATAACTTTGCAAAAAACTTACAAAAAATATTAAGACGTCAGCATGCGACTCTACACAAGCGAGCTAGTAAAATCCTATAAATCACGCACTGTCGTGAATCATGTGACCATTGATGTAAATCAGGGTGAGATTGTTGGTCTTTTGGGCCCTAATGGTGCTGGTAAGACAACAACATTTTATATGATTGTGGGACTTATAAAACCTAATGAAGGTAGTATATACCTCGAAAATGATGAGGGTATAGTTACGGATATCACAAAACTTCCTGTCTATCGCCGTGCGCAGATGGGTGTGGGATACCTCGCACAGGAGGCCTCCGTGTTCCGTCACCTTACCGTGGAGGATAATATCCGCGCAGTACTCGAGATGACCAACTACTCGAAGCAGTATCAGAGGGAGCGTGTTGAGAATCTTATCGAGGAGTTCCGCCTTACAAAGGTACGTAAGAGCTATGGTAACCAGCTGTCGGGTGGTGAGCGCCGCCGTACCGAAATTGCACGTGCTGTGGCTATCAACCCATCGTTTATCCTTTTGGATGAGCCTTTTGCGGGTGTAGACCCTATCGCGGTGGAGGATATTCAGAGCATCGTGGGAACACTTAAGGATAAGAACATTGGCGTTATCATCACCGACCACAACGTAGATGAAACATTGGCTATTACAGACCGCACCTATCTCCTTTATGAGGGTAAGATTTTGAAGACCGGTACTGCCGAGGATTTGGCTAATGATGAGATGGTGCGTAAGGTATATCTCGGAAGCAACTTCGAGCTTCGTACATCACCACAGATCGCCCGTCAGCGTAAGGAGCGTGAGGAGCGTGAGCGTGAGGAGGCTTTGCGTGCATTGGGTCATGTGAGCGAAGAGGAGGGTGACGAGGATGAGTATGATGACGAGGATGAAATGTAATATGTTATAGATCATGGATGATAGTGGTGTTCCTCTTGGGAATCGTTTGTGCGGAACTATAACTCCGCCCTGTTCAAAAAGTTATGCTCAACGTGCGCTCGCTGCGGCACTTCTAGCCTCGGGACGCACCACGTTGCGCGGTATAGAGATGTGCCGCGATACACGCTCGGCTATTGCAGTTATTGAGTATCTAGGTGCGAAGGTCGAAATCGTAGATGATAATACACTAATCATAGAGGGTGGTCTAAAACCCAACATAGATAGCTTAAATGTCGGAGAGTCGGGGCTTTCGGCACGCCTCTTCACGCCTATAGCAGCACTTGCTAATAGGCCTATAACGATTAGTGGTGAGGGTACTCTACTTCACCGCCCTATGGCTATGATGGTTGAGCCTCTGAAGCAGCTAGGTGTTGAGGTGCGTGATGGTGGTGGTAAGCTCCCCATTGAGGTTTGTGGCCCTATGCGTGGTGGTAGAGTTTCGGTAGATGGCTCTATCTCCTCGCAGTTTATAACAGGACTACTCATCGCTCTGCCCGTAGCCCAGAGGGATACAACTATCGATGTTCATGGCGCTGTGTCGGTTCCATATATAGATATGACGTTGGAGACCCTCGAGAGGTTTGGCGTGGAGGTGATGTATAACGAGGGTGATTATTCGCAGTTTTTCATCGAGGGAGGTCAGCAATATAAGGCTATAGATTATACCATAGAGAGTGATTGGAGTGCTGCGGCATCTATTATGGTTGCTGCCGCCATAGCTGGTGAGGTAACCGTTAAAAATATATCTACTCTGTCGCGTCAGGCCGATACCGCAATATGTCGCGCCTTGGAGCGTGCAGGAGCATCTATAATCATCGAGGAGAATGCTATTACGGTGGCACATAGAGAGCTAGAGGCCTTTGAGTTTGATGCTACACAATGCCCCGATCTGTTCCCTGCTCTTGTATCTCTTGCAGCTGCTGCCGAGGGAGTATCCTCTATTGTAGGTATCAATAGACTCCGAGGTAAGGAGAGTGATAGAGGTGAGGTGCTACGTACAGAGTATGAGAAGCTTGGCATAGATATAGAGTTGGATTATGACGAAGATGTTATGCGTATTGTTGGAGGTGTGCCTCATGCTGCAACTGTAGATTCGCATGATGATCATCGTATAGCGATGTCTTTAGCCATTACCGCCTTGCGTATAGATGATGAGGTGGAAATTCGTGGTAAGGAGTGTGTGGCAAAGAGCTACCCTTCATTCTTTGAAGATATTGATTCTCTGAAGGTTGATAAAGGTGAATAACAGTTTTGGTAAAATACTGCGCACAACAATCTTTGGTGCGTCACATGCCGAGGAGCTAGGTGTGGTTCTTGAGGGTGTCCCTGCTGGTATACGCCTCACGGAGGATATCTTTACCTCGGATATAGAACGTCGCCGCCCACAGCTGCGTGGTGAAACACCGCGTAGAGAGGAGGATATACCTATAATTGAGGGCCTCAACAGCGATGGCGTAACAACAGGAGAGGCTGTGACAATTAGGTTTAAGAATAGTAATAAGCGCTCTAGTGATTACTCCCGCTTTGAGTCTCATCCACGACCTTCGCATGCCGACTTGGTGCAGCGCCGAAAGTATGGCCCTGAATATGATATCTCGGGTGGAGGTATGGCTTCGGGGCGCATGACCGTAGCACTTGTTGCAGCAGGTGTTGTAGCAAAGAGAATCCTTGGTGGTGTGAATTTCACCACCTCCCTAAAGAGCGTGGGAGGCGTGGAGCGTGCCGAGGAGTTTGAGTCTATCATAGCTGCAGCGGCAGCCTCACATGACTCTGTAGGAGGTGTTGTGGAGTGCTGTGTAGGGGGTGTCCCTCATAGCTTGGGAGAGCCATTTTTTGACTCTGCAGAGAGCATTATAGCGCATCTATTATTCTCAATACCTGGTGTTAAGGGTGTGGAGTTTGGTGATGGCTTTGCTGGCGCGGCGAAGCGTGGCTCACAGCGTAATGATATGATTATTAATAGTCTTGGAGCTACACGAACAAATAATGAGGGTGGCATAAATGGCGGCATAACAAATGGAAATGATATCGTTGTGCGTGTCGCTGTGAAGCCCACGCCAAGTATCTCTGTGCCGCAAGAGACCTTTGATTTTAATAGTGGTACGACAAGGCCTCTAGTTATTGGAGGACGACACGATGCTTGCATAGCTCGCCGTGCTGTAGTTGTTGTGGAGGCTATGGTTGCCCTGGCTCTTGCTGACCTAAAATTGAGAGTAGGGTAGTATGGCAACAAGACGTGAGGTGTTAAATATATTGTGGCGTGCTGCAAGCAATTGCTACGAAGATGTTGAGGCGCGACAGATCGCCGAGATGATTCTTATGGCCAAGGGAAATATCTCGCGTAATGATATTATCGTTGAGCCAAACATGGCGGTTGAGATTGAGGATTTAGACTCCATCGTTGAGCAGATAAAAGCCTGGACTCCAGTGCAATATATTATTGGTTGTGCCGATTTCCTAGATATGCAACTCGAGGTTAGCGATGCCGTGCTTATCCCTCGCCCCGAGACCGAGGAGTTGGTTATGTGGGTGAGAGATGAAGCCCCCTCTGATGCAAGAATACTAGATGTAGGCACCGGCTCTGGGTGTATCGCCATAGGTCTATCCCGTGAACTTAAAGATGCAAAGGTCTTTGCAATGGATATCTCCGATTCGGCATTAGCCGTGGCGCGGAGAAATGGAGCGCGTTATGCCTCCAATGTAGAGTTTATTAAGGGTGATGCTCTGGCAGATTTTGGTGCTATATTCGATGAGCAGTTTGATATTGTAGTATCTAATCCTCCCTATATTCCTTCGCGTGATAAGGCGTTAATGCGCTCTAATGTTGTCGATTATGAGCCTCATATTGCGCTGTTTGTGCCAGATGATGACCCACTACTCTTTTATAGAGCAATAGCTCGCACATCCCTAAAGTTATTAAAAGCAAAAGGGATGCTCTTCTTCGAAATATATGAGTCGTTGGTGGATGAGATGTGTGAGATGTTGCGCCATGAGGGATATGTGGATGTTGTCGTAAGAGATGATTTTAGAGGAAAACCACGTATGATATGCGCAAGAGTAGGGTAGATAGTGCAGAGACTCCTCGTGAGCGAAAAACAAAGAGTGCAGAGCAGGCGCTCAATACTCTTATGCGTCTATGTTCTCGTGCGGAGAGGTCCTCGGGTGATGCTATGCGCCTGATGTATACATGGGGTGTGCCTATGTCAGAGCGTCAGGGGGTGCTAGATAAGCTTATCGAGATGCGATTTATTGACGATGAGCGTTTTGCCGAAGCATACACCCGTGAGAAGTCACACATATCGGGGTGGGGAGCAAAAAAAATCGCACAACACCTCTACCAAAAGTCTATATCGAGGGATATCGTGACACGTACACTCTCCACCCTAGAGAGTGATGAACAGCGTGAGATGCTCACTAAAAAGTTGCAACGAAAACTCCCAACAATAAAGGCCTCGAATGATTATGAACTTCGAGGCAAGCTTCTGCGATATGCTCTTGGTCAAGGTTATGAGTATGATATGACCATCGAGGTCATTGATGAGGTAACCTCGCGCTAGAGAAGATAATCCAAGACACTCTGCCAGTCTGGAAACCTCTCGCTGCGAAAGTGTATATGTTCACCCTCAAACTCCGCAGCTCCATGCTTTGTGCGGTCATCAATCAAGTAGTCACCACTACATAAATCCTTGTGATGAGATAGAATTAGCCTTTTGTAGGCAACATCTCCCAAATATCGTTGTACCCATACCACCTTGTCGCTCCATGCCGAAGGATTGTGCCATGGCGCTGTAGAGAGTATATATGTGTCGTAGTGAGAGGATAACGTTCGAAATGCCTCTATAGCCCCAGGCATAGGCTCCATGCGTGCAAATATGCCTGGAATATCGTCATAATGACCCTCATATCTCTCTAGCGTTGCGCTGTCGGTGCGATCTATGCCTGTTTGAAAATCAACAAGCACCCCGTCCATATCAATATATAATCGCTTCATATCATCTCTATTTGTATACTTCATCGGCAAATATACAAAAAAACAGTATATATCTATGACCAATATCTAAAAATGGTCAAAATGTCTAAAATGCTTAATTTGGTTATTTGCGCTGATAATCAGAATGATAATCTGTTTTACCGATGAAATATCCTGAAATGTAGATATTGTGTAAAGGCCAATATTAAAATGTTATTAATATTGTATAAAATATTTATATTATATTTGTATTGTAAAAAGTGCAAATCTATAGTATTATTAGGCATAACAGAGAATAATTATGGGAGAAATTGATGTAGAGGCGAGGTTGTCGGAGGCTTCGGACGATCTTGATTTTTGGACAAAGGATATGGAGATTACCATTCGTCTAACACCGCGTGGTGATGGTCGGTATAAGAGTATTGATAGACGTGAGGAGGAGCGTTTTTATGCAGCGCTTCAGTATGGTATTGTGAATGATGTTCCTATGAGTGAGTTGGCTAGTCGTTGTTGCCTCTCGCTCTCCACCTTTAAACGCCGTTTTAAGCAGTGGGTAGGAGGTTCGCCGCGCGAGTGGATAGTCGCTAAGAGGATGGAGGTTGCAAGTGAGGTTCTGAGTAAGGCTGATATTACGATATCGTCACTTGCCAAGATGTGTTGTTATAATAATACATCGCACTTTATTGAGATATTTAAACGCCATTATGGTACCACTCCACATACGTTTCGTCAGCAGATGGCTCGCCAGAAGATGGTTCTGCAACGCTCCTCGTATGATGCCGTGCAGAAGTTGTAGTATTAGGGATGGTTGTAATGCTTAAGGGTATCTTAAAATGGGGGGATACCCTAAAATTCTACTATTTTGCTGTAAAGATTTTGTAAATAGATATATTTTGTTTACTTTTGCACCGCGGTACGACATTCTGACGGTTAGGAAGTTTGTTGTATATTTGAGAGGATGGTTCCGTAGCTCAGCTGGATAGAGCAACAGCCTTCTAAGCTGTGGGTCGTGGGTTCGAATCCCGCCGGAATCACATAAAAACCTTGCTACAATAGTCTGTAGCGAGGTTTTTTATTTTATACTGACTACTTTGCTGACTACTTTTTATTATTGAGTGCAGTGTAGTCAGTATTTTATTTTGCCATCTATAATGATACTAAACTTAGTGTCGTTATTTTTTAAATTTTTTTTTCATTATCTCTTTACTAACTATTCCAACTTAGTAATATTTAATCAAAAAGCCACACCCTTTATATCACTTATCAAGGTAAAGGCGAAGGTTTTTTGAGGACACTGTGTTGTCCTACAAAACGCCTTACAAACAATAATAAAATGAAAAAAAATGAAAAATTACAATGTTTGGAATAGACAAACTAAAATTAGTAATGCCAGCGGAAAATGTAGAAATTATTCGTGAAGATGCATTTGTAAAAAAAGTATTGGGAGATGAAATAGTTGGACTAACATTCCAACAAGAATACCCATTCTCTTTGAAAATAAAGATTGATTATTGCAAAGGAGAAGCTGTTATTGAGTTTAGTGGCAAAGTACTTCTTTCAGAGTATCACAACTTGATAAGGTTGCAGAATATACATAAATGCTTTGATAATATTCATTCTCTTGAAATTTGTAAAATGCATCATTACTTATCAGCAGATGTCACAAAACTTGATGCGACGATAGATGTTAATAATCCATACAATAAGAGCATATCAGAGTTTATTGAATGTAACCTATCAAGTTATAGAAAGTATCACGCAAGACATTTGCTTAACGGTAACTTTATTGTTGAAAAGAATGTAACATCTAAACAATGTAAAAAGAGGCTTACCATCTACAATAAATACTTTGAGATGGACAAGGCTAATCATCGCCGATTCCTGAAAGAGTACTATAGTAATGAAAATCCTTTTGTTAATAAAAATTGGCGTTTTGAACTTAATCTAAACTCAAAAGAACAAATCCGTTCTTCATTAGGTATAATAGATACAAAACTAATTGATGTGTTGCTTTCGGCTCAGCGATGTAATCCTATTTACGATTTCTTGTCAGACATAATAGACGAAGAATCAACACCTATAATTGAAAACGGTAAAAAGAAGGATTACCACGTGTATCTCACGCTAAAAGATTGTGATTATGATATTAAAAAGGTTGAGACCAAATTAAGGCAATATCATAGTAAAAAAACAAAGATGCGAACTGTATTAAAACCATATAGACAGATGCTTTCAGCAATAAGCGACCGAATGGGTGGTTGTTCACGAGACAAAATCCTTAATCTTATTAAAACAGAAACACAAATTACTTCGAAAATGATATTAGAAGAATTGAGGTAGCCCCTGTCCGACTAACCTTTAAGACGGTAAGCGGAGATAAATCACTTACCCCCCCCCCCCCCCATTGTGTACTAAACACGCACATTGTTCTTTCCAATAGTTTTATTTGGTATAATGATAAAAAAGTAAGCCAACTATGGTAGAATTGCTAACTTGTAGATATTTATATAAAATGGATATTATATGAGAGAAACAAGAAAGTTATCGGCTTATACTAAGCAACAAATTTCAAATAGTATGAAGAAGTATCATGCTCGTAAATCTGAACAGGCTAAAATCGCAACTCGTACCAAGCAGAGTATGTCAATGAAAAATTATTGGAGCACAATTCCTGACGGAGATGGTATAAATGCTTCAGCTAAAGGTTGTATTTCAACAACTGACAATCAATCTAATGTAGTGCAACCAACAAAGAAAAACTAATTTTTGCCACCTTAGAATGAGGCTTTATAATTATTGTAGGAGATTATAAGCAATGTTATGCATGATACATCAATAAGATAAGAAAGGAAAAGGGTGTGAGTTAATTGGCAAAATTTATGCAAAATCCCACATCATACTGTCTGGCGTGGGATTTTTTTATGCAATATATCTAACTGACACAAACTAACTATTCCATATCAGTATAATCCCTGAGATTATAATCAGATGTAAAAATGAGATGATGAAACACATTTCAAAGATTAAATTGATATGGAGTTATTTTGACATACAAAATGCCATAGTGTAATATTTTTTATTACATTTGTGAAAATATGTGTTACTATGGCTGAATTGAAGGTTAAAGAGATATTAAATCAACGAGGAATCAGCGTGCCTGAATTTGCTAAGATGGTAGGTGTCACTCGTGAGTATTGCTATTCATTGGTAAGTGGCAAACACGCTAGTCAAAAGAATATCGAGAAGATGGCTCGTATTCTTAATCTTCCTATTCGAGATTTATATGCTGTTCCAACACCAATAGAGTCGGTCTATAATCCTTACGAAATAGTATTTGGTCGAACAGAACACTACCAGCCTAATGATATTGTTACTTTTGGTAAGTTAGACGGAGAGTACGGTGCTTATAGCAATATGAGCACGGAGTATCCTGTTGAGTGCTGCGGATATACATTCAAGACATCTGAACATCTATTCATTGCCCTACGATTTAGCGGTTATCCTGAATTGCAGAGGGATATTATGGGATATCCCAATTCTATGTATTGTAAGAAAGTATTTGTAAATGGTAGAAATTACAAGCAATATCATCATCCTAATTGGCATGACAACTACTTCGATGTTGCGGTAATGAAATATGTTGTTGCGCTAAAATATGCGCAAAACAAGGGATTTCGCAAGCTCTTAGCCAAGACCAGAGGCAAGATAATAGTTGAGGATACAACGCAACAGAACACCTCTAATAGTGTATTAAGATGGGGCTGTCAAGACTTACAGAAAAAGGATTTAGTAAAGTCTGTTCGTTCTGCTGCTAAGAAGCACATTAACGCAATAGAGAAAGAAGCTCTGGCCAAAACTGCATCGCTGAAAAAGCCTCGTTCCATTGCAGCCCAACAGAAGGTTGATGCAAAACTTAAAATTCAAATTCAAGCAATGGAGAAGATGGCGAAACTTTGCGAGCGTACTATTCAGGAACGATGTCATTACACGCTTGTCGGTGAGAATGCCATGGGTAAGATTCTCACCGTACTGCGTGATAATAATGGTGTTATTGATTACAAGTTGGAATATCCTTTGTTTCTATTTGAACATGAGATAAAGTAGGATTTTATACTTTACCCATTATTCAGGTTAAAATACATATTGCCCAAGCCTATATAAAAGTTCTTAGACATCATCCTTTTTATATATGAACTTTTGCAATCTTTGAGGATTGTCCATATTAAGGACATACCCTGGTTTTTCTATCTCTGATAAACCTAATTGTTCGACTATATAATCTCCAAGTTCTATTATTGCTTTGTGAGCCCCTATGAGGTGTTCTACAATCTTTTGATATGACACTCGTGGTCTCTGCGTGATTTCATTATAACACACCATATTCCCATATTTATCAGTACAACCGATATTATGATGAGAGTCTTTGGGATACTCCTCTAAATCAAATCCACCATGGTGCTTCATATTGTTTGCTAAACCTCTAACTGCAACTATATCGGTATTATCAAAAGTATCTTTATATGCATTATAGAGGTTTCTTGCATCTTGATTTAACTCTGAGAACTCTCTGAAACTTTTTGAAAAGCTACTTATTCCCCAACGGGCACATCTCAACTCTTCATGATAATCCTCACTATTACTAACTTGACTATGGAAACCAAATCCAAAGTATATTACTTGTAATAGGTAGTCCATCGCAGAGTTGTACCATACTATTGCACTCTTAAGTTCATGGAGGTTCATTACATACTGAGCTTGCTTGTCATATCTACGAATACCTGATTTCTGTACTTCGTTGTAAACTTTGTGATTGAAATATGAGCCTCTTCTTAAACAATAACGTGCTGTGGTCATAATCTCATTGTATGATTCCCAAAGCTTTACAGCAGCAAATAAAGAGAAATCTTTGGTAATGGCTGCATACATATCAATATTGATATACGGATACTTAGTTATAGGTAACGATGAAATAAGTTTATCTAATGTTGCTTCCCATTCCGTAAGTTGAATATCCTCCTTAATTATCTCCATATCAAAAAAATATCTACAAAAGCAGACCTAGATGTAATAACTATTTTTACTATAAAGAAGATATAATTAACTCTGTGTTATTAAATTTTATTACAATACTCCTTGCAAGCAACAATATCTCTCATGCGAGCCATATCATTGAAATTTCTTGATATATTCTGTATCAACTCTTTGTAATTGTCAGAACCGTCACCATTCTGATGGTAACAAGGCTTAATCGATATGCAGTTTTTGTGTTCAAAAATAGTGTTTAAGAGAGTCCTATCAGAGTTTCCACAAGAGTGTCCCATGATGACTAATTGAAACGGAGCAGACTCCATATACCTTAATAGACGTTTATAGTTATCAGTCACAAGATAGGCTTCAGATTTGCTCCCATCCAAATATGAGTTAATATTTAGATTCTTTATCTTCTTGAAATCATCATCCATTTCATCTCCATATCCAAAGACTATTGGATTATATTCATTGTTTAACTCACCATGAATATGTATCGTGTCTATTTCAGAATTGTGAGCTAAATATATATCACTAGTATTTGTATAGTTGAAGTTTAGGAACACAATATCACTTGGTAGCATATATGGAAAAGGGATGTCCTGGTCATTAAATATGGCATTTATTGACTTGGTTCCAGTCGGAGATTTGTTTGATTTTATTGATAGCATCTCACATTCCGCATCGTAATAATATCGTGTTAATCTTCGGCTTGTGATATCTTTATTTTCATACCTCCTAGATTGTATAAATTGTGCAAATATCTCTTCGCTATTAACAGAACAGTCTCTAAATCTCAACGGAGAATATATGGCATTATGTATTCTAGGAAGTCTATCAAGTACGCAATTATTACTTACCTTGGTTAGGTAATCTTGTAATTTAAGCTTTATAATATTTAAATCTTTATTTAACTCTTCAACACTATAGTACCCTCTCTTTCCAAATATAATATCCTTAAGCGTTGTATAGTATAGGTTCTCAATATCTACCCAACCATACGTATCAACAGCCTCATTTATGATACTTAAAAAAGTGCTTAAATTTTCTAAATTTGCACCTAATGTGCTATCAATATAATCTTTGAATTCTTTATAGGATTGTATTTTATCCTCTTTTTTATATGGATATGACCAAATCTCATTATACTGAATATGCAATAGTTCATCTTTGAGCACAATCTTCCTAGAACCTTGTTCTGATATTTTATGTCCAATAGAACTCCAATAATCCCTTATAAAATCTTGGTACGAAGTAGGGAGTCCATGCGCCAAGTCAAAACCATTGCCAATAAGAACTATTCTATTGATATCCATGTTGTCACGATATTTTATGCAATTATTTTAATGTCTTACAATCAACGTGTATTATTAGGCATTAATTCCACTTATATCCTTCTACAATATTTATTTCTTCTTCCGTTAAATCATAGAGAGCATATACCATTCTATCAATCTCTTTATCTGTTGAGGATATTTGCGCCGACAATTCATTGCACTGTCTTTTATAGTCATTGAAATACTCCACCCACTCATCTTGTTGTCTCAATGACAATACAATCTTTTGCTTCCTAAGCTCTGATATAAAATCGGAAAATTCCTTCTCATCAAATACTTGCAATGCACCTGTAATCTTGACTACTTCAAAGTTAGTTTGTAGAATACGCAAGAATTTAGAACGAAGTCGTAATAATTTATTATTTAACTCTTGCATGATATCAGACTTTTCGATGTATGGCGTGATGTTTTCACTCATTGGTATTGGTATCATTGACACTTCATTAGTTCCAATGTTAAAGTAACCTCCCGACATTGTTAGAGAGTTAAATGACACCTTTAACCAAAATGATAATAATGAACTGTTTATAATGGTTTGTGCAAACTTTAATTTTTCGCTATCTCCAACAATAACCGTTGTTGATTTTCCTGCAATGTATTGTCCTGAGTCATAATATGCCTCATAACCAAGACACATTCCTGCGATTATTAGTTTTGGAGATTGTGATTGTCTTAATCTATTGGAAGATATACCCAAAATATCCGCATCGCTTATTTTTGGATAAGAATACTTCCCTTTGATATATTGAGTATTACTATATCCCCACAAACTTGCATACCTATCTATTGTCCCCGTATTAATTAATTTTTTCGAGTTTGCTAAATCTTTGTTATCAACGAGTTTTTCTTTAATTAAATATGCTTCTGCAACAGTAGCAGCACCATTAATGTCTGGAAGGAATGAGCTCATCTTTGGGTGCTTGTCTATTTTGTCAATTATTGACACGGTTTTAGGAGAGAAAAAGAACTTGTCCCAATACAGCCCTTCTGTCAACATCTCATTAGAGACACTGTTGATATATGCTATTGTATCAACAGAATGCATACAAATCATACTCACTTTTGATGAAGAAGAATTATTCTTAACAGATATAATACACGGATATACAGATGCTTCCTCAAAAATACAAACATTGGAGTAATCTACAATTTCAAAAAGATGCTTTTGTGCTATCAATTTGCGAATTTTAGTAGCATACTTTGCTGCAATTAGTTTATTTGGAATAATCAATGATATATATGCATTTTGTTTTGCAATAATTGTTGATTTTTCAATAAAAGCAATGAATAAGTCCCAATTACCTTTGGCACAGTCATAGTTGTTTGCAATGTATTCTCTTTGTAGAGGAATTGTCTTAGTCATTGTTTCCGAATCTACATACGGAGGATTACCAATTACCACATCAAATCCACCCTTTTCAAAGACTTGTGGAAATTCTGCTTCCCAATCAAATGCTTTATCTCCTGCAACCTCAACATCTGAGATAAGAGAGTTCCCACACTTGATATTGTTGTTCAAAGATGACAATTTACGGTGAGGTTGTGCGGTGCGTAGCCACAATGCAAGTTTGGCAATCTCCACACTCTCCTCGTTAATATCTACACCATATAAGTTATTTTCAAGAATAACATTTTCGATATTTGGGAAGACAATTGCATCTCCCGTTATTTTTGCTTGCATCTCATCTATCAACTTATGCTCATTGATGAGAAATTGCAATGCAGCATTGAGAAAAGCACCACTACCACAAGCAGGGTCACAAATAGTGATGCCCAACAACCATTCTCGGTAACCATTTAATTTGTCTAAAAGGACTCGCTTAGTAGTTATATAGCGTTTCTTATCAGAGAAGTATTCCTCCTCATCAATCTCCATCTCCGTTTTTTTCTCAGCACACAATTTGCCCACTGTATTTTCCACAATATACTTTGTGATATACTGAGGAGTGTAGAACACACCATCTTTCTTGCGTTTGCTTACAGTTGGTTGTTCATTACCGAGCAATGTGTTTGTAACCTCTTCTATCTCCGTTAATGAGTGTTCAAAGATATGCCCAAGAATGTTTACATCAACTTCACTTGCATAGTTGTACTCGCTTAATTTGAGAGTGTAGTTGTAGAGAAGTTCATCACTGATAATTAAGGAGTCTAAGACTTCATCAGGTTTGAATAAACCTCCATTATAAGCAAACACTTCTATCGCAGTACTTTTGAACCCCTCATCTAACCATGTAAAGTATTTCTTAATACGGTTATACAAAGGTTGTTCTTCTCCCACCTCTTTCATCTTTTGCCACACATCTAAGATGTGTATTCTCATGGTGTTAGGCGTAAGCAATCCTGAGTCCTCAGCGAAGAATATGAATAGTAATCTATCGAGAAGTTTCTGAGTTTTCTTGAAAAGAACAATCTTCTGCTCTGCTGTATCAACATGATTCAGCACTAATATGTCATTAAATAGTGCTTGCTTAAACTCAGAATAGTCTTTATAGAGTTTATTAGTTATCTCTTCTTCTTTGGATACGCTCTTAGTTTTAATCGTTTTAGGTAGATTCTTTTCAATATTCTCATGCGCTAAACATAGATATAACAACGAGAACTCCTCCTCTGAAAGATTAAATAAGTTAAACTCCTCAAAATCGACGGAATTGTCGATATAAAAACGAAGTTTCTCAAAATTAGATATTATCACATAGGTTGCTCCTCTGTGTTGATTTTTGTACCCAAATGCTTGAGTCTCCACCTTTTTCAAATCGGTAGTGTTGCAACCCTTCAACTCAATGACACCAACAACCTCGTTGTTGATTAAAATTGCACCGTCTGCCTTTTTGCTATCGGTAACATTCTTCTCCTCTGTTCTGAGATTAAAGTTTGGTGTAGGATTAAGAGTGTAACCTAATACATCAACGAACAACTCACGCAAAAAACCCTCTTGAAATTGTTCCTCCTTGCTATGGCGGATATTCTCCTGTTTCTCAGGATTGAGAAAATACGCTTTATATACACTATATGCCATAGCAACCTTGTCATAGTCAAGTGTTGCTATATATTGTGCTACTACATTGGGTTGAAATAGAGACATAACTACCTCCTTTTACTATTTCTATTATTTCTCATCCACTCTTTTTTAGTAATAGTGCAGATGATACCTTTACGAATTATGCAGATTGAGTTCTCGTATGTTTTGCCATCTGAGAAATCGTAGTTCTTCATGTAGTTATAACTAACGCCAAGTGTGCCATCATTCTCCTCCTTCTCCTGATTATCAAAGAGAGCTTTCATATTGCCGTAGAAAAAATTTGCACCTGTTGCCTTAATAACAAGGTGTACAACGCCTCGTTCTTGCTTTACTTTTTCAGTATTAGTTTCCATATAGATACAATGTGATATACAAATATAGTAAAATTTATATAAAAACTACAAAAATCCATTCTTTTTATTGCACAACTTAAAATTATTCATTAAAAATGTTGCACAAGTTAAAATAATTCACTATCTTTGTGTTAGCAAAATGATATAACTATGAAGGCAACACTTGGACAATACTATTACGCACCACACAGACGAAGCTTCGGCGTTTGGCAGTGGACAGAGGTAAGCGAAACGGGAGCTTGTGGAACTTTCATCAAAGACTTTCGCAGCAAAGAGGAGGCACGAGAGTATGTGTGGCAACACAACGGTTGGGGTAAACCTTCAAAGAAGTTAAATTAGTATAGTGTAATAAAAAATCTTACTGCTATGAGAACAACAGCAATTATCGCAATGAACAACCTTGATGCTCACCGAGCAATGGTTATCGCACACAGAACAAACGATGCTTTCGCAACAGGTATGCTAACGGCATCTATCAAGCAGTTGAAGGCAGAGCTCGCAAAGCGCATCGTGAAAATTACCTTTATGAAGAAGGATGGCTCTATCACAACTCGCCACGCAACAACGACACCAAGTTATGCAGGGAAATTCGTAAATGGCAATGGTTATTGCTCGGATGCCCGCAATGTAGTCTCATTTATAGATTTAGATACCGATAGTTCAAATAAGTGGCGTTCATTCCGCTACGAGAAACTAATCTCTTGGGAGTAATAATCAGGGAGAGGCAACCCTCCTACAACAATAAAGCATTGATTCAAGCATCATAACTATCAAATAGAGATTGAAATGGAAATGGCAGCATACATACTCAGCATCTTCAGAACTCAGCCAATGATTGTTTTCAGTTGGGGTTTTCACGGAGCTTATGCAATCAAGGATGGACTATGTTTCTCCGTAAATGGATACGTTCATCAAGGAGAGGTCGAGGTGATTTACTGCGAAGGCGTGGACTTATTCAAAGTAAACACTCTTAATGCAGATGGTAGCATCAAGCAGCAGGAGACAGATGTGTATTTGGATTGCTTAGTAAAAGTGATTGACGGGATGGTAGAGCGAACATCTAATTATAAAGAAAAAGTTAAGGAGACATATTTATTGTAATGCTTATGACAAAGGTTGTGATTTATGCTCGTGTCTCAACGCAGGGACAAGATTATGAGCGACAGCTAATAGAACTTCGTGAATATGCGCAGAAAATGAATTATGATATTGTTGAGGAGTTTTCTGAAAAGATAAGTGGAGCAAAGCATATTGCCGAGCGTGAAGCTTTAACTCAACTATTGGAATTCGTTCAGGCGCATAAAGTAGATAAAGTTCTTGTATATGAATGTAGTCGACTTAGCCGTAGAGCCGTAGATTTTCTTGCTATAATTGAGATGCTAACCAATATGAAAGTTTCTGTATTTGTATTGCAGAATGGGTTAGAGACGCTGCTTCCAAATGGACAAGAAAATCCCCTTGCTAATATGGTTCTGGGCATATTGGCACATTTTAATAGTGTTGAGCGCAGTGTATTGAGAAGTCGTATGACAAGTGGTTACAATCAGTTCCGAGCAAAGGGCGGCAAAGTCGGTAGAAAGCGGGGTTACAGGAAGTCTGATGAAGAAATGAAGGCTCAGTATGTAGAGGATGTAAAATTGCTTAAAAAGGGCATTTCCTTGCAAAATATATACAAGATTACAGGTACAAGTCCAAATACACTGATGAAGATTAAACGATTGATTTAATAGTGACCAACACATCAGTATTGACATTATCATATAATATTTGTATCTTTGACAAAATATACACTGATAATGAAAAAGTACGAAGTCTTCTTGTTTGAACTTGACAGATGTGAATATGTATTGGATTACCAATATACAGGAGCATTAGCTAACTATGCCTACAATGGTATCACTTACGAGCAATCATCATATGTATATGGCCACATGTTAGAGGCTATGTATAATGATTTTTTAGCAGAGTGGGCAACATTATCAGATGCAGAGCAAAAGGCTGTCATTGGAAAGGTTGAGCTTATTATATCTAAAAGATATTCGTATGGAGAGTTCTTTTTCGATGTACCTTCATCTGAATTAATAGATGCAATGGCTAATGATAGAGGAGTATCTAAACAATCTGTCGAGATTGCTCGCTTTGTACACGATATGGCAGACCAGCAGAAATTCTACATATTGAGGGTTGTGGAGTTTTTAGGAATCCAATTAGCCAAAGAAGAGTTGCATCTTGTTCTCGGTAAAGCTGAAGAAGAGCAAAATATAAGTGATATTGTAGAAGAAGGAACAACTGAAAGTCTGATAGACAAAACTGTATATCAAACTTTGCATCAACTATATGGAGAAACTATGTCTTCAAAACAACTTGCCGATTTTTTCAAAGTTAGCGTGAGAACCATTTTCGATTGGGAGCGCAAAGGATATATCACCAACATCAGCACCAAAAGCTATGAAACGACCTCATCAGGGCACAAGAAAAGAGGTGAGGAAAAACGATACCTCACCTCTGATATTGCAAAGAGCGTAGAAATGCAGCGTATGTTCAGCCGACTATGATACACCAAATTGTTCTGATAACATGATTGCATTTTCCTCTGCTGAAATCTTAATATACTTGTAAAAAGTAGATTCCTTTTTGTGACCTGAAATCATCATAATCTGCTTAACCGGAATACGCATCTTAAACATGTTTGTACATGCTGTACGCCTACATGTATGACTGCTAATAAGCTCCCACTTCTCATAAGGTTTAGAGCGTTTATGCTTACCTGTCTCAATGATTATGGGAGAATTAATTCCCGCTAATCGTCCTATCTCTTTGGCTTCACTTCGCAAATGTTGTTCAGTAATCTTGGGCAAAGAATAGTCATACTTATCCAATCTATATTTCAAATCCTGCCACAAGAACGGTATATACACACCTGTCGGACACTTTTTAGTTCTTATTCGTAGTATTTCTTTTCCATCAACAATGTAAAAATGCTCTTTCCTAATTCTTAGCAAATCGCTTACACGAAGTCCTACATAGCATCCAATTAGGAATATATCACGATATTTATCTAATCTTGAACCTGTTAATTCAAGTTCGGCTATGGCTTTAAGTTCATCTTCTGTAAGGTAGATGTTATCAACTTCTTCCTCTACAATAGAAAAATTTTCATATTGTATATTGGTATGTAGGCCATCATAACGAGCAACCGTCATTATATGCTTAATTTTCTTCCAATGTTCTGCAATTGAATTAGTAATTAGACGCTCTTCTAAATACAATGTATAGGAAGTATAAAAGTTCATATCTATTTCATCAAACGAAAAGATATGATGTTCTTGTTTCTGAAACTCTAACAATGAATTTAAGCACTTCTGATAGCCTTTTATAGTACCTTCGCCATACTTCTTGCCTTTATGTCTAATCTCACCTTTCTTAGCCCCTTCTATAAATGTTGCCCAATAATTAGTGATGCTTTGTGCTTCTGTTGGTTCTTCGCTTACCGTAATTTCATCTAACTTGCAAATCTCATCATATATTTTTTCGGCAGTAAGTACGCTGGGACTAAAAGTTACTTTTCGACTTTTATAGTCATTTACAATATTAGAGACTGCTTTTACGATAGATAACATATCCCTATTAGCCTCTATACACACTTGCTTATCTTGCTGTGTGCCACGATTAACATAGCAGCGATTATCCTTTTTATTCCAAAGGCTTTTCTTAATCTTATATGATTTCCCCGTAATAAGATTCTTTACTGCGAAACGAATAACCTTCTTTTCTGATGTTTTACCTCGATGAACGGTATAATTTATCACTGCATATATGCGAACATAATCCTTTCCTTCCGAAAGGGCTGCAAATCGAGGTTCATAAGTAGTATTTGCCATATCTAAATATTTTATAGAACAAAGATATAAAATATTTGTTAACTACTGACTATTTTACTGACTATTTTTTGTTCTTAATACTTCTGTATCCCATTCTTGAAATATGGAAAAACCCAGCTATAATGCAGTATAAGACACTTATAACGAAGATGTTATATGGAAATATATGGAAAATACATCGAATCCCGCCGGAATCACTTTTAGACCTTATAACACACCCTGTTGTAAGGTTTTTTTGTGTCTATACCTCCCATATCTCCACAAAAATAATAGATGTAATACCCCTTAAAATGCCAATAATTAGGATATTACATCTATTACAAACCTTACAATATCACACTTATCGAATACATCAATTACATTGGTGTGCTGGGTGGGTTGTGAAGGTATAATACCACTAAATGTGATACCAATATGTGACCATTGGTTCTTGATGCTTGATAAATGTGGTGTGTATGTGAGGGTTAGTAGAGAGGTTCCGTGCGGGAAAGACGCAGTAAAGCGAAGCGGCTGCGTCAATTCCGGTTGCCCAATTATTGCCGAGCCGACGCAGTAAAAGAAGAGCGATAGCGAAGTCAATCCCGCCGACAGTTACTCCTTGTATTCAAGTATATAGTTGTGAAATATAACAGACATCCTATCACTCGCATCTTTCAAAAAGGCAAAGACTTCCGTTTTATCCTCAATATCAAAGCACAGATATTCGCGCTCGTCTTTAACGCGACAACTAATCTTGTCTGTTAATCTTTGCCATACGAGGGGCTCTCCATATTCGGACTCAATATCCTCTTTTCGTGGCGAGATTGCAACCTGTCGCGACTTTTTATCACCAGCTATCATTGTTTATCAAATATGTGTGTCGTATTTGAGTCTCAACTCCGTAAAGTTATTATTATCAACAACTTTGACCTACTGCATCGGCAAGTAAATTTACTTACTAATAACAAACAATGATAAATCATTTTGCCAAAAGGTGCTCACTTTGAGTACTTTTTTGTTTTTGTACATTATCATTTACAGAACCTATCTATTCTTGCACGAATCCTGCGAAGCTGAAAATCCACAGACTGGTCGTAATGGACAGCCTCCTTAATATTTCTCATTCCGATTTGCTTTGCAAGCACCTCTATAGCATCCACTCTTCTCTTAATATCATCAAACTCCTCTACAGATACTTTCTGTAACAGTTGTGACCATATTGACAAAAGCTCAACAGTAAGAAAATTCTCAATATATGATATTACATCCATAACTTACTCTTTATCAGCATATTTCAACAGCTTTATGTAGTTTGGATTATAACATGACTCGCTCAAACAACTTTTAAGATAGGCCACATACTCATCAAACTGAGGCAAGTATGACAAATCGTAACAGAACGTCTCCTGCTTAGGCCAAAACTCCTTAAAAAAGACCTTTTCCGCATCAGGATGTAGTAGGTTAACAACACTGCGCGGATCGAGTGGTTGGTCATCAAAGCGTTTAATACCGGCAAATAAGCACCTTCTTCCATCCACATTGTTATCCCTTTTGATTATCCTATATACACCATTAAATGCTTGTACCAAGTCCGTGGGAGTTTGACAGGCAATGAACACCGAATCACAGAGCCTTGCAACACTCTTCTCGTCTCCCAACAAACTATACAATTGCATTGATTCAAGACGGCGTCCATTTGTTTCCAATTTCTTGGCAGTGGCGAGTACATCGGCTCGCAATTTTGCAGTATCGTGCAACTTATATGCTTTATACAATGCCGCCATTATCGTAAATTTCTTGCTCGCTATCAGTCCAAAGTTTTCGCAATCATCTACCATTGAGAGCAACGCCAACACATTAAGTGGCATTCCCACTTGTTTTTCCAAAGCTTTTGCATCAACTATGTGATGACGATTCTGGACAACTCGCCAAGGTGCAAATGGGTCGCCATCAGTACCATACATAGTATGAATTACCGTGCCACCGCGACTTGTACGCTTTCTTGTGCGTGGCGTCTGGTACATTCTGCGCGAGCAGGTGACAGTCGAAGGAACAAGGTTTCCAAAAATACTATAGTTACTTCTATATGTTCCCAATTTCGCAAGTCCATCCTCTTCAAACACTGGCTTAATAGGGTGTCCACCCTTTCCGTGGCGACAAGTCGTTTGTATTTGATTCTTTTCGTCAATAATCCACTTGGTCGGACTTACTTGGACAACATAATCATTAATTGGGCCATTGATACAGACATCAAATGGCTGGCCATAATCCTCATCGGGACAAGGAATCTTCCCCCCTTCACGGGTCGTGTACTTAAACTTATAGTAGCCATTGGCGTATGTAAGTTCATTTGCAGGAAATTCCAAATCAAGTGGCTTACCCAAAAAGTAAGTTCCCTCTGGAGTATTTAGCTTAATATAATGAGTCCCATAGTAAGAGCCCGACTTGATAATATCTAATGCCTCTTTGCCCTTTGCTACAACACTTTCAACGCTCATATATGTACCTGACGCCTTGGTGGTAGCACCTGTATTATATGTATGAAAATTTGACGGGCATTTCCCTTTGTTAAAAATAGCATTATTTAAGTAGATTTTGATATATTTGCTATCTTGAGCCCCATAGGCACAACTAACCACCCTAATGCTATCCTCTACGCTCTTGGCATCAAAAGAACCACTTGTGCTGACAATAGGTATTCGGTTAAAATAATACAGAAAATGATTGTGAGCAGCAATAGAGCCACGACTCAACTCTTTTGGTCTTTCATCAACCTTGTGGATATACCCGTAAGAGGATTTTATACTTCTTTTCTTTGTATATTTATAATCTGTGAGGCCATATGCCTTGTTAATTAAGTATCCATTATCAGAACATCGCCATAACGACTGGTCTATATCTAAACACCGACCTTCTGCACTCCACCAGTCCAAATCGCCATTGAATACCAACAATAAGCCTTCATTTTCTAAAACAAACCAGTTTTTACGATAGACACTGTCATCATACACCTCTACATCTTTCTCTTGAACATATACTACAGGCTTTTGACTCTCTTTAATAGAGGCTATAAACTGAGAGGCAAACTTTGATACATTAGGCTGCAGTTTATCTTGTACAGAAATTGGGATTTTATTGACTGTTAGTATTTTGTAGTTCTCCTTTTCAGTAGATGGCACTACGGTTGGTTCTCCATTTTTATCGTAGACAAAGTCTTTAAAACCTAAAATAACAGGGCTATAGATATTCCCTTTTTTATTAATTTTATAATAAGTCTCTCCAACTTGTTTATTAGCAAGATATTTATTCCTACCATAACTCCATAATACCTGTTTCAGCGTCACCGTATCTTTAATCTCAGACTGAGACACCCAATACAATTTACAACCACCATTCTCAGAATAAGCTATCAGTCTACCATCTTTCTCAAGAAAGAAGAACTGATCTGTAACATCCGCCATAGCACTAACATATTCTGCACATCCAAATATCATCAAGCAGAGGAGAATGAATATTTTTTTCATTGTTATAGGTTTTTAATGAATCTTACACAAAGATAATATAAAAAATCAAATATCTTCTAAAATAGCAATGTCTCGACCTTTATAATCTCTTTGACTAAACTATGAAACTTCTCGTCTACATAGTCAATAACCTCGGACAGTTCTCCATCCTCGCGTTGAATTTCGTGGCGAGGTTGCATCTTTTCGCTTTTAACCTCTTCAGCGTTGCATAAATCTCAAATGGAAGAGGCACAGCCTTATTATCCAACTCCTTTGAACGAATATCAACAGGACGAGAACTTTTACCAATTTTCACCCAATCCTCCTTAAAACTTAGATTGGTCAAGATGTATACATAGCCAGCTTCTTTCATTGTGTTTTTGATTTGAGTTATACAAAGTTCCTCAAAATTATCAATTCTACAAATATACGCCTTTTGCAATCCGATAAAATCGGGTGAAATCCTATGCAGTTCTCCTCGCCTTCGTTTCGGGTGATGCAGGGCGGTGGCTATTTCCATTCATTGAATTTTAGCTCTGTCGCCTTTTGTCAGTATGCGGTCATACCTTTGCACTAAATTAACAAGCAAAGAGTATGGAGCGGAAACAGACAATCGAGCAAAATCGCAAGGAGAAATCTTTCAGTGAGCAGTTGGTGGAAAGTATTGCAAACGAACCGTTTACAGCCAAACATTGGCAAAGATACGCTGACTCATTTCCCGAAAATAAGCAGAAACAACAAAAACAAACTGCCATTGCCGTAACGATTGGAATCGTTATCGGCGCATTGGCGATGCATTTTTTATCATCGCCCGAGCGTTGGATTAGATTATAATTTGTAACTTTACATAAAATTACGACCGTTATGAGTACCGCAGGACTTATCAACCGCTATATGTGGTTTGTAACGACCATCTATAATCGAGGGCCTATCTCGCTCGAAGAGATACAACATCGCTATGAGTCGCATTTTGGGCGTGGCGAGGAGCTCTCAGAGCGTCAGTTTCACCGCTACACCGATGCTGTGGAGGAGTTGTTCGACATCGAGATAAAGTATAGTCGCACGCAGCGCGGATATGTTGTTGCTGACCGCGAGGGTATCGACAATATGGGTATGCGAAAATGGTTAATACAGACCTTCTCGGTCAATAATATTCTGCACGAGAGCCAGGAACTCAAAAACCGCATACTGCTCGAAGATGTGCCTTCGGGACAGCAACACCTGACGACTATTGTGGATGCTATGCGCGAGGGTGTGGCGTTATCGATGACTTATCATAGTTTTCATCGTGAGGAGCCTTCGACCTTCGAGGTTGAGCCGTACTGCGTGAAACTTTTTGAGCAGAGGTGGTATATGCTCGGAATGAGCGACAAACTGCGTATCTACGCCCTCGATCGCATCAAGGCGTTGGAGCCAACCGAACGCAAATTCAAACTGCCCAAGAAGTTTGATGCAGAGAAGTTCTTTGCCGACCACTACGGCATTATCATCGGCGATGAGGATTTTGATGTTGAGCCTGTGGCGTTGAAGGTCGATTCGTGGCAGAGTAAGTATCTCCGGACCCTGCCCCTGCACCACACACAAGTTGAGGTGGAGCGCACCGAAGATTATTCTATTTTCGAGTACCGCTTGTGTCCTTCGTTTGATTTCAGACAGAAATTGTTGTCGATGGGTGACTCGGTGGGTGTATTAGCCCCCGTGCTACTCAAAGATATTCTCCGCAAGAAAGCCAAGAAGACAGCAAACAACAATGCCTCGGCAGGTATGGGCTCGGGGTATAAGTTTAAGGTATATAAAAAGTAAATAGTTATGAATGAGAGAAAATTAAAATCTATTATTGGTGATTACATTTTGAGAATCCCTGATTACCAACGAGGCTACGCCTGGGACAAAGAACAATGGAAGGAGTTTGTTGAGGATATTGATGCTCTTGTAGATGAATCGCTAAATAGCCACTATACAGGCACAATCGTTTTGTATCTACCACGCAATCCTCAAGACAGAGAATCGAAACAATACGGCAAGCGTAACAGCTATCACATAGCAGATGTTATAGATGGGCAACAGCGTCTCACATCAATATCTTTGTATATGTCGGCAATAATCCATCGTTTGTTAAATTTAGGTGTAGAAGACTGCACCGAGGAGCGTCGCGAATATCTTTACCAAAATGGTCAGTGTAGATTGATGCTAAATAATAACACCGATGATATATATTATGAACTCATCTCATTGGGATATACAAAATTGACGACATTGACCGCTCATCAATGTAGATTGAAAGAGGCATATGAGTTCTTTAGCAATCATATTAGCATGTATACTCAAGAGCGATTGGAGTTACTATTAAGTGCTATTACCAATAAGTTAAATTTTTCATCATATTTAATTGATGATCAAAGCGAAGTAGGAATGACATTTGAGTTGATGAACTCGAGAGGAAAGGATTTAACTCATTTGGAACTTCTAAAAAACTATCTGATGTATTGGGTAAATCGCAACGCATCAGAGGACATGAAAGGCTCTCTAATAAGAAGCATCAATATAACATGGAAGAATGTATATCAAAACCTACAAAAAGAAAATGAGGAGTTTCAGTGCCTACGAATAGCGTGGATACTGCTATGTACATATGTTCCAAAGGAGTGGGATGGATACAATGGTTTTAAACGAGATGAATTTATTCCCATTCGCAACTTCGCAAAAAAGAGCAAAGGTGAAGTTGCTAAATTTATTGAAGAATTCAACGAAGTACTATCTTCTGTATCGTTATTCTATTCACAAATTTTAGTTGCAGAACAAGCGACAACAGAACAAACAAAGTGGTTGTCTAAAATTAAAAGAGCTGGCAATATTGCCAACTTTATACCACTAATTGTCGTTGCTAAAATGAGGTTGAAGGATGGCAGAATCGATGAAAAAGAGTATGTCGAATTATTAAAAAGTATTGAGACATACTCTTATAGGGTGTTCTTGTGGCAAGGTAGAAGGAGTAACTCTGGCTTGACGAATTTCTATAGGTGGAGTTACGAGTTATACAAGTCCGACACTCCCACCCAAACACTATCTTCGATTATTGAAAACATGAAACTTTTGACAACCTACTATCTGTCGGAGAAAGATTTTGTCGAAGATTGTAGCAAAATATCCTCGTGGTACACAGCTAGTAAAAGAGCTCTTAAATACACTTTATATGAATATGAGTTGTATTTATTAGAGGCAGAGGGTAAAGGCAAAAACCCAAAACTACAATGGAACGATATTCAAGACTCAACATTGGAACATATTTTGCCACAAACTCCAGCAGCAGAATCACAATGGGTATCTAAATGGAGCGACGATGAGCGCACATTATATCTCCACGATATAAGTAATATTGTTTTAACTTTCGACAATTCGCATTATCTGAATTTTGATTTTGCTACAAAAAAAGGCGTAGCAGGGTGTGGACATTGTTACGCAAATTCTGACATTCGACAAGAGCGTAAAATATCAGAGTATTCAGATTGGACACCAAGAGAGTGCCAAGAGAGAAAAGAAATTCTTTCAAGATGGATATGTGAGCGTTGGGGGATTCGCACAATTGAAACCAAACAGCAATTTAACATTGATGAAGATGATGAATAACCTATGACCACCTACATTTCTGACATAGCGCACTACAACGAGGTGTAGTATATTTTTCAAATTTTCACCCCTCTCTGACCTGATGTGGCAGAGAGGGGTTTTACTTTTGTTGCATATTAGAAGGTGATTAAAACTAATTTGCTTCGCTCTTTTATACTCTTTACGACTCTTTTTGTCTGCGATTGTCGTTACATAGGAACCCCTATGCTCCTCCAACCACAACCAAAAATTGTCACAAAATAGGCGATAAAATAGTTTCGCAAACAAATTCTAGTCACCTTCTTAAAAACAATGATTTATGACAAAAGACGAACTCTGCGAGGCTCTCCATCGGGAAATGCTCTTCTACTACTTCGCACAGCGGGAGCCTCTGCTCGAAATCCGTGCGGGAGAATCGCTTATTAGTGCCGTCGGGCGGAAGATGCAGCCATACGCCGACTGCGGCTTTCCTCGCCCCATAACCGAAGCCGATATCGAAATGCTCTGCAACTGCTCGTTTGCGGGGTTGTTTCACTCCGACCTTGAAGTAGGGACCAAGAAAATTGCTCAACTCAAACAAGAATTGGAATCACTCTGACCGCTTTTGTCTGTGTGGCGCAATAGTTTTGCGCTATGAAATTAGATGCTATACATAGAATATGGGCGGAGATTAGAGCCGTCTGGCGCGAGCTGACTACCGATGAACAACCTACGGAGGTCTGCGAGAAGCCATATCGTTCAACCGACCCGACAACAAAGGTTGCCACGCAACTGAAATGGATGTTGCTGAAAATCTACCGCCCGCAGGTTGCTTTTGAGTTGCGTGTTACGGAGCAACGCCCCAAGAGCCGTATGGGCTACTATGTGCCAGCAAAGCGGAATATAACGATTCACGGTGGCTGGGGCGATGTCCACTCGTTGGAGGAGATTGCAATCCACGAATACGCCCACCATATCCACTTTACTGAGCATCGGCGCAGTGGCAAGAAGGACACGCCTCACGGCCCAAACTACTGGCGCATCTACTCGGCGCTTATGGCAAAGGCGATAGAGAAAGGACTTTACAATGATAACTATATCAACAAAATAATAGAGCAAAAAGAGAGTATCATCTGAATAATTGAAGGGTATAGATATGATTGAGTGTATCAGATTTCGTTCGGTATTGGCTTTTGATGAGAATGTTAAGGAGGTGTTTATCTCCGAGATTCGGGGAGGAGCTATCGGCCGTTGGGGAGGGAGTATAACGCCCGATGTTAGTGAGAGAATAGAGATGGAAATTGCTACTTTTGAGCAGGTGGAAGGGTATATGGAGTATCTCTATTTCGTGTGGCGAGTGGTCTATGATAGTGGATATTATATTATGCCTTATCGTACCCTTGCCCACGCCTCGGCGGTGTGCTATGCTTTGGGAATTACGGAGGTAGACCCTATTCGTTTGGGGCTTGATTTCGACCGCTTTATGCAGACCGACAAACCTCGTTTCGCTGAGATTGGTTTGGCTACCAACGCTACAAAATCGCAGATTCAGACGGAGATTATGAACCTAGATTTTGACGAGGATGGGGAGCGTCTTGGCGAGCGAGAACTAAATGAAAATGTACCTGCGCTAACAATCTATCCGAGTCAGCGCACAGCACAGTTGTTGGGCTATTTTAGAGATAAGTTGGAATATATGCCTTTTGACGACCAGGCTACTTATTACACCTTGTTGCGCTCAAATGACTTAACGGGTGTGTATGGATGTAATGATGGAACGGTTTTGCAGGAATATCTGACGCAGGCAAAGCCATATTTTGATGACTTAATCCCACTTTGTGCAGCGAGCATTATAGACTATCCGACTAATCACATCTATATATCACGCAAATATGGTGTTGTGTGGGAGTCTCGTTTCACGCCAGATATTGAGATGATATTGAGTGAAACATGTGGCGATATACTCTACAACGAACAGGTCTATGCTATTGCCGAACTTGTTGGCTATACACCGAGCGAGGCAGAGGAGTTTCGCAAGGTGTTATCAAAACGCAAGAGGCTGGAATACAATAACCATCGCCGCCGATTCAGTAAACATAAAGGTCTATTTCGCAAGCTGATTAATGAAGGAGGGTGGTCATTGCCCAAAGCCTACATAGCGGAGTATGCTCGTTTGCTCTATACAACCGCCTATCTCAAAACCCATTTCCCCGAGGAGTATACTCGTGCTGCGATGTGTATAGCTGCTATGGATAGCTGATTAGCGGGTATTGAGGGGGCGAAGAGTTCTATGGTGTTAGTCTGTTATAGGAGATGATGTATCACAACATGTGCTGATGTAGTGAGTATCTGTCTTCTATCTAGATAATTTAAGGGTTACAGAAGAGCCTCTAATATCGCCTTTATCTCATCGTATGAGGGTATGGGGTTATCCGTGAAGATGCTCTGCACTATACCCTGATTATCACTTATATATACTCGTGGAATAAGGGAGGTGGCAAATAGCTCGTACACCTCTTTGTTCTTTTGTGGTGAGTATGGCATGGTGAGATTTTGTGACTGCCAGAAGGCAGATATTGACCCCTTATCCTCACCACGACTGATAAGCGTAAAGGCAACTCCTAGTGCGGAGTACTCATCGTAAAGAGGCTCTATCTGGGGTAGTAGCTGCTGACAATCTGGACATGAGGTGTGAAAGAAGACAATTACCGAGACACCCTCGCGCAACATCGCTCCTGTTACTATCTCACCATTGTTCATCACAACCGAAAAATCGGGCAATGGTTGTCCAACCTTAACCCTCTCTATAGGCTGTGGTATATCCTCATTGATACACGAGCTAACAGCCATCATCGCAATTATTGCGATACATGTATGTATCCACCTCATCATATCAATATGTTGCTAATCAGTATTTTGGATATACGAATGTAGATGCACTTGCCGAGGCTAAACCTTTAACCGTGAATATTATCTCTGTGAGTCTATCTCAAGATAGAGTACTTCGTACATAGCCCTGCATCGTGACGAGATGCTGTCGCTATATGTCGTTATCTTTTGTTGGTCTAGAGAGATTCCTTTGCTCTTTGCAGCCGCCTCTAGCTCTTTAGCAATGTCGCTCTTTAGAAGCTCCTCGTAGCCCGTTACGAAGCAATCTATGGTCTCACGGTAGTTCTCCTCCGCGATATATGCTCTTATGGTGTTACACTCCTCCTGTGTACGTGCCATCCATCGCTGCTCAATGCTCTCCACAACAGGCTGTAGCATCTCCTCGTTGTTTGCCTCTTTGCTCTTACTTCCTATGATAAGAAGGATTATAGCTGCCACAACCACCATGATAGCTATGATGGTAAGTATTATCACACCCCAGCGGCGTGTCGTAGGTATTATATCCTTATCCTCTGCAGGCTTCACATCGCTCGATGTGCAGAAGTCGCTCCAGCTGCCGTAGCCGAGGTATCGCGCAAGTGTTGATAGGGTAACGGGGCGTGGTGCAGCATTGCCTGTGAAGATAGGCATATAGGCACGGCTGTCGAGTCTTATGTTTGTAACCTCGCCAACTGCCTCGCCAAGAGCCTCGCAATCCTCTATTGTTGATATCGTTCTACCAAACTTTGCCTCTACATACTCCTTGAGACGTGCTATATATTGTTCCTGTGTAGTCATTTTACAATCCTGTGATACGCTTTATGTCGTTAAGTTTGTTTAGTGCCTCGAGTGGGGTTAGTGAGTTTATGTCGAGGTCTTTTATTTGGTCGCGTATAGCCACCAACACTGGGTCATCTAGTTGGAACATCGACAGCTGGATGTTATCCTTTGCCTGTGTGGCGACATCTGCCACGGCGCGTCTCTTGCTACGCTGTGTCACGGCTCCTGTAGGCACTATCTCTCCCGAGCCGTATACCTTCTCGAGGTTGGTAAGTATAGCCTCTGCGCGAGCCACCACCGAGCGTGGCATGCCCGACATGCGAGCTACATGGATACCAAACGAGTGTTCGGTGCCTCCGCGCACCAGCTTGCGAAGGAAGACTATCGTTTTATCTACCTCCTTCACTGTCACGTGGTAGTTCTTGACACGTGGTAACATATTCTCTAGCTCGTTAAGCTCGTGGTAGTGTGTAGCAAAGAGGGTCTTTGCAGCACCCTGGGTATTGTTGTGTAGATACTCCACCATTGCCCATGCTATAGAGATGCCGTCATAGGTGCTTGTGCCACGACCAATCTCATCGAGAAGAACAAGGCTGCGCTCCGAGATATTGTTTAGGATGCTTGCCGATTCGAGCATCTCAACCATAAACGTAGACTCTCCCTCGGCGAGGTTGTCGGAGGCTCCCACACGTGTAAAAATCTTATCCACAACACCTATGTGTGCCTTTTCTGCAGGTACAAATGATCCCATCTGTGCCATGAGAACGATGAGTGCTGTTTGGCGCAGGAGTGCCGACTTACCCGACATGTTAGGTCCTGTGATGACTATAATCTGCTGCTCCTGCTGATCTAGACGCACATCATTGGGTATATACTCCTCGCCAATAGGCATGAGGGTCTCAATCACAGGATGACGGCCCTGCTTAATGTCTATTGTTGTTGAGTCATCCACCACGGGACGCACATAGCGGCGCTCTGTGGCTATACGTGCCAGCGACTGCAAGCAGTCCATGCGTGCTATGATACGCGCATCGCGCTGTAGTGATGTGAGGTGTCGCGCTACGAAGGCGATAATCTCGCTATATATCTGTGCCTCAATCTGTAGTATGCGCTCCTCGGCACCGATAATCTTCTCCTCGTACTCCTTTAACTCTGCTGTTATATATCGCTCGGCGCCTGTTAGTGTCTGCTTACGTATCCACGTCTCGGGAACCTTATCTTTATGGGTGTTTCGCACCTCGATATAGTAGCCAAAGACATTGTTATATGCCACCTTGAGCGATGGTATTCCTGTAGCCTCGCTCTCACGTTGTTGCAGGGCGAGGAGGTAATCCTTGCCATGTGTAGCTATGCGGCGTAGGTCGTCAAGCTCTGCGGATACTCCTGTGGCGATGATGCCTCCGCGCTGTATCTGGTTGGTCTCGGGGTCGGGGTATATCTCTGTCTCTAGGCGTCTGCGTACCTCCTCCAGAGGGTCTATTGTCGAGGCTATGCGATTTAGGGCCTCGTCATCCGTGGAGTTCATCAAGGCGGCGATAATCTCTATGGCACCTAGTGAGTGTTTCAGTTGTACAAGTTCGCGTGGTGTCACACGCTCTGCAGCTATGCGTGCTGCGATACGCTCTAGGTCGCCCACAAGAGCTATCTGCTCGCGCATGGCCTCTGCGAAGTCCGCATCCTTGGTAAATCGCTCCACGATATCCTGACGCATACGTATCTTTGCGATGTCCATCAGTGGCATTGCCACCCAACGTTTTAGCTGTCTGCCCCCCATTGCTGTTAGGGTGCGGTCTATGGTATCCGTAAAGCTGCACTTTGCCGCCTGGCTGTTTGATGAGAATAGCTCAAGGTTGCGAATAGTGAAGCGATCTATCCACACGGCATCGTTGCGGTCTATACGTTGTATGGATGATATATGTGCTGTCTGTCTATGCTCCGTAAACTCCAGATAGTAGAGTATGGAGCCTGCTGCCGAGATGCCAGCGCTCATAGCCTCAATGCCGAAGCCCTTGAGTGATGGTGTGCCTAGCTGTGAGCATAGCTTGTCGCGGTTTACATTCTCGGAGAATACCCACTCGTCAAGACGATATGTGTAGTGCTTCGTGCCAAAGGCCTCGCCAAAACGCTCCTCGTGGCCACGCTGATATAGTATCTCCTTGGGTTGTAGGTTTGATATTAGCTTGTCGATATATATGTCGTCACCCTCGGCGATGTAGAACTCTCCGGTGGAGAGGTCGAGAAATGCTATGCCCGTAATGTTTTTGCCAAAGTATACCGAGGCAAGAAAGGTGTTCTCCTTTCCCGCTATGAGATTTTCGCCCATCACAATACCTGGGGTAACCATCTCCACCACGCCACGCTTTACAAGACCCTTCACCATCTTTGGGTCCTCCAGTTGCTCGCATATCGCAACACGCTCGCCAGCACGTACTAGCTTTGGCATATAGGTATCTATGGCATGGTGGGGGAATCCTGCTAGCTCCACATACGAAGCTGCACCATTGGCACGGCGTGTGAGTGTTATGCCGAGAATGCCGCTAGCCTTGATGGCATCCTCCCCAAAGGTCTCATAGAAGTCACCAACGCGGAAGAGAAGTATGGCGTCAGGGTGTACTGCCTTAATCTGGTAGTACTGCTTCATGAGGGGTGTCTCAACATATTTTTTCTCCTTTGCGCTACTCTTTTCAGCCTCCTCTTTGGAACTATTTTTCTTTGCTTGTGGGCACATTATCTGCAATGTTTATTTGCTATACATATATCCTTGCAAAGATATGAAATGTTCTTGAAAAGTCAAAATATATTTTGGCGTATATATCTAATACCTCCCTATATACCTGCAACTACTCCTCGAAGAAACGCTCATCGAAGTTCACTAGATAGACTCTCTCTGTGGCACGTGTGATGGCGGTGTAGAGCCAGCGAAGCATATCCTTCGACATCTCCTCATCACCAAATAGACACCTATCTACGAATACCGCCTTCCACTGTCCACCCTGTGCCTTGTGGCATGTGACGGCGTATGCAAACTTTACCTGCATGGCGTTGAAGTGGGAGTTTTCGCGTATGGCGCGATAACGCTTGGCCTTGGATTTGATGTCAAGATAATCCTTCTCCACTTCGTAGAATAGGCTCTTGCTCTGCTCGCGTGTTAGCGATGGTGACTCCGAGGCTAACGTGTCGAGCATTATTTTTATATCCATGTGATAATCATCATAATCGGGGAACTCCACCTGTGCATCTATGAACCTAAATCCATAGAAATCCTCGAAGCGGCGTATGCGTTTTAGACGCATCACATCGCCATTTGCGACAAATGTCATTGGGGAGTTTTCATCATGTTCGGCATAGTGGTAGTTGTTCTTGACAACCATCAGCATATCGCCACTCTCTATCTCCTCCTCTGCCGAGAGGTTATAGCGGCGTATACCCTCATTGTAGCGATTAGCGCGCTTGTTGGAGCGTGTCACAACAATAGTCTCATCGCGGCCATAGCGGTCATAGCAATCTTGAAGCATCTCCAGGAGTTCGCCACCTTGAAGGCTCTTGAAGTCGGGGTAGGAGGTGTCGAATTTTGGAATCTCAAAGATGTGGTTCTCGAGCATGCAGCGCAGCATCGTAGCATTAAAGAGTATTCCCGAGTCGTGGGATTGACGTACCACCTCATCCATTGTTCCATACTCTACATCTCCGTAGCGCAGTAGTGTTGAGGGGTCGAGGGCTGGACTAAAGTCATCTCCAACAGGCGGTAGCTGTGCATCGTCACCCACCAAAATTAGGCGACACTCCTTGCCACTACGCACATACGTAACGAGGTCTTCGAGCAGGTCTCCCGAGCCAAAGGTCTCGTCATTAGAGGAGTTAGAGAGCATAGATGCCTCATCAACGATAAATATGGCACCCCTCTCTTTGTTGTAGTCTAGAGAGAATTTTGACTCGTAGTCGGCTAGCGAGCGCTCACGGTATATGCGTTTGTGGATGGTTAGGGCCTCGGCATGAGAGTAGTGCGATAGTACTTTTGCTGCACGTCCCGTGGGAGCTAGGAGTATTGTTTTGATACCCAGCTCTTTAAGTGCTGCTACAAAGGCGGCAATTATCGTTGTCTTGCCAGTTCCAGCATATCCATTTAACAAAAATATGCGTCTATAATCATCGTCCGCCAGCCACTTTGATAATTTTTCTATTATTTTTTTTTGGTTAAAAGTTGCTTCGAATGATAATTTTGCGTAAATTTGTTGCGATATATGTGTACAAAGCATATTGCTCGAGATTTTAAAAATTAAAATTGCCGATACAAACTTAATAATAAAATACTAAAATGAAAAAAACAGCTATTACTTTATTACTGTTAGCTGCAGTTGTAGGTCTTATCTACTGGATTTGGTCGATGCTTTCAGTGCCAATTCACTTCGAGCAGCACTTCAATAGCCGTCAGCAGGCTGTGATTGAGAAGGAGCAGTATATCATTAAGCTCGTACAGGGCTATCGTGATGCTAGCGCTGACAAGAAGTTTACTACTAACTGGGATGAGCTTATTGACTTTGCTCTTAACGGTACAATGCAGTATCGTAGCCAGATTTACGATGAGAACAACCTTAAGAATGCCGAGATTCTTGCCGAGCTTCGTAAGGATAAGAATTGGAAGAATGAGCGCGTGGTAAGCGTTCCTGCTCGTGATACTCTCTTTGATGATGATTTGGGTGTTTGCCGTCTTACAGAGGATGATATCCGTAACTTGCGTTACATCCCATTTACCCACAATACAGAGGAGTTCCAGCTCGATACAGCAACTTATGAGGTTGGTAGCTACCGCACGCACCTTATCCGTTGCCACGCTCCATTTATCAAGTTTATCGATACCGATACTTATAACCAGGAGTTCTGGAATGAGCTTAACGACCGTTTCAACTACTTCATCAACCATGCAGAGGCTAACGAGGATATGAAGAAGATGAAGGCTGATGGTCTTAAGGCAACTGTTACCCGCAATCCTAAATTTATGATTGGCGAGGCTCACCCAATCCCAATGGATCTCGAGTTCTTCGGTGTATCGTTTGGTAGCCTTGAGGAGCCTACTAACGAGGCAGGTAGCTGGGGTGGTTCAAACAACTAGTTATGATTGTAAAATCTACAGATAAGGTGTCCATCCGATATGTATCGGGTGGACACTCTTTTTCAGAGGCAGAGATAGCTGCTATTAACGAGGCGTATGGGGATATAGAGGTGATTGTAGTAACCCCAAAGGTTACGCTTGTACCTTGTGAGTGTTATGATGAGCATCTAGCACATGAGTATCTACTATCTTTGAATATGACACCATCGCCCAAGGAGTGTGTTGTAGCTAGTGTTAAGGATGGTGCTATGGTCGCAGTAATGGCCGTTGATAGCTCTCTTGTAGAGCTCTTGCGTGGTGTGAGAGGTAGTGTCACATTTACCTCACCATTGCTTCTTGGAGAGCCTATTGAGAGAGGAATGTTGCTAGAGCTAGATGGTAGGATAGCCTTTATCCGCATCTACAATGGGGGACTTCTCTTTGCCGAGGCCGTCACAATAGAGAGCGATGCTGACTTGAGCTATATAGTTGAGAAGCTAAATAGTATCTACGGTATATATAATATGTACGCGCACGTGAGAGGAGATGTTCAGCGTGTGATGCGTGTATGTGGTGGTTGTTTCACTAACCTTAATAAGTAATAATGTAAGAGCCTATGCGTATTATAAGTGGAAAATATAGGGGTCGTACCATTGTGCCTCCTCGTAATCTTCGCGCACGTCCTACTACAGACTTTGCAAAGGAGAATCTTTTTAATGTCCTAACAAATATTGTAGACTTTGAGGAGCTAGATGTTCTCGACCTATTCTCTGGTACAGGCTCAATAAGTTATGAGTTTGCCTCGCGTGATGCGCGTAGCGTTACCTCGGTGGAGGTAAATAGTGTGCATCATAACTTTATTCGTCAGACTGCCCGTGAGCTAAAATTTGAGAATTTCTATGCTGTGAAGGCTAATGTATTCTTATATCTCAAGAGCTGTAGCAAGAAGTTTGACCTTATATTTTCTGATGCGCCTTACGATTTGGAGGGTAGCGAGGAGGTTATCAAGTTGGTTTTGGAACGAGATTTGCTAAATGATGATGGAATCTTGATATTTGAGCACTCTAAAGACCAAAATTTTGAAGGTCACCCAAATCTCTGGCAAACAAGAAGTTATGGTAGTGTGCAGTTTTCGTTCTTCAAAAAAGTGTAATTTTTTTCAAAAAAAAGTTGCAGAAAATTTGCAGATTAAAAAAAATGTAGTACCTTTGCATCGCAATCAAGAGATAAGGGTTGCTAGTTCTAACAATGGTGCGTTAGTTCAGCTGGTTAGAATACGTGCCTGTCACGCACGGGGTCAGGGGTTCGAGTCCCCTACGCACCGCAAGAAGGAAGATCGAAAGGTCTTCCTTTTTTTGTTATAACGCGCGGCGCCTATGCCTCGGCTAACCAATAAGCCCAATAGGCCCCAATAAGCAAAAAAGGAGTGTCCGCAAGGACACTCCCGTTACATATAGTATGCACTCTTACTTCATCTCTGCAAAATACTTGTAGAAGTATGGCAAGGTCTCCAAGCCCTTGTAGAACTGGTCAAGACCATAGCTCTCGTTAGGAGAGTGGATAGCATCCTTCGAAAGACCAAAGCCCAACAAAATAGACTTGATGCCAAGGATGTTCTCGAAGCCCGAGATAATAGGAATAGAGCCGCCAGAGTAGAATGGAAGTGGTGTGATGCCAAAGGTGGTCTCCACAGCCTTCTCCGCAGCCTTATATGCTGGGAGGTCTGTAGGCGATACGTATGGCGCGCCACCATGCAAGAACTCAACCTTTACCTTAACGCTCTTTGGAGCTATTCTCTTAAAGTGCTTCTCGAAGAGCTTTGCAATCTTCTTAAAGTCCTGGTTAGGAACAAGACGCATAGAGATCTTTGCGTAAGCCTTTGATGGGATTACGGTCTTTGTACCCTCGCCAGTGTAACCACTCCATATACCATTAACATCCAACGAAGGACGTATACCTGTGCGCTCCATAGTAGTATAATCTACCTCGCCAGCTACATCACCAAGGTCTAGAGCCTTCTTATACTCCTCGAGTGAGAATGGTGCTTTATTCAGCGCCTTACGCTCTGCATCGGTGAGGATGCGAACATCATCGTAGAAACCAGGGATGGTGACGCGGCCAAACTCATCGGTAAGCGATGATACGAGCTTTGCAAGGACATTCGCAGGGTTTGCCACAGCGCCACCAAAAAGACCAGAGTGTAGATCCTTATCTGGGCCTGTAACCTCCACCTGCATATATGTCAAGCCACGTAAGCCTGCGGTGATGGTTGGGGTGTCAAGACCAATCATCGAGGTATCCGATACAAGGATGATGTCGGCCTTCAGCATCTTCTTGTTGTCGGCGCAGAACTTATAAAGACTTGGTGAGCCAATCTCCTCCTCACCCTCGAGCATGAACTTTACGTTGCAAGGGAGTGTGTTGGTAGCTACCATAGCCTCAAAAGCCTTTGCGTGCATATATAGCTGCCCCTTATCATCGTCAGCGCCACGGCACCATATACGGCCATCCTTAATCTCTGGCTCGAAAGGATTTGTCTTCCACTCATCGATAGGATCCTCTGGCATCACGTCATAGTGGCCATACACAAGCACTGTCTTTGCCTTTGGGTCGATAATCTTCTCTGCGTATACCACAGGGTTACCCTCCGTAGGCAATACATCTGCGCGGTCAGCACCAGCCTTCACCAAAGCTGCGGCGAGCCACTCTGCGCAGCGTACCATATCCTGCTTATGCAATGATGGCTGTGCGCTGATTGAAGGGATGCGAAGAAGATCGAATAACTCCTCAAGGAAACGATCCTTGTTTTCGTTGATATAATCAGTTGCAAGTTTCATATAAGTATAGTTTTAAAGTGAATTTATTATTTACAAATTTGTTCTATTTCGGAAATAAACCTTTTAGCTAACGTATCAGCCTCCTCCATAGTATGTGCCTCGGTATATATACGAATTATAGGCTCTGTATTTGACTTACGGAGGTGTACCCAGCTATGCTCAAAATCTATTTTTACACCGTCAATATCATTAACTCTTTCATTTGAGTATCTGTCTTTTACTGTAGCTAGAATCTTGTCTACATCTATCTCTGGTGTAAGCTCTATCTTGTTCTTCGATGCAAAGTAGGCAGGGTAGCTCTTGCGGAGTTCCGACATCGTCATATTTAGCTTCGCAAAATAGGTCAAAAAGAGAGCTACGCCAACCAAAGCGTCACGGCCATAGTGTAACTCTGGGTAGATGACGCCACCATTACCCTCGCCACCAATCACTGCCCCCGTATCCTTCATCTTCTTCACCACATTAACCTCGCCCACGGCAGCGGCAGAGTATGTGCAACCCTCGTAGCGCGATGTCACATCGCTCAACGCGCGAGATGAGGATAGGTTAGATACTGTGTTACCCTTTGTATGCTGAAGAACATAATCTGCAACAGCAACAAGCGTATACTCCTCAACAAACATCTCGCCATTCTCCATGACAAATGCTAGACGATCTACATCAGGGTCTACAACAATACCCATGTCTGCCCCCCTCTGGCGTATAACCTCCGATATCTCTGTCAGGTTCTCGGGAAGTGGCTCTGGGTTGTGCGCAAACTCTCCCGTAGGGTCGCAGTTAAGCTCTATCACCTCGCAGCCTAGCTCCCTCAGAAGTGCTGGTATTACCACACCACCAATGGAGTTTACTGCATCTACAACTACCTTAAACTTGCGCTGACTGATAGCCTCTACATCCACAAGTTTTAGAGCCAAAACCTGCTCAATGTGCTTGTTGTTGAAATCCTCGCGTAGCACCACCTTGCCGATGTTATTAATATCTGGGTAGCTGTATGACATATCCTCTGCCATGCGTAACACCTCCTTGCCCTCGGCATCATCCAAAAACTCACCACGTTCGTTAAGGAGTTTTAGGGCATTCCACTGTCGAGGGTTGTGCGAGGCAGTGATTATGATACCTCCATCAGCCTTGTGTGTGATAACAGCCATCTCTGTACCTGGTGTGGTGCAGAGTCCAACGTTGATAACATCGCATCCTGTGCCTAGGAGGGTACCCTCAACAAGAGAGTCTACCATAGATCCCGAGATACGTGCATCGCGACCTACGACAATCGTGGTGCGCTTGTTGGTGTTCTTACTCTTTATGAAGCGTGCATACGCTGTGGTAAACTTCACAACATCTATCGGTGTGAGGTTCTCTGCAGGGCATCCACCTATGGTGCCACGGATGCCAGATATAGATTTTATGAGTGTCATTTAATCGAAAAAAAATTAAAAATCGGGGCAAAAGTTTTGCTATTTCTGACAAAAATATTAATTTTACGCGAATATTAAAAATAAATTAAGGATAAAATATTGCGAGCTATGAGAATAATACCATCTTCTGAGCTGATTATCAACGGCGATGGCACTATATTCCATCTCCATTTGAAGCCAGAGCAGTTGGCTGATATCGTCATTTTGGTCGGTGATCCTGGTCGTGTAGCGATGATTTCGGAGTATTTCGATACCAAGGAGTGCGAGGTGGCAAATCGTGAGTTTCTCACCGTCACAGGAACCTATAAAGGTAAGCGCATGACGGTCATGTCTACAGGTATTGGCATAGGCAATATTGACATCTGCGTTACGGAGCTTGATGCTTTGGCAAATATAGACTTTGCAACGCGACAGGTTAAGAATGACTTCCGCCAGCTAACCCTTGTGCGCCTTGGAACATCAGGTGCTATTCAGCAAGATATCGAGGTTGGCGAGGTGGTCTTTGCCCGTACATCGCTGGGCTTCGATGGCCTTATCTCATACTATGAGGGCCGCGATGATGTTTGCGACCTTGACCTCGAGAGAGCCTTTGTGGAGCATACATCATGGTATGCCAAGCTCCCAGCGCCATACTTTGTAGATGCAAATAAGGAACTGTTTGAGCTCTTCAAGGACTCTACACGTGAGGGTATCACCATCGCAGCACCAGGCTTCTACGCCCCACAAGGTCGCTGGGTGCGCGTTGCGCCACACGACAAGAGCCTGAATGAGAAGATTGAGACGTTTGTCTATGGCAATCGCCGCATCACAAACTTCGAGATGGAGGGTTCGGCACTCGCCGGCCTTGCAGCGCTCCTCGGACACCGCGCAGCGACAATCTGCACCATCATCGCACAACGTGTGGCAAAGAGTGCCTGCACAGACTACAAGCCATTTGTTCGCCGTATGATAGAGATGGCATTGGATAAGCTCTCAACATTGTAATAGGGGAGTTGCGGTGTAACGACACCACCTTCCAACAACAGATGACCACGGGCGTAGCCTGTGAATAAAAAAGAGAATTAAAACAAAATAACAAATAAACTTAAAAAACTATGAAATTTACTGTATCAAGTTCAGCATTGCTATCGCTTCTTGCAACCACAGGTAAGGTTATCAGCAACAAGAATACCCTTCCTATCCTCGACTATTTTCTCCTCGAGCTTAAGGGTGACGAGCTTACTGTAACAACCTCTGACCTTGAGACTACTCTTGTAGGTCACCTTAAGGTTGATAATGTAGAGCGCGAGGGTGTCATTGCTGCTCCTGGAAAGCTTATGCTCGACTCACTCAAGGAGTTCCCAGATATGCCTCTTGAGTTTGATGTGAATGACACAACTTGGGAGATTAAGGTACGCTGGGCTAGTGGCTCGCTCTCTATTCCTGGAGCTAGCGCAGTTAGCTATCCTGCTATGCAAACCATTGGCGCAGAGTGCAAGGAGATACTTATGGATGTAGATATGCTTATCGCGGGCATCAACAAGACCATCTTTGCCACTGCCGATGATGAGCTACGTCCTGTGATGAATGGTGTATACTTCAACTTTGAGGAGGGTAAGGTTACCTTCGTGGCTACAGATGCTCATAAGCTAGTACGCTCTATGGCCGAGTGCCCAGATGTGGACTTCAACGCCTCATTTATCCTTCCCAAGAAGCCTGCAAACTTGCTCAAGGGTGTGCTTCTCAAGGAGGAGGAGCCTATCCGCGTGGTCTTTGATGCCAAGAATGTAAGCTTCGAGCTTAAGAACCATAAGTTTGTATGCCGCCTTATCGAGGGTAACTATCCAAACTATAACGCTGTAATCCCTACAGCTAACCCTAACAAGGTGCTTGTAGACCGCGTGGAGCTAGTAAATGGCATCAAGCGTGTTGCGGTATGTTCTAACCCTACAACAAACCTTATCCGCATGGATATCTCTAACAACCGCATCAGCCTTGCTGCGCAGGATATCGACTTCTCTGTATCTGCTAACGAGACCATCTCTTGCAGCTACGATGGTAGCCCTGTGACTATCGGCTTCAAGTCTACATTCCTTGTAGAGATTCTCAACAACATCGACACACCAACCGTAATGATTGAGCTTGCAGACTCTACACGTGCAGGTGTCTTCAAGCCTGTATATGATGATAAGCGAGCAGGTGAGGTTCTTATGTTGTTGATGCCGATGATGATTAACGCCTAGTCTTTGTTGTGATAAGGGGCTATCTACTGCCGCTAACGAATTATCTCGCCAATGGGCAGTACGCCTAGTACAGCCCATCGTCTCGAAATTCGCCGAGCGTTGTATCTAACCCCTTCTAACAACAAAGAGGTCTCGCGCTGGGGAAGGTAATAGACAACGTCATTGCGAGGAACGCAGTGACGTGGCAATCTGGCAGGTGACAACGCGTAGTGCGTTGTCCTTATTAGGGAATTTAGGGAATTTAGGGAATTTAGGGAATTTAGGGAGAGCAGTGCGCATAAAGTAGGACCCCTCCCTAAACTCCTTAAACTCCCTAAACTCCCTAACAACTACAAAGTAATTTAGCGAGAACAGCCTGCATAGCGCAAGACCAACCCCATAACCTTACCTCAAACAACAAAGCGGCTAACCCCTTCTAAAATAAAACAACTGATATGAACCTAAAATTAAAGCGCCCTATTGTCTTCTTCGACCTTGAAACAACGGGTGTAGATACTGCAACAGACCGCATTGTAGAGATATCTCTAGTGAAGATTGGCGTGGACGGAAGCAAGAGCGTAAAGACTCGCCGCATAAATCCCGAGATGCACATCCCCGAGGAGGCTACAGAGGTGCATGGCATCACTGATGAGGATGTAAAGGATGAGCCTACATTCCGCCAGATTGCGAAATCCCTAGCACAGTATATCGAGGGGTGCGACTTTGGTGGTTTCAACTCAAACCGCTTCGACCTCCCTATGCTTGTTGAGGAGTTTATGCGTGCAGGAGTAGATGTAGACTTTCGCAAGCGTAAGTTTATAGATGTCCAGAACATCTTTCACCGCAAGGAGCAGCGCACCTTGGTTGCCGCATATAAGTTCTACTGCGACAAGGATTTGGCAAATGCCCACTCTGCGGAGGCTGATACTTTAGCCACATACGAGGTACTAGAGGCGCAAATTGAGCGTTATCCCGATATAGGTGATACCGTAGAGCAGCTATCGGAGTTCTCCTCTAATGGTGAGATTGTGGATTTCGCAGGACGTCTGGCTATGAACGACAAGGGCGAGGAGATATTCACATTCGGAAAGTATCGTGGACAGAGCGTTGAGGAGGTATTCCGCAAGGAGCCAAGTTACTATAGGTGGATGATGGATGGTGACTTCCCTCAATATACCAAGAAGGTGATTACCGAGATACGCTTAAGAATAAAATAAGATGAAGCGACTAGTAATACTCATTACCTTGCTATTTATGGCTGCGGTGTCTATGGCGATGACCATAGAGCCGTCATCTATTATTGTCACAATAAATGGCAAGCACTACCACAAGCATACCATAGAGAAGGGGCAGACACTATATGCCATAGCTAAGGCGTATGGAGTGTCGGAGAGAGAGATTATGGATTGTAATGTCGGTCTTACGGCGGAGACTCTCAAGGCTGATGAGTATATCCTTGTGCCACGAAACACGAAGCAGGGCAATAAGGATAACAAGGTAGTGGTAGCACCCAAGACTCTCGACAAGAAGAAGTTTATAGCTCACAGCGTAGTTAAGGGTGACACGCTCTATAGTATTGCTAGAAAGTATAAGATTTCGGTGTCGCAGATAGAGAAGGATAATCCCGAAATAGACATTGACAACCTTGCTATTGGCGATGTGGTATTCATACGCCGTGCCGAGCGTGGTTATGCCACCTCGGATGATATAGAGCGCGAGATTGCGGCACGTGCCGAGCGTAAGAGCGTTGCCGTGGGCAAGGAGGGCGACCATCGTGTGATGGTTGGCGAAACGGTATACTCCATCTCTCGAGCTTCGGGTATCAGCGAGGAGGAGTTCATGGCGATCAACGGACTATCTAACTATAGCGACCTCAAGGTGGGAATGTTGGTGCATACCAAACCTGCGAAGGAGTTACCTCTGGTTGAGGTGGATAAACAAGAGGGTGATAATGAGGGGCGTGGAGCAAGGCGTAATGGCCGCAGCACCACAGATAAGGAGCTTCCTGCCGAGGCACCTCAAGATGATAGCTTTGTGGAGGGTGTGGCGCAGGGTGATATCACCACAAATCTCGTCTTCTCACCTGTAGCACAATATCAGGTGCTAAATGTTGCTCTTATGCTACCTTTCCACATGAACGATAAGGTAAATCCCTACTTTGTGGACTTCTACCGTGGTGTGCTTCTCGCTATGGAGGATTTGAAGGCCGAGGGGTATGACATCAATCTTTCGGTATTTGATACCCAGGGTAGTGGTGAGAGGGTAGCAGAGCTCGTAAACTCCGAGGATGGCGTACGTGATGCGCAGCTAGTCATAGGCCCTGTGTATGAGCATGAGCTAGCTGGCGTGGTGGAGTTTGCTCAGGAGCGTATGGTGCCTGTAGTATCACCCTTGGCAGATATCAATGAGATACAAAGTCCTGTACTCTTTCAGATGCAGGCCGAGGGAGATCACAAAAACGAGAAGCTAGGTGATATATTTGATGGTAGCCGCGAGGTTGTCATGATATATACCAGCAACATTGACAGTGACTTCAATAGGGAGATGACGGCTCTTGCTGCTAACGCCACTGTGACAAAGCTAAACTATAAGTTTGATAGAGGGTCGTTCTTCTATCGTAGAAATAACGATGGTAGTTACGGCGAGGAGATAGATATCGTGGAGTTTATGAGTAGCCGAAGTAAGAAGGCATACGTGGTATTGGCAAAAAATGAGACAGATGTAGACCGCATACTCACCACGTTAGCCTCTACGAAGTCCTCTATCGTGGCACGTAGCATAAGCTATGGCGATTATCTAGTTGTCGGAAATAGAAAGTGGAAGCAGAGCAATACCATTGAGAAGCAATCCTTCTTCCGCAACAATACCCTCTTTGTTGTGCCTTACTATGCTAACCGTAGCAACGAGAATCTTCGCATCTTTGATAGCCGCTATGTGAAGGCCTACGATGCACTTCCTACTATGTACTCTTACCGTGGCTATGATGCTGCGATAATCTTCTGTAGGAAGATGTTTGAGGGTATAGATAGCAGCTTCCTCGAGCAGACCATAACACCTCTAGCAACGCCATATACCTTTGCCTATGAGGAGGGCTTGTATGTAAATAATTATTGGATTAGAGAGCAGTATAATAGCAACTTTACAATCAGCGTGGAGTAAACTACTATGGCAAACATATCATCTTCAATACCAGAAAAGACCATAGAGCGTTTGAGTGAGTATCGCCGCACGCTCGTCAAGTGTCATGCACAGGGTATAACACATATTTTCTCACATGTATTAGCGGGTATGCACGGCATCACCGCTGTCCAGGTACGCCGCGACTTGATGTTGATAGGCTTCTCGTCAGATACCAAGAAGGGTTATGATGTAAAGGTGCTTATAGACTTTATAAATGACATCCTCTACTCCGAGCAGCCTATGAACATGGCTATTATAGGCATGGGTAACCTTGGTCAGGCTGTCACCAAGTATTTCAATGGCAAGGGTCTTAAGCTGCGAATTACAGCAGCATTTGATATCGATGAGAAGAAGGTGGGTAGCACCATAGATAACATACCATGTTACCACATTGACGAATTTGAGCAGATGGTAGATGAGCTAGATATAAGCATCGTCATTGTATCCTCACCAACCTCTGTGGCGGCAAATCTAGTGTTGCCTATTATCAACGCTGGTATCAAGGGAGTGTTGAACTTCACCTCCGCACCTCTTAATTTCCCACAAGGTATTGTCGTTGAGAATTACGACATCACCACGTTACTTGAGAAGGTGGCCTACTTTGTTAAGGTTGCCGAGGATAACGCCTAGGATATGTCTTTAGAGGGGTTTATACGACATAGTTTCGAGCCTATTGATGAACGCCCTGTGGTTGTTACCATAGGGTCGTTTGATGGTGTGCATGCTGGTCACCGTGTGTTACTCGACTCTCTCAAGAGCATGGCCGCGAGGCTAGATGCCAGGTCTGTTGTCGTCACGTTTGACCCTCACCCACGTATAGCCATGGGGCGTGATGAGGGCATGGGGCTTTTGACAACCATCGATGAGCGTGCGTTGTTGCTCCATGAGGCGGGTGTTGATAATATGGTTGTGGCACGCTTCGATGACAAGTTTCGCAAGCAATCCTACGAGGATTTTGTTCAGCAATGCCTTGTTGAGGGTCTCGGTATGCGAGGTATGATAGTGGGGTATAACCATCGTCTTGGTCGTGGCAGCGAAGGAAATTTTGAGCGCCTACAGCCTGTTGCAGAGCGTTGTGGCTTTGTGCTGGAGTGTGTGCCGCAGCAGCGTGTTGATGAGGAGAAGGTTAGCTCTACAGTGGTACGTTCCATTATCGAGAGTGGAGATATGCAGCGTGTTAAGACTCTTCTTGGTGGTGACTATATCATCTGTGGTAAGGCAGACGATGGTGTTGTAGTGGTTGAGGATACCCATAAGCTCCTTCCACCCTGTGGTGCGTACAATGTCTTTATGAATAATAATGCTGCGACCATCATTATAGACAATCGCAGCATACGTCTCTTGGAGCCTATCTCTGGCTCTGTGGTAATCCGTTTTTAGGGCTATTAACGCACCGCTTTGGTGTTATTTTCTCTGTAGTGCCTCCTCAACCCATTCGCGGTTGTTGAGGCACCACCTTACCGTGCGGCGTAGACCCTCCTCAAAGGATGTCTCTCTCTTCCAACCTAGATCCTGCTCTATCTTTGTGGCGTCTATAGCATATCGTAGGTCGTGACCTGCGCGATCCTCAACATAGCTTATAAGCTCCTCGCTATATCCCTCTGGGTTTCCCAACTCGCTATCTACTACACGTATTAGCTCCTTTACAAGGTCTATATTTGACCACTCGTTATCTCCTCCAATGTTATATGTCTCGCCATCCTTGGCATTGTGGAACACAAGGTCTAATGCTCGAGCGTGGTCACCTACATATAGCCAGTCGCGGATGTTCTGTCCTGTGCCATATACAGGGAGCTTGCGGCGGTTTACGATATTATATATAAATAGTGGTATCAGCTTCTCGGGATACTGCCTCTCGCCATAGTTGTTCGAGCAGTTGGTGATGACTACAGGCACCCCATAGGTGTCGTGGTAGGCACGCACAAAGTGGTCTGATGAGGCCTTTGATGCAGAGTATGGCGAATGTGGCGCATAGCGTGTCTCCTCTGTAAACTTACCACCATCAAGGCTCAATGCACCATATACCTCATCTGTAGAAATGTGGTGAAAACGCTTACCCGTGTAGTTGCCCTCCCACGCCTTACGTGCCGCTTCTAGTAGTGTTATAGTACCTAGGATGTTGTTATGCGCAAAGACCATAGGTGCGCTAATGGAACGATCTACATGACTCTCGGCTGCAAGATGCATAACACCATCTATGTTATGCTCCTTGAAGATTCTTGCCACAAGTTCTGCATCGGTGATGTCACCCTCTACAAAAGTGTGGTTCTTTGCGCTTAACGCTGTTGTGATATTTGAAAGGCTTGCGGCGTATGTCAGCTTGTCAAGGGTTACGATGTGGTACTCGGGGTACTTTGTTACCATGAGTTCTACAACGTGGCTACCTATAAATCCTGCGCCACCTGTGATAAGAATATTTCGCTTCATAATTACTCTTTGTATGTTATCACTTCGCGTAGTTGCTCTTGCCATGGCTTGAGAGCTACGATGCCTAATTTTGCTATGCGACTCTTATCAAGCACCGAGTAGTGTGGTCGCTTGGCCTTACTCTGCCACTCACTGCTCTTACATGGTGTGATGCGAGTCTCTACCTCTGCTATGCGCAGTATCTCTTTGGCAAAGTCATACCACGAAGACTCTCCGAGGTCGCTATAGTGGTATATACCCTCCATTGTTTGCCATGCGCCGCTCTCAATTATCTCTATTATTGCCTGTGCGAGGGATATCGCCGAGGTGGGTGTGCCACGTTGGTCATCCACAACGCGAAGCTCTGCACCCTGCCTTGCGCGGCCAATGATGGTATTCACAAAGTTATGACCCCAGGGGGCGTAGAGCCACGAGGTGCGAAGCACGATAGCCCCAGGAGCCGTAAGTGCCGCGGCCTCACCCTCGGCCTTTGTTTTGCCGTATACGTTTATAGGTGACGGAGCCTCCTGCTCGCTGTAGGGCGTGGTGCGCTCGTTGTCGCCACCAAATACAAAGTCGGTAGAGATGTGTATCAGCTTTATGCCTCGTTCTCGAGCGACCTTTGCTATGTTTGCCACACCATCACGATTTATACGTGTTGCCTCCTCGATATTCTCCTCTGCAGCCTCTACATTGGTGTAGGCTGCGCAGTTGATAACGATGTCGGCATCCTGGAGTCCTCTGGAAACACTCTCCACGGAGCATATATCTAACTCCTCTATGGAGGTTATGATATAGCTATTCTTGCTCTGCGTGCAGAGCTTTGCAATAGCCGTGGCAAGCTGCCCTGTGCCACCTGTTACGATAACCTTAAGCATAGTAGTCCTCGCTGTAGTCGAATAACCTCTCGCACTGGTCGAGGGTTCTATTCAAAGCATCCTTGGATGATACTATAGGCTCATTGTCAATACCCCAATTTATATCCAGCGCGGGGTCATTCCACACTATAGCACCCTCCGTCTCGGGAGCGTAATGGCTGTCGCAGAGATACTCTACAACAGCATCGCCACGCCGCACCGCAAAGCCATGGGCAAAGCCTCGTGGGATAAATAGCTGACGGCGGTTTTCGGCGCTTAACACCACAGCCACATATCTGCCGAAGGTAGGAGAGCCTTGGCGGATGTCTACGGCAACATCTAGAATCTCACCCTGCGTGACACGCACCAATTTAGATTGTGCATGTGGTGGAAGCTGGAAGTGTAGACCACGAACTACGCCCTGCTTGGAGCGTGACTCGTTCTGCTGCACAAACTCTATGCGCTTGCCTATAGCCTCCGCAAAGCGTTGCGCGTTGAACACCTCGTAGAAGTATCCGCGCTCATCCTCAAATAGTTGTGGCTCAACAATGACAACCTCCTCTATTTCGGTCTTTATCAACTTCATAGCTTCATCAAATATTGGCCATATTGATTTGCAAGCATAGGCTTTGCTAGGGCGTGCAGCTTCTCTTTTGATATCCATCCGTTGCGCCATGCTATCTCCTCGAGGCATGCTATCTTCTGTCCCTGACGCTTCTCTATAACCTCCACAAATATAGAGGCCTCGGCAAGTGAGTCGTGAGTTCCTGTGTCGAGCCATGCGTATCCTCGGTCGAGAATCTCCACGCAAAGCTCCTTACGCTCTAGGTATCGTTGGTTTACGGTTGTTATCTCTAGCTCGCCGCGTGCCGAAGGTGTGACACCCGCTGCTATATCTAGCACAGAATTAGGGTAGAAGTATAATCCTGTTACGGCATAGTCCGAGCGTGGATTTTGTGGCTTCTCCTCTATAGATAGGGCATCTCCTTGTGCATCAAACTCCACAACACCATATCGCTGTGGATTATCTACACGATAGCCAAAAACTGTTGCACGACCCTCGCTCTCGATGCGTCTAGCGGCATTTTGCAGTATCTCGCTAAATCCTGCGCCATGGAAGATGTTATCTCCCAAAACCAGACACACGCTGTCATCGCCAACAAAGTCGCGGCCTATGATAAATGCCTCGGCAAGACCATTAGGTTGTGCCTGCTCGGCATACTCGAAGCGCATACCTAGCTCCTCTCCGCTGCCCATGAGGCGGCGAAACGATGGGAGATCCTGGGGTGTAGAGATAATAAGCACCTCGCGGATACCAGCCATCATTAGCACCGAAATAGGGTAGTAGACCATCGGCTTGTCAAATATGGGGAGTAGCTGCTTGCTAATACCCTTGGTGATAGGGTATAGGCGTGTGCCACTGCCACCAGCCAATACTATGCCTTTCATAGCTATAAAGGTTTTATTGAGAGTGACTAAAAAGTGTATTTTGTCGTTACGCTTGCCCTCAAAATGCTCATTTACGTTCAGTAAACTCCGCTTTTTCGGGCTTCGCAAGCCTAAAACTACATCTTTTTATTCACTCTCTTAGGTTATGGGGGCTGGCTAAGTTACTTTTTAGTCAGCCCCTATTTTGGAATTACAAACTCTTGAGGTACTCTGCAACGTTACGCTCTATGCGAGCCTCAACGTCCTCTGACTCCTCGCGTACAAACTTCTCGCCCGTAACAGCCTCGAAAAGCTCTATGTAGCGCTCTGTGATGCCAGCAACAACCTCTGGGGTCATATCTGGAACCTGCTGTCCCTCCTGACCCTGGAAGCCATTCTCCATCAACCACTCACGCACAAACTCCTTTGATAGCTGCTTCTGCTTCTCGCCACGTGCTAGACGCTCCTCGTAGCCCTCCTTGTAGAAGTAGCGTGATGAGTCTGGGGTGTGAATCTCGTCCATGAGGTAGATAACACCATTCTTCTTACCAAACTCATACTTGGTATCTACAAGAATAAGACCCATCTTCTCGGCAATCTCCGTACCGCGCTGGAAGATAGCACGTGTATATGCCTCAAGCTGCTCATACTCCTCGCGTGATACAAGGCCCTGTGCAATGATCTCCTCCTTTGAGATATCCTCATCGTGACCCTCATCAGCCTTTGTTGTTGGGGTGATGATAGGCTCTGGGAACTTCTGGTTCTCCACCATGCCATCAGGCATAGCTACACCACAGATGGTTCTCTTACCAGCCTTGTACTCTCTCCATGCGTGACCCGAGAGGTAGCCACGGATAACCATCTCCACCTTGTAAGGCTCGCAGCGGTGACCAACAGTTACCATAGGATCTGGTACTGCAATCTTCCAGTTAGGAAGAATATCTGTTGTTGCATCGAGGAACTTTGCAGCAATCTGGTTCAACACCTGACCCTTGAATGGAATACCCTTTGGAAGTACTACATCAAAGGCAGAGATACGGTCTGAAACAACCATTACGAGATACTCATCGTTGATGTTATATACATCGCGTACCTTACCTACATAGTGGCCCTTCTGGCCCTCGAACTGAAAATCGTTCTTAATAATAGCGTTCATAGTGTTATGTTTAATGTTTCTAATTGTTTTCGATTATAGGAATCGCTCTGGCTCCATAGCACGTGTAGGCTCTGTAGGCATGTGCGCTGGAAGTTCCGAGCGTGTATATACCGAGATATCTGTAGCATCGTAGCTGTTTATCCATGTCATACTATCGCCCGACACAGTTATAGAGTATGACGAACCCCACTCTACGCCATCGGTGTATACTCCCGAGATTATACCCTCGGCGATATTGGCATTGCTGAAGAATATCTCCCAGTAGTTTGATGTTATGCGCTGGTAGAGTGCCACGCCACCTGTGGCGTTAATATCGAGATATACCTCAAATGGAGGTGTTGTGCCACGCCACTCTGTGAGGTGCCATGTACCCTCTGCAATGGCTGTGTCACCATCGCCTACAGGGGGTAGTGGTGCCGACTCGGGGGTCTTTATCTCGCTACTCTCGGAGTATACTGTGCTTTGCTTGGTGCCAGCTGTCACAGCAGCCTGAACCTCATATACGGTGTTAGGCTTTAGGAGTGCCTTGTCGATGATGCAGCTCATGTTGCCATTTGCGTAGCTCGCTGAAACCTGCGCCCACTGCTCTACGCCCTTTTCGGTATATCGGAAGCTGTATGCTATCTCGCTACCTACGTTATGTGTCGCTGCTGACACACCATCAAAGAGTACCTCTACGCCATTTACCCTAGCATTAATGCCATTACTATAGGTAAGTGTAGGACGCTCAATATTGGCCGTAACCTCTGCGTTGCGTGTGCTAAACATACGAGTATTCGATGTCATAGGCTCATAATCACCATTTTTGGGCATTAGCGTAAAGCGATACTCATAGCTTGTATTCTCCGTAAGATACTCCTTGCCCTCAAAAGGCATCGCCACATCGAGCTTACCATCTACGATGCTACCTCCTGCAAACTCTTTAGCCACCCACTCATTTTTTGAGGCCACAGAGTACTCAAACTTTAGTACATGGATATCCTCTGCTGTGTCATCTACAAGATATGCTATGTTTGATAGCTTTATGGTTGCTACAATGCCCTTTGGCTGCTCCTCAACGTTGTAGTTAATTGCGCACGTTGGAGTGTGAGCCAGGGTTGTGAAGGCAAAGTCATAGCTACTCTCATCCACAAACAGACGACCCTCGTATGATGTCTCTGCCTCAAGGTCTGTGAGGTTGAAGATGATATTTCCACTCTCTGAAGTCTCATATTTGTATATGTCGTGGATGTTATCCGAGTCACCCTCCTTCCAATACTCCAAGGAGTAGTCATGCTCCTCGGCACCATCTAGCGTAAGCTCTATAGTGGCGCTACTCTCCGTAGTCTCTATGTCGATTTTTACCTCGATATTTGGTTCTGGTTCTGGCTCTGGCTCTGGAGCAGGCTTTGAAGGCGTTGTACTCTGCTTCTCGCAAGCTCCAAGGAGTGTCGCAGCTGCCAATAATATATATATGTATCTCTTCATATCCTTAATATTTTGCAATTATAACCATCCGCCGTTAGCAGCCACAGCGCCACGTACAACAATCTCAAACTCGCGCTCTACGGTCATACCACCTATAGTGGAGCCTCCTCCCACGGTATTGCCGCCAACGATAGCCTTAACCCTGATGCGACCAGAGCCAGGCTTCGTACACTTGATTTTTATGAGTCCGTTCACCACCTCTGGCTTTGTCATGCCGAGGGCATCCATCACCTCATTGCTAACCTCAACATCTGTATATTTTAGCGACTCTGAATCCTCGCCAAAGTATGCATCTAGTGAGAACTGAAGCTCCTGGCCTGTGCGGAAGTAAAGACATGGTGTGCCATCCATCTGCATCATCATAAGGTGTACATCGATATAACCAGAGCCTAATTTCCCAGCATATCTCGTAACATCTATGGGTGCCCAATCTGGAATTGTGTAGTCATAGAAGTACTTTGTGCCACTCTGATACTTGTTGATGTCGTGAACAGAGGTGAGAATCAGCGTGCGCAGCTCCTCCGATGTTAGGCTATATCCCTGCTTAAGGGCGTAACATACAGCCAGTGCCGCACATCCAGTAACATGAGGAGATGCCATAGATGTTCCATGCATATACTCATATCCGTATGTTAGGTTGATAGATGTAGATGAGATGCCGAACATTGTACCATAGTTTAGCTCACCACCTGGGGCGCATACATTGACGCCATAGCCATAGTTGGTGTAGCATGCTGCAGTATAGTCTGGCGACATAGCCGATACAGAGATGTTTTTGTAGTATGCGCTAGGGTATCCTGGGACATCTGATCCCTCGTTGCCGGCAGCAAATATCGAAAGACCTCCATCCATGACGCCCTCAAGTTTAGCGTTCTTCTCAAAGTAGTCGATAGCATCCTGAAGTACTCCATCATAAAGCTTATACTCGCTATCACCACTATATGCTCCCGATTTATAGGCCCATGAGTTGTTTGTCAATATAGCGCCGTTGTCTGCAGCATATTGGAAGGCTCTAGCTATCTCACGGCTGTAGCAGCTCTCGTTGTTCTCAAAAATCTGCAACGACATGAGGCGTACACCATCACCATTTCCCGTGCCACCTGCGATACCCGACACGGCGTAGTTATTATTATTTACAGCAGAGATGGTTCCTGCTACATGTGTGCCATGCTCATCGGCGGTGATAGTGCCATTGTCTCTATAGAAGTTGTAACCATGGATATCGTCAATATATCCGTTGTTGTCATCATCCACGCCAGGAGTACCACTCTTTTCAGCCTCATTTACCCATAGGTTATCCGCCAAGTCGGGATGGTTGGTCATGATACCTCCATCTATCACAGCTACAATGACGCGATTGTCACCTGCGGTATACTTCCATGCGTTGAAGAGGTTGATATCTGCACCAGGCACACACTCCTCATACTGCTCCCCACCTAATAAACCATCATTGTTATAGTGCCACTGATAGGGAAGCTCTGGGTCGTTGAATGGAAAATCTGTGGAGCGTGTAGCCTCGGGGCGTGATTGAGGAGCCTCCATGCGCTGTGCCACAATAGGGTCGATGCGATGGCTATACTCTATAACCGCGACACCGTCCATTGCGGCAATCTCCTCGGCCTTTGATGCGAGGTCTACATCATTAGCAAAACGCACTATAAACCATCTATCCAAGGTGCTGTCGCTATGCTTGAAGAGTGCCTTAACCTCTGCACCCTCCACCTCGAGTATACTATCAGCATCCTTCACCTTAACTAGGAGTGTGCTAGGCTCTGCCTCCTCTATGCTACCTACAATCTTTGCGGGGGTATTAACTTTTGAGCCACTCTCCAAATTCTCCTTGACGCAGGCACCAAGGAGAAGAAGTGAGAGTGAGAGTGTTATAATCCTGTTCATATTCAATGTATTAGAATGTACCAAGTTTAAAGACTATCTTGTTGCAATAAAGCTCCTCGGCCTTAAGCTCGATGGATGGGAATGCTGGATGGTTTACAGCATCGCTGTATCCCTGACACTCCACCGCCACACCAGCATAGTCATCGTAGTACTTATCGGACTTTGTAAGTGGGCATCCTCCAGCAAGCCAGTTACCCGTGTAGAGTACTGCTGCAGGCTGTGATGAGAGTATTGTCACCCTGCGGCCCGACTTATGAGAGCGTAGCTCACCCACCTCCTGAAGGATATTCTTCGTCCAGCCATCAACAGCAAAGCAGTGGTCGTAGCCATGGTAGGTGCGTATATTGTTGAACTCCGACTCTATATCATCGCCAAATCTGCGCCATGAGGTGAAGTCTAGAGCCGTACCCTTAACATCAAGGAGTTTGCCTGTAGGAATCTGCACGCTATCCATCTCCAACACCTGTGAGCAGTTGAGGCGTAGCTCGTGGTCTAGGATTGTGGTACCAGATGCCTCACCATCAAGGTTCCAATATAGGTGGTTCGTGAGGTTTACAACAGTAGTTTTGTTACTCTTCGCAAGGTATGTAATCTCGAGGTTATTCTCATCGTCAAAGTCGTATACTGCCTCCACGACAAGCTCTCCGGGGTAGCCCTGCTCCATATCCTCGGCGATGTAGGAGAATACCACGCGGTTAGTCTCCACGCGACCCTCCCAGTAGCGGTTTGCAAAGCCCTTTGAGCCACCGTGAAGGTGGTTAGGGCCATTGTTTACTTCGAGGCGGTACTCTACACCCTCAATCACCATCTTGCCACGTGCTATGCGGCCAGCCACACGGCCTACAGACTTGCCACTTGCTGCGCCATCGCCGATGTAGCTCAAGGGATCTTTATATCCTAGTGCAACATCCTCGATGTTACCATTGCGGTCCGCAAACTTAACGCTTACGATGGATGCTCCGATGTTGCAAAGCTGCACCTCCGAGCCACGGCTATTGCGCATGGTGTAGAGGATGATGCCCTCACCCTCGGGTGTAGAACCCCAAATATGTTGTAGTATCTCCATTACTCCATAGGTTTAAGGTTCGCAATAATAGCGTCTATACGCTTCAAGGTCTCCTCCTTGCCGAGGAACTCTGTAACGTCAAACATGCCAGGACCCTTACCTGCACCCACCAACGCCAGACGCAAAGTATTCATCACCTGACCAAGGCCAAGCTCTCGCTTCTCTATCCATGCACGTACCACGGACTCGGTATTCTCCTTCGAGAAGTCATCTATAGCCTCCAATACGCCACGAAGCTCCTTGAGCATTGTAGGATTGTCGCCCTTCCACTGCTTCTTTGCAAGCTTCTCCTCATACTCTGCAGGAGCTACGAAGAAGAACGATGTCAAGTCCCACATATCTGTTGTGAGGGTCATACGCTCCTTCATAATCTCCGCAGCCTTTCCTGCACGCTCATCCGATACCTCGATGCCATTAGCCTTCAAGATAGGCTGCATGAGTGGCGCAAACTCCTCGGCAGTGAGAGAGTGCATATACTGTGCGTTAAACCACTTTGCCTTGTCGGGCTGGAAACGTGCGCCAGCCTTCGACACGCGGTCTAGAGAGAAGGCATCTATAAGCTCCTGCATAGAGAATATCTCCTGCTCGGTACCTGGGTTCCAGCCTAGGAGTGACAACATGTTGATAAATGCGCCAGGGAGGTAGCCATCCTCGCGGTAGCCACGTGCTGTCTCGCCTGTAGGTGATGTCCAAAATAGTGGAAATACAGGGAAGCCCATCTTATCGCCATCACGCTTCGAGAGCTTGCCACTTCCTGTAGGCTTTAGGAGTAGTGGGAGGTGTGCAAACTCTGGCTGTGTATCTGTCCAGCCAAATGCGCGATAGAGTAGGTAGTGCAGAGGTAGTGATGGTAGCCACTCCTCACCACGAATAACGTGAGAAACCTCCATGAGGTGGTCATCAACGATATTTGCGAGGTGATATGTTGGTAGTGCATCGGCAGATTTATATAGCACCTTATCGTCAAGAGTAGAGGTGTTCATCTCCACATGACCGCGGATGAGGTCATCCATCTTTACAACCTCATTCTCGGGCATCTTGAAGCGTACTACCCACTGGTCGCCACGTGCTATGCGCTCCTCTACCTCCTCCTTTGATAGGCGAAGTGATGTTGTTAGCTGCTCACGAACCTCGTAGTTGTATGCGAAGGTCTTGCCTGCAGCCTCTGCCTCGGCACGTAGCTTATCCAACTCCTCGGGGGTGTCAAAGGCGTAATATGCCCAGCCGGCATCTATAAGCTGCTTGGCATACTGCAAGTATATCTCCTTACGCTCGCTCTGACGATATGGTGCATGTGGGCCTCCGAAGCCTACACCCTCGTCAATCTCGATGCCGCACCACTTCAACGACTCGATGATATACTCCTCGGCACCTGGAACAAAACGCTGTGAGTCAGTATCCTCGATGCGGAGAATCATCTTACCGCCATGACGGCGGGCAAAAAGGTAGTTATAAAGTGCTGTGCGTACACCGCCAATATGTAGTGGGCCTGTTGGACTAGGCGCAAAACGTACTCTTACTTCACGTTTCATAATATATCAAATTTTAAGGTTTCAAAAATTATTTAGCTTTATGCTTAATCTTATACTCGGCACGTACCGTAACACGAGCCTTCTTGTCGCGTGACGAGATGTTGAATGAGCCTCCTGCAGAGAACTCCTCATCGCCTGTAGCTGCGGTAATCTGGAATACTCCTGCGCGAGACATGGCGAGGTTGCCTAGCTCGGCACCAGAGTTCTCGGCGATGTTCTTGGCGCGCTCATGAGCATCTGCGGCAGCAGCAGAGATAAGGTCTAGCTTAACGCTCTCAAGGTTAGAGTAGTAGTACTCTGGGTTATTAACCTCGATGGAGATGCCATGAGCAAGGAGTGATGGTAGCTCACGTGCAGCATTCTCCACAGCAGCCACATCGTTAGACTCCACGGTGAAGCTCTGTGATAGCCTGTAGCCCGCAAAACGTGAGCCGATGTAGTCACCATTTTGGTATACCGACTCCGAAAGCTTGTACGTAGATGGCATGTGGAATGTTATAGTCTCCTCTGCAACGCCATTTTTTGTGAGTAGATTTAGGACAGCGCTACGACTCTTCTCAAGTTCGCGATATCCCTCGGCAGCATCCATATTCTCGGTCTCGATGGTGCCGTTGATGACGATGATGTCGGATGAAAACTCTCTCTCTCCAAGACCTGTTACCGTGATGGTTCCTGTCAGTGAACGCGCACGCTGTGTGTAGGCCGATGCCAAGACCATGGCCGAGAGGACTACGGCCGAGGCGATGATGATATATTTCCAAAGATTATTCATATCTAAACTCTCCTTCTACAAGTTAATAGGTTAATTGATGCAGTGTTATACGTTGAAGAGGAAGTGCATGATGTCTCCATCCTCCACAACATACTCCTTACCCTCGATGCCAATTTTACCCACCTCGCGGCAAGCACGCTCCGAGCCTAACTCCACATAATCGGCATACTTGATAACCTCGGCACGGATGAAACCACGCTCAAAGTCTGTGTGAATGATACCTGCAGTCTCTGGAGCCTTCATGCCACGGCGGAATGTCCAAGCACGGCTCTCATCAGCTCCTGTGGTGAAGAATGTCTGGAGGTCGAGAAGGCGGTATGCTGCCTTGATAAGACGGCTAACACCCGACTCCTTAAGTCCCATATCCTCGAGGAATAGCTGTCGCTCCTCGTATGTCTCAAGCTCTGCAATATCTGCCTCGGCTGATGCGGCTACGATGAGCATCTCGGCATGCTCCGAGGCGATAGCAGCCTTAACGGCCTCGGTGTGGGCGTTGCCTGTGAGTGCGGCACTCTCATCCACATTACAAACGTATAGAACAGGCTTATCGGTAAGAAGGTTTAGGTCGTAGACGCTCTTACGCTCCTCGGCAGTAAGCTCCACGGTGCGTGCCGAGAGTCCCTGCTCCAAGGCCTCCTTGTAGCGACAAAGGATATCATACTGACGCTTCGCAAGCTTATCGCCTGCTACGGCCTGCTTCTGGCACTTGCCGATACGGTTCTCGATAGTCTCAAGGTCCTTGAGCTGAAGCTCGGTGTCGATGATGCCCTTATCGCGCACAGGGTCTACAGTGCCGTCTACGTGGGTGATATTCTCATTTTCGAAGCAGCGCAACACATGGATAATAGCATTTGTGTTACGGATATTTGCGAGGAACTTATTTCCAAGACCTTCACCCTTTGAGGCACCCTTCACCAAACCTGCGATATCGACAATCTCGATTGTGGTAGGCACAACACGCTTTGGATTATCAATCTCCACGAGCTTTGTAAGACGCTCATCAGGTACTGTGATGACACCTACGTTAGGCTCGATGGTGCAAAAAGGGAAGTTTGCAGCCTGCGCACGTGCATTTGATAGACAGTTAAATAGTGTAGACTTTCCCACGTTAGGGAGTCCTACAATTCCACATTGTAAAGCCATAAGTTATATCTGTTTTTATTGTTTTTCTTTTTTTTGTTGCTCCCCACCTCCCTATTATGCAGTTGAGGTGCGGCGGGGAGATTCTCAATATTAATCTGCCTGCGATACATTTACCAGCGCCTCGCGGTAGGCATTTAGAATCTGTGACTTGGCGATGAATCCCAGGTAGTGGTTCTCCTTATCTACCACCGGGAGCATCCATGTATTGCTCTGCTCGAAGCGTGGCATGATGCTCTGAATCATCTCATGCTCGAGAATCTTATCGGGTGGCTGAATCATGTAGTGCATAATCGACTTGCCCCACTTGTCGCGGTCAAACATGTCGTGACGCAGGTCGTCAAGCTGCACAACGCCAAGAAGCTTACCTTCGTTATCTACCACAGGGAAGATGTTACGGCGAGCATTAGAGATGATGTTTACAACATCTCCGAGTGTTATGGACTCTCTCAAACGTATAAAGTCGGTCTCCATAAGCTGGTCGAGGCGTAGGAATACAAATGCCGAAGAGTCCTTGTCGTGTGTGAGTAGCTCTCCACGCATGCGAAGCTGCTTGGTGTAGATAGAGTCGCGGTCTAGACCATAGTTTACGGCAAACGAGATACACGACACAATCATAAGTGGAATGAACAGACCGTAGCCATTAGATAGCTCTGCGATAAGGAATATGGCCGTTAGCGGAGCCTTCATAACTCCCGACATCACACCTGCCATGCCTGCCAAGGTGAATGAGGTGATGGATATCTCCCAGCCAAATACCGCACGACAGATAACCGCTAGTGATGCTCCTGCAAAGGCACCCACAAAGAGCGAGGGTGCAAAGGTACCACCCACACCACCTGCAGCATTTGTCGTAGCCATGGCTACAACCTTGAAGAGCATGATGGCGATAAGGTATATGATGAGGAACCAATCTGCATCACTAAAGGTGTAGAAGAGGGTGTTGTTAAATAGCTCCGAGGTCTCGCCATTCATAAGCGAGCTAAAGCTACCATGTCCCTCACCGTAAAGTGGTGGGAAGATAAATATCAGGATGCCGAGTGATAGGCCAGCGTAGAGCCACTTACGCCACTGCTCGGTGATAGAGTTGTAGAAGCCTCCGACCTTGGAGTTTACCGAGGTGAAGTAGTATGCCATAACACCACAGAAGCATCCCAAAAGTGCAAAGAGTGGGATTTGTACAACCTGAAACATGTCGCTCTCGGTGAGTGATACCGAGTATATCGGCGAGAATCCGTGCAACGACAGCGAGATGATTGTCGCGGTCATGGATGCCATGAGTAGGGGTATAATAGACTTGGATGTGATGTCGAGCATCAGAATCTCAAGTACGAATACCACACCCGTAATAGGGGCCTTAAAGACTGCGGCAACAGCGGCACCAGCACCACAACAAAGAAGCAGTGTGATGTTCTTGTAGTTTAGGCGTGCTAGCTTGCCTATGTTTGAGCCTATGGCAGCTCCCGTAAGTACGATAGGTGCCTCGGGACCAACGGAACCACCAAAGCCGATAGTCGTAGCACCACCCACGATGGATGTCCAGCAGTTATGACCCTTGATGCGCGAGTCGGTACGCGACATGGCATATAGCACACGTGTAACGCCCTCCGAGATTCCATCCTTTACGATATACTTCACAAAGAGTGTGGCAAGGATGATACCTATGGCAGGGTATACGAGGTAGAGCCACTGCGCCTGGTCGGCAGGAGTCCACGAAGTCAGAAGGTGGGTGATAGCGTGTAGAAGCGTATTGAAGATGAAGGCTCCCACACCAGCGCACAGACCAACGATGATGGCAAGGATGGCCATCGACTGTGTGTCCGACAGGCGGTTTGATAGGGCTAGGTATACTTGGTATATACGCTCCTTGATATTTTGATTTATTTTTATCATCTGTAGGGTTGTAGTAAACGTTGAGAAACTTCTACAAATTCAAATTGCCTTTTGTGTATGCCCTCTCTGCATAGATTTATGACCTATACAGCTTATAGCGAATGTCGCTAATTAGGCATTCTTGGCACGAAACTCCGCTGCCTGACGCTCTATAAGCTCGCGATCCTCAAAGTAGTTGATGCGCATAGCACGGCGTACATCACCTAGAGTCTCTGCAGCTGCGGCACGTGCCTCCTCCGAGCCACGGCGTAGAATCTCGTAAACCTCCTCGATATGCTGCTCGTAGTACTTTCTACGCTCACGGATAGGGGTCAATAGCTCCTCAAGCACTGCGATAAGCAACTTCTTGCACTTAACGTCACCGAGGCCACCACGGCGATAGTGATCCTTCAAAGCATCGAGGTTCTCATACTCTGGAAGGTATCTCTCGAAGTGTTCGGGACGTGAGAAGGCATCGAGGTATGTGAATACGCAGTTGCCCTCTACCTTACCTGGGTCGGTAACCTTGAGGTGATCAGGGTCGGTATACATGCTCATAACCTTTTTCTTGATATCCTCGGCGCTATCCGAAAGGTATATGCAGTTGCCTAGGGATTTAGACATCTTCGCCTTGCCATCGATACCTGGAAGACGCAAGCATGCAGAGTTTGTAGGCAACATAATCTCTGGTTCAACAAGGGTCTCACCATATACGGAGTTAAACTTGTGTACTATCTCGCGAGTCTGCTCAATCATAGGCTCCTGGTCGGCACCTACAGGAACTGTTGTGGCTCTGAAGGCTGTGATGTCCGAAGCCTGTGAGATAGGGTATGTGAAGAAGCCCACGGGAGTACCCTTACGCTGCTGGTTCTCCTCCTCGTTGTTGTTCTCGGCAAAACCACGCATCTGAATCTCCGCCTTCACGGTAGGGTTACGCTGTAGGCGCTGCACGGTGACAAGATTCATGTAGTAGAACGCCAACTCTGTCAATTCCGTAACATACGACTGTATGAAGATGGTAGATTTGCTTGGGTCTATGCCACATGAGAGGTAGTCTAGTGCCACCTCAATAATGTTCTCACGAACCTTATCGGGATTATCAGCATTGTCGGTGAGTGCCTGGGCATCGGCAATCATGATAAATATTTTGTCGTAAAGTCCTGAATTTTGTAGCTCTACGCGGCGGCTCAATGAGCCTACGAAATGTCCTAAATGGAGCTTGCCCGTTGGGCGGTCGCCAGTAAGTATAATCTTCTTTCCCATTGTAAAAGTGTTTTTTCGGTTGTTATTCCACGAGGCACACTTATATAAATACGCTCGTAGGCGACAAAAATAAGAAAATTTTGGCAAATTTACTAAAGTAAAGTGGTGTTTATAGATTTTTTTTATAACTTTGCATTAACAGAGTGTGTAAAACTTATACTATTATGACAATAATCCAACTTGAATATCTCTTGGCTGTAGCTAATTGTGGTAGTTTTTCGATGGCTGCAGAGCATTGTTTTGTCACCCAGCCATCGCTGTCTATGCAGATTAAGGCTCTCGAGGATGAGCTTGGCGTGGTGCTTCTCGACCGTACCAAGAAACCAATTATTCCTACTGCTGTGGGAGAGGTGGTTTTGGAGAATGCGCGCCAGGCGTTGCGCTCCTATAACTACATCCGTGAGTCGGTTGCGGAGATGCGTGGTGAGACTGCGGGAAAGATGCGTCTGGGAGTCATTCCGACCATCGCGCCATACCTCCTTCATAAGTTTATCCCTACCTTCATAAAGGAGTATCCAAAGGTGGAGTTGGAGATTCACGAGATGGTTACTGCAGATATAATCGAGGCCCTAAAAACTGACCGTATAGATGCGGCTCTTGTAGCCTCGGGAACGTGTGGTGATGGTATCACCGAACACGATCTTTTTAGTGACCATTTTTACGCCTACGTGTCGCCCTCACATTCACTCTTCGAGCGTTCGAATATTCGTATAGAAGATATTGATTTTAAAGACCTTATACTATTGAGTAGGGGTAACTGTATGCGTGACCAGATATTTGAATTGTGTCAGGCTGCACACGAGATTCCATCCCATTTTTACTTTGAATCTGGCTCGCTCGATACGCTGATGAGAATGGTCGATTGTACCTCGTGTATGACCATTATTCCAGAGATGGCATTGGAGTTTATTCCGCTCTCTCGCCGCAACCGTGTGAAGACTATTGCCAAGGGTGCTACATCGCGCCGTGTGGCCTTGGCGGTGAGTAGAACGTACGTTAAGTTGTCCATAGTCGAGGCGTTGTGTGAGACCATCATGAAGTGTGTGAAGCAGGATCCTGTATAGTTGATTTTGGTTAATATTGGGTGTATTTGAGGTAGTCCCTACACTGTCGTTTCAATATTTAGTTGCTCCTTAAACATTAATCATCCTTGGGTGTTTGTCTCGAGGATGATTATTTCTATTGCTATTTATTTCTTTTTTTGTGAATTTTTACTATCTTTGCGAAGATATTGTATAACGTAGTACGCTACGCGCGTGTATAAGTGTTTGGCTGTCGGCGTTATTTAGGAGTGAAACAAACGATAAAAACTTTGATTATAAGAGAATTATTATGGAAAATTTTGAGAAATTGGTTGATACGATAGTTGAGGCTATGGATGATAAGAAGGGACAGGGAATCGTATCTCTAGATCTTTCGGGTTTTGATGGTGCAATATGTTCACATTTTGTGGTGTGCCATGCCGACTCTACAACGCAGGTGGATGCCATCTCACAGAGTATCGAGGATAAGGTTTTTGAGGTTATGGGCGAGTGGCCAGTGCGTGTTGAGGGTCGTCAGAACTCATTCTGGGTGGCTATGGACTATTCGGATGTTATTGTACATATCTTCCAGACAGAGCTTCGCGACTTCTATCGCCTCGAGGAGCTTTGGGCAGATGCACCTATGAAGCGTTATGAGTTTGGCGATTAGGGCGATTGTGTGTGAGTAAATGGATGTGAGAAAATAATTTATTATGAGCAGTAAGAAGAGGCCCATGCAACCACGTTTTAACTTTATGTGGTTTTGGGCATTGGTGATAGTTGTGATTATCGGCTTCTCTCTGTTTGGCGAGTCTGAGCCACGCCCAATCGATGGAGATTGGAACATGGTAGATGAGCTTGTTGAGAAGGGATATGTTGAGCGTATCGAGGTTAAGGATAGGGAGATTGCTAGTTTGTATCTGCATCCTGAAGCTTCGGAGCTTTTGGCAAACAGCGATGAGCGTTTTAAGAGTGTTCCACAGTCGGGTGCGCAGGTAGTATATAATACGGGTGGCGATGTGCAGTATTTCGCCGAGCGCATAGCAAATGCCGAGGCTGTGGCAAAGGAGGCTAATCCTGATGCCGAGGCGGTGATTGTTAAGTATAGCCGCTCGGAGAAGGGCTGGGGAAGCTACATTGTTGAGTTTTTTCCATGGATTCTCATAATCTTGGTGTGGGTGTTAATCATGCGCTCTTTGGCACGTAATGCTGGAGGTGGCGGCGGTGGCAACATTATGAATGTTGGCAAGGCGCGTGCGCAGATGAACGACAAGAATGCCAAGGAGCGTGTTACGTTTAAGGATGTGGCAGGCTTGGAGGAGGCCAAGATAGAGATTATGGAGATTGTCGATTTTCTCAAGAAGGCTGATAAGTATCGCGCCTTGGGAGCAAAGATTCCAAAGGGAGCGTTGCTTGCAGGCCCTCCAGGAACGGGTAAGACATTGCTTGCAAAGGCTGTCGCTGGTGAGGCAAATGTGCCATTTCTCTCTATCTCGGGTTCTGACTTTGTGGAGATGTTTGTGGGTGTTGGTGCTTCGCGTGTTCGTGACCTCTTTGAGCAGGCAAAGAAGGTGGCGCCATGTATCGTCTTTATTGATGAGATTGATGCTATCGGCCGCGCTCGAGGTAAGAACTCTGGCTTCTCGGGAAATGACGAGCGTGAGAATACCCTTAACCAGCTGCTTACCGAGATGGATGGCTTCCAGACCAATGCAGGTGTTATTGTCCTTGCCGCTACCAATCGTGTAGATATCCTCGATAAGGCGTTGATGCGTGCAGGACGTTTCGACCGTCAAATTGAGGTGGGTCTTCCCGATGTTAAGGAGCGTAAGGAGATTTTTGAGGTACACCTCCGCAAGTTGAAGCTCGATGATAAGCTAGATAGAGAGTTCCTAGCGAAGCAGACTCCAGGTTTTGCAGGTGCAGATATTGCAAACGTATGTAACGAGGCGGCCCTCATTGCCGCACGTCATGATAAGAGTGTTGTTACACAGGAGGATTTCCTAGCAGCTATAGACCGCATCGTGGGTGGTTTGGAGCGTAGAAATATGCCTATGACAGCTACGGAGCGCCGCTCTACAGCAATCCACGAGTCGGGACACGCTACGGTGATGTGGCGCTTGCAGCATTGTGACCCTGTGTTGAAGGTTACGATTATCCCTCGTGGTCGCTCGTTAGGTGCTACATGGTATCTCCCCGAGGAGCGTGTAAATCACAATGTAGAGCATTTTAGCCATAAGCTAGCTGGCTTGGTGGCAGGACGTGTTGCAGAGCAGATGCTTATGGGTGTCACCTCCACAGGCGCGTTGAACGACTTGGAGCGTACCACGAAGACCGCCTATGCTATGGTGGCATACTATGGTATGAGCGAGAAGGTGGGTAACGTGAGCTTCTATGACGCTACAGGACAGCGTGATGCCTTCACAAAGCCATTCTCGGAGCATACGGCAGAGGTTATCGATGCCGAGGTGCGTAGAGTTGTGGATGAGGCTGTAGCTTTGGCGCAGGAGATTGTTGCTGCGGAGCGCGAAAATATAGAGCGCATGGCAGATATGCTTTTGGAGAAGGAGACAATCTTTGCAGAGGATATCGCAACCATCCTAGGCCGTGCAGCGCAGCAGCCTATCGAGGAGAGCGCGGAGCCTGTTGTAGAGGAGTCTGTAGAGGATAATATCGAGAGTAAGGAGAATTAAAACGGGTCAGCTATGAGTGACAAGATGCAAAATTTGTTAGTTCGTACCGCAAGTGGTGTGGTGTTGCTAGGCGTTGTCTTGGCGGCGGCCTTCACAGGGTATTGTGGCTTTAGTGCATTGTTGATGCTAATAACCATCGTTGGCGTATGGGAGTTTTATCAACTAGCCTTGGCGAAGGGTGTCGTGCCTCAACGCTGCATGGGCTTGATTGCCTCGTTGTTGCTCTTTGGTGCATCATACTGCGCCTTGGAGAGTGTCGTAGGGGGTAGAGGTGTCGGAATGTTAGGCTTTGCCCTTGCGCTTCTGCTAGTAACTGTCATAGCTCTTATTTTCTTTGTCGAGGTATTTCGTAATAAGGAGAATCCACTGCTAAATATTGCCACTACGATTATGGGTGTCGCCTATGTCGCACTCCCTATGTCGCTTATGCTCTTCATCCCCGAGTTACTCTCTCCAGGGACGTGGAACCCTTGGATATTCCTCTTTTACCTATTCTTGGTGTGGGGTAACGATGTCTTTGCATATTTGGTAGGTATCTCCATAGGACGTCATAAGATGTCACCACGCCTCTCACCCAAGAAGTCGTGGGAGGGATTCTTTGGTGGTCTTATTGGCTCGTTGGCCATGGGAGCCTTTGGCGCCTTTGTTGTGGAGGGTAGCTACATCATGTGGATAGGTCTGGCATTTGTGGTGTCGCTGTCGAGTGTCCTTGGTGACTTGGTTGAGTCTATGTTTAAGCGTGACGCAGGTGTTAAGGACTCTGGAAACTTTATCCCTGGTCATGGCGGTATGCTCGATCGCTTCGATGCCTTCATTCTCTCGGCACCTATGGCGTTCCTATATCTGCTAATAATCTACCTTATTGAACTTATTTAAGAGTATTAACCTAAAACTATACCTAATTATGAAGATTAACAAAGAGGGATACATCATCATCGGTATCACAGGTCTCATTTGCCTAGGCATTTGGCTGTTGATATACTTCCTTATTGATACCCCATCAGCCTATCTATGGTTCATGGCTGGTTTCCTTATGATTTTTTGGTTCTTCGTTGCAGCCTTTTTCCGCGAGCCACGCCGCGTGCAGATTCACGATGACGAGCTTATCTTCTCGCCTTGTGATGGCCGTGTTGTAGTTACGGAGGTTGTAAAGGCCGATGAGTATCTCGAGGGAGAGATGATGCAGATATCTATCTTTATGTCTGTTACGAATGTTCATGTGAATTGGACTCCTGTGGCTGGTGAGGTGGAGTACTTCAAGCATCACCACGGTCGCTTCCTCGTGGCATGGCATCCAAAGTCATCAACGGAGAATGAGCGCACCACTACAGTTATCCGCCTTAAGAATGGCTGTAAGGTTCTCATGCGTCAGATAGCAGGTTTCGTGGCACGCCGTATTGTGAACTATGTAGAGCCGGGTGATGTGTTGGAGCAGAATAGCGTGCTTGGCTTCATCAAGTTTGGCTCACGCATCGACCTCCTTATTCCCAAGGATGCAGAGTTGTATGTGGAGATTGGTGACCCTGTCATCGGCTCGCAGACACCTATCGCACGCATCAAGCGCAAGTAATTGATAACGAGATGACCACCGAGAAGATATTGAAGGGGCTTGTGACACTTGCTATTATCGCTGTGGTGTCATTGTCGATATGGTATTTATCAAATATCGTATTGTATATTATTGCCTCTGTTGTGCTATCCTTGGTGGGGCGTCCTCTTGTTGTGCGCATCTCAAAAATAAAGATTGCGGGACATAATATATCACTCTCCATAGCCTCGGCACTCACACTTATTATTATGTGGGTGGTCTTTGGAGGGTTGTTGTCGCTCTTCATACCATTGCTTTTCAACAAGATTAACACCCTTGCGGTGATGGATTGGGATGGCGTGACGGCGGCTATCGAGAACTCGTTAGTAAGTGTGCAGCAGTTCCTTGAGCGTACCTTCTCTGTAAAGTTTACGGGTATAGGCTCGGAGTTTAAGAAGTTTGTCTTGAGCCTTGTCGATGTAAACTACATTCAGACATTCTCAAGCATTGTCGCCGTTATTAAGAACTTTGGCATCGCCTTCTTCTCGATATCGTTCATCACCTTCTACTTTATGAAGGATGACGGGTTGTTTTATCGCCTTGTGACCCTCTTCTTCCCCGACCGTTATCGCAAAAATGTGTGTAACGCCCTGGACTCTATCACCACACTTCTATCGCGCTACTTTGGTGGCCTTATGGTGGAGAGTCTTGTGCTTATGGTTGTCATTTCGTTGGTGTTGCTCCTCTTTGGCATGCACTCTAGCGACGCCCTCATCGTAGGCCTCATCATAGGTATTTTCAATGTCATACCCTATGCTGGCCCTGTTATAGGTAGCTTCCTGGCGTTGTGCATTGCCGTTATCTCGCCTATAGATGGCGATGTGCTGTATACCGTTGTAGTGCTTTGCTCAACCATAGCTACGGTGAAGGTTGTAGATGACTTTATCATTCAGCCTACCATATACTCTGACCGAGTGCAGGCGCATCCGTTGGAGATATTCCTATGTATACTTATAGCAGGCTCTGTCGCTGGTGTGTGGGGTATGTTGCTAGCCATACCTCTATATACCGTTTTGAGAGTCTTCGCTCGTGAGTTCTTCTCGGAGTATAGCCTGGTCAGAAAACTAACTAGTCAAATGACCGAATAGATGATAGTAGAGATTGTTGCGGAGGTTATACATGGCCGTAAGATAGGTCGCGCGTTGGGCTATCCAACGGCAAATATGAGCCTCGAAGGTTATGAAGATGTGGAGCGTGGCGTATATCGCTCCGAGGTAGATATTGATGGAACGTGTTATCGTGCTATGTCAAATGTTGGTATCCGACCCTCGGTAGGAGGTAAGGAGCTACTTCTCGAGACGCACGTTATAGGGTATAGTGGTGACCTTTATGGTCGCAGGTTATCAGTGCGCCTTGTGGAGAAGATACGCGATGAGAAGCGCTTTGCATCTATCGGCGACCTTAAGGAGCAGCTTATGCGCGACTACGACTCAATCATCCACTCCCACTAACCATTTTGGCCACTCGGTTGCCCCAACGCTTATAACCACTTCGGCCACTCGGTTGCCCCAACCCTTATAACTACTTTGGCCACTCTGGCCTATAGGCTTTTCTCCTCGCCCCACGCCTTATGTCTTATGCTGATGCCTGCGGCCTCTACGATACGCTCCGAGAGGTTGCGACATAGCTCCTCGATGCTCTCTGGACGAAAGTAGAAGGAGGGGGAGGCTGGGATTATCATGGCTCCCGCCTCTGTGAGTGTGGTCATGTTACGCAGGTGGATAAGCGAGTAGGGTGCTTCGCGCACGGCAAGGATTAGCCTACGGCGCTCCTTGAGCATGACATCTGCGGCACGCTCTATAAGTGTGCTAGATATGCCACACGCCACACGTGCCACACAACCCATCGATGCAGGCACTATAATCATGCTATCCCACTCTGCTGAGCCACTAGCTACCGAGGCCCACATATCCCCATTGTCGTAACATCTGATGCGCTCATCGTGGGGTATCGCCACACCCTCGGCCGTGATAACATCTGGCGCGTGCTTGCTGTATATCAGAGCTATCTGCTCCACCTCGTGATGCTCAAGAAGTATCTCTAGCACCTGACGTGCATATATGGCACCACTAGCTCCTGTTATGGCAACAATAACCCTCATATTATAGCTCTAAAATCTTACACGTTAGCCCCATCTCACGTGCATGGCGTAGCAGCGCTGGGAGTACATAACTAGTATTCTTAAACGACTTTTCGCTGTCGTGAAGCGAGATTATATCTCCGCCACGAAGCCCACGTATGGTGCCACGTAGGCACTTCTTGGGTGGTAGGTGACGGTTGTAGTCGCGCGACAGCACATTCCACATCACCACTTTATAGCGTTGTGCTATCTGTTGTAGCTGTGAGCGTGTGATACGTGCATAGGGAGGACGAAATAGCTCGGTGTGAAGCATATCTCCTGCGAGGTCTACATCCTCGAGATACTGCTCTGTGGTCATTGTCCACCCCTTCTGGTGCGAGTATGTGTGGTTGCCAATCTTATGTCCTCGGTCGAGAATCATCTGGTATAGGTCGGGGTATAGCTCCACGTTTTTGCCAAGCACGAAGAATGTAGCCTTGGCATCGTAGCGGTCTAGGGTTTGGAGTATCCACTCTGTGACACCTGGTGTTGGGCCATCGTCAAAGGTGAGGTATATGCCCTCGGGGTCATCAATGCTCCACACCACGTTGGGAAACATCCACTTTAATATTTTTCCTGGTTTGATTCTCATATATGTAATGCTGATGTTGCAAAAGTAACTTTTTTTTTCGAAATCAAAAAATATCGCTACCTTTGTATGATACTATGAACGCTTTAGCGCGTTATTTGTTATATCAATACAAACCGTAATACTATGAAACGCTCTCTGATGTTTGCAGCCATGGTGGCATCGCTGCTTTTTGTTGCTTGTACCGTTAAGAATACCGCACCATCCAAGACTACCGCAGGTAATGCCTACGATGTTGTTGTTATATGTGCCGATGAGGCGTGGCATGGTGATTTGTCGTATGCTGTGTGTGACCTCTTGGAGGAGCCTCTCCCTGGCCTCACACGCCCCCAGGGCTACTTCAATATTGTGAAGCAGGTGTCGCCACAACGTGTGTCAGATATAGATCGTAAGTACTCCAATCTTCTAGTGTTAAGCATCAACCCTGTGGTTGGTGAGGCGAGCTACACCACTGCCAAGAACCTCTACGCCCGTCCGCAGAGCGTGGTGACCATCACTGCACCTAGCGTTGCCGCTGCCGAGGCTTTTATCCAAGATGCTACGTCTACGCTTCGCGAGGAGTTTGAGCGTGGCGAGAGAAACGCCAGCAACAGCTATTATGCGCAGCGCCCCGCGGAGCAGCTTATGGAGGATTTTAAGAGTCATACGGGTATGGAGATGGTTATCCCTGCAGGCTTCTTCAAGGCCACAACACGTGAGGAGAGCCTATTGTGGTATATCCGCGATTACCCTTCGCGTGCGCAGTATATCTTTGCCTTTAAGACCCCTTGTGACACTACACTCCCCGAGGATATGCAGGCGCTCTCTGTCATGGGAACCATCAACACCATGTTCTCTACAATCTCTAGTAAGGGTGCAGAGGGTTCGTATATGCGCATCAGCAGTGAGCCACAATCTATGTATATCACCCCCGATATCAACATCAATGGCCGCGAGTGGATGGAGATGCGTGGCTGGTGGGAGGTTGCCAACGACTTTATGGGAGGCCCTTTTGTAGGCTACGTCACTGTTGATGAAGCCACCTCCGAGGCCTTGGTAATCCTCTTTGGCCTCTATGCCCCCGAGGATCCGCAGCGCAATCTTCTCAAGGAGTTGGAGCATCTTATCTATACAATAGAGTAGCGAATACTACCTCCTTATTTGTATAAGGCAAAAGGCTGACAGAGTTCTTAATCGACTTTTGGTCAGCCTCTTTTGTTAGGAATGGATATCTCACAAACACAATTAAATAAGTTGTTGTACACAAAACATAACATACTCTAGTAGTTATACACTCCTTATATTATTATAAATATATTACAATGTCCTTTGAGAGTGTTGTTCGTTTCGAAAATTCTTTTTAATTTTGTAGTGCTATTGCATAAATAGTGGACATATTGAAAGTGTTTTCGCAGTCCTTAATCGAAAATGTGGAAGTTTTCTTGGAAGAGGGCGAACGAATAGCACTCATTTCTTGTGTAGCTATGTGTGGCTATGCACCCTCTGTGCATACACACCATACTATCCGAGTGTGGGGCATTGTATCGTTTATTCTTCCATAGGTCTTTCCACAACCTTCGATTAAATAGGCGTAAATCATCTCCACACTTTCTTATTGATATAACCCACTGCATGAGGAGATGGAGCAGTAAAAATTTTTACCTTATGAAAAAGGTTTGTTTACTATTGGCAATCGTGGCAATGGGTGTTGTTGCGTGCCACAATGAGGAGTCAAAGGAGGTTAATACTCCAGTCGAGGAGAAGGAGGTTGATGCGCGTCTAAAATTTATGGATCAAATGTGTGCTTTGGGTCTTGAAGTAGATGATGAGCTGTTCCTATGGCATCTAGAGACCAAGGTATTCTACTATGGCAACGATAGCAAGGGTACTGCTTCGGGTTGCAGCTACGGAGATATAGGTATGTATGGATATAAGGATGGTGAGATGATATGGGACCTCTCAACAAGTAACTGGAGGCACAACAACCGTACATTGATAATGATGGAGGATGGCTATTGCCGCACTCACGGTATCTGGGGCTACTTCCCCGATGATGAGGATAACAGATTTCCAGAGTATGATTACGATGAGAAGGGGTATCGTAATCGCTACTGGCGCTACGATGCCGAGACAAATATGCTCTATACCAATATGTGGGGCGTGGAGCCAGAGGATGATAGCTGCGCCGAGGTGCTGTATGTAGATGGCAAAATAGCAATCCTCAAGGGTCAGATTATGTATGAGCCTAATATTAGGAGCGCAGATTGGGGATACTTCTATGTGGATTTCAAGAAGTATGACCGCGAGGAGTATATGAACGAATACGACAAAGAGTTTACATCTTATTACGAGGATTAGCAGCGATTAGATAGTGGGTACAACTCTTATTAGTCCCTGCTCCATCTTTAGTAAATGAGGCGTGTCCAAAAATTTTTGGACACGCCTCATTAATTTAGGCCCCTCGTTGTGATTAATTCTCCAATCCCTCGAGGATAAGCTTCTGGAGTCGCTCTGCAAGGGCTTGTGAGCCAAAGGCTTTAGACACTGCTTGGCCAGCGTTTGAGCCTGCAGAATAGAGGTGTGGGTCCTGAAGCAATGATATATTTAGGACATGCTTATTCGTGCGATTATTTACTATCTTACCTACGATATTTGCATAGTAAGAGATGATGCCGAATTTACCCGAACCATCACTACGCATGGTTGTAGATGCTGCAAGCTCCACTACGTAATCGGCATCGTTAGCCTGCTCAACTATAGCACAGTTATTGGCTGTAAGCATGCTCTTCACCTTCTCCTTAACGCTTACTGCGACATGCTCATACTGCTTATGTTCGTGGTCGTTCCAGATGCACATAACGTATACTTTAGTACCTTGCTTAAGGTCGATGATTAGGCGCTCCACTCTCTCCATAAGTGTATTATACTGTGGTGAGTATGCCAACTCCGACTTTACGATGGCCGATAGTAGTGTGCGGTGTGATAGCGCCTTGAGGAGCTGCTCTTTAGCCTCTACGCAACGCTTATGTGCCTCAATCTTCTGTCCAGCATTTACGAAGTCATTAACAAGGATTAGGTCGCGCTCTACATTTGTGAAGATTGCCTCCTCCTGATTCTTGTAGTAGTTAGCTAGCTGCACACGTTTCACGCAGGCAAAGGCATATATCATCTGCTTCTGGCTGTCGTAGTGGCTCTTCACCTCCACGCCCACAGCCTCTGCATTTGTTGTAGACCTTATCTCTTCGTTGAAGTTTGTAACTATAACCTCGCTGAACTGACCATTTTCTGATACGCTCATGGCGCTATTCTTGAGGTTTGTGGTAGACTGCACGTTCACCTGAATCTGCTCTATAAGCTGGTTTCTCGCCGAGTCCTCAACTCTCTGTAGTGCTGTGATGAGCTTCTCGCCTGGTTGTAGCTGATCCATTGAGAATCCCGTAAACCACTGCTCAAATGGGTAGTTCATGGAGCGAAATCCCTGGTTAAGCCACATAGGGTCAATCTCTTGTGCCGATACCCCCATTGGTAGAAGTGCCAAGAGCGATAGAATGAATAGTCGTGTAAGCTTTGTCATAACTCTCTATTTAAGTTTCAGTAGTGATGCTATTTAGTAATTATTCTTGCAGTTGATGACGCATCTACTATGCTTGTAATGCGTTAGTTGTGTAAAGGTAGTAAAAAATATTAAAAAAGTGAAAGTTTCCACCGAAACTTTCACTTTTTATCTACGATATCTCTGTTGTACCATGTTATATTACGCCACGCACCCTATCATCAAAGGCCGTGAGAGCTGCTTTCGCACCTTCGCCCATGGCGATAATAATCTGCTTGTATGGCACCGAAGATACATCGCCCGCGGCATATACTCCCGCAATGTTGGTGCGGCAGTGTGCGTCAATTATAATCTCGCCGATGCGTGACTTCTCAAGCTCCTTGAAGGGTTTGCTGTTGGCACTCAAGCCTATCTGCACGAATACGCCATCTAGCTCTACAAGGCGCTCATTCTCTGTATTGCGGTCTTTGAGCTGCAACGCCGTAACCCTCTCGCCATTACCCACAACCTTCATAGTTTGCGTAGATGTTAGAATCTCCACATTTGGCAGGCTTCGCGCCTTCTCCTGAAGCACCTGGTCTGCCTTTAGGCTATCCATAAACTCTATTACCGTAACATGCTTACAGATGCCTGCGAGGTCTATAGCCGCCTCGATGCCCGAGTTACCACCACCAACCACGGCAACACTCTTTCCTGCGTAGAAAGGCCCGTCACAATGTGGGCAGAAGGCTACGCCACGACCTATATACTCTGCCTCTCCCTCTACGTTTAGACGTCTCCATCCTGCGCCTGTGGCGATGATAACCGCTGGAGCGCTAAATATCTCACCTCCTGTCACCTTCACAAGCTTCTCTGTGCCATGTAGCTCTGTGGACTCTATGCGGCGATTCTCAAATAGCTCGATAGGGTAGTGCGTGAGGTGCGTGCGTAGGTTATCTGCAAGCTCGCTACCTGTGGTGTAGGGTATTGATATTAGGTTCTCAATGCCTACGGTCTCCTTCACCTGACCTCCTATACGCTCTGCCACCATTGCCACCTTTAGGCCCTTACGTGCCGAGTATATCGCTGCTGATGCTCCCGCAGGGCCACCACCTAGTACCACAACATCGAAGTTGTGCTTTTGAGGTGTGTCATCACCTCCTGCACTCTCTTCCACCGATGGATAGATAGCCTCGAGCTTCTCCAATAGCTCACCTAGCGAGCCTCTACCAACATGTATCATCTTCTCCTGCGTAAATACGCTAGGCACCGCCTGTACACCCTTTGCGTTTACCTCATCTTGGAAGAGCGCACCATCCACCATCTCGTGATGTATGTTTGGGTTTAGTAGCGCAAAGATGTTGAGCGTCTGCACCACATCAGGGCAGTTGGTACACGATAGCGATATATATGTTGTAAGGTGTATGTCGCCTCTCAATGCACGTACGCGGCGCGCTATGCCCTCATCGGGGAGGTTCTTACCCTTGCCATCGGCGTTGAGGATAGCCAGAAGTAGTGATGTAAACTCATGACCATTGGGTATGCCGCGGAATGTGATGCCTGTCGCCTTGCCATCCTTTAGGATGTCAAATGCTAGGGTGTTACCCTCAACCTCCTCCACCTCTAGGCTGATGCGCGAGGATGTTGTCGCAAAGTCTGTTAAGAACTCCTTAAGCTGGTTTGCCTCACTATGCTGTTGTGATATTCGTGCTGATAGCTTATACTCTGCCTCCAAGTTTCGGAATATCTCCGTTACTTGCTCTATTATTGCTCTCTCTAACATGGTGTCCTCTTTTATCTGGTTTTGTTTAGTGAGTGCCTAAAATTTCACTTTTAGGCACCCTGAATATCTGTTTTTAGATCTTACCTACTAGGTCGATGCTTGGCTTTAGTGTCTCTGCACCCTGCTTCCACTTTGCTGGGCAAACCTCACCAGGGTTGTTAGCTACGAAGATTGCTGCCTCCACCTTACGTACTAGCTCATCTGCGTTACGTCCGATGCTGTTATCCTGAATCTCCGCAACCTTAATCTGTCCCTCTGGGTTTACGAGGAATGTGCCACGGTATGCCATACCTGCCTCCTCGCACATAACTCCGAAGCCACGGCTCAACACTCCTGTAGGGTCTGCCAACATTGGGTAGTTAATCTTACGGATGCTCTCCGAAGCATCATGCCAAGCCTTGTGTACAAAGTGTGAGTCTGTGCTTACCGAGTATACCTCTACACCCATGCTCTTCAACTTCTCATACTTCTCTGCAAGGTCTACCAACTCCGTAGGACATACAAACGTGAAGTCTGCAGGGTAGAAGAAGAAAATCGCCCACTTGCCCTTTACATCCTCGCTTGATACTGTTGCGAAGTTGCCATTGTGGTAAGCCTGTACATTGAACTCTGGAAGCTGTGAATTGATAATTGATGTCATAATTGTAATTTTTTATTAGTTAATATTATTTAATTTTATCTTATTATAAATTTACGTTATTATCTTTTAATTTTCTATAACTAAATCTTATCCTGGTGCAAAAGTAGTATAAATAAATTAAATGCAAATAATTTTATGCAAAATCTTTAATCATATATTCTTATACTGCTATAAGGGAAATATATATACCATATATTTTTAAATTATAAACTTCAGATTTATAGTTATATATATGCAATATTCGCACCAAATTTATTCTTTATTGTATAAGGGGTCCTCGCTTTGGTGGGTTGTTGTAACTGTCATTGCGAGGCTGTCAAGCCGTGGCAATCTCTTACTCTGCGGAGAGCTAGCAATAGGGAATTTAGGGAAATTAGGGAATTTAGGGAGAGAACAGCACACCGCTAACCCCCATTCCTAAACTCCTTAAACTCCCTAAACTCCCTAACTTCCCTAACAACGACAACGCCCCCTCCCAAACAACATACCCACTCCCCATCTCCAACAAAAAAGAGAGCCGTAGCTCTCTCTAGTCTAGTTAAATTTTAATATTTGGCTCTTGCCGGCCTTGCACCTTACCACATGTGTCGAGAGGTCGGCGAGGCGTAGCGTAACCGTGCAATCTCTCTCTGCTGTGATTGCCACCTCTTCAGCCTTGCCCTCCTGCCAGCTACAATCTACGGTGATGCCACCTCGTGCGCAAAGGCCCTTAAAAGACCCCGAAGACCAAGAGTCGGGGAGTGCGGGAAGGATATCTATGACGTTGTCGTGGCTCTGCAGAAGCATCTCCATCACGCCCGCTGCGCCACCAAGGTTGCCGTCAATCTGAAATGGTGGGTGAGAGCAGAAGAGGTTGGGATATGTGCCACCATGCGTCTCTCCATCTACTATCGCTGGCTTGAGCAGCGAGCGTAGGAGCTTTTCGGCGCGGTTGCCATCTCCTATACGCGCCCAGAAGCATATCTTCCAAGCGCGTGACCACCCTGTGCCGTCATCACCACGAACATCGAGCGTATGGCGTGCAGCATCTATAAGCTCGGGTGTGGAGCGTGTGATTTGCGCTGCGGGGTATAGACCAAAGAGGTGTGACACGTGGCGGTGCTGTGGCTCTGCCTCGGCATACTCCTCCAGCCACTCCATGATGCGGTTGTCCGAGGCTATGCGTGTGGGTGCGAGAGTGCTGTTTGCCGCGCGAAGCTCCGCGACAAGAGCCTCGTCACACTGCAGAATCTCCGCCGCCTCAATCACGGCATTAAATATCTCACGGGTGATTTGGTTATCCATCGTAGATCCCATGCAGATATGTGTCACACGCCCCATGGCCCTATCCTCGGCATTTAGGAAGAAACCATTTTCGGGCGAGGTGGTGGGTGCTGTGACGAGGTATCCGCTTTTAGGCTCCTCAATAAGTATGGAGTGTAGGAACTGCGCCGCACCACGCATCAGGGGATATACACGCTCGAGGTACTCCCTGTCGAGGGTATAGAGGTAGTGTTCCCAGAGGTGCAGCGATATCCATGCGCCGCAGGTGTTTGTAGCACCCCACGAGGGGTCTTCCGAAGGGGCGGTGAAGCCCCAGGCATTGGCCAAGATATGTGCGCACCACCCTTCAGCATCGTAGAAGTGGCGTGCGGTGTGTCTACCCGAGTGGGCGAGCATCTCCACATATCGTGTTAGGGGTTCTATAAGCTCCTTGAGGTTTCCTACCTCAAGAGGCCAATGGTTCATCTGCTGGTTGATGTTAAGGTGCATGTCGCCATTCCAGGGTGTATATATGCCATTTGCCCATATACCCTGAAGATTTGGCGGTAGTGTAGCGTTATAGGTGGATGAGATAAGCAGATAACGGCCATACTGCGCATACAGCGCCGCCAGCGAGGTATCATCGCCACCCTGGGCATACTCCTCCAATCGGCGCTCGGTGGGTATATCTAGTCGCTGCGTGCCAAGCTCTATCTCTACGCGGTCAAAAAGTTCCCTATATCGTGTGAGATGTTCGCTCTTCAGCTCTTCGTACCCCTTATCTAAGATGTCGCTTATGGTGTTGTTTACTATCGTTATATGCTCCTTGGTGTTATATGTAGTGGCTGCCGTGAGGTATATAGTAAGCTCCGTGGCATCGCTTATGGTTAGGCTACTCTCGTTGTGGGTTACCGAGCCATCTGTGACACTCTTCAGATAGGTGTAGTACCTCACGCCCTCGCGCTCATTTCCACTAGGCAGGGTTCCTTGCAGCACCAAGCCCTCTCCATCCTCTGTCACCTCTATCGTTGCGCAACAAGGCCTTGAGAGTGTGATGGTGTAGTCTGTAGGCTCTGAAGCGGTGTAGCGTATCGCTGCTACATTATCGCTAAACGATGTGAAGTACTCTCTGTGGTGTGCCGTGCCATTTGCTGTGAGGTGTGTTGTGGCTATGGCATCGCGCAGGCGTAGCTCCCTGCGATAATCCTCTATCGTAGCCCCTTTGGAAATATCTGTGGTAATAAGAAGGTTGCCAAGCATCTGGTAGCATCCATACTCCGATGATGCGGAGCCACCTCCCGAACATGTGAAGTGACGATACATAAGCTCCTCGGCACGGCGGTTGTCACCCTGCATGAGAAGCTCGCGGATTGTGGGGAGCCACGACAGCGCCTCCTTGTTATCGGTGTGCTGCACGCAGCCACTCCACATAGTCTCCTCGTTGAGGCCTATGTAGTCGGTGATAATACCTCCCGAGGGCATCATACCAAGACGGCCATTGCCCAAGGGTAGACACTCCTCCCATATCTTTGCAGGGCGGTCGTACCATAAGATAAGGTCATCATTGCTGCTCTGTTGCTCGTTGTGTGGTGTGCAACAGGTGAGCAATGATGCGAATATGATTAGTAGTAGGGGGCGCATAATACCATATCGTTATGTTATGATGTAAATATACACATAATTTCGCAATATAGAGAATAATAGACAAAAAAAGAGTGTCCAACTATCAATTGGACACTCTTCGTAATATAGGATTACTTTGTAGTGATAGGACCTACGTAAGTACCCTTCCAGTTGGTGCCGTTCTCATCTACAACATCGAATGTAAACTTGTAGCCTGCAGCATCCTCCTCAACAACAAACTCGCCAGATACGAGCAATGTACCGTTGATCTTTGTTGATGAAATATCGCAGTAGTCACGTGTTGTTGTTAACTCCCACTCACCTACAGGATATGTGCCAACTGCAAGTGGATCGCTCTTCTTACCACCAAGCTTCATGAGGTAGATACCCATCTCAATACCTGATGACTTTGCCACGATGTACTTGGTGTCAGCCCACTGGCTGTAGATGTAGAACTCATCCCATGAAGTGATACCATCATCGCCAATCTTCTCATATACGAATCCATCTACAGTGCCACGGTAGTTGAATGAGAAGATAGTGTTACCAACTGTAAATGTACCCTTGATAGTAGAGGTCTTGTTCTCAAGGTCGTTAGTTACCTCGACAGTACAGTCGCTGATATCCTGGGCATTACCGTTGTAGCGATATGTGCTGTATGAGTTGTTAGTTGATGTGTTTAGTGTGATACCGCCGTTAGCTACAGAGTACTCACCATCGGTGATATACATAGCGTTGTCTGCAGAAAGCTTAACGCTGATACGTGTATACATCTCACCCAAAATCTCATCCTTCTCGTACAGAATGATGTTCCATGCGTCAGCAGCAGTCGTCTTTGTCTCGAGCTGAGTGATGATGTAGTTAGAGTAGTTCATATCAGGATTTGCGTTTGCAGGAAGCTGGCTTACGTTGATCTCCTTTGTAACCTCGCCATAAGCAGTAACGATAGTTGTGCTACGCATACCAGACTCCTCGCTAGCAGCTACATCGAAGGTGATGTTACCATTAGCAACTGTAAGATTTGTAATCCACTCTGCCTCGCATGTTGCAGTAAGCTCAACACCCTCAACAGCGTTCTCTACGCTATAAGCGATGCTCTGTGCGCCACCCTCTGCAGCAACCTCGATAACTGTATTGTCAAGGTTGATAACAGGAGTAGGAGCTACATATGCAACCTGCTTGATAGTAACCTCGAAGCTGAGCTCACCATACTTTGCAGTAATCTTACCCTCGCGAGCCTCACCAGTGTTAGCAGCTACGGCGAAGATAATCTTCTCTGCCTGTGGGGTAACCTGTGAAATCCAGCTTACGTTAGCCTTTGCAGTAACATTAACACCCTGGATTGGGTTCTTCAACTCAAATGTGATAGTACCCATAGCCTCATTCTGGCCAAACTCCATAACCTCCTCTGATGTGAGTGTGAACTTTGGAGTCTTATCCTCTGGCTCCTCGGCCTTTGCAGCCTGCTTCACAGTAACATCGAAAGAGAGTGTGTCATAAGCAACTGTGATAGTAGTCTCACGAGCCTCGCCCTCGTTAGCAGCAACTACGAATACTACGTTGTCACCAGCAGTAAGGTTAGAAACCCAATCTGCCTCGCAATTAGCAGTAAGCTCAACACCCTCTGTAGGATTTGTCAATGTGTAGGTGATGATACCATTGCCGCCATTAGCCTCAAATGACATCTCGGCATCTGATGTGAGTGTCAATGCAGGTTTTGGGGTTGGATCTGGAGTAGGCTGTGGCTGTGGCTCTGCCTCATCCTTTGAACATGCTGCAAACACCATAGGAATTGCAAGCATCATGAATAAAAACTTTTTCATAATTCTTTAGGTTTATTGTGTTAGTTTGATTTGTTGTAATTACTACTCTGTTACCTTCTCGGTGTATGTTCCGCTTATGCTACCCTCAATCTTGTTTCCAGCATCGTCACTAGAGCTGATGTTGATGCTAATAGCGTTGCCAGTAACCGTAATCTGTATAAGACCATCTGCAATAGGTGCCATGACATCACCCTTGATGCTACCGTTGGTGAGCTTCGCATACCATGTACCCATCAAGCCCTTCTCGCTGATGTAGCCTGGAACATACTTATCTTCGTAACGCTCGTTAGTAGCACCAGTGAGCTTTGAGAAGATACCTGTAGGAGACTCGGCGCTTGATGTAAAGACCTCAAACATGAAGAGGTCGTTGTCCTTAACAGCCTCGATGTACCATGCCTGTACGCCAAAGCCCAAGATATCACCAAAGTTTGTGGCAGTGACATTTGCACCATCAAACGCAAATGTGAAATCCTCGGTGAAGGTAGATGTGATGTAGTCAGAGTCTACGTTGAGATCACCCTCATACAATACGCGGTGTACCTCGCCATTATCCATCTCGATAATAGCCTCAAACATATTGTCTTTAACTGTTACAGTGGCACTCACGAAGCTTGCAGAGCTCTTGTAGCCACCCTTCTCATCCATCACTGCATACCAGCTAGCCTCATTTGTGAATGTAGCGTCAGCCATGCTATTTGTAGCATCGAAGGTGTATGTGCCGTTAGGGAGAATAGGGTATTCGTTGTCGCCAGCTACCTTCGAGTAGAAGTCGAAGAAGTAGTATGTACCATTTGCCTTTGGCTCACCATTGATGGTTGCACCAATGTCCGAGATGATAACATAGTAATTGTAGGTGGTGCTTGCCGAATTGCCAAAGTAGATACCCTCAAAGCGGTTAGCGTCAAACTCTACGTCATACTCGCCAGCGCTAGAACCCTTCTGCTTAACGGTGATAGTCACATTCTTGGCTGATGAGTACTTGATAGTTACACTAGACTCACGAGGCTCACCATCGTTAGCCTCCGCGGTGATGATAACCTTCTCGTTGAAGTCAATAACAGCATCAAGCCACTCTACATTTGTCTCGGCAGTAACCTTGCCACCTGTAGGATTCTCAATAGTGATGAGTACGCTCTGCTCGCCACCCTTCTTGCCAAACTCCACAAAGTCTGTTGATAGCTTGATAGCTGATGTAGCGGCAGCTGTCTCCTCTGCTTTATCACCCTTGTCACATGCAGTGAGTGATACGGCGATAAGTGCTAAAATTGCAAAAAACTTCTTCATATTCTGTGTTTGTATATTAAAATATTCCCGAAAGATGCGACAAATATACAATAAATAACGCAATGTCACACAATAAAAGCGAATAAGTTTAGGAAATATTATCCATTATAGGTGTATTTCTCTTTAGTAATGTGCAAAGTAATTATAGTAATGGGGTGTTGTGCAGATGATGTTCTACTCCTGGCTGTCAAATGTGAAGCCCTCGACAACCCCTCTCCAGTCGATATTTAGGCGAACGCCATACTCCGACTCTATAAATCCTACGATAGATGATGTGCCATCCTCGTTGTGTGTGAGGGTTATCTCCGCAGCTGCAAGATATGCGCCCTCTCCAGTCGCCACGTTAGCTATGAAGTTAGACCATGAGGTTATTGTGCCGTCAGCATAGCTATAATCTCCTGCCGAGAGATAGTTGTCATTGGGGGCAATCTTATCCATCATGTCGAGTGAGTGATATTGGGTGTCGTTGATGTAAAGCTGTAGCTCGAAATTTCCACGCTCCCAGCCGCTGTCGCGGTAAGAACATACTCTCACCGGCTCAAACTCCTCCTGCTCAACACCCCCCGTAGAGTCCATATCGATCACACTACCTGTATATGTGAAGTGGTAGAGCTTGTCGCTCTCATCCACTAGTAGGATGTCGAAGCTATAGATCTCCTCAGCCACCTCTACAACTACCTCTCCCTCGGTAAATGGATACTCTGCATCTTGGTCGTATAGGTACATCGCAGCCTCCGCAATGGCGTTGTATGTTCCACTCTGCAGAACATTATCACCCTCGCTACCTGTAACGATAAATCCTAGCTCAACATTCTCGGAATCATCAACAAATAGTAGCGCAAACTCATGCTCTGCAATACCTAGCTCCTCGCTAGGGATACGTGCTGCGGCAGCTAGCATCATATCTACCTCATAGTTTGGCTCCTCGGCCTTTGCAGCCTGCTTCACAGCAACATCGAAAGAGAGTGTGTCATAAGCAACTACGATAGTAGTCTCACGAGCATCGCCCTCGTTAGCAGCAACTACGAATGCTACGTTGTCACCAGTAGTAAGGTTCGTAACCCACTCTGCATCGCATGTGGCAGTAAGCTTAACACCCTCTATAGGATTTGTTAGTGTGTAGGTGATAATACCATTGCCGCCATTAGCCTCAAATGACATCTCGGCCTCTGATGTGAGTGTCAATGTAGGTTTTGGGGTTGGATCTGGAGTAGGCTGTGGCTGTGGCTTTGCCTCATCCTTTGAGCATGCCGAAACGATAAATGGCAAGCATAATAACAAATAGAATAATCTCTTCATAGTTAGAATTATATGTATATATTAATTACCGTTAATGCAAGTGTTGTGATGGAAGCTGGAAGATGCGCTCTTCAAGTAAAAGTAGTTGCCACTTAATAAAGAGGGTCTGCACAACATTTGTTGGACAGACCCTCTCTAATATTTATGAGCAGATTAGCGAATAGCCATGCTCTTCATACCGTTATTTAGCTTCAATGTTGCCTTTGACATGTTTGCAACCTTTGAGCTTGTCTCTAGAAGTGGAGTTGCAGTAACAGTACCAGTTACAGAGTTGTTCTGGTCGTCAAGACAGTCGAAAGTAAATGTTGCCTGACCGTTGTCGTTAAGCTCGATAGAGATCTCACCATCGTAAAGAGGTGCGTAAACATCTGAAAGATAACCATCCTCAAGAATTGCATACCAGCAACCTGCCAAGTATCCATCCTCGGTTACGTAGCCAGGAACGTATGTCATCAAGTAGTTAGTATCGTCTACCAAGCATGAGTAAGAACCTGACCAATCATCGTTTGCAGGGTTAGAGATAAGGTCAAGTAAGATATATTCGCCGCTCATTGTCTCAGCATTCTCGTAGATAACTACCACCCAGTTGTCAGAGTCAGCAGTGTAGTAGTCGCCATAGTACTCTACAGCATAAGTGTAGTCAGTAGCATCAAGAACGATATCACCTGCTGAACCACCCTCATCATCCTTTACAGGAGCTAGTGCAAGGCTACCCTCGTATACAACAGAAACCTCCTCGCCAGACTCAAGAACAAGCTCTGCAACAAGCTTACCATCTGTAACAGTCACTGTAGCATCTGTATAAACATACCAATTAGCAGGGGCTGCTGTGCCGTCAGTCTCAAAACCGTAGGTGTATGAGTAGCCGATTGTGCCAGCCTCACCGCTATCATAGATATCCAACTCATAGACGCCGTTAGGAATAGAGTAATCAGCATTTACAGAGTCTGCATAGATGTCGAAGTAGAAATATGCTGCGTTAGCAGAAAGACCTGCCTCGGTACCATCCCATTCAACAGAAGAGAGAGCAAAGAAGTAGTTGTGAGCCTCAATCTCCATCTGCTCTGGAGTATAGTAACTACCCTGGATGTAATTTAGCTCAATAACGTTACCTGGCTCTGGTTCTGGTTCTGCCTCTGCCTTTGCCTGCTTGATAGCAACCTCAAAACTCAACTGACCCCACGTTGCTGTGATCTTACTCTCACGAGCATCACCCTCGTTAGCAGCAACTACGAATGTAATATTTTCGCCAACAGTAATATCTGAAACCCAATTTGCAGGGCAAGATGCTGTAACCTCTACTTCATCAGTAGCGTTTGTCAAAGTATAGGTGATAACACCATTACCGCCCTCTGCATCAAACTGCATTACAGCCTCTGATGTAAGAGTAAATACTGGCTTTGGTTCTGGCTTTGGCTCTGGCTTTGGCTCTGCCTCTTTCTCCGAACATGCTGCGAATGCCAATGGCAAGCACAACAACAAATAGAATAACTTTTTCATAGCTTTAAATTTTAATATTAGTTTATAGTTTTTCGGTTTTGGTTTTACAAATATAATGAAAATAATTAAGAAATCAACAAAAAAATAAAAAAGAGAGTGAATAAAAGTGTATTTTGTCGTTCTTTGTTGATATAACAGCGCATCTACTTTCGCTAACGAATTATCTCATCAATGGGCAGTACGCCTAAGTACAGCCCATCGCCTCGAAATTCGCCGAGCGAAAGTATCTGCACTATTCTCTCAACAAATTGGCTTGCCCCAGGAATGCTCATTTACGCTCAGTAAACTCCGCTTTTTCGGGCTTCGCAAGCCTAAAACTACATCTTTTTATTCACTCTCGTAGGGGCTGGCGAAGCTACTTTTTAGTCAGCCCCTTGCAATTTCTGTGCTATAATTAGTAGCGAGCATCAATAATCGTTGCCTCACCATTGAATCTTACACGATGCTCTACGCCCTCGATGAAGCACTCAAACGTTGCGCCCTCGGCATCTACAACCAACGTGGCATTATCGTATAGATAAGGGTCGTATGACTCGCCATTTTCGTTAGTCTCGCGGTATCCCGAATACTCCCAGCTCATAGTCCATAGACGATTCTCCGAATCTGTATTTAGGGTATAAGTGCCGTGAGGAAGCTTTATCTCGCCACCATCGGGACCATCATAGAGTGGGCCATATAGGTCAAGACAGTAGTATTTAGAGTTAGGCTTGTCGTAGCCCTTGTCATTAAAACCATTATCCGAGAGGTGTAGGTAGTAGTTACCCATGCCAGGGCTGTATACGCTACCATAGTACTCACCGCCAAAGAACGAAGCCTTGAGAGCCGCCTCGTTTTTCGAGAGCTGCTTTACTATCACCTGCACGTGGTTGTTGCCATAAGAGATAAGAATAGGTGCGATGCGTGCCTCCTCTGTCTCGTTTACCGGAATGTAGAAGGTGATGGTGTCACCCACAGTGAGGTCTGTAATCCATGAGGCTTTGCAGCTTGTGGTAGGTTTAGCACCCACTGAAGCACCCTCCAAGGTGTATGTAATCTCGAAAGAGCCGCCCTCGTGAGTAACCTCCATGGTCTCGCCCGATGTGATTGTAAGTGTTGCCGACTCTGTCTCGTTGCTCTTGCCACTCTCGGCTTTTTCGGCAGTGTCACACGCTGTAAAACCAAGTGAAAGAGCTGCTAAAAGGTAGATAAATTTTTTCATTGAAACTTATTTTAAATTATTGTTTATTGCCATCTATAATTCCTCGCGATATGTTCCACCTCATCTTCACGAGCTGTAGTGCCTGCGAGGGGCGATGTACGAGGCATAGAAGAAGCGTAGCACACCACTTTGCAACCTCTCCTACATACAAGCGCACTATGCGGTGGCGGAGCGCGGCACGTCTATATTGGCTAATGCCGATGTTGTAGGCTAGGCGCTCTAGATATGTGTCGGAGAGCTTCTCCTGTGGGATAATGTGGTACATCACGGCACGAGGCACGTAGTAGCACCTCATCCCTGCACTCTGCATACGCTCAAAGAGGTCGCTCTCCTCACCTCCAATGAGCCTCTTTCCGGTGCGTCCTAGCGATGTATTAAATAGACCGATAGTGGTAAATACCTCGCGGCGCATGGCCATATTTCCACCTCCGGGGATTCTTCCCTTAGGAAATAGGCGAATCTTCGCGCCAAAATCCATGGAGTTGGCTATAGGCTGTTCGGTATATCGCGACATCCACGTAGGTCGCCCCGTGGGATACTCGGCAATAATTCTACCTCCCGCAGCCATAGCATCGCCATAGTTGTCGAATAACTCAATATATGCCTCTACAAACTCTGCGACTATGCGCTCGTCATCGTCTATGAATGCCACGATGTCGCCCTGCGCCCTCTCCACGCCAGCATTGCGTGCCGCAGAGAGACCCTGTATAGGCTCATGTACATACTCTATGTTGAGGTGCGAATAGCTCTCTTTGAAGGCTGTGACACGTTGTCGAGTGTCATCTTTTGAGTTGTTATCCACCACGATACACTCCCAAAGTGCGCTGTCGGCACTCTGCTCTGCTACCGATGAGAGCGTAACCATAAGTTGCTCGGCACGGTTGTAGGTGGCTATAATTAGCGAGAGTCGTATCATGAAAATCCGTAGTAAAGTAATGTGACGCCAAAGATAAGAAAATTTTTTATATGGTGTATAATGTTAGGATTATTTACTATCTTTGCTGTATCAATTCTAACAAAATAACCGCAAATGAAACTATTAAAACTTTTTGCAATACTATTGGGTGTGACTCTATGTGTTGTAGCATGTAAGAAGGATGTGGATACAACGCCTGTTGCAGCCACTCCAGTTATTAAACTAACCACCACCGAGGTAAATATCGAGGCAGATAAGGAGTCGGTGGAGTTGGAGTATAGTGTTGAGAATCGTAAGGCAGATGTTCTCCTTACGGTCACAACATCCACAGAGTGGGTTACTCCCGTTGTTGAGAGTGATACTATGCTTAAGCTACGTGTAAAGCGCAACTTCACGGAGGAGGTACGTAGTGGTGAGGTGGTGCTTCACTACGAGGGTGCCGAGGATGTGGCTATTGCCATCACGCAGGAGTTTGTCACAGGCTCTCCAGATACCCCTATAGAGCTTATCGTGAAGGATTATGATGCCACTACAATCACCGTGGATATCCTCACTGCAGACCCCACACTTACCTGGATTCCTATGGTGACATATAAGAACTACTGGGAGCAGATGAGCGAGCAGGAGATTTTTGAGTCAGACCTAGAGTATTTTAATTATCTTGCCGATAATGCCGAGATGAGCCTTGAGGAGTTCCTCACCGAGTTGGTGGGTACAGGTTCCGAGGGTGATATTCGCATCTCGCAGCTGTCGCCATCTACGGAGTATGTAGTATATGTATATGGTATCTCTATGGCTGGTGAGCGAACAACAGCTATCGTATCTCAAGAGGTTACTACAGAGGCTCCATGGGAGGGAGATATCACCTTTGAGTTTGATGTTAAGGTGAATGATTTTGTAATGGAGTACACCGTGATACCCTCACACACTGGCGTAAATTATTATGCCAATGTTGCTAGCCAGCAGGAGATAGATGCCTGGATGCAGAGATATAACACCACAGACCTCAAAGAGGCTATACAGAAGGGTGGTATAGATGCAAATATAGAGCTTTACAAGGATTGGGGCTTTATCTCCGATCGCACAGACTACTTTGATATCAACAATGTGTCGGATATCATGGATGATGGTTGGCTAAACTGCAACGCCTCTACAACATACTACATCTATGCCGTTAAGTGGAACGACAACTGTGATATCACTGGCGAGGTGGGATATACAACCTACACTACGCCATCTGTGGAGCCTTCAACAAATCAGCTAACCATAGAGCTTCAGAATATCACACAGTCGTCAGTGGATGTAAAGATTACAACTACGACTTTAGACCCTTATGTAGTTCTCCCTCTTCAGAAGAGTGTTGCCGAGGGTCTGTCTGATAGCGAACTCTTTGAGATGATACTCTCGGAGTATGACTACATCATCAGTGAGTATACCTATGAAGGTGATATAACCAATACTTATGGCCGTATGCGTCCCGATAGCGAGTATACTATTGTGGGCTTTGGCTACAAGGCTGGTGTATTGACTACGGGTAAGATGTGGCGTGAGACATTCCGCACGCAGGCCTCTGGTGATGCCAAGGATTGTACCTTCGAGATGAATGTTGTGCCATCTACCGACAGCGCATGGGTAGAGATTATACCATCGGATAAGGGCCTTTCATACCACTGGATGTTCTATCCTGCGAGCTACGACTCTGCACAGGCACAGAACTACATCAAGAATGTGGTTATTAAGCGTCACTATGGCGATGATTATGCAGCCTTTGCTTCATGGGAGCTTACACAGGGCGATGTGGTAGATACGGTGAGCGACCTAACCCCTGACACAGAGTATAAGCTTGGTGTGGTGATTATGAACCCTGATGAGTTTGAGTTCCTCACCGATGTATACTTCACAGAGGTATTCCGCACCGAGGCTGTGCAGTATGCCGATATAACTATCACCGTGGAGTTTGACAAGTACTTCGATGTAGATGAACTTATCGCCGCAGGCTATGAGGGCTACTCGCTTTATGAGGGCAATGCTATGGTACCTCTCAAGGTGCATATCGAGGGCGATGCCACAGCCTTCTTCTACGACTTCTATGGTAACGACCTCTCTGATACAGAGATGTTCCCCGATGATATCTTCTACGAGCCATTGCAGGATGGCGCACCATACGAGGAGGCTAGCTTCTTCCTACCTTTCGACAAGACTATGACCTTGGTAGCTGTAGCCTACGATGAGATGTATTGCCCTAGCCGCCTCTACCGCGAGGTTGTCACCCTCACCAAGGATGGTTGTGCTACGGTTGAGGAGTTTGAGGCTATGCAGTCAGGCGCTACACGTGGCGCGGTGCCAGCTAGCCTAATCTTCAAGAGTGAGGTTAAGGATATCAAGATTAGTAATCGAGTAGCGCGATAAGCACGTTACATATATAAGTGAAAGAGCGCTCTATCGGGCGCTCTTCCATTTTGGCGTAATGCCTATGAATATCTCAAAGTTGATACCTGGCATGGGGCGTGATAACACTGATAGGTACTCCTCGTTAAAGAGGTTGTTTATAGTGCCTTTTAGCGATAGCTCTGCCCACTTGAAGGTAAGTATCTTCTCGAGCGAGATGTTCGACATAAAGTATGGCGGAAGTTTTCCTGTAAGTGAGATGTCGTTGGAGGACATCGTATAACGCTCCGAGTAGTAACACCACTTATATAAGAATGTCCACTTGCGCCATGATAGGCTTCCTGTAACCGTAGAGGAGAGAATAGGCACGTAGGGTAGCTGCTTGCCTACAGACCTGTCGGCAGGTGTTCGTGGCTCGCCATTGTTTATAGATGGTGTCCAAGAGAGTGTGCCGTTTACCCCTAGCTGCCACTGCTTCGAGAGCGCTACATCGAGGTCTGCCTTAAGCTCCACGCCGAAGGCATGAACATCTTTGATGTTCTCGGGCGAGAAGAAACCCTTTGTCGTTGGTAGCCAGATAATCCAATCCTTAATATAGGACTCAAACCATGTTGCCGAGCCACTCAACGAATAGATGCCACTCCTGCCCACGGAGAAGGAGAGGCCTGCATCGTAGCTCCAGCCACTCTCCCTCTTTAGGTCGGGATTGCCACCTGGGAGGAAGTATAGGTCGTTGAGCGTGGGGAAGCGGTAGTTACGTGATATGGAGGCCTTGGCTACTATATTGCCTGTTTTAGAGATAAGAGCATCGATAAAGAGTGCAGGGATTATAGGTGTCCACTCCTTGCCAAACATCTCCTCACGAATGACAACAGATACTCCAAGACGCTCCGTAGGTCGCCACTTTGCGGATATAGAGCCTGATAGCTCGGGACGTCCTTTGCGATAGCCTACAATAGCTCTGTTTCCATCCTGTTGTACAATGTTTTTATCCTCGCTCTCCACGATATGCTGATGTAGCGATACGTTTGCCGTGAAGAGCCACCTCTTGCCGAGGTAGTATTCGCCATCTACCTGTGCGTAGAGAGTGTTGATGCGGCTACGCGAGCGTGTCATGTGTGTCATGATGCCATTGCCTACATCGCGCTTGTAGTCGTATGCCATCCAGGAATATATATATCCAGCCTTTGCACCCATCTTCCAGTTTTCGCGTAGATGATCCCACGATACCACACCTCTAAATGTCTGCTCTCGCTGGCGATTGTCAAAGTCGGTGTCGCTGCCATGATCCACGGTGAGCATCGGTAACTCACGGTTGGAGTTTATGTACCACGCATTGAGTCCAAAGCGGTCACCCTTGCCCGTATTGTAATATACCTCCTGCAGGAGGTGAAAATCTTTGTATGCGCCGCTGCGGTTACGCTCCACGGGGTAGTATTGGTCTACGATATTCATATTCTCATCGTAGATATTCTCTTTCTTGTCGTGGTTGCGGTATTTATAGTCGTTGGGCGAAGATGAGTATACCGCACGTGTAGATATCTGCCAATGGTTATCTCCGTATGTAAGACGCAGAAACTCATCAAAGGTCTTGAATGAACCTATACCCTGAATATACTGCAAGCCAAAGCCTTTGTTGTTCGTAGGCTTTGTGGATAGCTTTACCGCACCACCCAGGCCTCCTCCAGTCTCATTTACCGAAGATGTGCCATGTAGTAGCGAGGCATCGTCAATGAAGTAGGAGGGTATCATCGAGAAGTCGGTCATGCCGAGCATCGGGTTGTTGATCTTCATGCCGTTCCACGACACCTGTGTATGAGAGGGTGACGTGCCACGAAAGGCAACGGTGGAGAGTGTTGCACGGCCATAGTTTTTTACGAATATCGCAGAGTTAAAGGTGAGTACATCGGCCATCGAGAGGGCGATATTCTCCTTTATAGCTATGGTATCAAACTTGGTCTCCTGCGTGCCAATCTCCTTCATCGGACGATTGCCGTAGATGGGTACTTCGTTGATGTTGATGCCCTTTGTCGCCCAATCTCTTGTCTCCTCCTCTTGTGCCAATGCGATATAAGGCACAATCAAACATATTATGAATAAGAGTTTCTTCATCGTGCTAACGGTTTATTTCCAACAAAAGGCCCCGGGTATAATACCAACGTAGAAACTATCAAGCAACTCTCTATCCTTCGAGTAGCGATATACCATACCCTGCTGTGTGTAGTCTATGGCATCAGCAATATAGACATCACCGGTGCGAGGACATACCGTCAAGCCATAATATATCGTATTGTCGTATGGCAGGAAGGGGCGCACAGGCACTCGGTCTGCCGTAACATTCATCTCCCAGATGTCGTTGTTAATCCAATAAAGCCTATCCTTTGTGCCATTAAGTTGCACCTCGGAGGGAGCATCGCCAAACTCAAATTTGAATTGTTTTTCGATTGTGAAGGTCTCGGCATCGATGCGGTAAAGCGAAGGTGCCTCATGTCCGTATGGAGAGCCCTCGTAGCCACCATCGGTTACGGTCCAAAGTTTGTTGTTGCAATCCATAACAAGCGATGTAGGCTGTATGCCAACCTCCAGCTCATCTACCACTTGGTCACTCTCGGTATCTATTTTTAGGATGCGATTTTGGTACGACCAGCAGTTCACATAGAGATACTTGCCATACTGCACCATCTGCTCTGTAGACCCCGACTCCATAGTCATATTTGGTATATCGATGTACCCCGTAATCTCGTAGCGTTTGGGGTTTACGATGAAAATGCGATTGTCCCAAATCTGCGTGATATATGCCTTCTCGTCAGAGATAAAGTGTATGTAACGTGGCGAAGTGAGGTTTGTGATACGCCCCACCTCCTTGAAGGTGTTGATGTCGATGGCAAACACCACGTGGGAGTTATTGACAACCACCCAGCCTATGCCGTCACGGATAATCATACTCTGGCACACATCGCCGAGTTTCATGGCATTGGCACGATAGAATACCTCGTTTTGCACCCTCTTTGTCGTGGGGTCATAATAGGATAGGGTAGCATTGCCATACTGGAAGTTACCCTCGTTGCAGATGAAGAGTCCCTCGCCCGAGGCGGACATGTCGAAATCCTCCTCTAGGCCATACTCCCACTTCATGCACGAGCCAAGGGTAAGAGACATCAAAAGGGTTATATATATTATCGCTCTACTCATCTGTTATTGGTTTAGGTTGTAAAGTCCACACACCTCGGTAGATAGCTCACCATGCCAGCCACTCTCTGCCTGCACAGCACACTGCACCTTCACAAAGTCGATATGCTCAATGGTGATAGCACCTCCTTGGCCATCTATGGCATTGGCAATGTCAAAGTGGTTTGCACGCTCCGCTGTGACATAATCCTCGGGGCTTGCGTTATCGGCATATCCCCAGTCGTAGTGGGGGTTTACCCACATGGCGCCACTCCCCGTGCTGTCGTAGTTGCGAGCCTTGAGAAGTGTGCCTCGTAGCGTATAACTATCAGCCTCTATCCATAGTGGATAGTAGTACTCCTGGGAGTGAAAACTCTCAAGATAGCTAATAGCTCCGCTATTACCTTGATTATCAGTCCACTCAACAGGCATCATGGCTTCGGTTGGGCGATGGTATGTCACCTCGTAGTTCTGCACCGTCTCACTCTTTCCCGTCTCCGAGCCTGCTAACTCATACCATCTGTCGTTAGGCTCGCCATCGCCATTTTCATCCTTCATAACCCACACTACGCCAGGCTCCGATGAGCCATCAAAGGTGTTGCATGCAATGGCAAAATCGGCACCCTCGCCATTATCTATGCTCTGGTCAAGACCTATGATTATATATCCTCCGAAGCCTCCTAGTGACACCCAGCTACCCTCTGTAAGACGTCTCTCGGCGTAGGCAATAGCAAGCTCGGGAGTAGTCTGCGTTCCATCGAAGCCCCCTGTTTTTAGCTCGTTGATGAACTGTCCTGGGGCAGGGGTGTAGTCGTAGACCGTGAAACGGTCGATAACATCTATTGTATACTCCTGCCTTGCCTCGCCCGAAGTAGTTGTAACACAAAATGTGATATAAACTCTTCCTCTGCTCTCTGCGGTAAAGATATAGGCACGCTCGGTAGATACCACGCTACCCTCTATGCTCCAGCTGAACGCGGCCTCATCGTCGTTCTCGATATTGGGAGCAAGGCGTATCTCGTCGCCAACCTGTAGGCGATAGCTTGTTTTGCCGTTGTCGATAATGTTGGGAGGCAACGCCGTTGTTATCTCCTTGTCGATATTGCACGACAAGGAGATCGCAACGATCACACTTAAAAACAGTATCTCTATAACCCTTTTCATAACTTATCTTTCACGCCGCGCAGCCACTGCTCTGCTAGGCAGACATAATAAACCTCTCATAATGTTGTTGTTTAAGGATTATTCTCCGTAAACTTAAACACTACGAAAATTGTGGCGGTGACGAGGAATCTGTGCAAGTAGCTTACTATGGACTACAATAAGTGCATCTATTCCACTCTGGTATGTAAACCTGAAATATCAAGTTGCAGACTCGCCCATTCGCCGCAGGCACAATCTCGTAATATATGCTTGGCAGGTCTTCTGACTCGTCTCGGTCTGCGAAGCCTTCCCAGGGAGATGTACCCCAGTGGCTAATGATGTCGCAGAGCCTTGTGAGACTCACAGCAGCGGGAACTGTTCGGGATTTTCACCCGATTCCCTTTTAATCTCTATAAGGCACTCGGCCTATGAGAACCAATGCAACAGCAAAGGTATTAAAAAAATGCGACTTGCAATAGCAAATCGCATTTTTTTTAGCAAAAATATTCTATACCTATTTAATATTAGGAAGCTCCATGCCATAACCCTTCTTCTTATCCTCGCGCTTTAGCAACATACCAATAAAGAGTGCTACAACACCAAATGATGAGAAGATAACCATAGGCATAGTGTAACCGCCTGTAACATCCAAAACCTTACCGATAACAACAGGTACGAGGAGCAAACCCCAATTCTGAATCCAGAAGATTACGCAGTATGCAGAGCCAAGAATACGCTCATCAATAATCTTTGGAACTGAAGGCCACAACGCCGCAGGAACCAACGAGAATGATACGCCAAGGATAGCGATGATAGCTACGGCAAGAACCTTTGATGGGAACATTGGAAGCAAGAATGCAAAGCTCAAGTGGCACGCAATCATGATGAGTGAACCAATCATAAGCATTGAAGCGGCCTTACCCTTGCGGTCGATGAATGCACCAAGGAATGGAGTCAATACCATTGCAAGGATTGGGAAGCAGCTAAATAGCTGTGCGCCATTTGTGATGCCGAGGGTCTTGTCCAAGAAGTCTGGAGCGTAACGCTGGAATGGGAAGATTGCCGAGTAGTACAACACGCAGAGCAATGCCACCAACCAGAACATCTTGCTAGTGAAAATCTTACCAAGGTCGCTAAACTTAAACTCCTCCTCTGAAGCCTCCTGGGTAAGCTCTCCAGCAGCCTCAAGCTGTGCATCGAGCTTGCGATCCATAAGTACAAATACAAAGTAGAAGATAAGACCAATCATCAACAACACTGCGCCAAATGCTACAGGTGCAGATACCGATGCGTTGAAGGCACCAGATACCATTGGTGATAGCCACATAGCTGCAAAAACGCCCAAACGTGCGATAGACATCTCCAAGCCCATAGCCATAGCCATCTCCTTGCCCTTGAACCACTTTGCAATAGACTTTGATACTGTGGTACCTGCCATCTCGCAGCCACAACCAAAAATCATGAAGCCAAAGCATGCTAGCTTTGCAGAGCCAGGAAGATCTACCCACCATGAGTTGAGCCATGCCTCAAGGCCTGTGCCTACAAACCACTCGCTCATAGCGTAGAACTTGATACATGCACCAATAACCATCAACGAGGCTGACAAAAGACCTGTGAAGCGGATGCCCATCTTGTCAAGGATGATACCTGCAAAGATGAGGAAGAAGCAGAAGACGTTGAGGAAGTACTCCGAAGCTGCATAGGTACCAAATGTGGTGCTGTTCCAGTTAAGAGTGGTGTCCAAAAGCTCCTTGAGAGGTGATAGCATGTCTACGAACATGTAGGCGAAGAACATCATCAATGAGATGAGAATCAACGCTGTCCAACGAGCAAACGCCGAGTCGTTAAGTTTGCGGTGAATTGTTTGAGTCATAATTAATTAAATTTATAAGTTAGTAAATAGTTTGTTTCGTTACTAGTTATGTTCCGCGATGCGGAATTGCTTCAGGATGTCGTATGCCGAGAGTATACCCAGCTCGCCAGCCTTCGATAAATCCATGCACCCTTTTCGAGTATCCTTCATAAATATCTGCACCAAACCACGGTTATAGTAGGCCTCGCCCATGTTTGGCTCAAGCTCTATGGCGCGTGTATAGTCGTCATAGGCCTCGGGGAGCTTACCCGATATAGCCATTAGGTTTGCGCGGTTGTAGTATGCTTCGGCAAAATTGGGGTATAGCTTTATAGCCTTGTTTATATCCTCAATAGCCTCATCGTAGTTATATGTACGTGAACCGCTGTTGTGAAGACGTTTTGCTGGGTCAGAATCCAAGGTTATGGTCTGATAGCTGTTGTCTATTGAGGAGATGAAGTCTATCATCTCGGCACGTGTGGTGGCACGATTAATATAGAGGAATGGGTTTGAGGGGTTGAGGTGTATAGCCTCGGTAAGGGTATTTACCGCATTTGTATACTGCTTTATCAGAGCCTGACTTATGCCTCGCTCAAAGAGTAGCGTCCACTCCTTGGTTTGGCTGGCGTGTATACGCTCGGCAAGAGCCTTGTCGATGGCAATAAGTGAGTCTGGCTCAATATTACTTGTGCGACAATCTAGCTTTATTAGGTTGTTATCAAAGCGTTGTACAAACTCTTTCACACGCTGTGTGGGGAATCGCATGACACGCTTATCTACCTCTGTGCTATCCTCGCCCATCAGCGTAAAGCGGAACATAGGTATCAGCGTAAGGCCATCGTCACCCGCCTGATTCACCGTAGATGCTATGCGCTCGAAGTTACGCTCCAGAAGACGGCTCTCAAAGCCTAGAAGCTTGTCGAAGCGCTGTGAGGTATCTGCATATATGGAGTATGTGGAGTCCTTTAGACGCTTGCGATACTCGGTAATTTTTCGCTCTGCGGTACGCTCGTCACTCTCTGCACCCTTGACATCGCGTTGTGCGCGGCGTAAAACGCTGCGGCCTATGTATGCGTTTGCAAAGTCGGGATATAGCTCTATGGCGCGGGTGTAGTCTGCTATAGCTGCATCGAGGTCACCAAGACGTGTGTGGAGCATAGCACGATTGTAGTATACCAAAACATTGTCTGGAGAGTATGTAGCCACCTGATTAAAATCCTCCAAGGCACGGTTGTAATCACCAATCTCGGTGCGAACTATGGCGCGGTTGAAGTAACCCAACGAATTTGTAGAGTCTAGGGCTATAACCTTATCAAAATCATCAAGCGAGGCCATGGGGCGGTGGAGGTAGTTATTCACCAGCGCACGGTTGAAATATCCAGGCAGATATGTGCTGTCGCAGCCTATAGCCATGTCGAAATCGGTGCATGCCTCCTCGTATCGCCTCTCCTCCATGTAGAGCGAGCCGCGGCGGTTATAGGCATCGGGGTCTTCGCGGTTGGTGCGTATGGCGATGTTGAAGTTCTCGTGGGCCTTGGTAGTATCTTTAAGGTAGAGGTAACATGTGCCACGATTGATGTATGCCGCTACATGTCGCTTCTCGTAGCGTATAAACTTGTCGAAATCCTCAATGGCGAGCCTAAACTGCTGGTTGAGAAGACGTGTGACACCACGACTATAGTATGGGTCGGGAAGGTCGGGGCGTAGCTCTATGGCTTGCTGGAAGTCGTTTAGGGCATCATCGTAGTTTCCCAAACGTGTGCGTGTTATGGCACGATAGTAGAAGGCTCCAGTGAATACAGGATTTAGCGATACTGCCGAGGTGAAGTCTGCATCGGCACCCAGGAGGTCGTCCATATTATACTTGGCGATACCTCGTAGGAAGAAGGCATCAAAATCCTTACTGTCGTGGCGCAAAAGCACGTTGAGGATATCTATGGCTTCGCGGTAGTCATTGTTTATCATACACTGCTGACCAACCCAGTAGATATAGCTACGGTTGTACTGTGCTGCAGACCTCTCGGGGTGTGCAACAATAGTAATAAGCAGTGCTATGATAGCAATAAACCTCCTCATGATAGCTGTAACGGCCAGATGTAATGTTTTATTATTCTAGCTCATAACCAAATCTGCGGAGCTGGCCATCGTTATTACGCCAATCCTCCTGCACCTTAACATAAAGCTCAAGGAATACACGCTTGCCAAGGAACTCCTCGAGGTCGAGACGTGCCTGCTGGCCCACCCTCTTAAGCTTCTCGCCCTTGTGGCCTATGACTATGCCCTTTTGTGATGAGCGAGCTACGTATATGGTAGCCGAGATACGGTCTAAAGTTGGCTCCTCCTTGTAACTCTCGATGGCAATCTCACACGAGTAGGGTATCTCCTTGTCGTAGTTTAGGAGAATCTTCTCGCGGATAATCTCCGAGGCGAAGAAACGCAATGTCTTATCCGTAAGGGTATCCTTGGGGTAGAACGCCTCACCCTCTGGAAGACGCTCAATGATGAGGTTGAAGACACCCTCGATGTTAAACTTCTCCTTTGCAGAGCAGGGGGCTATGATGGCATTAGGGAGTAGTGCTTGCCACTTCTCAACTAATGCTATGAGCTTCTCGGGTGTTGTGAGGTCTACTTTGTTGATGACAACAATGGTAGGAACCCCCGATAGGTTTACCTTCTCGATGATATCTGCCGAGCGGTCGCTATCCTCTACAGTGTCGGTGACATATAGTAGCACATCGGCATCGGTGATTGCACCACGCACGAACTTCATCATCTTCTCCTGAAGCTTGTAGTTTGGCTTTAGGATACCTGGGGTATCGGAGTATACTATTTGAAAATCCTCGCCGTTTACAATACCCATAATACGGTGACGTGTGGTCTGTGCTTTGGATGTGATGATAGAGAGCTTTTCACCAACAAGCTGATTCATTAGAGTCGATTTTCCCACGTTGGGATTACCGATGATATTTACAAAGCCGCTTTTGTGTGCCATTACAAAATTAGTATTTTGTTAATTAGTAATTAGTAGTGTAACTACTATATTTTGCAAAGTTAGCAATTTTTTGTGGATATATTTCAATTTGGGTAGTAGAATTATCGCTCATCGAAGAAAAATATTCTATAGCATGAAACAAATATGAACCTATGTACGTATATATGGCTAAAATGTGGAATAAAAATTGTAAGAATAAGTAGATTTTTATGCGTCAATTAAAGATTACCAAATCGATTACTAACCGCGAGAGTGCGTCATTGGATAAGTACCTTCAGGAGATTGGTAAGGAGGAGCTTATCTCTGTTGAGGAGGAGGTAGAACTTGCCCAACGTATTCGTAAAGGAGACCAGGAGGCGTTGGAGCGCCTTACAAAGGCTAACCTACGTTTCGTAGTATCTGTTGCCAAGCAGTATCAGAATCAGGGTTTGAGCCTTCCCGACCTTATCAATGAGGGTAACCTAGGACTTATCAAGGCGGCAGAGAAGTTCGATGAGACTCGAGGCTTTAAGTTTATCTCGTATGCCGTATGGTGGATTCGTCAGTCTATCCTTCAGGCTCTTGCCGAGCAGTCGCGTATCGTGCGTTTGCCACTTAATCAGGTAGGTTCACTTAATAAGATTAACAAGGCTTTTGCACGTTTCGAGCAGGAGCATGAGCGTACTCCATCTGCCGAGGAACTAGCAACAGAACTGGAGCTTCCAAAGGAGAAGGTTACTGATACGTTGCGTGTTGCGGGACGTCACATCTCTGTAGATGCCCCATTTGCCGATGGCGAGGATAACAGCCTTTTGGATGTGTTGGTAAATACCGACTCTCCAAATGCAGACCGTGGTCTTATTAACGAGTCACTTGCTACAGAGGTGGAGCGTGCGTTGGAGATTCTTACAGAGCGTGAGCGTGATATAATCCGCTACTTCTTTGGTATCGGTACCTCGGAGATGACTCTCGAGGAGATTGGTGAGAAGTTCGACCTCACACGTGAGCGTGTACGTCAGATTAAGGAGAAGGCTATTCGCAAGCTCCGTCAGTCTACAAGAAGTATTCCTCTTAAGTCATACCTAGGATAGGCCTACAAGATAGGTTGTCCGATAAATATAAAATCTTCGAGATGTGTCTACACTCTCGAAGATTTTTTTTGTGTGCATGAACCCCAAAAAAAAATCCCACTTGATTGCCAAGTGGGATTTTTCGTATATGTAAACGCCCTATTACATAGCGTTCTTTGCAGTGTTAAGGAAGTCTACGAAGCCCTGGATGTCGGTGTCGTAACCACGTGGGCCTGCCAATACTGTCTCACCATCTGGCGAGAGAAGGATATAGCCTGGCTGTGCATTAACACCCCAACGATCCTGTGCAAACTTTGAGTTGATAGAGCCCAAACGCTTTCCATCCTCAACCTTGGTGTTGTCATCAACGTAGAGAGCGCAGATTACAAAGTCGTTCTGCAACATAGGCAATACGCTGCTGTGGCTCCATACCATAGTCTCCATCTCACGGCAGTTGTTACATGCGTGACCAGTAACGTCTACGAAGATAGGCTTGTTCTGCTTCATAGCATCCTCAACAGCCTCCTCGAAGTCGAAGTGACCCTCGAGCTGGTGTGGCAAGTGTAGGAAGTCAGCATACTTACGGCCAGTGTTAGCATTATCAACGCGACCATTAATCTGGTAATCCTGTGTGCTCATAGGTGGAATATAACCAGAGATAGCGTTAAGTGGTGCGCCGAACATACCTGGAATCATGTATACTACGAATGAGAATACTGCGATAGCAAGTGTGAGGCGGAATACTGATACATGCTTAACCTCGTCATCGTGAGCGAAACGAAGCTTGCCAAGCAAGTACAAACCAAGCAATGAGAATGTTACAATCCAGATAGCGAGGTATACCTCACGGTCGAGCAATCCCCAGTGCATAGTCTGGTCAGCAGTCATCAAGAACTTCAAACCTAGGGCTACCTCGATGAAACCAAGGACAACCTTTACAGAGTTCAACCAACCACCGCTCTTTGGCAAGTTCTTAAGCAACGATGGGAACCATGCCAACACTGTAAATGGAAGAGCAAAGGCAATAGCAAATGCTGCCATAGTGATAATTGGCATCCATACACCACCGCTTGTAGAGCTGATGATAACTGAACCTACGATAGGACCTGTACAAGAGAATGATACAAGAACAAGGGTCAAAGCCATGAAGAAGATACCTACCAAGCCACCCTTATCAGCACCCTCGTCACTCTTGTTTACAAGTGATGATGGCAATGTGATCTCGAATGCACCCAAGAACGATGCTGCAAAGATCATAAAGATAACGAAGAAGATAAGGTTAGGAATCCAGTGTGTACCGATGGCATTGAAGATATCGCCAGCTACGTTAGTACCAAATGCGTTTGAAAGAAGTACAAGAATTGCGATAGGCAACACGTAGAGTGCGATGATGAAGAAACCATACATGAAGGCGCGGAAACGACCCTGTGCAGGAGACTGTGAACCCTTAACGAAGAATGATACAGTCATAGGAACCATAGGGAATACACATGGTGTCAAGAGCGCTGCAAAGCCCCAAAGGATAGCTGTGATGATTGAACCCCAGTCGAGTGGTGCTGCAGATGATGTGCTGTTGCTCTGTGCAGCAGCTACGACAGCCTCACCTGGCATCTTAATTGAGAATGTCGAAGGGTTTGATGTACACTGATTAGTCTCGTTGGTGCAGATTGTGGCGCTGATGTAACCTGTAACCTTCTGACCTGCAGAAGCCTTGATAGTGTGTACATAGATAGCCTTGTTGTAGTAGATGAGCGATGGCTCTCCAGTGTACTCATCTATGCCATGCTCCTCTGGCTTAAGAGTCTCTACAACATCTCCAACAACCTCTGCGTTGTCAAACTCAAAGTATGGAGCAGAAAAGTCGGTCATAGGGTAGCCATGGAAGCCCTCTGCGATAGTAGCCTCAAGGGTTACGGCAAAGTTACCATCCTCCAACTCCTCGGCGCTGATAGCCCACTCAACAGGTGCGCCCTCATTATCATTGACTACCGTACCAGTAGTCTTTGCAGCATCCTGTGCCGATACTGCGAAAGGCAACATTAGAGCAATAGAAAGCACTAATGATTTGAAAAGATTTTTCATAAAGTTTTTGGTTTAGTTTTATTAATTGTTTGTTAATTGTTATCAATATTTTCGAGTGTAGGGTCGGGGAATGCGCTGTCGGCAACTATAACATCCTCGGTTCTGCCATCCCAAACCTTGTAGCGTGATGGTGACACGCCAACCCTCTGCTTGAAGTACTTACCAAAGAAGCTCTGCGAGGCAAAGTTTAGCTTTATGGCGATGTCGCGGATGCTCAATCCCGAATATTTCAATAGACGCTTCGCCTCATAGACCACCGCCTCATCGATAAGTTTTGAGGCGTTGCGACCGCTCTTCTTCTTAAGTATCAGTGAGAGGTATTTTGGTGTGATATTCATTTTTGAGGCGTAAAACTCCACGCTGCGCTCGGTGCTACAATGCTCTCTCAATAGGTCGAGGAAGGTGTTAAATAGCTCATCAGTGCGATTGCTCACCGCCCCATTAGATGGTAGCGTATGCTGCTGCAGAATGCCCATAACATAGTGGAACATAGCTGCAAAGAGTGAGCTGATAATCTTCTGACGGTTTGTTGTTGGGGCATAATCACACAACACCGAACGCATGAGCTTCGAGATGTCGTTGATGTATGTTGCCTCCTCGGATGAAATCTGCACACAAGGCTCATCGAGGAATCCGTGATATATAGATATAAGGTCTTGAGTATCGACATGGATACTGTTGAGATACTGCTGTGAGTATGTAATCATGTATCCTGACGAACGTATAGAGGCCTTAACCTGCTCAATAACGGTATTCTCGTTAAATATAAATAGAGTGTTAGGACGTAACTCGTGTAGCTTGCCGTTAATCTTAATGCGGGCTGTACCACTCACCGTTACGCCGATAGAGACACCCTGAATGAGAGCTGTGAGGTCATCAAGTTCTCGAAACATAACTAGTGGAGTGATAACCATATCCTCCGAGTAGTATGAAGTTTCGAATCGAGACTTGAGCCTCTCTATCGAGGTTCTTTTAATACCATCCTGTTTCATCGTGCTTTTATATATATGTTGTTTTCCAACGTCTGTTATATTCGTATCTTAATATGTCCTGGTAGACACTCGATATTAAGCGGAAAGTCTGGGCCTGGTTGTCCATCTATGTCGGTACGCTCATGGAGTGGACAGTTTAGCTCAATCTTATTGCTACGTATATATCTCACCTTTGCATCCTTACCTCCCATGAGGTAGTGCATCATGCTAAACACCGTCTTTGCCTTGCTTGCATAGTCAAGGATAAGTAGGTCAAAAACGCCATCATCTATCTTTGACTCTGGGGCAAGATTGAATCGTCCGGCGCTACGTCCGTTGAAGACAAGTAGCATCGCGGCATTGGTGTCAATCACCTCCTCATTGACCTTTACGCTTATGGGTATGGGGTGCATGGTCATAAGGTCGCGAGTGCCGATGCGAATGTATGCCAGCTTACCCATCAGGTGCTTCTCCTTATCTGTAGCCTGCTGCGAGGTGGTGGTCAGCACACCAAAGCTCATGACATTCACAAAGTATGTCCCATTTACCACACCGCAATCTACTCTGCGCTCCGAACCTTCGGCTATCTGCTTTGCAGCACGCAGGATGTTACGTTTGCACCCTATAGCCCCTGCAAAGTCATTTGCAGTACCCGAGGGGATGATGCCTAGGGTGACATTTAAGCCCTTCTCCTGCATCTTGTTTACGACAAAGTTTATGGTGCCATCGCCGCCACATACAACAGCTAGCTCCGTATCCTCCTCTCCATCGAAAGGGTTTTTCGTAAAGTCGATAATCTTTGGACAGATATCAATATTTGCTGCGCGGAATATCTCAACTATCTTGTCTAGATGTCGTGCTACACGGCCTTTGCCAGCTTGGGTGTTATATAGTAGTATCGCCTTCATCTCTTCTGTTGCTTACTCCCTAAACTCCTCGGAACACTCTACTCTGTATCCCTCTCCATCTGCAAAGATGAAGTAGTACTTCCAATCAAACGTAGCTTCGTATCTCTCAGCAACCTCCAATGCTTCGTCAGAGCCTAGTGCCATGAACATCGTTGCTGCAGCATCCGCTAGTGCGCACTCCTTGGCAACTACGGTGGCAGATAGAAGTGTGCTAACAACGCTATACCCTGTGCGAGGGTCTATTGTGTGAACTATCTTTTGCCCCTCCTCGTTGATGTAAAATCTACGATAGTTGCCCGATGTAGCCACTGCAACATTGTCGATAGATATAATCTTCTCGAAGCTATCCATCGCCATATTGCCATCGTATGGTGTCTCAATGCCTATTGTCCATTTTGCATCGCGAGGGTTCTTGCCCTTGCAACGCAGTTCGCCGCCAATGTTAATCATGTAGTCTACTATGCCTAGTGACTCCAGACGCTCGGCAACCATGTCTACGACATATCCCTTGGCAATAGAGTTTAGGTCTATCTGAATTCTAGAGTCTTGCTTAATAACCCTTTTGCCCTCGATGTTCAATTTATCATGCCCTATAAACGCAAGTAGAGAGTCTATGTTTGGCTCCCTTCTCTCGCCCTTCTCTCGCCCAAAGCCCCAAGCATCGGTTAGAGGCTTTATGGTGATGTCATAGGCTCCGTTGCTAATCTGTGATAGCTTCTCGGCAAGAGTGATGTTGTAGATGATATGCTCATCTGCGCCATCTTGCTCGTTGCGATTTATGGCCGATAACAATGAGTTGGGGTCAAATATCGACATCGAAGCCTTTGCCTCACGATCTATCTCCTCGATAATGGAGTGTATCTCTTCTGGGGGGAGTGTTGTTTTGCACTTTACCTGAACAAATGTTCCTAGTGCTGTGCTGTCTATGGTGATAAAGTTACTCTTCTTGTTGCAGCCAACTGCTACTATGAGCAATGATGCTACGATGACGAGAAACTTGTTGGGTACTATTCTCACAAACATAAACAGTCTTATTAAATAAATTCGCGACAAAGATAGGCAAAAAATCACAATTTTCAACCCTTATTACCCGAAAAATGAGAATGACGAGTGGAAAAATAGAAAAGTTTTACATCGCTATATTATTTTTTATATTTATAATAATGTGCATTTGTAGTCAAAAAAAAGAATATAATGTTAATAGCTATGGATTTATTTATGTTACTGTTTGTTGGGGTGGACGTGTGTCGGCGTTTGAGTGGTGTGTGCTATTTTTAGTTGCTCAATGTGTGCTGTTTGGGGGTATTTGTGATAAAATATTGGCTATCTGATAAAAAACTTTACGGATATCTTCTTTTTCTTTTGAAAAAGGTTTTGTGATTAGCAAAAAAAAACCTATCTTTGCGCCACGCTCCGGCAGGATCTAGGGTAAGGACGATCTGTCGTGGAGTGGAACCAGGTATTGCTCCTCGGGAAAAATGATGTGGGAGCATGCCATAAAACCTTAATTTTTATGTATTTGACACCTGAAAAGAAGCAGGAGTTGTTTGGCCAGTACGGCAAGTCTACAACAGACACAGGCTCACCCGAGAGCCAGATCGCGTTATTCACTTACCGTATCAACCACCTTACCGAGCACATGAAGAGCAATCGTCACGACTACGGTACACAGCGCTCATTGTTGCGCCTTGTAGGTAAGCGTCGTAAGTTGCTTATGTACTTGAAGGAGGTTGATATCGAGCGTTACCGCGCTATCATCAAGACTCTTAACCTCCGTAAGTAAGAGTGTGCAGCAAATGAAGGCAAAGCCTCGGCCTTGCCTTCATTTACACTGAAAAATCAAGAATGATTTGAGATATTTTAGAGGAAATTTTTAGAGGTTTTTTTAGAGATTTTATGGAAACTAACAAGTTGTACAATGCTGTACAGAAGACAATCACTTTGGCTGATGGTCGCGAGATTATGATTGAGACTGGTAAGCTCGCAAAGCAGGCTGATGGCTCGGTGGTTGTACGTATGGGCGACACAATGCTTTTGGGTACTGTTGTTGCTGCCAAGGATGCCAAGGAGGGAACAGATTTCATGCCTTTGCAGGTGGAGTATAAGGAGAAGTACGCATCATGCGGACGTTTTCCTGGTGGCTTCTTGAAGCGTGAGGGTAAGGCTGGTGACTCTGAGATTTTGGTAGCACGTCTTATCGACCGCGCATTGCGTCCACTTTTCCCTGCAGATTATCATGCCGAGGTATTTGTTACCGTTAATCTTATCTCGGCAGAGAAGGATATTCAGCCAGATGCTTTGGCTGGTTTGGCAGCATCTGCTGCTTTGGCAGTATCTGATATTCCATTTGGTGGCCCAATCTCGGAGGTACGTGTAGCACGTATCAATGGCGAGTATGTCATCAACCCAGGTTTCGAGGCTATGAAGAGTGCAGACCTCGATATCATGGTAGGTGGTACTATCGATAATATCCTCATGGTTGAGGGTGAGATGAATGAGGTGTCAGAGGAGGTTATGCTCGGCGCTATCATGTTTGCTCACGAGGAGATTAAGAAGCACTGCGCAGTTCAGATTGAGCTTATGAAGGAGCTTGGTAAGGATGTTAAGCGCGAGTACTGCCATGAGACCAACGATGAGGAGTTGCGTCAGACTATCATCAACGAGCTTTATGACCGTGCGTATGCTATTGCAACCAGCGGTACTATGAAGCACGAGCGCGCCGAGGCTTTTGATGCTTTGGAGGCAGAGTTTGCATCGCGCTATACAGAGGAGGAGCTTGAGGAGAAGGCACCTCTCATCCACAAGTACTTCCACGATGATGTTCAGAAGAAGGCTATGCGTAACATGATCCTCGATGAGGGTAAGCGTCTTGATGGTCGCCGCACCGATGAGATTCGTCCTATCTGGTGTGAGATTGGCTACTTGCCATGCGCTCATGGTTCAGCTATCTTCACACGTGGTGAGACACAGTCATTGACTACTGTTACTCTCGGCACAAAGCTCGATGAGAAGCAGAAGGATGAGGTTTTGGTACAGGGCAGCGAGCAGTTTGTATTGCACTATAACTTCCCTCCATTCTCTACAGGTGAGGCTCGTCCAGCTCGTGGTTTGAGCCGCCGTGAGATTGGTCATGGTCACTTGGCATGGCGTGCGTTGAAGCCTATGGTTCCTGTTGGTGAGGCTAATCCATACGCAGTACGTGTCGTATCAGATATCTTGGAGTCTAACGGTTCTTCATCTATGGCTACTGTATGTGCTGGTACATTGGCACTTATGGATGCTGGTGTTAAGCTTCGCAAGCCAGTATCTGGTATCGCTATGGGTCTTATCTCTGACTCTGCAACTGGCCGTTGGGCTGTGTTGTCAGATATCTTGGGCGATGAGGATCACTTGGGCGATATGGACTTCAAGGTTACAGGTACTTGTGATGGTATCACAGCTACACAGATGGATATCAAGGTTGATGGTCTATCATACGAGGTTTTGGCCAAGGCGTTGGAGCAGGCTCGTCAGGGTCGTCTTCACATCTTGAGCAAGATGGTTGAGACTATCGCAGAGCCACGTGAGGATTACAAGCCATTTGTACCACGTATCGTTCAGATAGCTATTCCACAGGAGTTTATCGGTGCAGTTATCGGCCCTGGTGGTAAGGTTATTCAGGAGATTCAGAAGACTACAGGTACTACAATCACCATCACCGAGGTTGATGAGAAGGGTATCGTAGATATCTTTGGCCCAGATAAGGAGGCTTTGGATGCTGCTTTGGCACGTGTTAAGGGCATCGTTGCTGTTCCAGAGATTGGTGAGACATACAATGGTAAGATTCGTTCTATCGTAGACTTTGGTGCTTTTGTGGAGATTCTTCCAGGTAAGGATGCGTTGTTGCACATCTCGGAGATTGACTACAAGCGCTTTGAGACTATGGAGGAGACAGGTCTTAAGGAGGGTGATATGATTGAGGTTAAGCTCGTAGCTAAAGATCAGAAGACGGGCAAGCTCAAGCTCTCTCGCAAGGCGTTGCTTCCAAAGCCAGAGGGTTGGGTAGAGCGTGAGCCTCGTGAGCGTAAGCCACGCGAGGGTCAGCCACGCGAGGGCCAGGAGAAGCGCGAGCAGCGTGGACCACGTCCTAACCGTAAGTAAAAATTAGCGGCCGTGCGCTATATATTATAATAATGTATGGCGCTTCGGCGTTAAGATAATATACGACAAACAGAATAAACTTTATTAATAAAACAATTAAATCTATGAAAAATCTTTTCAAAGTAAGCGCAGTGCTTGCGGTTGCAGTATTGACTCTTTCTGGCTGTAACTGCTTTAAGAAGATGGCCAAGAATCAGGATGATGTAAAACTTACATGTACTCCAGAGGTTTTGGTATTGAATAATGGTAAGGTTGAGGCTGATGTTAATGTTACCTTCCCTGTAAAGTACTTCAACGCAAAGGCTGTGTTGAAGGTTACTCCAGTAATGGTATTTGAGGGTGGTGAGGTAGCTGGTACAACACAGTACTTCCAGGGCTCAAAGGTTGATGATAACTACACTGTTATCGATCAGAAGAATGGTGGTAACTACACTATGCACGTATCTTTCCCATACGATGAGCGTATGGAGTGCAGCGAGCTTCAGCTTCGTGCAGAGGTTAAGTGTCCAAAGGGTAAGTGCAAGGAGTTTACTTTGGTAAACTTGAACGATGGTGCTATTCCTACAAAGGAGCAGGCAGCTGCTTTGGCAGCTGGTGGCGCAGAGGCTGACGCTATCAAGCGTGCCTTTGGTCTTACTATCGCACAGGGTGTTAATGTAATGCAGAATGACATTCAGTACTCTGACGCTATGGAGACTATGGCATCTGGCTACAAGAACGTAATCACCGAGGTTACAAAGGCTAACTACATGTACCAGATCAACTCTTCACGTTTGAATAAGAAGGCTATCTCTTCAGAGGAGCTTACTTCATTCCAGCAGAAGGCTGCAGAGCAGAATGGTAACGACCGCATCAAGCAGAACATCTACGTTAATGGTTACGCTTCTCCAGATGGTCCAGAGAAGTTCAACGATAAGCTCTCTGCTGCACGTAGCGAGTCTGGTAAGAAGGCTGCAGAGGAGTTGCTTAAGGAGCTTGGTCTCTCACTCGATGCTGCATCATACGGTGAGGACTGGGAGGGCTTCAAGGAGCTAGTAGCTGCTTCAAGCATCGAGGATAAGGCTCTTATCCTTTCAGTATTGGAGAGCTACACTTCATCTTCAGAGCGTGAGGAGCAGATTAAGAATATGAGCAACGTGTTCACAGCGTTGAAGAAGGAGATTCTTCCAGAGCTTCGCCGCGCACAGCTTGTAAACTCTTCAGATATCACAGGTAAGACTGACGATGAGATGGCTGCTTTGGTTCGCGCTGGTAAGTTCGCTGAGCTTGATGAGAAGGAGATGTTGCACATCGCATCTACAGGTAAGCTTTCACAGAACGAGAAGATCGCTACTTTGGAGGCTGCTGCAAACGAGTATAAGAGCGTAGCTGCTTACAACAACCTTGGTGTTGCTTACGCAGAGGCTGGTGAGGGTACAAAGGCTGCTGACGCATTTGCAAAGGCTGTAAACGCTGGTGGCAAGGCTTCAGAGATCAACAACAACCTCGCTTTGGTTAATATCATGAATGGCGACACAGAGGCTGCAAAGGCTTACACTGCTAACGCTTCAGCAGAGACACGTGCTTTGGCTGCTGCTGCAGAGGGTAACTATGCACAGGCACAGTCACAGCTCGAGGGTTACAATGCTGCTGTTGCTGCAACTATGAACGCTGACTACACAGCTGCAAAGCAGTACATCGCAAACGACAAGTCTGCTGATGCTGACTACCTCCGTGCTGTAATCGCTACAAAGCAGGGTGATATGGCTACTGCAACTGCAGAGCTTAAGAACGCTATCGCAAAGGATCCTTCATACGCAGAGCGTTGCAAGAAGGATGTGAACTTGCGTAAGTACATTGGCAACGAGATTCAGTTGTAGTGATAAGCTGCTAATTTAGCAGGTCACAAAAATAGCTCCACCAAGGGATAGTATTATCTACTCCCTTGGTGGGCTCTTTTTATATGTAGTGCGCTTAACTCTTTTTTAGGTGTTATGAATTAAATTTCACCACTTTTGCGCATGTTTCGAAAAATTTTTTTATCTTCGCACCGATTATGCGTGTATTGTTAGACGAGAGTAATATTTATAGCTTCTTTTCGTTTAATTGGTGTGTGCATATTGGTAAAGAAACATACTAAAAAACTTTATTTAATAATTAAAAACAACAAACATGAAAAAGATTTTTTCTTTGATGGTTATCATGGCTACAGCTTTCGCATTTGTAGCATGTGAGAAGGCCGCAAATGTTGATGACAAGAAGAACCCAGGTGGTGATGACAACACCGAAATTCCAGAGGGTTCAAAGCTTGCTACTCCAGAGTTGTCAGAGACTCACGATGCAACAAGCATCACTATCTCTTGGAACCCTGTTTCAGGTGCAGAGAGCTACCTTGTAAGCATGCCAGGTAACAATGCTAACGTTACAGAGTGTACTCACACTTTCTCTAACCTTAACGCTGGTACTTACACTATCCGTGTAAAGGCTGTGGGTCGTGGTTATGAGGATTCTGATAACGCAAAGATTGTAGTAGAGCTTACAGGTCTTACCGAGGTAGATTGGTTTGAGCAGACTCTTGCAAACGTTACAGAGCCAGTTGAGGTTGATGGTCGAGTAGTTAATCCATGGAACGGCGTATACTTCACATGGAAGGGTACTGGCGTTGCAGAGATCAGAGCTGCTATGTTCATGACTGATAACCTTGAGGGTGCTTCAGATGCTGATATCAAGGAGCAGTTGACAGATGCATCAGCTGTATTGTCTTATGTAAACAGCGAGGAGGGTTACACAGCTGTATACGAGGGTCTTTCAGGTTCTACATCTTACACTCTTTGTACTTTGGTTAAGAATGCAGAGGGTCTTGAGTGCCTTGTTAAGGGTACGATTACTACTGCAGAGGCTGTAGCTTCAGATGCTGCAAAGGCATGGCTTGGTAACTGGACTGCTAGTGTAGATCAGCAGTATGTATATGGTACAGGTTTTATCAATCAGCCAGTAGACCTTAACCTTACTATCGAGATGCTCGAGGGTGAGTCAGATGTAGTTCTTGTATATGGCTACAGCTCTTTGGGTGCAGACTTCCCAGTATTTGGTTACATCTACCAGGGTGAGGATGGTGAGAATGTTCTTGGTATCATGAACCAGTCTATCGTTGGTCAGGAGGGTCAGTACTACTATACATGGATCTCTTATGGTGATTTCATCGGTGGTCAGTATGATGGTACACAGGACTTCATGTTGGGTGAGTTCCCTGCATTCTGGCTTGTGATGAGCACTGATGGTAACTCTGCAGAGAGCCAGAGCAACACAATTAAGTGGAATAGCAATGGTGACCAGTTCAAGGCTCTTGCTCTTGGCTGTGGTGGCTGGGATGGCGACCAGGGCTTGGCATTCTTCCAGGATGAGAACGAGGTAGCACTTCCATTCTACTCTTGCGATGTTAAGAATGTTCAGAAGTCATCTGCAGCAGCTTCAAAGGCTAGCGTTCGCAACGCTAATGAGTTTACTTTGACTCCATCTATCGTGGTTTCAAATGTATATAGCCTATAAGCTATAGCGATTTATAATTGTTGGGCCTACCTTATCATATAGGGTAGGCTCAATTTTTTTTGCTATGTAGTCGATAAAAATGCGCGGATTATTGCAATATTAAGCAAAAAAGCGTATATTTGTAATTACAAAAATAGTGTGACTATGGACTACGTTAAGGAATTAGAGAAATATGCACCAGCACATACTGATGCTCAAGTAGCTAAAGAGGTGGCTAAAATCAAGATGGCTGCTAATCGTAATGGTAATGTTGATGTATATAAGTTTTGTTATTCGGCAATCGACCTTACTACGCTATCGTGTACCGACTCTGTGGAGTCTGTGCAGGCTTTCGTGCGCAAGGCTGTTGAGTTTTACGAGAAGTATCCTCATATTCCAAATGTAGCCTCTATATGTGTCTATCCTCCCTTTGTTGAGACCGTAGGCCTTGAGATAGATGGTACCCCTATGCGTATCACATCTGTTGCAGGAGCCTTTCCAGCATCGCAGAGCTTCGTGGAGGTTAAGGCTCTCGAGGTAGCCATGGCTATTGAGAATGGTGCAGATGAGATTGACATAGTCCTAAATCCAGGTATGATGCTCTCTAATCATGTTGCCGAGGCAGCGTCAGAGGTGGAGCTTCTTCGTGAGGAGGCAAAGGATGTAGTTCTTAAGGTTATCATCGAGTCGGGAGCTCTCAAGACTCCAGAGAATATACGCCGTGCATCGTTGGTGTCGATGTTTGCAGGTGCCGACTTTATCAAGACCTCTACAGGTAAGATTGATGTCGCAGCAACCCCCGAGGCGGCCTTTGTTATGTGTCACGCCATCAAGGATTACTACAACATCACAGGTCGCAAGGTGGGCTTTAAAGCTGCTGGAGGTGTCAAAACACCCGAGGATGCAGCGCTTTATTATACCATCGTAGAGGAGGTTCTTGGCGAGGAGTGGCTCACCACAGAGTTGTTCCGTATTGGAGCTTCATCAGCGGCAAATAACCTTATCTCTGCTATTGAGGATAAGGATATTAAGTATTTCTAGCATATATATATTGATATTACAAAGGGCATGTCCACTAATTTTCGGACATGCCCTTCTTGTTTATAATTTATCACCCTGTTTTGCATTAAGTGTGTTCAGACGATTGACAATCTTATCCTTTAGTGCATCCATGCGTATACCTCCAAGTGGCGAATAGAGAATGTGATGACGAGGTGCTTGTGATGCAAAGCGCTCTATGGCAATATTGGGGTCTAGATGTCGAACAATATCGACTATCATATCGACATAATCCTCTGTCGTGAATCCATCGGCAAAGAGGAACCTCTCACGATGCTCAAGCCACTCTCTGGCTAATGGTGTGTTGTGATATATCTGTAGCTGGTGGAACTTCACAAAGTCGATATTTAGCCTATTTATGGTTGTTGTTTGGGCTATAATCTCTGCTCGGCTCTCGTTGGGCAATCCTAGGATGAAGTGAGTTCCAACATCTATCCCTCGTGCCTTTGTCTCTGCTACAGCCTCCACAGCTGTAGAGTAGTTGTGACCTCTATTTACATGTTGTAGTGTTGCATCGTATGTGGACTCTATGCCATACTCTATCGCTATGTAATATCTATGCGATAAACCCTCCAAATAGTCGAGTATTTCGGAACTTATGCAATCGGGGCGAGTGCCTATAATCAACCCATCTATTTTGGGGTGTGAAAGAGCCTCCGTATATAGCTGCTTGAGCTTGTCGATAGGGGCAAAGGTGTTTGTCCCCGCTTGAAAGTATGCAAGGTAAATATCGGCGCTACGGCGGCGTGATGTGTGAAACGCTATCGCTGCGTTAATCTGTTCGGTGATAGAGTGTTGCGTGGCGCAGTATGAGGGTGTAAATGCCTCGCCAAGGCAGAATGTGCAACCTCCTCTCCCGTCTGTGGCGTTGCGATGTGGGCACCCTAGATGAGCGTCTATGGCGAGCTTCTGTACACGCCCGCCAAGACGATTACGCATAGCGCTTCCGTAGTCGTTATATGGCAACTTCGCGCGGTGCATTTTTTTGATTCTTACTCAATTATTTGAGGTCCTGAAGACGTGCTACAGGCGACACATCCAACGAGCTTAACTCACCAGCCTGATATCTGTAGTATCCTGCTGTTGCAATCATTGCCGCATTGTCTGTGGTGAACTTAAATTCAGGGAGGAAGGTGCGCCATCCGCGGCGGCGTCCTGCTTCGGTGATGCCATCACGGAGTCCCGAGTTAGCAGATACACCACCTGCAATAGCTATATCCTTGATACCCGTAGCTTTAGAGGCCTTTATAAGTTTGTCGAGAAGAATATCTACGATGGTCTTTTGTAGCGATGCGCATAGGTCAGCCTTGTGCTTCTCTACAAAGTCTGGGTCATCCTTTATCGCATCGCGCAAAGTATATAAGAATGAGGTCTTTAGACCCGAAAATGAGTAGTCGTAAGCGCCCTCTACATGAGGCTTCGCAAATTTAAAGGCCTTGGCATCGCCCTCTTTTGCTAGGCGGTCGATGATAGGGCCTCCAGGGTAAGGGAGTCCCATTACCTTGGCGCACTTGTCGAAGGCCTCACCCGCTGCATCGTCTATGGTCGTTCCTATAATCTCCATCTCGGTTGGTGAGTCCACGCGCACAATCTGCGTATGTCCACCGCTGACGAGAAGACAGAGGAATGGAAAATCGGGGTGTGGCATCTCCCTGTCGGGCATATCGACAAAGTGTGAGAGGATGTGACCCTCCAGGTGGTTTACCTCGACCAAAGGGATGTTATTGGCAATAGATAGTCCCTTGGCAAAGGAGACGCCAACGAGTAGTGATCCTAGGAGTCCTGGGCCACGTGTGAAGGCTATGGCATCAACCTTGTCGATGGTTATTCCTGCCTCCTTGAGGGCGGTGTCCACCACAGGCACGATGTTCTGCTGGTGGGCGCGCGATGCTAGCTCGGGGATTACACCACCATATTTCTGGTGTACTGCTTGTGAGGCAATTACGTTTGAGAGTAGTGTGCGATTACGTATCACCGCAGCCGATGTATCATCGCATGACGACTCAATGCCAAGTATTGTAATGTCCATAGTAGGCGTGGTTTTGTCTGTTTTTTCTCTCTTTTTTTTCTATTTTATAGAAAAATGATTACATTTGTAGGTTAATTGCTGTAAACTATCATACAATAAACCGCACATTCAATGCGCAAAGTTATAAAAATATTGGTAAAGGTGATATCGGTAATCATTTTGTTATCGATATTTTTACCTGTTTTATCAACTCTTGTGTTGAATCTTCGCGGTGTGCAGAATTTCGCTATCAAGCGTGCCTCGGAGTTTGCCTCGGAGTATCTCGGCACGAAGGTCTCTATCGATAGAATAGATATCGACCTATTCTCTAGGGTGCGTGTTGATGGTTTCTATGTTGAGGATCATGAGCAGGATACACTCCTCTATGTGGGTCGTGCCACAGCACGTTTTAGTAGTCTAAATATCCCCAAGGATGGTCTTCTTATCCGTAGTGCAGAGGCTGAAGATGCTATTTTCATCCTCCGAGAGTTGCAGAGTGGTGAGCTAAATATCCGTCCTATAGTGCAGAAGTTGCAAAAGAATAATGGCAAGAAGAGCAACTTTAGCATGGTGATAGAGGATATAGATGCCACAGGTCTGGAGTTTCGCTATGAGCGTCTTCAGCATCGTAATCCCGAGTATGGTGTCGATTACAACAATATGCAGGTTAAGGATATATCTGCCCAGTTGAAGGATTTTACGGTAGATAGGGGACGTGTCTATGCCGATGTTGAGAGCTTAAGTGCTGTGGAGCGTAGTGGATTTGTGATAGATAACCTTGCTACGGAGTTCTTTGTCTATGAGGGTGAGCTACGTTTCGATAATATCATCGTTGAGACACCAACCTCAAATATCTCTGTTCCCGAGCTACTCATCAAGGGAGATAGCTGGGATGAGTATAAGGAGTATATCGACAAGGTGCAGATGTCGGGAAGTGTAGAGGATAGCTACTTATCTACACAAGACCTTGGTTATTTTGCTCCAGGAGTGCGAGGCTGGAATACTACGGTGAGCAATGTAAATGCCTCGTTTGAGGGCGTTGTGCGTAACTTAAGTGGTGTTATCAACACGGCAACCATAGAGAATCATACCACTGTAAAGGGTAAATTTCATATCACAGGTCTTCCCGACTGGAGGGTCTCGAAATATGTTGTGGGCATAGAGCGTCTGTATACGACATCTTCGGATGTGGAGAATCTGCTCTCCAACATTCTCCCAAATCCTCTTCCCGAAAGTGCTAATAAGATAGTCAAGAATATGAAGTGGGCGGATGCTCGCCTAACCTTTGGAGGACGTCTTGATGCCTTCCGCGCTGTGGGAAATATTGTCACAGGTGCTGGAGACCTCTCGGCAGATATATCCCTAAATCGTAACAATGAGGGTCGTCATGAGTTGCGAGGTGTTGCGCGAACTAATAATCTCGATATTGGAGATTTGTTGGAGATGAGTGCCATTCACCGCATCAGCTCCGAGGTGACTGTCAATGGCTCTGTGGGCAGTGCTGACAGCGGAGGTGTTATAGCCGATGTAAATGCTTCGGTGTCGGGTGTGGAGATGGGTAGCTACCGCTACTCGGCAATTGAGGGTAAGGGACGTATCAGCGGAGGAAGGTATTATGCCGAGGTTAATGCCGATGATCCAAACCTAGTCTTTGACCTCTTTGCAGATATTAACATGGATGGTGTGGAGCCTACCTACGCGCTGTCGATGGCTCTTGGGCGAGCTAATCTCCATGCTATGGGTATCAATCGCAGGGATTCTACCTCGCTGTTGAGTGCAAACATCGGCTTGGATCTTCGTGGTGAGCTTATGGAGGATGTGGATGGTTATCTGAGTATTGCTGATGCTAACTATATATACCCCAATGGTGAGCTAAATACCGATTTGATACGTGTGGATGTGGAGAGTGATAGTGACCATAAGGCTGTGGCACTATACTCCGACTTCTTGACCCTAGGGTATAATAGCCACTCGTCATATAAGGAGGTGTATGAGTATATATACAACTCGCTCATTACCTATGTGCCTCTGCTATATAACACAACCTCCAATCACGAGGCGAGCTTCTCGGCAATCAACTCGCCACAAGATTATACGGCGCTTACCATCGAGGCTGGGGATGATATAAACGCGCTTCTGGATGCTATCGCTGGGGGCTTGGTTATGGCACCAAATACGGAGTTAGGCTTGGTGTTTAACCCCAAGAGTAATAATCTCACTCTTCGTGGTTCGTCCGAGGCTTTGGAGTATTCAGGATTTATCTTTGCTAATGCCGAGTGGAACATCAATAACAATAGCCGCGATTCGCTCTCTATGCGCGTTAAGACCGATGCTGTGTATATGGGTTCTCGAATGTTGATGCCTCGCTTTAACATTATCGGTGGAGCGCGCGAAAATAGAATCTCCCTCACCGCCGGCTTTAAGCAGGAGGGTAGCAGCTCGGCGATGCTCGGCTTGAGTGCGCAGTTTAGCCGTAATGAGAGGAGCCGCCGCAGAGCAGTACACATAGATATTACCCCTTCACACTTCACCACAGCTACGCAGCAGTGGAAGCTCTATTCACGAGGTATAGATATCGACTCCACACGTATCAGCGTCAAGGAGCTACATATAGCACGCCCCGATCAGCAGATGGTCATTGACGGTGTGGCCTCACGACTACGCAGCGACTCTATACGTCTTACCCTTGATAATTTCGATATCTCTCCTCTCTCTGCCTTCATCAGTAAATTGGGGTATAGCGTTGAGGGTATCACCAACGGTTATGCTACGGTGAAGTCTGCATTGGCATATCCCGAGATTGAGGCGGCTATAGATTTGGATAGGGTTAAGGTGAATGATATCTCTGTTCCTGCGCAGGAGATAACCTCCAACTGGGACTTTGAGGCTAACCGTGCGCGAATCATAATTCGTGACCGCGAAACACGCGACACGGTAATTCGAGGATACTACCAGCCACAGGGTAATCGTTACTATGCACGAGCCAATATGCGTGGTGTTAAGTTGAGCCTTATCTCTCCATTCCTCGAGGGTATTCTTTCGGATATTGAGGGTAGTGCTGATATCCAAGCTACGGTACGTGGTAATGGCGAAGCTGCATCGCTCAATGGTGAGGCTATGGTGGAGGGCTTGGCTACAAATGTAGAGTTTACGAAGGTGCGTTATAGCGCCCCCAAGGCGAAGATTACCATCAAGGATAACCATATTCTTGCGGATAAGGTTGCGGTGTACGACTCGGAGAACAATGTAGGAAAATACTCTATGGATATTAGCCTAGAGAGGCTTTCAAACATCACATATAATATCTCTGTAGATGCAAATAAGATGCTTGTGATGAATACAACATCCAAGGATAACGACCTCTTCTATGGTTATGTACACGCCTCGGGAAGCGCCTCATTTAGCGGTGATAAGCGTGGTATAAAGATGGATATCGAGGCCTCGAGTGCCGATAACTCTAGGTTCTTTATGCCGCTATCGGGTAAGACAAATGTCGCCTATGCCGACTTTGTTAAGTTCCAGCAATCATCAAATGAGGGTGCCGATACCACGGCTTTCCTTACACGCCGTGTTATGGCTCATGAACGTAAGGGAAGGGTGGAGAGTACATCGGCGGGTATGATGGATATCGACATGACGCTTAACGTGCTGCCAAATATAGAGATGCAGCTGGTTATCGACCCTACCGTTGGAGATATCATCAAGGGTAAGGGTACAGGACAGCTTACAATGCATATAGTCCCCAAGGCAAATATCTTTGAGATGCGTGGTGATGTGCAGATTACAGATGGTACCTACCTCTTTACGCTGCAAAATATCCTAAATAAGCTCTTTACCGTGGTGCCAGGGTCATCAATACATTGGGATGGTGATCCTATGGGCGCTACACTAAATATCAATGCGGTTTATAACACGAAGGCCTCGTTACGACCACTTTTGGGAACATCGGTACAGGGTATTGATACCTCGCGTGCTGTGCCTGTGGAGTGTTATATAAAGCTTACGGATGCACTTATGTCACCTACGGTGAACTTTGATGTTAAGGTTCCGAATGTAGCCCCCGAGATTCAGACAGTGATACAATCGACCCTTAACGACCAGCAGGCCATAGCTACGCAGATGTTCTGGCTCTTGGCAGCAAACTGCTTCTCGGCAGAGGATACTGCGGCTGTTGATGCCGCCTCGCTCTCTGCAACAACGGGCTTTGAGCTTATCTCCAACCAGTTGAGTAACTGGCTATCGGGTGATAACTATAATATCGTGTTGCGCTATCGTCCACGTACCGAGATGACAGGTGATGAGGTAGACTTTGGATTTTCGAAGAGCTGGTTTAATGACCGCCTGCTTATTGAGGTGGAGGGAGGATACCTCTCTGATGCCTCGCTTCAGGCAACACAAAAGGCTTCAAACTTTGTTGGTGAGGCATTCATAACATGGCTCATTGATAGTGACGGTACCTTCCGATTTAAAGGCTTCACGCAGACTATAGATCGCTATGGCGAAAACCAGGGTATGCAGGAGTCGGGCGTAGGACTATACTATGGTGAGAGCTTTAACACCTTTAAGGAGCTTCGCCAGAGCTTGAAGTATCGCTTCTCGCGCCGCGATAGTTTGGGACGAGTCATCTCGCGTGAGGAGTATCGAAAGATGAAGCAACAGAGACGCGATAAGCAGAATAATGAGACAAAGCAAAATAATTAATAACTAAACCAATTAAAACGTATGATTAACATTTTAACAGCTACAGCCCCTGCGGAGAGAGCTGCAGAACTAACTACTTCCCCAATCGATTCACTAGCTCTTGCCGAGGGTATGGAGCAGGGTGCCGCAGCTTCGGAGAGCCTTTCAATCGGATTTTGGGATCTGTTTATCAGTGGTGGATGGATGATGTGGGTTTTGGTGCTTTTGGCTGCTGTGGTGATATTTATCTTTGTGGAGCGCTTTATCGCCATTCGCAAGGCAACACGCCTCGACAATAACTTTATGAACCGTATTCGTGACTATATCTCTGAGGGAAATATCAATGCAGCCATAGACCTATGTCGCCGTACGGACTCTCCCGTTGCACGTATGATTGAGAAGGGTATTGCACGTATTGGTCGCCCTATGGGAGATATCCAGAGCGCTATAGAGAATGTGGCGAATGTTGAGGTTGCAAAACTTGAGGATGGCCTTCCATGGTTGGCATCTATCTCTGGTGGTGCGCCAATGATTGGTTTCTTGGGTACTGTTGTGGGTATGGTTCAGGTCTTTATAGATATGTCTGCAAACCAGTCTGGAGCTATTGAGCTTGCGCAGCTTTCAGCAGGTATGTACGTTGCTATGATGACCACCGTAGGCGGTCTTTTGGTTGGTATCCCAGCATACTTTGGCCATAACTACCTTGTAGCACGCATCGAGAAGCTTATCTTTAGAATGGAGGCTACGACAATAGCATTTATGGATATCTTGAATCAGCCTGTTAAAAAGTAGAAGCTATGGCAATAAAGCGAAGTTCAAAAGTAGACTCGTCATTTTCGCCATCGTCAATGACGGACCTCATCTTCCTGTTGTTGGTGTTCTTCATCCTAGCTACAACGCTCATAAACCCCAACAATGCTGTTAAGCTCACCTTGCCATCCTCATCTAGTCAGGAGGGTGATCCTTCGGTCATCGCACTCTCTATTGTTGGTGACAGGGCTAGCGAGTCGGGGTATAAGTATGTTATTAATCGCGATGAGGCGTATAGCAACCTCTCGGAGGTGGCTGGTGCCTTGAGGGTACACTTTGCAAAGTATGAGGGTGTGCCACAGGAGGAGAAGCCATACATCTCGTTACGTTGTGATGAGAAGGTCACTGTAGATGCCTTGGTGGAGATTATTGACCTTACTCGCGAGGAGAAATATAAAATGGTACTTGCTACCAAAGATAAATAATGAAGTATTACGATCCTATAGACCGCACATCACGGCTATATGCTGCAATCACCACCGCTGTTATAATGGTAGTGGGAGGGTTGTTGTTGAGGTATGTGACTATAGATGTGCAAGTGATGGAGCTTATGGAGCCCCCTTTGGAGATTCACTTCATTGAGGAGCCGCTGCCCGAACCTCCAAAGAGCGTTGTGCAGGATAGTAAACCACAGAGCATACGCCGTGATAAGGCTCCCGCACATGTGGAGGAGGCAAAGAGGGAGATGAGTGAGCAGACCAAGGGTGAGGCGGAGAAGACAGAGACCATAGACCCTACAAAGCTCTTTAAGCCCGTAGTAGGTAACACCGAGAGTGTCGCAACGGGAAACCGTTTGGCCCCCGAGGGCGATAAGGAGGCTAATAAGGGTGATGGTGATGGATACAACCTTCAGGGTAGTGATCAGCTAGATGCTGGACTTAAGGGCCGTGGATTGCGTGAGGGACTTCCCAAGCCAAGTAAAAACTTCAATGCCGCGGGTCGTGTTGTTGTATATGTTACGATAGATAGCCAAGGTAATGTTGTCTCGGCAAAGGTGGACCTTGAGGGTACAACCACCTCTGATGATACATTGCGCCGATTGGCTGTTGAGGCGGCTCGCAAGGCGAAGTTTAAACCTAGTCAGCGTACGGTGCAGGGTGGACGTATTACCTATGACTTTAAACTACAGTAGTCTGTTATGAGGTGGTTTCAGATGTTGCTATTGTCGATATTGTTGCTCCCTATTGAGTCTGCTGCGCAGACTCCCAAGGGCGCTGATATCGAGTTTCAGACAAATGTCATCGACCTTGGAGAGTTATCCCAGGAGGATGACAAGCAGATAGTGCGCCTAGTATATACCAATACGGGTGATGTGCCTCTAGTGGTAACTGAGGTACGTACCTCGTGTAGCTGTACCACCGTTAAGCACGACCGTGGAAAGCTGCTTCCTGGGGAGCGTGCCGCGATAACTATCACCATGGACCCTGCGAAGGCCCCCGAGGGTAGTTTCTATCGTGTGTTAAAGGTCTACTCTACGGCATCTACGGGCGTGAAGCATATTACGTTAAAGGCAGAAATAAAAAACTAACACAAAGAGTTATGGAGATAAAGAGAGTTGTTTTTAATCCATTCAGGGAGAATACATACCTCGTGTGGGATGATACCCTCGAGGCTATTGTTGTCGATGCAGGAAATATGAATGAGGGTGAGAATAGAATCCTCGAGGAGATGATTGCATCGCGAGGCCTTAAGCCTGTTATGGCTGTTAATACCCATGGCCATTTTGACCATACGCAAGGTGTTAAGTGGCTCAAGGAGAGATATGGCGTGCAGTTTGCCTGCTCGTCAAAGGATCAGTTCCTTATTGATGCTAGTTCAGGAGGTACTGTCTATGGACTACATTGCAACGAGGTCCCAGCAGTAGATGTAGACCTTGATGCTGTTGCCGACATAGAGTTTGGTAATACACGCTTGAGTGTTATTAAGACCCCTGGCCACACCCCTGGCCATGTAGTACTCTACAATGAGTCTGCCAAGGCGTTGTTTACCGGTGATACACTATTTCGTGAGAGTATTGGACGTACAGACCTCCCCGGTGGTGACTACTCATGGATTATGAAGTCAATCCTTGAGCAGATAGTACCTCTTGGTGATGATGTTACCATCTATCCTGGTCATGAGGCTGAATCAACCATCGGCCATGAGGTGCTGTATAACCCATTTATTGTGGAGGTTCTCAATAACGAAATTAACTATAAGGGATAGACTATGCGTATAGATATTATTACCGTTGTCCCCGAGCTATTGGCCTCACCACTTAATGAGTCAATCTTAAAGCGTGCGCAGGAGTCGGGACATGCCGAGATATATGTCCATAACCTACGTGACTATACCGATGATAAGCGCCGCACCGTGGATGACTATCCATTTGGTGGCGAAGCAGGTATGGTGATGAAGATAGAGCCAGTGTTTCGGTGTATCGAGAAGCTAAAGTCGGAGCGCGACTACGATGAGATTATCTTCACCTCTCCCGATGGCGTTACCTATAATCAGCATGAGGCAAACCGCCTATCGCTGATGAAGAATATCATCATTCTATGTGGCCATTATAAGGGTGTAGACTATCGCATCCGCGAGCATCTCATCACACGTGAGATATCTATAGGTGATTATGTGCTTACAGGAGGAGAGCTTGCTGCATGCGTTATTGCAGACTCTGTGGTGCGCATCATCCCTGGTGCTATTGGCGATGAAGCCTCTGCGCTTACAGACTGCTTTCAGGATAACCTATTAGCACCTCCCGTATATACACGTCCTGCGGAGTTTAATGGCTGGAAGGTTCCCGATGTGTTGCTCTCTGGACATTTTGCCGAGATTGAGAAGTGGCAGGAGGAGCAGGCCTATTTGCGAACCAAGGAGCTACGTCCCGACTTGTTGGAGGAGTAACTTTAAGGTAAGGGGTAGCTAAACTCTTTTAATAATATTGGGCAAGAGACCTCTCTTGCCCATTTTTTTGGCTGTTAGCCACGGTATGTTGCTCTGCCCCGAGGAGACCTATTTCCATGGCAAAAAAATAAGCGGTAACCTTTCGATTACCGCTTTGTGACTCCGCCAGGATTCAAACCTGGAACCGCTTGATCCGTAGTCAAGTACTCTATTCAGTTGAGCTACGGAGCCATTGCTTTGTGATTGCGAGTGCAAAGGTAC
>JAGBWD010000025.1 GCA_017629985.1 Alistipes sp.
GTTAGTCGTGAGTGGTCATTGTATGATAACTCTCGAACCTCTCGGAGTTTTGCAATTTCGTGTTCTCTGTTGTAGAATTTCATATCGCCTTGTTTAACTATTACCGCCGTAAATTTTACCGCCGTAACAAAAGTAGTAATAATCTATCGAATATGCAAATAATCGACCACTAAAATCTAATCCCCATCCCTTTCACACATTATATTTGGGGTGTTGGTATGGGGATAATTATAAGAATATCAACATCTTTCAGCATATAACCGCCCTGCGAAGTAAAGTATGGCGATTGCGTTCAGTTCCCGCCACCTCCACTTAACGACTCGGCATTATAGCTGGGTCGTTTTTTTTGTTATATTGTTGTAAGCATCTGAAACATAGATGTTTCTATAGTTATTTGTGATTTGTTAATATGAGTATACTCAATAACAATCACAAATAACTTTGCTGTCGCATTAACCAATTTCACTACTTGATGATTAGCTTATAGCCAACGCCTCGTATTGAGCAGATATCTATAGCTTTATCTTTTGATAGATAGGTGCGTAGCTTCGAGATAAATACATTCATCGAGCGTAGGTTATAGTAGCTATCATCGCCCCATATCTCCATAAGTAGTTGGTGTGAGCTTACTACCTTATCGCGATTTTGGGCTAATATGGTAAGTATTGCTGCTTCGCGTGTCGAGAGATGGCGTACATAATCTTCGATGGCGAGAGTCTGCTTCTTACTATTGAATGTATAGCGACCTATGTAGTAGCTATCACACTCGTTGTTATCGCCAAGGCGTGCTATAAGTGCTTCGACACGAGCCATAAGTTCGCTGATGGCAAATGGCTTTCGAAGGTAGTCGTGACCTCCAGAGCGGAAACCCTCGACAACATCTTCAGCATCGCTACGTGCCGAAAGGAAGAGATATTGTGTGTCACCACCATCCTTGCGCATCGTGCGCACCATCTCAAAACCATCCATCTTCGGAAGCATAATATCAGCAATAACCAGATGAGGTAGTGTGTCACGAAACATCTTCAACCCCTCCTCTCCGTCACATGCACAGATTACGATATATCCTGCACTCTCTAAAGTATCGGCGACTATACGCCGTAGAATAGCATCATCTTCAATGATTAATATTTGTCGCTTTGCCATAAGTGGGAAGTGTTATTTCGAATGTAGAGCCTTGGCCAACGGTTGATTTCAAGGATATCTTTCCGCCATGCTGCTCTACGATACTCTTAACATAATAGAGACCTAGTCCATAGCCCTTGGTGTCGTGACGGTTTCCTTGTGATATGCGGTAAAACTTCTCAAAGATTCTCTTTCGTTCACAATTTGGTATGCCCACACCATTGTCGCTAATTGAGATGGTTGTTGTAGATCTCTTGCTCGATAGTTTAATAGTTATGATTGGCGTATTGGGACAGTACTTTATGGCGTTGTCGGCTAAAGCACTTATCGCAGAGGTTAGGTAAAGGCGGTCTGCAACAATCACTTCAGATTGTGGGATATCTATGACCCAATTAACCTCACGTTCGGAATATTTTAAGTTAAGCGTAGTATATACCTCATTTACAATATCGCTAATCGTACATTGTTCCAATTTTAGCTTGCGCTCCTCAAATCCCTCTGTTGATGTGCGGAGAATCTCATTGACCATATATTCTAGTCGCTTTAGTGATGCGAGTGACATGTCGAGATACTCGTTGCGCATCGCCTCATTATCAGCAATGACGTGTGAGGTGCGCAGGGCATCTGTAGCGACATAGGCGGCAGCAATAGGGGTTTTTAACTCGTGGGTAATATTGTGAGTTAGGTCGCGGCGTATCTGCTCGAGGCTCTTGGCGCGAAATAGGGTGTTGAGAAGATAAGCAAATGATAGTGTAAGTATTATTATGGAGAGGAGTTGTAGTATTAGCATCCACCGCATACTCGCCATAATTATCGAGTGAGGGTCATCGACTGTAAGACGTAGAGTAAGAGGTGTAAAGCTCTTGTCGAAGGTTGTAACCCTCTTGGATAATCTCTCGCCACCAATGCTCCATATTGCTGTAGGGGTGCCGTTGCTGTTAGTGAGAACCTCCACCATAAACTCACCATCGATACCCGATGTGCGTAGCTCCTCTTGTAGTATGGTTTGTAGACGTGCAATATTGGGTAGGGTATAGTTGCCGTTTGTCTGTCGCAATATATACTTCCATGATGACTCATCAAGGATGCTCTCCAGCTGTTTGCGAAGTGCATCGTGCATATTGCGGTAAGTATCTACAGCCCAGAATATTTCCGCTGTTGCGAGAAACACCAATGAGAATATGCTACATAAAATAACTATGGTAAAACGGCTCTTTTTCATAATGCAAAGATAGGCAAAATATAGTATGATAAAAGTTGTGTTATAAAAGTTTAACATTATTTAACATTAGCCTTAACACTCTTTAACATAAAATGTTTGGCAGTATAGACATCCCATATTACCTTTGCACTAACAAAAAGCAGCTGCACTATTTTATACAAACAAACTAAATCGAAAAAGCTATGAAACGACTATTATTTATCTCTATATTTGCCATTATGGCAATGTGTGCTACAGCATCGGCACAAGAGCCTGTGTATTGTATTGATGGTGTGCTGTGTACACTCGATATTGTGAAACAGCGAGCTAATGAGATTGAGAGTATCATGGTTGTCAATGATCGTGAGACATTGAGCAATTATGAGAAGTTGTGGAAGATGAATGATAATGCTCTAACAAGCGTAATTTGTATCACAACAAAAGCCAATGAAGTGCAAGAGGAGGAGTGGTTGGTTGTGGATGAGATGCCTAAATTTATGGGTGGAGACCTTAATACATTCCGTATGTGGGTTATGCAGAATGTGCGCTACCCCGAGGAGGCTGTGTCAAAACGCTTGGAGGGTCATGTGATTGTAAGCTTCTGTGTTGGTAAGGATGGCTATATCGATGAGAATAAGATTTTAGTATTAAGCTCGCCAGATAAGTTGCTCTCTGATGAGGTGGAGCGTGTGTTGAAGTCATCGCCACAATGGACTCCTGGCAGGCAGAAGGGGGAGCTTGCAATAGTAAAGTTTACCCTCCCTGTAAATTTTAAAGTTGTAAATAGTACTAATATGACTTATGATGATGATAATATGACTTCTGATGATGACCAATCAGTCAATGGAGTCGAGAGAATCGAGGTTGTAAGTTTTGGTAAGTAACCTTTCCCCTCTAATCATAAGCAAAATAGGCGACCCCGAAAAGTCGCCTATTATTGTTGTCGCTAGGGTGATTATTACTTGGTTACAGCACCCTCAAACTTTACAGGATATGCACCACATAGGAAGGTGATATTCATCGCATCTGCATCCATGCTGCCGTTGAGATCGTTGATAGGGAATCTGTCAAATGGCTCTCCAGCAAGCGTAGGGATAATGGTGTCCGTAGAGCTAAATGTATATGTGCCATTGTTGTTGGTGTAGCCTATGCCTGCAACGTTCATGGTGATTGTCAAAGGCATATTTTCGGCAAACTTAACATTTATCATGTCGAGGTTTAGTGTTGTGTCACTATCAAAATTTGCTACAACCTCCACGCCCTCATGTATAAAATCTGGGGTGCCCTCCATGGTGACGGTGATGGCGCCTACATATTTAGTTGGTTGGTTGGCTGTTTGTGTGTTGCTCGTCTCGCTCTCTTTCTCGCACGATGCGAACATTACAACTGAAAGCAATAGGCTAAATAGAATTGTTAGTCTTTTCATAAAGTATTAATTTAATGTAGTTTATTTATATATTCAGTGATAATCTTACTCCTAATTGCGCAGGTAGTCCCTTCGAGAAAAACTCTTCACCTACCGACTTAAAGTAGAAGACATTATAGTCGCTATTTGTGATGTTTCTACCCCAGAATGTTAGTGTGCATGAGTTCATGTGTAGCATTATCTGCGCACCAAGGAGCGTGTAGAACTCCTGGCGAAGGGTGTTTGTCTCATTCCAGTATATATCGCCAATGCCACGATAGTCAGCAGCTATGGTAATCCTATTAAGGGCATTACTGTCGATATTAAAGGTGTAGCCGACCATCACCGCTGCGGTATTTTGTGGCGCGTAGGGTAGGTAGTTGCCCGCGTAGTCGGCAATACCATCGTTGTATTCGCGGAAGCGAGCATTGGTATATCCATAGTCGGCGCGGATGTTTAGCCCCTTATAGTTATATTCGGCAGATAGCTCTACGCCGAAGCTTCGGGCGCGTGCAGCGTTAGACATCATACGTCCCGTATTATTTCCCTCGGGGAGTACTGTTACCTGTTGGTCAAAGCACTCTATCCAGAATATTGAGGCGTCAAGAGTTAGGCCTGATGCAGGTGTTAGATGTGTGCCTACCTCGAAGTTCCAACTTGTTTCGGGCTTATAGCGCGTAGCAGATGCTGAATCGTAGGTGGTGGTGCCAACACCATCAAGCTTTACGCCTAGTGCGGCCATCATATCGTTCATCATCTTCACCTGAAGAATGTCGGAGAATATCTGTGTGTTAAAACCTCCGCTCTTATATCCACGAGTTGCTGTGGCGTATATATTACCTATAGGGGTGTTGTATTGTATGGCTATTTTGGGTAATATCTCAAAGAATAGCTGTTTTTCATTGCCCTTGAACACCGAGTGAACATCCTTGTAGTTATTGCTGTCGCTCTCTAGTTTTCCAAAACGTACCGAGATGTCACCCCATGAGTTATAATCCATGGCAGTATATTCAAAGTCGGCACGAATACCTGCGGTAAGGCGCCAGTTACCTAGCTTTATATCTGATTGGTGATATAATGCAGCACCGTAGGTGGGGATGTTAAACTCGCTGTGTATCACAAAGCTATCGTTGGGAATGTTTATGCCCCATCCTGGAAATAGTTTGTTTATATTTGTATTGGCATTGTGGAGGATGAGATCCTCGATACCTTGTCGCTTAAAGGTTACGGGGGATGACATATCGAGCCATTTACCAAAGAGAAAAGCTCCTGACAACCACTGCCAACGGTCATACTTGTTGGTGTTTCGTACCACAACCTCTTGGGTTAGTGTATGCTCACTTTGCATCTGCTGCATTGTGAACATAGAGCGTGGCGAGAAGTCCTGGTCGAGGGTCATGCAATCTCCGAGATATTGGTAGCTTGTGATGCTCGACACGCTAATCTTATGATTATGGTATCGTGCTACAAAGCCCTCATTGAGGGTAAGACGCTCATATCCCGATGGGTCGTTGTAGCAGACATTCTCGGTGGTCTTCTTTTCAGGAAGGTAGTGGTGATATGCGTAGCCACCCTCGTTGGTGTAACTTGCCGAGATGGAGTTGTCGAAATCCCACGCTCCGCGGTGTCCTAACATTCGTACTCGCACCGAGCCACTATTGCCGGCATCGCACATCTTGTCGGTGTAGTCGTTTACGAAGTGGCCGCCATTGTGGTTGAAGCCTGCCGTAACAGAGATTCCAAAATTATAGGAAGGGCGTACATAGTATCCCAATGATGCACGAGCAGAGGTGAGTGTAGAATACTCTGCCATAGCTCGCCACCCTTGCCAAACCATTGGAGATAGGGTGGTTATGTTCATCACACCTCCCGAGGTATTACGGCCATAAAGGGTGCCTTGTGGGCCTCGCAGAAGCTCAACACGGCGAATATCGTAAAAGTCGAAATCAAAGGTGTTTTTATTCATCAACGGCACATTATCAATAGTTATGCCTAATACAGGCTGGTCGATACGCGAGCCAAAGCCTCGGACATATATTGATGATGTTATGGATGAGCCGTAGTCGGGTTGATAGAAGTTTGGGGCTATTGCCGTAAGCTCCTTGATGGAAGATACACCACGCTCCTCGAGTTTGCGTAGCGTTAGCGCAGTGGTAGATATTGGCGTAGAGCGTTCAAAATCACCTTTTAATGATGCTGTAATCTCCACCTGCTCAATATCTCGATAGAGGATGCTGTCGATAAGTTGAGCAGTGGCCTGCGTAGCTGAAAGTGCTATATATATTAATAATGTACAGATAAACCTTTTCACAGCTGCAAAGATAGGACATGATGTAAAAATCTGCAACTATCATTTATTGTAGTATTTTCAAACTTTTTTGTGGTTGTATACCTAAATATGATTATTCGGTGGGTAACAAATTAGGCCTATACACCCCGAGGTGAATAGGCCTAATAGTTATAATATGTAGTGGTGGACTACTTTGCCAAAGGCATCTTGTCCAAGCGGCGCTGGTGGCGGCCACCCTCAAACTCTGTCTCGAGCCAGATATCCAACATTGCAAGAGCCTCATCGTTGGTGATGAAACGTGCAGGCATACACAATACGTTAGAGTTGTTGTGCTGACGTGAGAGCTTTGCAATCTCTGGAATCCAGCACAATGCAGCGCGAACGCTCTGGTGCTTATTCAATGTCATAGAGATACCCTCGCCAGAGCCACAAAGACCCAAACCACGCTCCAACTCACCATTGTCGATAGCCTCACCAAGAGCATGAGCAAAATCTGGGTAGTCACATGACTCCTCCGAGTATGTGCCGAAGTCCTTCACCTCATAACCTTTAGTAGATAGGTAGCCTACCAAAAACTCCTTTAGGTCGTATGCTGCGTGGTCGCAAGCAATACCAATTTTCTTATCCATTTTAGTATGATTTATAGGGTTAATGTATTTATTCTTTAGATGCTCGCTTGCGGTCTACCTCCGAGAGGAGAATCTTGCGAAGACGCATAGACTTTGGAGTAATCTCTACATACTCATCCTCACGAATATATTCTAGAGCCTCCTCCAAAGAGAATATTACAGGGGGTGCTATCGAGGTCTTCTCATCCGAACCCGAAGCACGCATATTTGTAAGCTGCTTTGCCTTGGTCACGTTTACGGTGATATCGTTAGAACGGGTATGCTCACCAATCACCTGGCCGCAGTATACCTGCTCCATAGGAGATATGAAGAATTTACCTCTATCTTGTAGCTTATCAATAGAGTATGCGTATGCAGTACCTGTCTCCGAGGCAATGATAGCTCCTACGTTGCGGTTCTCGATATCTCCCATCCATGGCTCAAAGTCTTTGAGGCGGTGGGTCATGATTGCCTCACCTGCGGTAGCCGTAATCATCGTAGAGCGAAGACCAATGATACCTCGTGAAGGTATGATAAACTCAAGGCGTGTGCGCTCATTTGCCGACTCCATGTTTACTAGCTGTCCCTTGCGGCGTGTGGTAAGCTCTATAACTGTGCCTGCATACTCATCAGGGCAGTCTACGGTCATCTCCTCCACAGGCTCACACTTAACGCCATCGATAACCTTGGTGATAACCTTTGGCTGTCCCACCTGAAGCTCATATCCCTCGCGGCGCATAGTCTCGATAAGTACCGAGAGGTGAAGCACGCCACGTCCATATACTACAAACGAGTCGGCATTCTCACCTGGCTCAACACGTAATGCAAGGTTCTTCTCAAGCTCGCGGTCAAGGCGCTCCTTGATGTGGCGTGACGTAACAAACTTGCCATCCTTACCAAAGAATGGAGAGTTGTTGATAGTGAAGAGCATAGACATCGTTGGCTCATCAATAGCAATAGGTGGTAGTGGCTCTGGATTGGTGAAGTCACAGATGGTGTCGCCAATCTCGAAGCCCTCAATACCCACAAGGGCGCATATCTCACCGCACTCCACACGCTCTGCCTTTGCCTTGCCAAGACCCTCAAAGACCATCAAATCCTTAATCTTGGTCTTAAGGAGTGTGCCATCGCGCTTTGCAAGGGTGACATTCTGTCCTGTGGTTAATGAGCCTCGGGTAACCTTTCCTACGGCGATACGTCCTACGTATGGTGAGTACTCCAACGAGGTGACAAGCATCTGCACGGTACCCTCAACTGTCTCTGGCTCTGGAATCTCATCGATAATAGTGTCGAGAAGTGGGGTAATAGAGTTTGTGCGCTCTGATACTACGTGTGACATCCATCCCTGCTTCGCCGAACCATAAATTGTCTTATAGTCGAGCTGCTCCTCTGTGGCTCCAAGGGTGAACATGAGGTCGAAAACCTGCTCGTTTACAACATCGGGACGACAATTCTCCTTATCTACTTTGTTTATTACAACAATAGGCTTCTTGCCCAATGATAGTGCCTTCTGCAACACAAACCGTGTCTGGGGCATAGTACCCTCAAAAGCATCCACAAGGAGGATTACACCGTCACACATATTCAATACGCGCTCCACCTCGCCACCAAAGTCGGCGTGGCCTGGGGTGTCTATAATATTGATTTTATAATCCTTATAGATTACCGATACGTTTTTAGAGAGGATGGTAATACCTCGCTCACGCTCAATATCATTATTATCCATGATGAGATCGCCTCCCGTATGCTCGTTGTCGCGAAGGAGGTTTCCCTGCATAATCATCTTATCAACGAGTGTGGTCTTACCGTGGTCTACGTGGGCGATAATTGCAATGTTGCGTAACTTTCGCATACTTATATTATTTTTAGACGCGACAAAGATAATAAAAAAAGTAAAAAGTGAAAGCTCGAACTTTCACTTTTTACATAATAGTTTTATTGATGTTCTGGACGAAGCAAATCCTGGACTACCTTCACTGGTGAGAATGTAGAGATAGGTACCTCAACAAAGAGTGTGTTCCAGTTAGCCATTGCTCCATTCCACAATCCTGGAAGCTCCTGTGCGCGTAGGTCGCGACCTCCTGCAGACTTTTGTGATATGAAGCCAGTCTTTGGGTCTGTAAACTTCGTGAGGTCATATTTGCTGCCATCGTAGCGCTGCACGCCACAAACCAAATCTACTGGATTAAAGTGTGTGGCCTCCTTCATGAGGTGGATATCCTCCTTGGCAATTTGGCTAGACTCGGCAATCTGAAGCTGCTCGCGGCCTCTCTCATCGCGTACCCAGAATGGGCCGCCGCCAGGCTCACCCTCATTCTTAACCATACCACATACGCGGATAGGGCGGTCGAGGCTCTCGATTATCAACTCGCGTGAAGCGTCTTCAGGGAGCTTGCAACATAGCTCGTTGCGAAGGAATGAGATAGCCTCTGCACAGCGATCATCGCCGTTTGCAAATGCTCTCAATAGCTCGAATGTGCGCTGCTGAAGGTCAAGTAGATAGCCTGCCAAAACCTTTTTAAAGGTTATGGTGTCAGCCTTGCGCTCATCAGTAGTCACATTGTCGATATTCTTAACGAAGATGATATCTGCATCAAGATTATTAAGGTTTGTGATTAGCGCTCCATGGCCTGCAGGGCGGAAGAGTAGCTTGCCATCGTCAGTGCGGAATGGAGTGTTGTCGAGGTTTACTGCAATGGTATCTGTCGCAGGACTCTGCTCCGAGAATGATACGTCATACTTGATGTTAAACTTCTGCTCATAGTGGCTCTGTCGCTCTGCAAGAAGTGCCAAGAAACCCTCCTTATGCTCTGGTGATACGGTGAAGTGGATAGTGGCACGCTCACCATTAGAGGCATATTGAGCAGCCTCCACAAGATGCTCCTCGACAGGTTTACGCGCCCCCTCCTTATATGCGTGGAACGTAACAAGTCCCTTTGGCTTTGAGCCATAGTTAAGACCATCGATGATGATGTTGCGAACTACATCCTTGTCGTCAATCTGTGGGTGTAGATACTTTGCCAACTCTGCGAAGAAGGCAAACTTCTCAAGGTTGGTGATAAGTTTATCGATGCCCGCAGTGCGCTTATCATCATTTACATACTCAAACAACTCCTTGAACATACGTGTTGCGGCACCCGATGCAGGTACAAACTTTACACATCTTATTTTGGCACTCTGCGCATCGTAACGAGTCAAGATGTCGGCAATCTCATCCTCCTCAAACTTACGTATACCATCACACACTGCTGCTGCACGAACTATAGGGAGTGCAGGGAAGCCTGTTCGGAAGTTCTCAATCTGTTGTTCAACTTGAGCTACTGTTAATCCGTGAGCCTCAATTTGTCTAATCTCTTCTTGTGTAAACATAATCGTATGTATTTATTAGTTTTTGTTGTCTATAATTAGAATCTGCTGCGAATATTATAGAAAATAGTTCCCAAATATAGCAAAAATTTTTTAACTTTGCACTATGAAACGCATATATAATGATATAAATTTAGCTTCACGCAATAGTTTTGGTGTCTCGGAGAGGGCTCGTTGTATCGTTGAGTTTGAAGATGCTAATGATTTAAAGGAGGTTTTTAGTGCCAATCGCTCTGATAAATGGTATGTCCTAGGAGCTGGAAATAACACTCTTTTTACACAATTCTACGATGGAGTAATCTTTACTCCTACATGCTCATCGTTGGAGATATTGCAAGATGATGGCCAGGGCGTGGATATCCGTGTCGCAGCGGCCTACGACTGGGATACTCTTGTGGAGTGGAGTGTAATCAGAGGGTTATGGGGTATTGAAAACCTATCTGCCATACCTAGCTCGGTGGGTGCTGCACCTGTACAAAACATAGGAGCTTACGGAGCTGAAGTAAAGGATGTGATAAAAGCCGTAGAGTACTTCGATACTAATAAGTTGGAGGTTGTAAGACTCTCTAATAAGGAGTGTCGTTTTGCCTATCGAGATAGTATCTTTAAGCAGGAGCTTCGTGGTGTCGCCATAATACTCGCTGTGGAGATGCACTTAAGTCGTGAGCCTCGTCCAAATCTGGGCTATGGCGATGTAGTGAAGGAGGTGGAGTCACGAGGAGGTGCTACGCTTAAGAATATCCGTGAGGCTATATGTGCAATACGAGGACGCAAGCTTCCCGACCCCAAGGTGCTTGGTAATGCAGGAAGTTTCTTTAAAAACCCTATCGTAGAGCTGGAGGTTGCGGAGCGACTTTTGCAGGAGTACCCCGATATGCCTAAATATGCTATGCCTAATGATGATTCGCACGTAAAGTTGGCCGCAGGATGGTTGATAGATAAGGCGGGTCTTAAAGGGTGGCGCGATGGAAATGTTGGAGTTCACGAGAATCAGGCATTGGTATTGGTGAACTATGGCGGTGCCACAGGACGTGAGGTCATCGCGTTGGCAGAGTATGTATCACAGTGTGTCAAAGATAGGTTTGGTGTAGTGATATCTCCCGAGGTAAATCTATTATAATGATATGTTACTACTTGATGGTTTCGAAAAATATATAGAGGAGAATGAGTTGTTTACCCATAACGACAAGATTCTTCTTACGGTCTCTGGTGGTGTAGACTCTATGGTTATGATGGCACTGACTGCCGCTGCTGGATATCGCTTTGGTGTCGCACATTGTAACTTCCAGCTACGTGGACAGGAGAGCGATGAGGATGAGCTGCTTGTGGAGCGTGAGGCACGTAGATATGGAGTCGAATTCTTCAATAAACGCTTCGATACTACGGGCGAGATGGAGCGTACCGGAGAGTCAATGGAGATGGCGGCGCGCCGTCTTCGATATGCCTGGTTTAAGGAGTTGTGTGCAGAGCATGGCTATACGGCTATTGCCATAGCGCACCATAGCAACGACTCTATTGAGACATTCTTTATCAATATGCTACGTGGTACAGGATTGCGAGGTCTTACGGGCATTACTACACAGCTAGGACATATCGTGCGCCCTATGATGTTTGCTACGCGCAAGGATATCCACGATTACGCTGTGGCACATCATATTCCATTTCGTGAGGACTCCTCAAATCGTACAACAAAATATTTGAGAAATAAGGTGCGTTTGGGGCTTATTCCTATGCTCAAGGAGATTAATCCGCGCTTTACCCCTATAATGCGTAGGAATATCTCTCGTTTAAGTCAGGCGCAAGATTTTATCAATGCTGCAATAGATATTGTTAAGGGTGAAGCCTTGGAGAGAAGTGATGATATCTATCGCCTTAAGGTCTCGGCGATACGTCCCACCCTGCCACGCAACTATGTGATATATGAGATATTGAGTGCAGAGTTTGGCTTCAAGGGTGATGTTGTTGATTCGCTATGTCATGCTCTTGATTGTGACGCTACGGGGCGAAGATTTTATGCTCGTGAGTGGGTGGCAGTTGTCGATAGGGGAGATGTTGTCGTTGCACGAATAGATGACGCGGATAGTTGTGAAACAATAGTTGAAAAGGGTGCAGTACGTTCATATGTAGGTGGCTCTGTACTCTATTACGAATATTGTGATATAGACTTTATTGATAGCCTAGACCAGGGCGATAATGTTGCACTTTTGGATGCTGATAAGTTGAAGTTTCCGTTGAAGGTGCGCAGATGGCATGATGGCGATTGGTTTATACCTTTTGGCATGTCAGGAAGAAAGAAGTTGAGCGACTATCTTATTGATAAAAAGGTCTCTATGGCAGAGAAGAACCGACAATTTGTGCTTCTCTCTGGCGATGATATTGTGTGGGTTATAGGCAGAAGACTCGATGATCGTTATGCTATCACACGTAAGACCGAGAATGTGTTAAAGGTTGTTAAAGAGTCTCTGTAGGTACTATGGCAAAGTCATTGAAATTCAGCGATGCACTAGCTGATTATAATAAGATTATAGCCGATGTAGAGGCTCGCCGATTTGCCCCTATTTACCTCCTATCGGGTGATGAGGGTTACTTCATTGATGCTATTGCGGAGCGTCTTGCTAACACTATTCTTAATGAGGCGGAGCGTAGCTTTAACCAGGTTACGGTATATGGTCAAGATAGTGATACAGGCAAGATTGTGATGCTGTGTCGTCAAATGCCAATGATGGGCTCCTATCAGGTGGTCATAGTGCGTGAGGCGCAGCAGCTTTCCAAGATAGAAAACCTTGTGCATTATACCTCAAACCCACAATCTACCACAATTCTTATCATCTGCTACAAAAATAAGGAGCAGGGTAGAGGTGTGGATAAGCGTACTGCCTTTTATAAGAGCTGCCAGAAGTGTGGAGTAATCTTTGAGTCGGTGCGTCCCCGAGAGTACGAGATAGATATATGGCTAGAGAAGCATATCTCATCGATAGGTTTGCGTATGGAGCCAAAGGCTATGTCGATGCTCAAGGAGCATGTGGGTATGGATATTGGTCGTATGGTGCGTGAGCTTGAAAAGCTACGTGTTTCGATGCGCGAGGATGAGACGACTGTTACAGACTCTCATATTGAGCAGTATATCGGTCTGTCGAAGGAGTTTAATAGCTTTGAGCTTAACGATGCTGTTATGAAGCGCGATATTGGTCGTGCTATGCGTATTGCGGAACATTTTGCTCATAACCCCAAGAGCTATCCTATCACGCAGACTATAACCATCTTGTTTGGTCTTTTTCAGCAGCTATTCTTGTTGAACTATCACATGTGGCAGTCGCGAAAGAGGGGTATTCCTATGCCTCAAGATATGGAACTTATGCGTGCCGTGAGGGCTAATAATAGCTTCGCCCTTCGAGAGCTAAAGGCGAACATTGGTCGTTGGAATGGCCCTCAACTCTTTAAGGTATTGGGGCTTTTGCGCGAATATGATGCCAAGAGTAAGGGTGTGAATAGTGGGGGGCTAGATAATGGTGAGTTGCTCAAGGAGTTGCTCCTGAAGATATTTATATAACATAGTCTAAAGTATTATAAATGAATCTATTGGTATGGGATGATGGTAGGGTGGTAAGGGCTTCGGAGTATCGTTGCCCTCGTAGCTATGTCCTCCAGCGAATCCATACCCTTGGTTATCAAGCAACGAACCTCGGACGTCATATAATGTTGCTCCGCGAAAGTTCTGCAGAGCTATTTGGCTTTATGTCGCTATGTCAGGTGGGGGATGCGGAGAGGATTATCTCTCGATTGCTCCAGGAGTCACGTGTCTCACCTCGCTTCAGCTGCTCTGTGGCTATGCGCCTAGATTCTAGGGGAACTCTCTCTTTTGAGGTTGAAACACCATCATACTATGAAGGTGCATCGCTGCGTGCCAAGCGTCTTCGAGGAGCGTTTATTCACGCTAGCGAGCCTAGGGAGGTGTGTCAAAACTCTGTGACGGTTGCTATTGATGCGATGAATGATAGCCGCATAAAGGGCTATGGTGATATGCCACTATGGGTTGATGAGAGTGATAATCTCATTAGCCGCCCATGGAGGCCTATATTTGCTGTTTATGGCAAGAGAGTATACACCCCACAGCAATTTGATAGTGTTGAGTATGTTGTTGCTCGTGAGGCTATATCAGCCGCAGGATTTGAGCTTGTAATACATTCACTACCCGTTAAGTCTCTAAAACGTATGGAGGAGCTATTTGAGGTGGATATCATGGGAATTACATCATTATATGCTATTGAGGAGCATAGATTACTATTTATGACTACGGCGCAGATAGCTGATAAAATGCAACCAAAGGTAAAATAACATGGATGACTAACATTTTAGTCATCCATGTTATTTAGGTATCGAACTTTTACTGCTCTAGATGTTGTTTATAGCATATAGATAGGCACCTAGCGAAACAGCATTGCTTGCACCGATGTCCGAGATTGTTACACCAACGCGCTTAACAGGATCGTAGACAACCTCCTTGGTACTGCCATACACCTTGATTTTGGTAGATTTGCCCTTTGCAAACTCCTGGAAATCATGCTCATCATCAAGATTATACACCTCCATCTGTACGCGGTTAATGGTATCTCCCGACATGGTCTTAATCTTGGAGCGCATCTCCTCAATAAGTGCTGGCATAAAGTATCTCTTTGCGCCTGTTAAACCACCACCAATAACGATTATACCATCCATCAATGTAACGGCTGTGGCCATGGCATCTCCAGCAACACGACCAAGAGTCGCGAAGGCCTCCTTTGCTGCCTCCATATTGCCACTCATAGTGCCATCGGCAATAGCACAAATGTCGCGTGGCTCAAGGTTGCTATCGTCACCCGATAACTCCTTATAAACACGTTTCACGGCGCGGATAGCAACACCATCCTCAACGATATATCCAGGGTAATCGCGGTGCTTGAGGCAGAAGGTCTCAACACATGAGTTGTCGCCACGGTTAAGTACTCCATCCATCACAAAGCCAAAGCCAAAACCTGTGCCAAATGTAAAGCCTAGGAGGTTGCGATAACGCTTTGTGGAGCCAGCCTCTGCAAGTTTGTTGTTGATGCGTGGAAGTGCGCCACCAACAGCTTCACCGTATGCAAAGAGGTCTGCATCGTTATTGATGAACACAGGTATACCAAAATGCTCCTCGAGCATAGGTCCTAGTGCTACGCCATCACGAAATGAAGGAAAGTTGGGAAGGTAGCCTCCGATGATACCATTACGATAGTCTGCAGGGCCAGGAAAGGCAAAGCTGATAGCTTGAGGCTTTGCATCGAGCTTCGATATAATCTCCTCAAAACCCTTGATAAGAGTGCCAAGACATAGGTCTAGGTCGTGAGCCATGGATGGCATGGTTATACTCTCGGTGCAGGCTTTGCCGCCTTGCATCGCGTTAAATACGAAGTTTGTGCCACCGGCATCGAGTGTGATGACGATTGGCTGTGTAGTGTTATTTGATTCCATATCAACAAAGGTAACGATAATAATTTTAATATACAAAGCAAACATAAAAATATTAAAAATTGTGCATAAAAATCGAAAAAAAGAGTTTGTTTCGATTTGATATTATAAAAATAAGGTATATATTTGTGAAATTTTTGACGACCCGAAGGGTTGTATAGGCAGAAAGTAATAATTAGATATATAAACTTAAAACATTTTATTATGGAGAACAACAAACTTCAAGAGCTAACACAGAAGCTCTATAACGAGGGCTTGGAGCGTGGCCGTGCAGATGCAGAGCGTCTAGTTGCCGAGGCGAAGGAGTCTGCTGCGAAGATCATTGCAGATGCAAAGGCCGAGGCAGAGGCTATCGCAAAGGCTGCAGAGGATCGTGCAGAGGATATCACAAAGAATGCTATGACAGAGATTGCGTTGGCAGGTCGTCAGGCATTGACAAAGATTAAGGCAGAACTAGCCGAGGCAGTTATTATGAAGACTACAGGTTCGGCTGTTAAGGCTGCTGCTGCAGATGCTACATTTGTAAAGGATATGTTGTTGGCTATGGCTAATAACTGGAACGCAGCAACTGTTGATGTATCACTCAAGGCTCTTCTTCCAGAGGAGAAGCGTGCAGAGTTGGATGCTGTAATGCAGGCTAGCGCTGCAGAGTTGGCAAAGGCAGGTGTCGAGGTTGGTTATAGCAAGGAGGTTAAGACTGGCTTCAAGCTCGGCGAGAAGAATGGTGGTTACTACATCGCATTTACTGATGAGAGCTTTGACGCTTTGTTAAAGGAGTATTTGCGCGAGAAGGTGTCTAATATCCTCTTTAAGTAGTCTATGTTCTCTACAGAGTATTACTGTTTGGTGGCGAGTCTGCGTGAGTGGACGCTCGACTCTGATACCAAGAGCTTCGATGTTCGTGAGATACTCGATGAGATTCTTGACGAGCTTACAGCAAACGACACAAAAGCTGTTAAGTTGCTGTATGCTTACTACGACTGCGAGAACGTAATAGCGTTGCGCAACAATCGTAACCGTCATAATAATCTCGGTAACCTCACCGCCGAAGAGCTTAAGGATGTACTCGAAAATCGCAACTACTCTCTGCTACCTACCAACGTAGCAGCAGTTGTGAAACTCTATAACGAGGCTGATGATGAGGAGCGTGATGAGGATGTTGTCCTAGATGATAGCTTCGAACACGCAATCTTTGAGGCCTACTACAAAGACCTTGCAGCGTCAAAGGTTCGCTTTCTTAAACGCTGGGGAGAGTTTGATAGAACACTTCGCAATATCGCAGCAGCAGTGGCAGCACGTGAGGCTGGTCGTGTAATCCGCGATGTCACCGTAGGTGGTGGCGAGATTGTGGCGCAGCTAGCCCATTCATCGGCCGTAGACTTTGGCCTACGCGGTGAGTTGCAGTATATAGATGCTGTTATCTCGGCAATTACCGATGAGACAAATATTGTTGAGAAGGAGCGTAAGATCGACGCAGTACGATGGGCCGAGGCCGAGGATATTGCTATCAATGATTACTTCGATATTGACTATATTCTCTCTTATCTTGTTAAGGTAAATATCGTGGCACGTTGGACACTTCTCTCTCCAGAGGTGGGACGTGAGATGCTCAACAAACTTATAGCGAGCCTCGATGCTTCAGCGATTGTTGAAAAACAAGCAAAACAATAAAACTACATAAACGAATGAAAACATTAGGACGTGTAAACGGTATTATCTCAAACATCGTTATCGCCAAGGTTGACGGTCCCGTTGGTCAGAATGAGATATGCCACGTATATTGCGGTGATATCCGCATGATGGCCGAGGTCATCAAGGTCATAGGCGATGAGGCTTATGTACAGGTTTACGACAGTACACGCGGTCTAAAGATTGGTGATAAGGTAGAGTTTGAGGGCCACATGCTCGAGGCTACCCTTGCTCCAGGTCTTTTGTCGCGTAACTATGATGGTTTGCAGAACGACTTGGAGAAGATGGACGGCTTGTTCATCAACCGTGGTTCTATCACCGACCCAATCGATTTTGATGCTACATGGGACTTTACTCCTTTGGCAAAGGCTGGCGACAAGGTTACTGCTGGTGATTGGCTTGGTGAGGTTAAGGAGCAGTGGGTTATGCACAAGATTATGGTGCCATTCGTGATGCAGGGTAACTACACCGTGAAGAGTGTTGTTGCAAAGGGTACATACAAGGTTACAGACACCATAGCAGTTGTTGTTGATTCTGACAACAACGAGTATAATATCACCATGGTTCAGAAGTGGCCAGTGAAGCAGGCTATTCGTTGCTACACCGAGAAGCCTCGTCCATCACGTGTTATGGAGACAGGTGTTCGCGCTATCGATACCTTCAATCCACTTGCCGAGGGTGGTACAGGCTTTATCCCTGGACCTTTCGGTGCTGGTAAGACTGTGCTTCAGCACGCTATCTCAAAGCAGGCCGAGGCAGATGTTATCGTTATCGTGGCATGTGGCGAGCGTGCAAATGAGGTAGTGGAGATCTTTGCCGAGTTCCCAGAGTTGGTAGACCCTCGTACAGGCCACAAACTTATGGAGCGTACTATCATCATCTGTAACACATCGAACATGCCTGTTGCAGCACGTGAGGCTTCAGTATATACAGGTATGACCATTGGTGAGTACTATCGCTCTATGGGCTTGAAGGTGTTGGTAATGGCAGACTCTACTTCACGTTGGGCGCAGGCATTGCGTGAGATGTCTAACCGCTTGGAGGAGCTTCCTGGTCAGGATGCGTTCCCTATGGACCTCTCGGCAGTTATCTCTAACTTCTACGCTCGTGCAGGTCTTGTGAAGTTGAACAACGGCACTACAGGTTCTGTAACATTCCTTGGTACGGTATCTCCTGCTGGTGGTAACCTTAAGGAGCCTGTTACCGAGTCTACAAAGAAGGCTGCACGATGCTTCTACGCTCTTTCACAGGGCCGTGCAGACTCAAAGCGTTATCCAGCTATCGACCCACTCGATTCATATTCAAAGTATCTTGAGTATCCCGAGGTTCAGGAGTATCTCGATGAGCATATCGAGAAGAACTGGGTTCGCTCTGTAACAGAGGGTAAGGCAGTTATGCAGCGTGGTAAGGAGGCTAACGACCAGATTAACATCCTTGGTGATGATGGTGTACCTGTAGAGTACCATGAGCGTTTCTGGAAGAGTGAGTTGCTCGATGCTGTAATCCTTCAGCAGGATGCCTTCGATGATATCGATGCAAACTGTCCTATTGAGCGTCAGAAGACAATGTATAATATGATTTTGGATATTTGCCGCAAGTCATTTGAGTTTGAGGGATTTGAGGATTGCTCAAAGTTCTTCAAGGAGCTTATCTATTTGTTCCGTCAGATGAACTATTCGGAGTGGAAGTCAGAGCAGTTTGATAATTTTGCTTCACAAATTGAGGCTTTGGTAAATAGCAAACTTGCATAATCTATAGGAGGATAAGTTATGACAACAAGAGCTTTTCAGAAAGTATATACAAAAATTGATAATATCACCAAGGCTACCATTACCCTTCGTGCTACTGGCGTAGGTAATGATGAGCTTGCAACGGTTGGTGGCCGTCTTGCACAGGTGGTAAAGATTATGGGTGAGAAGGTTACACTTCAGGTGTTTGCTGGTACCGAGGGTCTTGCAACTGACTCGGAGGTAGTATTCCACGGCGCACCTCCAGTGTTGCGTGTCTCTGATGCCTTGGCAGGTCGCTTCTTCAACGCATACGGTGAGCCACTCGAGGGTGGTGAGCCTATCGAGGGTGAGGCTCGTGAGATTGGTGGCCCTACTGTAAATCCATTCCGCCGTATCCAGCCATCGGAGCTTATTGCAACAGGTATCGCGGGTATCGACCTTAATAATACTATCGTATCTGGTCAGAAGATTCCATTCTTCGCAGACCCAGATCAGCCTTACAATGCTGTTATGGCAAACGTAGCACTCCGTGCAAAGGCTGATAAGATTATCTTGGGTGGTATGGGTCTTACCAATGATGACTTCTTGTACTTTAAGCAGGTCTTCGAGAATGCTGGTGCTTTGGACCGTATCGTATCGTTCGTAAACACTACAGACAACCCTCCTGTGGAGCGACTCCTTGTTCCAGATATGGCACTTACTGCAGCGGAGTATTTTGCAGTTGATAAGGGTGAGAAGGTGTTGGTGCTTTTGACAGATATGACCCTTTACGCCGATGCTTTGGCTATCGTATCTAACCGTATGGATCAGATTCCTTCGAAGGACTCTATGCCTGGTTCGTTGTATTCAGATTTGGCGAAGATCTACGAGAAGGCCGTGCAGTTGCCTAATGGCGGTTCTATCACCATTATCGCTGTCACAACATTGTCGGGTGGTGATATCACACACGCTATTCCTGATAATACCGGTTATATCACCGAGGGTCAGTTGTTCTTGCGTGCCGATACAGATACAGCAAAGGTTATCGTAGACCCATTCCGTTCGTTGTCACGTTTGAAGCAGCTTGTGATTGGTAAGAAGACACGTGAGGATCACCCACAGGTTATGAACGCCTGCGTACGTCTATATGCCGATGCTGCAAATGCAAAGACAAAGCTAGAGAATGGTTTTGACCTTTCGGATTATGACAAGCGTACTTTGGACTTTGCTCACGACTACTCGGAGAAGTTGCTTGCTATTGACGTAAATATCGAGATTGAGCAGATGCTTGATATTGCATGGTCGTTGTTTGCAAAGCACTTCGTGAAGGGTGAGGTAAGTATCAAGCAGGAGCTTGTTGATAAATATTGGAAATAGTAACTATTTATGGCAATCAAATTTCAATATAACAAGACCTCGCTCGGTGAGCTGAATAAACAGCTCAAAATCCGAAAGAATGCACTCCCTACGATAAAAAGTAAGGAGAGTGCCTTGCGCTCGGAGGTTAAACGTGCGAAGGACTCTGCATTAGCTTTCCGTGAGGAGCTGGACGCACTTATCGCCCAGTATGACTACATGGTGCAGCTATGGGGAGAGTTTGATTGTGATCTTATCCGCATCTCCGATGTTGAATTATCATCACAAAAGATTGCGGGCGTGCGCATACCTATGTTAGATAACATAGTATACGAAGAGAAGGCATATGATCTCTTCTCGGCTCCAGTGTGGTATGCCGAGGGTATCAGGGTCTTGAAACGAATGTCTCATCTTGGTATAGAGTTCGAGGTGTATAATCAGAAGATGCAGCTCCTCGACTATGCGAGACGCAAAACTACTCAAAAGGTAAACCTCTATGAGAAGGTGCAGATACCTGGATATGAGGATGCCATACGTAAGATTAAGCGATTTATGGAGGATGAGGAGAACCTCAGTAAGTCAGCCCAAAAGATTGTGAAAACTCGTCAGGCGCAAGCCGCGGCTATGGAGGAGCCTAACGTATGATAAGTAAGATGATTCGCTACGACATTGTGCTATTTGCTGGAGAGCAGGAGCGCTTTGTGAACGAGTTGCGAGAACTCGGTTTGGTAGATATCACTACTACAGGTTGGGAGCCTTCAGAGGGTGATAGGGCTATTCTCTTGGAGATAGAGTCTATTAACAAGGCTATTGAGACGTTATCATCATTTGCTTCATCTTCGGAGTATAATGCTTCGGCTATGGTATATGCTTCGGGAGAAGAGGCCTATGATAGCTATAAGGAGGCTTACGCACAGCGTCAGCGTATCTCGCAGGAGATAGCTCGCCTTGAGAAGCAGGCAGAGGAGATTGAGCCATGGGGTAGATTCTCTATCGAGGATGTTGAGAGACTCGCTGCACGAGGTGTTAATATGCGCTTCTTTGTTGCGCAGCCAGCCGTGTATGAGAGACTTCTTGAGGAGCCTATTGATGGCGTTACCGTCTCGGAGATTGGTAGATCGCAGTCATTTGTATACTTCGCGGTGATCACTACCGATGCAGCATCTGTGGCTATCGATGGTCAGGAGGTTCGTCTTCCAGCTATGGATAGCGAGGCTCTTCGCGCAGAGATTAAACGTCTGGAGGCCGAGGATAAGGCGCTAAACGAGGTATTCTCTCGTGCCGCAGCATCTCGTGATATGATTGCCCAGGAGTGTGGTAAGCTCAAGGAGCAGCTTCAGGGTCTTATGGTTAATGCTACGGCACAGCATGAGGCTGATGGAAACTTGCTTATCCTTGAGGGTTGGGCAGAGGCTGATACAGCAGATAAGGTAGATGCCTTGCTCTCAACATATCCTAACCTTGTCTATGATCGCCGCGATGCGACTATAGATGATATAGCTCCTGTGAAGCTTAAGAATAATAAGTTTGCACAGCTCTTTGAGCTTATCGGTGCTATGTATGCCTTGCCAAAGTATGGTACCTTTGACCTTACAGCAATCTTCGGACCATTCTACATGTTGTTCTTCGCAATATGTTTGTGTGATGCTGGTTATGGTTTGGTACTTTTGCTTGTTGGCTTGATGCTCCTAAAGAAGGGTGGTAAGGGTATGCGTCAAGCGGCGTTGCTATCTATAGTGTGCGCCTCTGCTACCGTATGCTTTGGCTTCTACGCAAACTCATTCTTTGGTGTGGCTATCTCGGACTTTGCACCAGTTATCAAGTTCCTCGATTTCCAGAATCAGTTCTTCTCGATATCGTTGGCTATTGGTGTAGTTCAGATATTGGTAGGTATGGCCATTAATATTGTTATGAAGGCTAAACTCTTTGGTTTCACCTCTACATTTGGTCTATTAGGATGGTTTATCATTCTTCTAACAGGCTCATTAGCTGTAGGTTTGCCAGTGTTTGGTCTTGCTATCCCTGGTTTCGACACATCATCACCTGTTTTCTATGTGTTGATGGGCATCGGAGCGCTATTGATGATTGTCCTCAATAATGTTAAGCGTAATCCGCTTATTAATATTGGTGCAGGTCTTTGGGATACATATAATAATATCACTGGCTTGTTGAGTGATGTATTGAGCTATATTCGATTGTTCGCCATCGGACTTTCGGGTGGTGTGTTGGCACAGGTATTTAACTCACTTGCTATGGGACTTTCGGGTATGGGCGATATGGCTCCAGGAACCCCATGGTATGGTTACATCGTACCTGCTATTGCTGCCTCTATCATCTTGCTCATAGGTCATGGTATCAACCTCTTTATGTCAGCAATCTCGTCATTCGTACATCCTATGCGTTTGACTTTTGTTGAGTTTTACAAAAATGCAGGTTTCGAGATGGGACAGCGTGCCTTCGATCCTGTTCGAAAAATGAATAAGTAAACAAATAATAATTAACAATTTAAAAACTTTAAACAATTATGAATTCAGCATTAATTTTGGCTTATTTGGGCGTTGTCCTTATGGTCGGTGTATCAGGTTTGGCATCAGCGGTTGCTACAGCACGTTGTGGTATGGCATCAGTAGGCGCATTGAAGAAGAATGGTGGTGCTTTCGGTAGCTACATGATTCTTTCAGCGCTTCCTGGTTCACAGGGTCTTTATGGCTTCGTAGGTTACTTCATGGTTAGCGGACTTATCGCTGCTGATATGTCAATGCTTACTGCAGTAGGTATCTTCGGTGCTGGTCTTTTGATGGCTATCGTTTGTTTGTCATCAGCATTGTTCCAGGCAAAAGTTTGTGCTAATGGTATCGTAGCTATTGGTAACGGTAATGATGTTATGGGTAAGACTCTTATCCTTGCAGCGTTCCCAGAGCTTTACGCTATCTTGGGTGTTGCAGCTACATTCCTTATCTCAACTGCAATCGCATAATTTTAGCATGAAAAGGAGGGGTGTATCTCTCCAAAAAAAATACAGATGGGAACACTTTCCCGTCTGTATTTTTTTGTGCTGTAATATTGTAAGCAGTGTGTATAAATGAAAATTAGGGAGCTAAAGGCTTACTCTCCTTAAACTCCCTAATATCGCTATAATTCAGCTATTTAGAATAGAGTCTGCTCATCACTGCCTCCGTAAGCATATCCTAGATGTTTGTAGGCTAGCTCCGTAGCTTCGCGACCACGTGGTGTACGCTTCAAGAAGCCCTCTTTGATGAGGAATGGCTCATAAACCTCCTCTACCGTACCAGCCTCTTCGCTTACGGCTGTGGCAATAGTATTCAAGCCTACAGGGCCACCGTTGAACTTTTCGATAATCGTAGCCAATATCTTATTATCCATCTGGTCAAGACCACGAGCATCGATATTTAGGGCGGTGAGGGCAATACGTGTAATTTCAACGTCAATATGTCCCTCTCCCTCGACCATTGCAAAATCGCGTACTCGGCGAAGTAGAGCATTGGCAATACGTGGGGTACCGCGTGAGCGTAGTGCAATCTCCAACGCCGCGTCATCATCTATTGATATATCAAGTATTGATGCAGAGCGCTTTACAATACCTGCCAAGATAGGTGCGTCATAGTATTCTAGGTGACACGTAATGCCAAAACGAGCGCGAAGTGGTGAGGTTAGTAGGCCACTTCGTGTGGTTGCTCCTACAAGAGTAAATGGCGCAAGCTCAATCTGTATAGATCGTGCGGCAGGGCCTTTGTCGAGAACAATATCTATCTTGTAGTCCTCCATTGCAGAGTAGAGATACTCCTCAACAATAGGGCTTAAGCGGTGTATCTCATCAATAAAGAGTACATCGCCAGGGTTTAGGTTTGTGAGAAGACCCGCTAAATCTCCCGGCTTATCCAATACTGGGCCCGATGTAACCTTTAGCTGTGCGCCCATCTCATTAGCAATAATATTTGCTAGGGTAGTCTTACCCAATCCTGGAGGGCCATGAAGAAGCACATGGTCGAGTGAGTCACCACGCATAAGCGCTGCCTTGATGAATATCTTGAGGTTTGCGACAATCTTATCCTGTCCCGCAAAGTTTACCAGGGCTTGGGGACGTATTCTACCCTCAAACTCCTTGTCGCTCTCAATATTTCGCATATTTCTATCTACTCCCATAACTGGTAAATTTTCTATCTTGCAAAGATACTATATTGTGTTGAATATAGCAAATAGAATTTAAAAAGTTATTTTGGTGAAATTTTGAGATGGTTATTTGAACTAAAAGTTTTATTTTTATCGAAATTAGTTATATCTTTGCAAGTCCCATATTATCTCTATGAGATATATGGGTGGAGATAAAGTGATAGAAAACAACTTTTTATATTCATTAACCAAAAATTAAACACATTATGGCAAACAAACTTTTCAAGTCTCTCTTTGCTATTGCCATGGTCATTGGTACTACCTTTGGCTTTGTAGCATGTCAGGATAAGGGAGATGAGGTTGCTGGAGATCCTACGGTGTCGGTGTCGGAGAGTACTCTGAACTTCTCGAACAAGGAGGAAAGCAAAACTGTAAGTATTACTTCTAACGCTAGTTGGAAGGCAGAGAGCAGCGTAGACTGGGTTACAGTAGCACCTGCTTCAGGTAAGGGTAATGGTACTATTACCGTTGCTGTCTCTGCAAACGAAACTGGCGAGATTCGTAAGACTGATGTTAAGGTTATCGCTCTACATCCAGAGTATGGTAACTGGGAGACAAAGAAGATCTCTGTTTCGCAGTCTGCTGATGAGCAGGAGCCTGTAACCGAGGTATTGCTCTACAGCGATGACTTCGATGGTAAGGAGGCTACAAAGACCTATGGTTCAGGTTCTTCATGGCCTTATATCGACCAGTTCCCAGAGTTCGCAAACCCAGAGGGTGATGCAGCAGCTAACGTTACTTATAGCGGTTCTGGTGTGTCGGTACGTGCTAACTCTACATCTAACAGCAACTACTCGGATTATGCTGGTTCTGGTTCTAACAACATCTTCTTTGGTGGTGGCGCATACTTCCAGGCAAATGACATCGCTCCATTGGAGGGTGTGAATTTCAAGGTTACTTTCGGTTCAGAGAAGTATACACAGGATGGTGACAGCACATTTAAGCCAGAGGAACTCCTTATGTACATCTCGAAGAATGGTACACAGTGGGCTCCAGTGGAGTATACATTTGCTGGTACAGAGCCTGGTCGTTGGAACGTGGCTACTGCAAACTTCACTTTGGCAGCCGAGACCGAGAAGCTTTACATCAAGTTTGAGGCAAAGGTTGCTTCTGTATACCGTCTTGATGACCTTAAGCTCTATGTTGGTAATGGCGGTCAGACTATCGACCTCGATAATATCCAGGAGCCAGAGCCTCCAACACCTCCAACTACAGATGCTCTCTACTTCGAGAACTTCGATGGTAAGGCGGCAACACAGGGAAGCAATGGTTGGCCATTCATCGATCAGTTCCCAGAGATGAAGAACGCTGCAGGTCCTGCTGCTGCAAACGTAAGCTATGAGGGTCAGAATACCTCTGTTCGTAACAACTCTAACTCTGATGGTACATACTCTGATTATGCTGGTTCGGGTGTGAATAACATCTTCTTTGGTAAGGTTGAGAACTACTTTATCATTAAGGATCTTGCACTTGAGTCTACACAGAAGAATCTTGTATTGACCTTTGGTGGTGACAAGTATATCAAGGATGGTAACAGCACATATAGCCCAGAGGAGCTTGTAGTATCACTCTCTGGTGATGGTGAGAAGTGGTCTACTATCGACTATACATTTGCTGGTACTACAGATGGCCGTTGGAATGTGGCTACTGCAAACTTCACATTGAAGGAGGTTCCTGCAAAGCTTCACATCAAGTTCTCTGCTAGCGTGGCAAGTGCTTATCGTATCGATGACGTAACCTTGAACGTTGGTGAGGGTGGTCAGGAGATTGACCTCTCTACAGGTGAGACTCCAGTAGAGCCAGAGAAGCCTGACTATAGCGATGCAAAGGAGGTTACTGTTCAGGAGTTCTTGGATGCTGCAGAGGATCCATCAGTATACTACAAACTTACTGGTGAGATTACCAACGTAGCGAATACCACCTATGGTAACTTCGACCTTACAGATGCTACAGGCACTGTATATATCTATGGTTTGAGCAGCCCAGAGGGTGAGCAGAAGTATTGGGCAGAGTCTGGTGCAAAGAAGGGTGATACTATCACTGTTATCACTGTTCGTACATCATACCAGGGTACTGCACAGGGTAAGGATGCTATCTTCGTGTCACTAACACCTGGTGAGGGTGGCGAGGAGCCTGTTGTTCCTGCTGATGGCATCTATGCTTCAGATGCTCCATTCGTTTGCTCGGAGGATGACTCTACAAATGCTGTATACACGCTTGGTGAGTCTAAAATTGGCAACGAGATTCTTACAGGTTTTAAGTTGGGTAAGTCGAAGCAGGCTGGTAAGTTTACTTCTGGTGCTGTAAACGTAGAGGGTGCAAAGTATCTCAACTTCTACGCACAGGGTTGGAAGGATGGTGATGTAACCTTGTACTTCCGTGTTGATGGTGGTGCTACACAGTCACAGAAACTCATCTCATATGCTACTGTTACAGGCAACCCTCCATATACTGCTCTCTCATTTACTGATAGCGACCACTATTCATTTAAGCTTGAGGGCTTGACTGCTACATCTGTAATTGAGTTCTCAACAGATGCAAACTTCGAGCTTACATCTGCTAGCTCTACAATGGCTTCTGCACGTGCTGTCGTATGTGGTGTTAAGCTTACTGACGAGCCTATTGGTTCGGAGAATCCTGGTGAGAATCCTGGTGGTGGCGAGGTAAATCCGGAGCCAGAACCAGAACCAGAACCAGAGCCAGAGGTAATCAAGGCTACTGTTGCAGAGTTCTTGGCTGCTGAAGAAAACGATACAGTTATGTATGAGCTTACTGGTGTGATTACATCAGTAGCAAACACAACCTATGGCAACTTCTACCTTAAGGATTCAACAGCCGAGGTTTATATCTATGGTTTGTGCAGCCCAGAGGGTGAGCAGAAGTATTGGGCAGAGTCTGGTGTTAAGGTAGGTGATACAATCACAATCCAGACCGTCCGCACATCACACAATGGAACCCCACAGGGTAAGAATGCAAAATATGTATCTCACGTTGCTTGTGAGGTTGTTGAGCCAGAGGTTCCAGAGGGTTGCACTATGGCAACTATAGTATTCTCGGAGATGGGTTATGCTAATGCCGAGAGCGTAAATAACAAGACAATCACCGTTGATGAGAACATTAGCCTAGTGTTCAGTCAGGGTAGCGCTTCAACCGAGCCTACTTATTATGATGATGGTATGGCTATTCGTATGTACCAGAATGGAGCATTGCTTGATGTTGATGCAAATGGCAAGACTATCAAGTCTATCGAGTTCACATTTGCTAACAACCACTACTATCTCGGTACAACTGTAGGTACGTTGAGTGAGGAGGGTATTGTTCGTACTTGGACTGGTGAGGCTACCTCAATTCAGTTTAAGTCAACAGGTACAGATAAGAATCATAGAGCATACATCGCTGCTATGTCTATTATCTACGAGAACTAAAAAATGAGTCTTTCTTTCGCAAAAGCTTGGGTGGGGCAACCCACCCGGGCTAGCGAGAGAGATATATAATAAATAATCAATAAATTAATATGCAGCGAGTAGTGAAGTTAGTGTCGATGATTATAATAGCATTTACTGCTATTGTAATGGTGGGATGTGATGTAAAGATAGAGAGTCTTGAGAGTGTTGCTACAATCGAAAATAGCGAACTTAAGGGTGATAGCAAGAATTGCGCTGTGGTGCTACGTGCAGAACAGGGTAAAACTTATAATATTACCATTCAGACTGTTGGTGGTGGCGACTGGGCTAGATTCTCTAATGGCACAACATACATTGAGGGGGAGATGGAGACCGATACCCAGATAGTGTTTATATACTTCACAAAGAATGAAACAGGTTCAGAGCGTGAACTAAATGTATGGGTGGAGTTCTCCGACAACACAGTATGCTCGTTATTTGTTACGCAGCAGAGTTTTGATGCAAATGAGGCTCTGAAACATGATTGGCCAGAGATGCCTCTGTGCGATGTTTCAACGGGTTATATCTATAACACACACTATGGAAAGTTAGGCGTAAAGAGTAATGCTCGCAACTACTCATACTGCTTCGACCCAAAGGTGAGAGCCTCGTTGTGGGTGGCATATCCTCTACATTCGGCATATACCACAGGTAGTGGTAATCGTAACTATAGCTCCTTTGGCTACGACCCCGAAGTGAGTACATCGGTGCAGGCTAATATGCGTGCTGGATCGTATAACGGCTGGTATGACCGAGGACATCAGATTCCCGCGGCGGATCGCAAATGCTCGCAGGAGATGATGGATCAAACATTTTATGCTACGAATATGACACCACAGCAGGCCAACTTTAACCAAAATAAGTGGGGATATCTGGAGGGCAGAGTGAGAGGTATGATATGTAGCGATACACTCTATGTTGTTACTGGAGCATACTTTGATGGTCTGCATCACTCCTCAATAGATGGACAAACCACCGATAAGTCGGGAAATATCTGTCCTACGCCTACATATTATTATAAGGCGCTGCTACGTACCAAGAAGGGAAATACGGGAAAGAAAATCCATGAGATAAAGAGTGCCGATGAGCTTCGCGCAATAGCATTTTGGATGGAGCATGAGAACTCTGGTGACGATACAACCATCACAAGCGCAGATTGTATAAGCATCGAGGAGCTAGAGGCTCTTACAGGCTTTACATTCTTCCCAATGATTGACGATGCCATAGAGGCGGATGTTAAGAGACGCGAGATACCTTCGGAGTGGGGTATATACTAACGAAAATTATATATTAAAACATAAGGTGATGAAAAGAAAGATCTTAATGTTATGTATGGCTCTATTTGCTGTAGCCACGCTATGGGCGCAGGATAAGCCATATAAGGTTGTTTTCTACAACTTGGAGAACCTGTTTGACCTCCATGATGATCCAGAGACTCACGATGAGGAGTTTTTGCCCAAAGGCGTCAAAAAGTGGAACGCGAAGAAGTATCAGATGAAGCTTACCAATATGGAGCGAGTGTTGTTTGATATCGCGGCTATTAACAGAGACTATCCTATCGTTATTGGCGTGTCGGAGATTGAGAATCGCTCTGTATTGGAGGATCTGATTTCGCAGCCAAAACTTAAGGGTGCAAACTATCGTATCTGTCACTACGACTCACCCGATGCTCGTGGTGTGGATGTAGCATTCCTCTATCGTGCCGATGTCTTTAAGCTACAGGGTTCGGATAATATTAAACTTGTGGTTGATGAACTTCCAAACTTTAAAACACGTGACTTGGTTGTGATGTGGGGAACTATCGAGGATGAGCCATTCTACTTCCTTGTATCACACTGGCCATCACGCCTTGGAGGTAAGGAGGCATCGCAGTTTAAGCGTGATGCTTGCGCGAAGCAGATTCGAGGTATTAAGGACTCACTTTTAGCGGCCAACCCAGCAACAAAGGTTGTTGTCATGGGTGACTTTAACGATGATGCTACCGATGCAAGCCTAGTAAAGACTATGGGTGCAAAGGGTAAGACCGAGGAGTTGGTAAAGGGAGACTTCTTCAACCCATATTTCCAGATGTTGCGTGCAGGATATGGCACCTTGGCGTACCAGGATGCGTGGAATCTCTTTGATAATATCTGTGTTACTGAGAACTTGGTAAATGCAGAAGATGGTAAGCTTCGTATCATAAAGGGCGATAAGTTCTATGGCAACATCTTCACTCGTCCATATATGATTCAGCAGGAGGGACAGTATAAGGGTTATCCATTGCGTACCTTTGTTACAAACAACTTCCAGAATGGTTTTAGCGACCACTTCCCAGTATATATATACATAGGTAAGTAAAAAACAAACACTATATTATGAGGAAACTTTTATTAACTATCTTTTCATTAGCCTTGGCTGTTAGCGCTTTTGCGCAGGCTGGAGGTATGAAAGGTGTGATAGTGTCGCGCGAAGACCGTGAGCCTATCACAGGTGTAACGCTCTACCTTGATGATATCAAGCGAGAGGTTACGATTAATCAGAATGGAGAGTTCTACATCGAGGGACTTGCTCCAGGTGAGTATAAATTGCGCTTCGAGGCCGCAGATTATGAGGACTTGGAGGTTATGGTACGTGTAAAGGAGCTTGTGCATGATATGCAGCAGGTGATTATGGTGCCATCTACAGCCATCGCTGTTGATGACTCTGCCTTTGCCGAGCTAGATAGCGATGTGGAGAATTCGGGAGATTCGCAGGCTATGCCAGGCTCGCTATCAGCATCGAAGGATATCTTTAACAACATCGCCTCATATCGCTTCTCGGAGATGCGCTTTAATGTGCGTGGATATGATTCGCAATATCAGGATGTTTATCTCAATGGTATTCGCTTCAACGATGCTCTAACAAGCTATGGCCCATGGTCATTGTGGAGCGGCTTGAATGATGCTACACGTAACCAGGAGACTACCTCGGGCTTGGAGATGTCGGATTATGGCTTGGGTGGTGTTGCTGGTACCACAAATATCAATGCACGTGCATCACAACTTCGTAAGGGCTTCCGCGCAAGTGTTGTAAACTCTACACAGCTATACCGCTTCCGCGTTATGTTGAGCTACGCCTCTGGTATGTTGGATAACGGTTGGTCGTATGGCTTCTCCGTATCTACACGTCAGGGTGGTAATGGCTATGTTAATGGCGTGTACTACAACGCCTTTGGCTACTTTGCCTCTGCCGAGAAGGTCTTTAACTCTCGTCATCGCCTTGCGATAACAGTGCTTGGCGCACCTACCACACGTGGCGCGCAGCAGGCCTCTACGCAGGAGGCTTATGACCTTTGGGGTGATAACTACTACAACCCTAATGTGGGTCTTCAGGCCGGCAAGGAGCGTAACTCACGTGTTCGCCGCATGCACGAGCCTATTGCGATGTTGAACTACAACTGGCAGATTACAGAGAATACTAACCTCTCTGTAGCAACCTCCGTACGTTTTGGTTTCAATGGTTACTCTGCGCTCACATGGTACAAGGGTGAGGATCCACGCCCAGACTACTACCGCCGATTACCATCATACTACGGTGATCGTTTGGAGCGCCGTATGGCTCTCAACAACTTTGCCGAGAATAACGATATGACAATTCCATTTACCGATATAGATATTGAGACCGACAAGGCGAAGCTTGCCGAGTATACCCAAAATTGGGATGGATATATCGATTTCGATGCCCTCATCAAGGATAATAAGATGGGCGATAAGGATGCTAGATATGGCGATGGTCACCGCTCTATAGCTATGATTGAGGAGCGTCATACAGATCAGATTGACTATAACTTTGCTGCACAGCTAGACCATATCTTCCGTGGTGGCTCGAAGCTTACTGCAGGTTTGCGTGCGCGAGTAAATCGCACAGAGTACTACAGCAAGGTTAAGGATTTGCTTGGTGGTGACTACTGGCTCGATGTAGATAAGTTTGCGGAGCGTGACTTTGGTGATAACCAGGAGACTTATCAGAACAACATGGCTTATTACAACGAACATGGTCACGCACAGGCTGTGAAGGAGGGTGATAAGTATGGCTACGACTACTATGCTCATGTGCGTCAGGGTCAGGTGTGGGCTATGTATGAGATTGCCGCTGGTGGATTTAGCGCAAATGTTGGTGGCGAGGTTGGTTTCTCGTCAATGTGGCGTGAGGGCCTTTGGGAGAAGGGTCTTTTCCAGAATGCAAATGCTGGTGGTGACCGTGGTAAGACATCGCTTGGTGACTCTGAAAAGATTAATAACCTTACCTACAAAGCGAAGGTAAACCTCGCTTATCAATTCTCGGGTGCGCATGTTATTGAGGCAAATGCTACATTTATGCAGAATGCTCCTATGTTCAACAATGCCTTTGTATCGGCGCGTACACGTAACCAGATTACTCCAGGATTGTCTACAGAGAAGATATATGGCTTTGACTTGACATATAACCTCCGTCTGCCATGGGTTCGCGCTCGTGTGTCGGCATACTATACACAGATGCTCGACCAGTCGAAGGTTATCTCGTTCTATGATGATACACAGAACTCATTTACAAACTTCGCAATGTCGGGTATCGATAAGCGATATATGGGTGTGGAGCTTGGCTTGAGTATTCCTATCGCATGGGGCTTGTCATTGCAGGGTGCTATAAGTTATGGTGACTACATCTATAACTCTAACCCTAAATTTACGCAGATGATCGATAACTCTGCTACAGATGTGGTAAATAGCGTTGTTAAGTGGAATGGTATGAAGATAGAGAGTACTCCACAGACTGCCATAAACGTAGGTCTTAACTTCCGTGGCCCTAACAACTGGTTTGCATCTATCGACTTTAACTACTATGACCGCTTATACTTGTCGATGAACCCAATGTATCGTACGCAGTATCTCGAGAATGAGATAAAGCATATCTACGACTGGAATAACCTTGAGAATGGTCGTCAGAAGGCTTATGTGGTGGATGTGATTGATGGAATCCGTAAGCAGGAGGAGCTTGGTCGTGCTTATACATTGAGTGCTAGCATTGGTAAGAACTGGCGTATTGCGTATAAGTATACCCTTGGCTTTAGCCTTCAGGTGAACAACATCATCAATACACAGACTATACGTACTGGTGGTTATGAGCAGATGCGTCTAAATAAGATTTCGGACCCTATCCTCTTCCCTGATGGTGAGGGTAATATGGCTATCGTTAAGACTATGGGCCCGGCTAATGCTCGACCAACAACATACTCGCGTTTCGACTCGAAGTATTTCTATATGAACGGTCTTAACTATTATCTAAATGTATACTTTAGATTCTAATAACTAAAATTGTGAGTATTATGAATTTGAAAAAGATATTAATATTAATTGCTGTGGTCGTTACAGCAGTTAGCTGTTATGAGAAGTTTGAGGATGTAGCACCACGTGTGCCATTCAATGACGTGTCATTCGAGGAGAAGTTCCCCGAGGCAGAGTATATTACTATTGCAGAGCTAAAGCATGCGTTTGGTCCAATTAGTGATACTGGCGTAAATAGTGGTTGGAATAACACAATCTACAAGAAGATTGGCGAGGATATCTTCGTTGGTCGTGATGTCTATATCAAGGGTAAGGTTACCACAAATGACGATGCTGGAAATGTCTATAAGTCGCTATTTATTCAGGATGAGACATCGGGTATTGAGCTTAAGCTAAATAATAACGTAGGTGTACGCTATAAGAAGGGTACATGGGTATATGTCCGCCTTAATGGCCTCTATTTGGGTAACTATCGTATGATGTTGTCGGTTGGTGGCGCACCATCGGAGTCATATAACAAGGCTGGTGAGCATAAGTTTTATGCCAACTCAAATCTTGAGCTACAGGATGTTATTGACGAGTATGTATTCTTTGGCGAGGCTACAGAGCTTAATGTGGGTACATTAGCCGACTGGATGAGCAATCCATCATCCGTAGATATCATTACCGTTACACCAAGTAACTATGAGGAGGTATTTAACCCTGCAAAAATTACTCTCGTTAATGCTAATGGTGATGAGTACCAGATGTCGCAGCGTGAGGTGATGTTTGGCCGTTTAATACGTTTCGAGGGCCTAGAGTGTCACTATGCAGGTGTTGCAGCCATTAAGTTTGATGAGAACGGTGAGGTTGAATATGAGGAGGATGTAGATGCGGATGGTAATAAGATTTACAAGCCTGTTACTTATATGAATCCTGCTCTAAAGAGTGGTACGTTTGATAATATATACCCAAGTTGGTTGTATACAGATCCACGTCCTACGGTATCAAAGCCATGGTATCATTGGGCATTTAAGGAGGAGATTACAGGCCGTAGCTTGTATGGTTCGGTACTCTTTACCTACAACCCTGAAGCTACCGTATGCTCTGCAAATGGTGTATATGCGTTGCGCTCTAGTGGATATGCACGCTTTGCACGTCAGAATGTGTGCAAGGATGGCGAAAAGGCAACCATCACAGCAATCTATGGCATATATGCACAGAAATCTAGCTATGCGGGAAATGCAGACGATTATGCAACATATCAGCTAACTATTAGCAGCTTGGCAGATGATGTGCAGTTCGAGAATGGTGATGCAGCGCTGCTCACAGATGAGCAGGTTGATTATCTAACAACCGAAGATATGAAGACCGTGCCTTGGGTTGATGACGAGGGTGAGTCGGAGTATAACTAACGATGTATTTATTTAAAGAGTGGCTGTCCAATAAGTTGTTGTGACAGCCACTCTCTATTTATGCTCTTTGGTGAGGAAAGGCATCTATAGGGGTGTAGCTATTTCCCTCGCGGTGGTATCCGTATGTGGTAATGCCATTAGTAATTACGATATATTCGCAACCAAGTATGGAGTTATACCTCACCACCTGACATAGCACATCATCACAAATCTTAACACCTGGCTCCTTGCACTCAACAACTACATAGGGTCTGGCATTGCAATCTAGGGCCACTATGTCGGCACGCTGTGACATGCCATTTATACCTACGGGATACTCCTCAACAATTTGTTGTGGTAGGAAACCACATTGTGTAAGCATAAAATCGACAACATGCTGACGTACCCACTCTTCTGGGGTGAGTACAAGCCATTTAGCTCGTACTTTGTCGTATACCTCTGTGCGACCACCTGCACCACGCCTTGCACGAAGTTGTATCGATGGAAAGTTTAGAGTGGGGTAATTCATTGTTGTTCAAATGAAATGTTGTATCTTTGACGCAAAGATAACAAATAGTATTGAGATTTCAACACTTGAGAGAGTCTAAATTGAGAGGTGTACCCTGTAGTGGGTGCATCTGATGATGCCAAAGATAACAACTTTATGGAGAAAAAAGAAATAATCATAGACGTAAACGAGCGCGTAGAGCGTGCTTGTGGATACTTTAAGTCGGGATATAATTGTGCGCAGGCTGTGGTTATGGCCTTTGATGATGTTATGGAGCAGAGCCCAGAGATGCTAGCGCGATTGACATCTCCTTTTGGAGGAGGCATGGGACGTATGCGCGAGGTATGTGGCACGGTGAGTGGCATGGCATTCCTCGCAGGTGCGATATCTCCATCCGTAGACCCAAGTAATCTTGAGGAGCGTAAGGCAAATTATGCCCTCGTGCAGCACTTTGCAGATCAGTTTCGCCGCGAAAATGGAGATATTGTTTGCCGCAGACTTTTAGGCCTTGAACCTATGGTAGAGCGCACCGAGACAGCGATGCCATCGCAGCGTACGGAGGAGTACTATAAGAAGCGACCATGTGCGGAGTATGTAGGTTGTGCAGCACGCATAGTGGCTGAATATCTAAAACGATAGAAAAGTTTTAGTATAGTGATATATTTTAACAGAAATGTAACTCTTTATTTAGGGCAAGGATATTATCTTTGCCCGAAAAGTAATTACGATAAGGAGATGTAAAATGTATAAAAGAAGTAATAGTAGCTTTAAGAATATCTGCCAAGATGCTAATGGTAAGGCCGTTGCAGAGGGTAAGGGACTGAATATAATTCCACCTCCCGAGCGCGAGTCGCTATGGTGGGCATATCTAGAGAAGTTCAAAGACCCTATTATCATCGTGCTTATGGTGGCCTTTGTACTGTCGCTAGGCCTATCACTTTACGAGGTCTTTGTGATGGGTGATGAGCTGGCAGTGCTTTTTGAACCTATAGGAGTATTGTTAGCGCTCCTTCTAGCTACAGGCGTAGGCTTCATATTTGAGGTTAAGGCCGGTAGGGAGTTTGATATTCTAAATAAGGTTAAGGACTCCCGTCCTGTAAAGGTGTTACGCCTAGATAGTGAGGGGTGCGTGAAGATGTATCTCGTTGAGAAGCAAAATGTCGTGAAAGGGGATATCGTGCGCCTAGAACCTGGCGATGAGATTCCCGCAGATGGCACCCTCATTGAGGCACTAGGTCTTCGTGTAGATGAGTCAAACTTCACAGGCGAGCCTTATGTAAACAAATATACAAATACCGATGATTTCGACAAGGATGCTACCTATCCTTCCGACTTTGCGCTACGTGGCTCAACAATAATTGAGGGTAGTGGTGTTATGCAGGTTACGGCAATAGGCATGGATACCGAGGAGGGACATGGCGTTGCACGTGCCGCAGAGGGTAGCGATGTGCAGACACCTCTTAATAAGCAGCTAGAGCAACTTGGAGGCTGGATTTCGCGTGCTAGCTTTATCATCGCCACACTTATCATTGTGGGGCGTATGCTTATCTTTTGGCTCTCGGGGGGCTTTGAGACATCGTTGTCGTGGGTGGAGCTGTTGCAATTTATCCTTGCTTCGGTGATGATTGCCGTGACACTTATCGTGGTTGCTGTTCCCGAGGGACTTCCTATGAGTGTCACCGTTAGCTTGGCGATGAGCATGCGCCGCATGCTGAAGGAGAATAGCCTTGTCCGCAAGCTTCATGCCTGCGAGACTATGGGTGCGGCAACCGTGATATGCACCGATAAGACCGGCACACTTACCAAAAACCGAATGACGGTGATGGAGGTAGAGATGAGTGATGCTACGCTGTTGGGCGATATAATAAATTGCATGGCTGTAAACTCCACAGCCGAACTTACGGTAGAGAACGGCAAAGTATCTCCTATTGGTAACCCTACGGAGGGTGCATTACTAATGTGGCTACAGCAACAAGGGGTAGATTATACCGCTGTACGAGAGAGGTATAATGTGGTATCACAAGTGCCTTTCTCAACCGAAACCAAGTTTATGGTAACAGAGGTGAAAGAGGTAGATAGTGAGCGTTATATACGATATATCAAGGGAGCGCCAGAGGTAGTTATGGCGATGTGCGAGGATTGTAATGTAGCGCATTATGAGGGTGTGCTGCGTGGCTACCAATCGCGTGCTATGCGTACCTTGGGATTTGCTGTTGAAGAGGATGGCGTGACACGCTTCCTAGGTGTTGTTGGTATATCAGACCCTATTCGCGAAGATGTTGCCGAGGCTATAAATACCTGCATGAACTATGCCGGTGTGAGAGTGATTATCGTCACGGGAGATACCCCTGGAACAGCAATGGAGATTGGACGTCAGATAGGTCTTATTACATCCGATGAGGGTGGACAGATAATCTCGGGACCAGACTTTGCGGCACTCTCGGATGATGAGGCCCGCGAGTTGCTTAAGGGTGATAGGTTGAAGATTATCTCTAGAGCGCGCCCCGATGATAAGGCACGTCTTGTGATGCTTCTTCAGGATAATAACGAGGTGGTGGCCGTTACGGGCGATGGAACCAATGATGCCCCTGCGTTGAGCAAGGCACAGGTGGGGTTGTCGATGGGTGATGGCACGTCACGTGCAAAGGAGGCGAGTGACATAACCATTATCGATAACTCATTTGCAAGCATCAACAAGGCTATAATGTGGGGAAGATCGCTCTACCTAAACATTCGCCGTTTTATCATCTTTCAGATGACCATCAACCTATGTGCTTGTCTTATTGTGCTGTTTGGAGCATTCATAGGTTACGACTCACCGCTTACTGTTACGCAGATGTTGTGGGTAAATCTTATCATGGATACCTTTGCGGCAATGGCGCTATCGTCATTACCTCCCGACAGGTGTGTGCTAAATGAGAGACCCCGAGACCCCAAGAGCCATATCATAGACCGCAAGATGTTGTGGCGCATAGTATCAATGGGCTTGGCATTTTTCGCTATTCTAGCTATACTATGGCAGTATATGCACTATGTAGATATAGCAAGCGTATCGGATATGATATCCATGGAGTGTGTGAATGAGTTTTTGGGTGGCAGTAGGGGAGTATCAACAATGACAGGTGTTGAGATGGGTATCTACTTCTCAATATTTGTGTTGATGCAATTCTGGAACCTATTTAATGTTAAGTACTTCCGCACAAATCGTAGCTTGATAGGAGATATTGTAGACCTTGTCCGCAACCCCGAGGCGGTAAAGGAGTCTTACAATAAATATTTCCTACTTATTGCCGCTGTAATACTCGTAGGACAGGTTGTAATAGTGACATTTGCAGGAGAGATATTTAACGTTGAGCCTATATCGTTTAAGGATTGGTTGCTGATAATAGCAATAACCTCCCCAGTGATGTTAATACCCGATGTGGTTCGATTCATACGAAGAGAGTGAATAAAAAGTGTATTTTGTCGTTACGCTTGCCCTCAAATGCTCATTTACGTTCAGTAAACTCCGCTTTTTCGGGCTTCGCAAGCCTAAAACTACATCTTTTTATTCACTCTCTTAAGTTATATAGGGGCTGGCTAGGTTACTTTTTAGTCAGCCCCTTGTTTTACTATTTACAATGAGGACATCCGTGATGTTCTTTAAGAATAGTGTGAGGGATATCGCCGTGGGAGATGAGCTGTATCGGGCAGTTATAGTTGCGTAGCTGCTCCTCTGTTATAATGTTTGAGTCGTGACGATGTACGTGACGATTAACACATACTATACTTCTTACGACACTCGATATAGTACCTATGTCGTGAGAGACCATCACTATAGCCATCTGCTCGGAGAGGTGGTGTAGGAGGTTATATAGCTCATTCTCAAACTTGTTATCCACAAAGTTAGCTGGCTCATCGAGTATCAACACCTTGGGTTGAGAGATTATCGCTCTACACAACATTACACGCTGAAGCTGTCCTCCTGATAACGCACCTATGGGCCTATCTATTAGCTCCAAAAGGCCTGCTTTATGAAGTATCTCCTTTGCCTTGTTGCGCTCCTTTGCGCCATATCCACCGAGGAGACCTCTCTCGCCCTGAAGACCAGACATCACCACCTCGATAACCGAAATTGGAAACTCCTTGTCGAAGGTAGAGATTTGCGGAAGGTATCCTATATGTGGCTTTCCACCTCGCATAATCGAGGGACTATACTCAACCTTACCGCTATGCTCTACAATGCCCATGAGAGTCTTTACAAGCGAACTCTTTCCTCCTCCATTAGGGCCTATGATGCCAATGAAGTCATCGTTGAAGATATCTATATTGACATGCTCTAGAGCGATAACATTGTCATAGCGTACTCCTACATCGCGTAGTCGTATTATTGGTTCTCTACTCTGCATTGTTATTACAAATTATCTCTGTTACACGTCTTATCTCTGCGAGGATATCTGCAGCAAGAGGGTCAGTAACAACAACCTCGGCACCACACTCCTTGGCTAGTGGCGAAACCTTGTCGATGTTGTATTGAGGTTGAATCATGATGTTTCGAATGTTAGCATCATGAGCCTGCTCAACAAGTGTGGCTAACCTACGTGGTGATGGCTCCTTACCATCCTGCTCGATGGCTACTTGCTGAATGTTATAATCTCTTGCATAATAGGTATATGCAGGGTGATATATCATGAACGACTTTACATCAGAACTCGCAATCTTTTGGCTACATTCAGCATCTATATCTGCAATGCGTTTGAGGAGTTGTTCTGCGGCCTCGTTATATTTTACAGAGTCGGGATATAGCTCTACGATAGAGTTACGCATGGTAGAGGTCATGATATATAGCGCTCTAGGCGATGTCCATATATGAGGGTCGATGCCGTGCTGGTGGCTGCAGTGATTATGTGTGCAGCTACCCTTAAGAAGCTCTATTCCTTGGGATAGATTTACGACACGCTTGTTATCTGCAAGGCGACTTACAAGGTTCTGCTCAAAGGTGATAAGACCTGTTGAGAAGAGCATCTCTGCATCATTAACCGCTGTGAGCTGTCGCGCTGTGGGGTCATAAGTCTCGGGGGAGGCGCCTTCGGGGACTAGAACCTCTACATTAAAGTCACCACAGGTAATCTCCTCCACCAACATCTTAAGTGGCGTGATGCTCACATATATACTCTTTGGGTTGTCATTAGTTGGCCTACCACATCCTGCTATAGATATGGTGAGCAGCATGAAAATTGCTATTTTACGAATCATATACCAAGTCGTTATCGATTTTATAAATATTGTCATTGATGCAAAGGTATAAAAAAAGTAGTTCTATATTTTGTTTTTATCTGTAAAAATTTCGATATTTGTCATCAGAAAACAAAACTTATGCAAAATGATTAAAAATGTAACCAATAGCGTTGTCTATATTGGAGTAGACGATACGGATATCGACCTCTTTGAGAGTCAGTATGTAGTGCCAAATGGAGTATCATATAACTCATACCTAATCTTGGATGAGAAGGTGGCGATTATGGATACTGTAGACCTTCGTAAATGCGATGAGTGGCTGGAGAACCTTCATGTAGCACTAAATGGCAGAACCCCTGATTATCTTGTAGTTCAGCACCTTGAGCCAGATCATGCAGGATCTATAGCAAAGGTCTTGGAGAGATACCCAAATATGCAGGTTGTAGCATCAGATAAGGCTGTAAAGATGATGCCACAATTCTTCTTCGATGTAGAGCTTGAAGGTCGCACTATGGGCGTTAAGGAGGGTGGTACACTATCACTTGGTGGCCGTACGCTCCATTTCGCAATGGCTCCTATGGTACACTGGCCAGAGGTTATGGTGACATACGACAGCTTGGAGAAGATACTCTTCTCGGCAGATGGCTTTGGTAAATTTGGCGCTCTAGCACATGATGAGGAGTGGACATGTGAGGCTCGCCGCTACTACTTTAATATATGTGGTAAATATGGCGCTCCTGTACAGGCTCTCTTGAAGAAGGCTGCTACATTGGATATCGCCATCATCTGTCCTCTTCATGGCCCTGTATTGACCGAGAATTTGGGATTCTACATTGACCTTTATGACAAATGGAGTAAGTATGAGGCAGAGGAGCAGGGTGTTCTTGTAGCCTACGCATCAATACATGGTAATACTGCCGAGGTAGCTAATAAGTTTGCAGATATTCTCCGCGCAAAGGGTGCAAAGAGGGTTGTTGTACGCGACCTCTCTCGTACCGATATGGCAGAGGTAGTAGAGGATGCGTTCCGTTATAGCCATCTTGTTGTTGCGGCAGCATCGTACGACTCTGACGTATTCCCTCCTATGCACGACTTCTTGCATCACCTTGCTATTAAGGGTTATTGCAAGCGCCGTATTGGTATTATTGAGAATGGCTCGTGGGCGCCATCAGCAGGTCGCGCAATGCGCAACATTATCGACCGCTTCAAGGATGTATGTGTAGTGGAGGATATGGTGACTATCATGTCGCGCATGAAGCCATCGGATATCCCAGCATTGGAGAGCCTTGCAGATGAGGTTCTAGCAGCTAAATGTGAGCGTTGCTCATAGTAGCAAATGGTTATCCCACTAAATATTACGGGCCTGTCCAACAGTGTGTTGAGCAGGCCCGTTGTATTATTCAAGTCCTAGATTGCTAATATATCTCTTCAAGGAGTTTTGCTAGACGGATGCCACCCTTGAGTAGCTGACTCTCAACTACAGGGGCATACACGGCAACATAGTCATAGGATAGATTACCTTCTTTGGTAGAGTTTTTATAGATATCATCGGCTAGGAGTACACTCTCCTCTATCCACTCATCAGGAGTGCCAATGGCGATAGCCTTTTGCCTCTTTTTATTGAGGCGATCTATATTCTCCTGCCACTCCTTATAACTCCAGCGATGTGCTGATTCAACAATCTCACTATCCCACACAGAGTGTAGGTTTTTCGCCTTACCGAAATACTTTACCTGTGTGCCATTACCACCTCTGTCGCTCTTATGTCCAGCGTGCATAGGGCAGTGCATATCTCCAACAAGGTGAATGAGCATCATCAGCTCCGCACGCTCCTGCTCTGGGGTGAGATTGCCACCTTTGAGACGCCCCACAATGCCGTTTACCGCCGTTACGACATCTCCCGAAGAGGCCTTGCTTGATGCTGCGTAGCTCCCCTCCGAGGGGTCTACATTTACGTAGTGCCATGTTTTAGTGTAGGCATACTCCTCGCTATGGCTTGCATTATCCATCCAATTAGCTACATATACCATAGTGTGGCCTCCAAGTGCGGACTCTACCTTTTTAAGGGCCTTACGTGATAGATGTTGCTCGGCGATGTATGCTACAACGTCATGTCCCTTGGGTCCCCAGGCCATTGCCTGAAGTGCGCAGAGTACACCTATAGATAGGACTATAAACTTTCTCATTATTGGTTCATAGTAGCTAGGAACTCATCATTGTCACGAGTAAGGTTCATCTGCTTCTGCAAGAACTCCATAGCCTCCACGGTGGTCATATCGGCAAGATGCTTACGGAGTATCCATGTGCGCTGCATAACACTCTGCTGAAGGAGTAGATCCTCGCGGCGTGTTCCCGATGCAACAACATCTACAGCAGGGTAGATACGCTTATTAGCTAGCTTACGGTCAAGCTGCAACTCCATATTTCCCGTACCCTTAAACTCCTCGAAGATAACCTCATCCATCTTTGAGCCGGTATCTATAAGGGCTGTAGCAATAATAGTTAGTGAACCCTTCTCCTCGGTATTACGTGCGGCACCAAAGAAGCGCTTTGGCTTGTGGAGGGCATTAGCATCCACACCTCCCGAAAGAACCTTTCCTGAAGCTGGCTGCACAGAGTTATAGGCACGAGCCAGACGTGTAATAGAGTCGAGGAATATCACAACATCATGGCCACTCTCAACCATACGCTTCGCCTTCTCAAGCACCATCTCTGCAACCTTCACATGGCGCGATGCCTGCTCATCAAATGTGGATGCTACAACCTCGGCCTTCACATGGCGAGCCATCTCGGTAACCTCCTCGGGACGCTCATCGATGAGAAGAACAATCATATATACCTCGGGGTGGTTATCAGCAATAGCATTAGCAATAGACTGCAAGAGCATAGTCTTACCTGTCTTGGGCTGTGCTACGATAAGAGCGCGTTGTCCCTTACCGATAGGGGCAAAGAGGTCGATAATGCGGTTAGACTTTGTATTGTGACCATTTCCTGTGAGGTTAAACTTCTCGCTTGGGAATAGAGGTGTGAGGTACTCAAACTGCTGACGGTCACGGATAATATCGGGTTTTAGTCCATTTATAAGATCTACATGAACCAGAGGGAAGTATTTTTCACCCTCCTTTGGAGGACGAATAGAGCCACTTACGGTATCTCCAGCCTTAAGACCAAAGAGCTTTATCTGCGATGGTGACACATATACATCATCTGGAGAGTTCAGGTAGTTGTAGTCGGCAGAGCGAAGGAAACCAAAGCCATCGGGCATAATCTCCAAAACACCTTCACCCTCAATGACCGCTGTAAAGTGATCCTTGGTAATCTCCTCCTCTGTAATATCATCATCGAGGAACTCATCGCCATCGATAATATCTTCGTCATACTCCTCGATTATGCCATCCTCCTCGGGTATATAATCCTCCGAAGGCTGCTCGATGATATCCTCCTCGCTCGCTGATATATTCTCAATAGCTTGCTGCTCGAGGGCCTCATGCTCCTGTTGTTTAAGCCACTTTGGTTTACGGCCACGGCGCTTTCGCTGTGGCTCTGGGGTAGCTTCTGCGCTCTCTACAGGTGCTGTCTCCTCTTCTGATTGTTGTGGCGATGTAACCTCATCAGCTATAGACTCTCTATTCTGAACTTCTGCCGCGCCTCCCACCTTAACGCCATTCATACGTGGTCGGCGACCTCGTTTAGGGGTGTCGTTAGCGGGTTCAACACTATGTGTTTCAGCGTCAGCATCTCCACTTGTCACTGCAACGATTTTGTTAAGCAACTCCTGCTTTTTCATATTTGAAGGTGTGATGCCAAGCATCTTTGCGATATCTCGCAACTCCACAATGGTCTTACCCTCCAACACAGTTAGATCTTGCATATAATGTAAATTGATTATTTGGCTAATGAAAAAATATGTGAATACATATCTTAAGCAATGCAAATATAATATCTTTTTTGCGTTTCTGCAATTTTTTTATCCATTTAATGAAATTTTCTAGTTAGATGTAGCTTTTTACCAAATTATGTGCTAAATTTGTCAAGAAGTATATAGCATATAAATATTTTGTATATATGAGCGCAGTGAACATTATTTTTAAATATCGAATGCTCAGCGATGAGAGCGATAATTTCGTTAGAGACTTTGAGGTATATCCCGACATGACACTAGGCGAGTTCCATCGCTTCCTCCTCGAGGCTCTAGGTTATGAGCCATGTATGGTATCTATATTCAAGTCAGATTCGGAGTGGCGCTTGGTGGAGGAGTTTACAGAGTTGGATATGGGTGATGATATTCCTGGCTCGCCACGCTGCATGGACAACGTACGTCTTATGGAGGTTAATAATGACTTTCACGATCGTCTGGTCTACACCTTCGATATGATTAACGACCGCTCTTACTACCTAGAGCTTATAGATATGCAGCGCCCTGATGCTACGTTGAGCTATCCACGTGTAGCTTTTGAGCATGCTCCAGTACCCGACCAGTATGACCCAGAGGCTACAGAGCAGTCTGGATCCATCTTTGAGGAGATGATGAGCGAGTATGGAGAGTTCGATGGTGATGATAACTATGACGATGAGTATTAAACAAGGTACACTAATAGTCGTTGCAGGGCCTACAGGTTCGGGTAAGAGCGCTCTTGCGGTTAAGCTTGCCCAACACTATAATGCACCGATTATCTCTACCGACTCTCGTCAGGTATTTAGGGGTTTAGCCATTGGCACAGCACAGCCTACAGCAGAGGAGCTAGCTGCGGCAAAGCACTACTTCATAGCAGATAGAGAGGTTGAAGATGAGTTTAACTCTGGGAGATATGAGGCCGAGGCACTAGCCCTCCTAGAACAGCTCTTCAAGGATAATGAGTATGTGGTGGCTGTTGGTGGCTCGGGACTCTATATTCAGGCGTTGTGCGAAGGTATGGATGACCTCCCCGAGGCAGATAAGGAGGTGCGAGAGAGGCTGAAGCAGCGTCTTGAAAATGAGGGTCTTGAGAGTTTGGTTGATGAGCTTCGCAGATTAGATCCTACATACGCTGATAGGGTAGATGTGAAGAACCCCTCACGTGTGATGCGTGCCTTGGAGGTGTGTCTAGTCTCTGGAAAACCATATAGCGAGCAGAGACATGGCAAGAGTGCGGAGCGCGATTTTAACATCATAAAGATTGCTACGGATATGCCCCGTGACACTCTCTATGAGCGTATCAACAAAAGGGTAGATGTGATGGTTGCCGATGGCCTTGTAGCAGAGGCGCAAGCGGTATACCCCAAGCGACATCTTAATTCGTTGCAGACCGTAGGCTACCGTGAGATGTTTGACTATTTCGATGGTAAGATATCTCTTGATGAGGCTATAGAGCTTATAAAGCGTAACTCACGCCACTACGCCAAGCGACAGATGACATGGTTTCGCCGCGATGCAGAATTTGCATGGTTTGCTCCATACAACATAGACGACATTGTCAGATATATAGAAAGCAAAAAGGAAGAGCATTAAACTCTTCCTTTTTTGTACTCGGAACCGGGGTCGAACCGGTACGGGCATTTCTGCCCACAGGATTTTAAGTCCGGCGTGTCTACCTATTCCACCATCCGAGCAGTCCTTAAAGACGGTGCAAATGTACAATTTTTATTTTATTCTGCAAAAATTTTTCGATATTATCTACGTTCTGCGGCGCATCCCAAATTAAGGATGAAATTTAGCTCCAAAACGTAGCCGAAAGTAAGCACTTCGCACTATATTCTCTACCCCTTAATAAGCAGCGTTACGGCATTCGCAGAGACACCCTCCTCACGGCCCTCAAAACCAAGATGCTCGGTTGTTGTAGCCTTGATAGAGATGCGGCTTGCATCTATGCCCACTACCTCTGATAGGGTGTGACGCATGGTGTCTATATATGGTCGAAGTTTAGGTCGCTGCATGGCTATAGTACAATCTATATTGCTTATAGCATATCCTTCAGAAGCTATCAACTCAACCACTTCTTTAAGCAACAAACGAGAGTCGATACCCTTATATTTTGCATCACTATCGGGAAATAGCTTGCCTATATCTCCCAAGGCTAATGCTCCTAGCAGGGCATCACAGATGGCGTGTATCGCAACATCGCCGTCAGAGTGTGCCACGCACCCCTTTGTATGTGGAACATTAACACCACACAACACTAGTTGCAGTCCCTCGGCAAGGGCATGAACATCATATCCACATCCAACTCGTATATCCATAACAATACATTTTACTACTATTCAACCTTCTCAAGCTCCTCCATGGCGACATACCATACATAACCATCTATATACTTATAGCGATTCATCTCACCGAGAAGTCTCATATACTCCTTCATCTGCTTGCGATAGACGGCATGGCGTTTGTCGCCAAACTTATAGTCTACAACAACAATCCTGTCACCCTTAATCATAACTCTATCGGGGCGGCGAATACTATTTTTAGACAATATGCTTGCCTCGCACTTCACCTCATCCCACGACCCATCAAACCACTCTTTAACAGTGGGGTTAGTGAGCATCTTATCAATTTTTTGTTTAAGTGCTAATGCCTCGCTAGCATCTATAGTGCAACCTAGCTTAAGCTCATCTATGGCCATGCGCAAGTCATGCTCCGTATGTGCCTTTTCAAAGATGGAGTGTAGGAGTATTCCCTGCTTCATGGAGTCTCCACCGCATGATATCTCCTCGTCAATATATCGCTGTGCAGGATAACGCACCTTAACAGAGGGGGTGTTGGAGATATAATTGTCGAGCAGAATCTCTTGCTTCATATCACCACTATAGCTAGATGTGGCATTGGCGATAGGCGTGCCATATTTATAATAGATAGCACTCATCTGCCCATCCTTCATTCTAGGCTCGCTATCGGCACACACCATCTTTGCAGCACCTACAAGTAGCTGTGAGGTGTTTGTGATATTTTCACTCTGACTAGAGGAGTTTATATCACTTGAAACATATACATACAACTCTTTTGAGGCACGTGTGAGGGCTACGTAGATGAGGTTAATGTTATCTACGTGATTCATGACAAGCTCACGATAGTACTCCTCGGCGTATGCAGAATCCTTCATGCTTGAACCGTAGACAACAGGGAATGTGCCTATCTCTGCAGCCTCCTGGTAATTATCACTAGCCTGCGCCCAGACAATAGGGGTGTTTAGGGCGCTAGGGTTTATATCCCAACGGCCATAAGGGATGATGACGACATCTCGCTCCAGACCTTTAGCCTTATGGATAGTCATAATCTCTATGGTGTCATCGGACATCTCCACAGCCACGTTCACCTTTTTACCCTTCTCCTCCCACCATGTTATAAACTGGCTGATATCTGACGCACGTGTAGTGCTGAAGACAACAATCTGCTCATGCATAGCCTGAAGATATGCGATGCTCTCCTTATGCTCATATAGACGGTAGTGAGCTACGATATCCTCAAAGGCCTCCATAGGCGATAGGTGGGCTATACGTGCTAGATGCTCAAGCTCCTCGGCAGTAAGCACCTCATCAATATCATGTCCTAGGAAACGATTATATAAGCCTCTGTCGATATCGTTATTCGCGTTGATGGCAAGGCGCAACACAGCATTTATAAACTCCACAATATCACAACCATCGAGCGTCAGTGACTCGGCCATAAGGATATTAAATCCTGGGAGGTTTTGGGATGTAAAGCGCTCCTCCTTATATGCAAAGAGCTGGCTGGCAACCTTTGCGGCATCCTCACCACGGCGAACTAGAATCAGGATATCACGATATTTATATCCTCGAGCAATAGCACTCTCGATAGCCTCGATAAATGGAGAGGTAGTAACCTTGGGGTCGTATGCACATAGTTGCACATAACCCTTATCAGGGCCTGTTAGAGCCACCTCCTGCTGATACTCACTATAGGCGTGGGTGAGAATATCATAATAGGCATCATGCACCTTCTGGCTAATCTTGCCACCCTGACATGCGGCATCGAGAGTAGAGTTGAGTAGCCTATTATCACGATCAACCATCTTCTCTATCATCTTATTGTTGAAATGCACCACATTTTCCAGACTTCGATAGTTCTTCTTAAGGCTATCTCTAGTGGTATTCTCGTCTCCCAAGTCCTCAAACGCCACATTATTTAACAACCTCCAATCGCCACCACGCCAGCGATATATAGATTGCTTGATGTCGCCAACAATAAATACCGAAGCATCGCTATTTGAGGCTAGAGCCTCGCGAAGTAGAGGAAGCATATTACGCCATTCACGTACCGAGGTATCCTGAAACTCATCAATCATATAATGGTCGTAGCGGCTACCAACCTTCTCGTAAATGAACGGCGCATTATTGTCGTCAATAAACTTCGATAGTACATCCTTTGTCTCGCTGAGAATCATAATATTCTCATCATCACAGATGCTATTTATGTGTCGCTGCAAATCAACGAGAAGTGCGAAGCTTCGATATTGATTACGTATAAGCTTTGCGGTGTTAATCTTCTCCACACACCTATTAAAGATGCTGCAAATCTCCTCAAGGATTGGGCGCAACAGCTCTGCGGCACACACCACGTTGCCTCCTGCATCTTTGCCATACCAGGCCGATACATCCTGCGAGGCCTTAATCATCGTAGCAGTAGGCACTTTGAGGTCGCCTGCTGCGTAGGCATAAAAGGAGTAGACGAAGCTTCGTGTCTTACCAGAGAATTGATCAGGGGAGACTCCACGCTCCTCCATGATAGACACACCCTTGCTACCTAACTCCTTGAGCTGCTGGTGATGACGCTCTGCATCCTGAATGATAAGTTGAACTAGATTATGAAGCTTCTCCTTGCTAATATCGCCCTTCATGCGTTTTGCACCTGTCTCGCTAAAGAGCTGCTGTCCTAGCTTGCAGAGGTCTTTGTGTATATCCCATGTTTCCCCAGCATTGAAACGCTCCTCGGCAAAGTCGAAGAGCCAATGACGAACATCCTTATCTGTGGAGATACTATTTATCAATGTCGCAGCACTACGGTCTAGGAGAAGCTCGGTTTCAATCTCTAGGCTATAGTCCAAATCTAGTCCTAGCTCCTTGATAAAAGCGCGTAGTATACGCTGGAAAAACTTATCAATAGTAAGCACATTGAAACGAGAGAAGTCATGAAGAATCTTATTGCGTGCCACAAGAGCATACTGTCGAATCTTCTCCTCGCCAAGGTGCATAGCATCTTCAATCTTATCAAGATAGTGACTGTGGCCTCCCGAAGCTAAAACATGTATTTCACGCAAGATACGTGACTTCATCTCCTCTGTAGCTTTATTTGTAAAGGTTACAGCAAGAATATTACGATAACTCTCTGGGCGCTTGATAATATCGCAAATATACTTCAGGGTAAGTTGAAAAGTCTTACCTGAACCAGCACTAGCGCTCAATATCTTTGCACGTTTCATCGTCTACATATTTTTTTAAAGTCACACATCTTACAAGCATTGACATCCTCCACCTGTGTAAATGGCTCATTAGGGTCAAAAAGCCTATCAAGTGTCGCTGTCAGCTCTCTCTCAAACTCATCCTTAATGGCAGTGTAGCTCTCCACACACCCCTTTTTATCTTTAGGGTCGGTGGTGATGAGTGGAGAGTACTCCTTGGAGAGCATCTGTGACGCATAGTACAATGATGGCACCACATCTACACTATGGATATGATGCAATAGCATTGCATAATATAGTATCTGGAAGGCATTTGAAACCTTGGCACTACTATCGCCATTAAACAACGCCTCCACACCCTGATATACGAGATGCGCCCTCTTGCTACTCTTATAGTCAATAACTTGCATACTGCCATTTGAGAGGCGGTCAATACGATCCGCACGACCACTCAAATTCACCACGCGGTTATTTGAAATAGGGTAGCGCAGAAGGATATCTTCACACTCCAGACTCTCTACCGTAAAATCCTTGCGTGAGAGGTCATAACGCATAACACCATTGATAATATACTTGGTGATGATGTCACGGACAAGGAGTGTGTCGCCAGAGAAATCTACACTATCTGCCCCATCCTTAAGGCGTAGCTCCTTGCATATAGCCCTATCTACCGCAGGCTCCACAACATCTCTATTCCTCTTCTGCTCTATCATTGCATGAGGATTCTTCTTTCCACAGATATCCCCATATAGCTCCTCCATTGCACCATGAAGAATATTTCCGAGAGTAAGAGGGTCTATTGTATCCTCTAGTTCGTCAGGAGTCTTAAGATGTGCTATAGTAGAGAGATAGAACTTGAGAGGACACTCTAAATATTTAAAGAGCGTAGTGGGCGATAGTGATGATGAGCTATTATAGGATAAGAATCGCTGTAGGCTACTCATAATCTTTTCGTTCTTCTCTATCACTATAGGCTGTGCATCTACAATGCCCAAATCTACACCTACAGAGTGTTTTGCAATATTATACCTCGACTCATACTCGAGCTGCGAGATATATCTACTACGCTCTCCAGTACTCTTATAATCGGCACGCGAACAATAGAGCAAATCGACACGCTCCGCGCGTTGTATCAGACGATAGAAGTAGTAGGCATACATAGCCTCATGCTCAGAGTGTGTAGGCATTCCGTAGGCAAGGCGCAATCCATAGGGGATGAATGATGGCTTATCGGTGCGATCGCCAGGGAACGTAGCATCAGTCATTGAGAGTATAATGACATTCTTAAAGTCGATATTACGTGTCTCGAGGATTCCCATAATCTGCACACCCTCTATAGGCTCACCTTCATAGGGGAGTGTTAATGTCTGGATATGTCGGCGCAACAGAGATACAAAAATCTCTTTAGATATCTCTAGCTCACAATTTGCAATGGAGTGAGAGACCTTACGAATAGTATCGATGATAAGGCGCATATACTCCTGTTGAGCGACATCAGCTATAACCCTAAGCACCCTAGACATCACATCAACAAGATATTTAGAATACTCAATACAACTCTCTGATACTCCTATAAATATCTTATCAAGAATCTCCGTATTATTAAAAATCGCAGAGTCTACCATTATAAGCTTATTTGCTATAATGTCAGCTGCGATTTTTTTCGCCTTCGGACAACTGTTAATTATATATGGGTGCGTTAATAATCCTGTTATGTCATCGTGATAGAAGCGCGTCTCTTCACCCTTGATATGGCTGTGAGTGTGAAGCGATATTATTCGCTCCAAGAATGAGTATGCAAGGGTGGTCTTGATAGGATAACCCATAGTGATATTAACACTCTTAACCTCATCTGGGAGGGAGTGTAGTAGGGGTATCAGCAGATTTTCATCTGTTAAGACTATAGCAGTTTGCTTGTCAAGTTCATGTTTTGGGATAGATGATATGATGTTTGCTACATGCTTGACTTGCACAATGTTAGATACACACGCCGTGGCGGTGATGCTCTTCTCCACACTATCGAAGCTATCATGCGACAGAGGCGTTGTCTCGGGAAATAGCGACAGATTATTTCTAATAAACAATCCCGCCTCATGCTCCTTGTTATCTACATAATAGTTATCGTAGTCCCAGAAAAACTCGGCACCCTTACTACTCTTTGCCAAATAGCTAAAAAGAATCTCCTCGCTCTTTGAAAGCGCATTGAAGCCCGCTATTACATAGTGCTTATCCTCAATAGCGATACTCTCGCCGCGTTTAATCTTCTCCGCCGTAGCGCGATATATCATACCTGGATAGCCAATACCCAACTTAAAGAGTTGCTCGCGGTATTCGTGATATATGGCTGGTAGTGAGCGCCATACCTCTAAAAAGTGTTGTTTCTGCTCGGTGAGTGATAGCTCCGAGCCAATACTACTCCAGAAGCTCTTAATAAGTTGCTCCTGCTCGGGGGTAAGGTATGAGACATCTGCCTCAATCTCCTTGATATCGGTGATGTTTCGCAACAACTGATCAGCATCAATAAGATACTTATCAATCATATCAAAATCGGAGATAAGCATATCGCCCCAGAAGTAGAATTTATCTAAATCCTCCATAGGGTGATACTTGATATACACCTTATATAGCTCGCTAATCAAACGTATTCTCTCGCCACGAACAAGGTTCGCTCCACGCTCCATAAGTTCATCGATGGTTGCCCATGATGGTTGCCATACAGGATGATTTACAATATTTGATACAGCCTCGTTGAAGAATGTCCTAGCGCGAAGCGATGGAAACATAACAACTATACCAGATAGATCTCCTGCGTATCTCTCTAGTAAGGTTTTAGCAAATTCACTAATAAAATTGCGAGACATTATAATACTCTATTTATAAACTACATACGTATAATCTCACCACCAAAGAGAGCCACCTCACTACGAAGGATTACGGGTTGTGTATAGTATAGCACCTGCGCACCTGTAGCGGTCTTGGCCTCTAGGCGCTCTACGGCATTCACCTTTGCTACAGCATTGTGTGAGACCTCTACATTGGTTGATATGGTGCTTAACGCGCTACCATCATACTCTGCGGTGTAGATATTGGCACTCTGATAATGGGTGTTACCAGTTAGCACAACACGACTCTTTCCAGAGACCACGAGCTTTATATCCAACACATCGATATCGGCCGTAAAAGTGGCATCGTCCGAAATATAGACATCAATAATCTGCGATGTCAATGTGCCTTCAACTTTGGTACGCGCTTTAGAGATATGTATATCGGTAAGTTCCGAGAAGTATACTTTAACCTCTGTAATACTTTCACGTTTAGGGTCGTTACGTTCGTCTATCTTAAGTGTTTTAGACTTATCATCGACCACTGCACTGAACTTGGAAGTGTATGCACCCTTGGTATCGTAAACGATATATGGTGCTTCGTTGCTCTTCAGCTTTACAAGTGTAAGTTCTATTGATGCATCAACATCTATAGCCGTGAAACTCGATAGTGTCTCCTTAATAGGATGACTCTCCTCATTGGAGGTAGATGCTATTGAAGAGCCAGAATCAGAGTTATTATTATCAATTTCCTGTGCAGAGAGATTTATGAAGCTAAACATTAAAAGTATAGCAATAAAGCAGTGTTTCATAGTGGTTGTTTTATGTTTCAAAGTATAAAATTATAAAAAAAATGGGAATTATCAAAACAATTCCCATTAATTAAATGCTATCTGTAACAGATTATCTCAAATTGATACGAACATAAGCAGCTCCACTACACCTCGCTGCCTCTAGGCCCAGTTCAGAATCTTCGAATATTATGGTCTCCGCAGGTGTAACGCCAACTATATCCATAGCCTTTAGAAAACACTCTGGAGAGGGCTTTGGGTGCGCCACATCATCACCCGTTATTATACCATCGACATTGCCATCGATATTCAAGTATCGCATGACATTAGATATGTTATCTATGTGTCCTGTAGAGACAATCCAAACCTTGACGCCGCCACGCCTTAACATCTGACACCATTGCCAAAGCGATTCATTCAGCGTCACGGTATTGAAGAAAGTAGGGTATAACTCTATCTTGCGGCGCCTAACATTTGGGATATCTTCGTGCGAAACTCCTACAGATGCAAGAAACTCGGCGCAGCGCATGCCGAAGTATTTCGCAAAATACTCCTCGCGACTTAACTCTATACCATACTCCTTTAGTGCGGCAATATATCCCATGGCATTAGCCTCGGCAGTATCGGCTAAAGTGCCATCAAAGTCTAGTAAAATTAACTTTAGTTGAGACATGGTAATAAAATTTAAATCATCGTATTAATCAAATGACTGCATGCTTGATAGCGCAATACGTATCATCTGCTGATACTCATCAGGCTTCAGCTCCAAGAAGAAGTAGTGAATAGGGTCTACACGCGTATCGTTATATATCACCTCATAGTGGAGGTGTGGAACAAACGAGAGTCCGCTATTACCCGACAAAGCTATGATATCACCACGCTTTACCTTTTGCCCCTTCTTAACGCGAATATCCAGGAGGTGACTATACGATGTTTCATATCCGTTTGCATGGCTTATGGTCACAGCCTTGCCATGAGAGGAGTTTTTCTCCGAGAGTATTTTAACCGTACCATCTGCAGTGGCAAAAACAGGGGTACCTTCAGGCACTAGGTAATCAACGCCATGATGCTCACGAATAGTGCGATGAAATGGGTTAATTAAAGGCTTTTTACCAGCTGCAAGAAGTGTTAGTTGTCGATTATTAACAGGCTGAATCGCAGGAATGTAATCTATTGATATATTATTAGTTGATATATTATACTTAAGGTTCTCAAACGATTTAAGCACATTATGTTCCTCTTTTATAGCTGATTGTATCTTTTTATCTAACACCTCCGACAGCTCATCATTATCCATTCTCATAAGCTTCTCATACAGCTCGATACGCTCTCTCTCCATATCGGCACTTATGTCGTAGGGGTTTGATTCAAACAACTTTCTAAAGACATTCTCATCGCGTCTTATAACATTCTCCAACACTAGATTTAATGAATCGTAACGCACTGACATCTTATCATACTCCGCACGCAAATCATCTGTAGAGTGGCGCAGTCTGTACTCCAGAGGCATGTCGATAGAGAGTGAGATAATTACCCACCAAGCGATAATTGCAGCAACCCACACCAAAAACTTTATGACGTGGGGCATAATGCGATATTTATCGTGAAACTTCCACCTATTTACACTATTGTTATCACCCATAATATCAACTATTTATTCATGCTCTCCTCAATCTGTTTCATAAGTTCGACATACGACTCTGGCGACATATCCTTATTGAAGTAGTGGATAGGATTTGTTGTATTGCCACGGAAGCATACCTCATAATGCAAATGTGGGCCTGTTGATACGCCTGTATTACCTACTTCGCCTATCACCTGACCACGTGTAACACTATCGCCAGGAGATACATATCGCTTCGAGAGGTGAGCATAGCGAGTTCTATATCCAAAGCCATGGTTTAACTCTATGAGCTGGCCATATCCTGGTTGCCAATGTGAGCGTGTGACAACAGCATTTCCCGTAGCATATACCGGCGTTCCCTTTGGCGCTGAAAGATCTACGCCATCGTGCATCTTCCAAAATCCATAGCGTGGATGCTTGCGCATGCCATAGAGACTGCTAACCTTTTTGAGTCGAGTGCGATCGATAGGCCATATAGCAGGAATAACGGTAGAGAACTCCTCCTTATTTTCAGCCATATCTTGCGTGCCATCCAACGAGCGCGAAGCATAGTATATCTCACGAGCTAGCTTATCGATGCTTCGCCAGCCATTCTCAATCATATCACCATACTCTCCATCGGGAAGGGTTGAGTATTTACTATCGTTGTACTCTACATAGACTTGAGGAATATCCAAAGTGTCGATACCTAAAAGAGGTCGATAGACAAACTGATCGCGGTGCTTAACATCTGCAAGAATAGACTCCGCAGAGCGTATCTTCTCCTGAAGAATGGCGTATTGCATCTTTAGTTGCTGGTTATCGCGGCGAATTCTAGCCATCTTTGGGGTGTCGAACCAAAAGGATATCAGAAGGTTACTCGCAGCAGCAATGAGCAACGCGATGAACAGTCTAAAGATTATGCGATACCCCCTAGACCATCGTTTTTTATTAGTGCCATTGTGGCTACGTCCACCATTACTCATCACAGATAAATAAAAATATTAAAAATATCCCTTATAACGGTGCAAAATTAATTTAAATTGCGTAAATTTGCAAGCTATTAAAAAATAAGGTAAAAATAAGGCAATAATAACAATTAACAATATATGGAATCTAATAAAGTAAGACAAGCATTTCTGGATTTCTTCCAGAGTAAGCAGCATGAGATTGTACCCTCTGCTCCTATGGTTGTTAAGAACGACCCAACACTTATGTTTACCAACGCTGGTATGAACCAGTTTAAGGACATATTTCTTGGAAATGCACCTCGCAAGTGGCCACGTGTAGCCGATACGCAGAAGTGTTTGCGCGTGTCTGGTAAGCACAACGACCTTGAGGAGGTAGGTCACGACACATACCACCACACTATGTTCGAGATGCTCGGCAACTGGTCGTATGGCGACTACTTCAAGAAGGAGGCTATTGAGTGGGCATGGGAGCTTCTTACAGAGGTGTATAAGCTCGACAAGAGCCGCATGTACGCTACTGTATTCGAGGGTAGCGAGGAGGATGGCGTACCTTTCGACCAGGAGGCATACGACTATTGGAAGCAGTTCCTACCAGAGGATCATATCATCCGAGGCAATAAGAAGGATAACTTCTGGGAGATGGGTGAGACTGGTCCATGTGGCCCATGTAGTGAGATTCACTTTGACCTTCGCGATGCAGAGGAGGTTGCAAAGGTTCCTGGCCGTGAGATGGTAAACATGAGCCACCCACAGGTTATTGAGATTTGGAACCTTGTATTCATGCAGTTTAACCGTAAGGCAAATGGCTCATTGGAGGCTCTTCCTGCAAAGAATGTTGATACAGGTATGGGCTTCGAGCGTTTGTGCATGATTCTTCAGGGCAAGAAGTCAAACTATGATACCGATGTGTTCCAGCCAACTATCGCACGTATCGCAGCCCTTTCAGGCAAGGAGTATGGCAAGGATGAGAAGGCTGATGTGGCAATGCGTGTTATCGCTGACCACCTTCGCGCAATCTCATTCTCTATTGCCGATGGACAGCTCCCAGCAAATGCCAAGGCTGGCTACGTTATCCGCCGTATTTTGCGCCGTGCAGTACGTTATGGCTACACATACCTTGGCTTCACCGAGCCTTTTATCTGTAAGTTGGTGAAGGGTCTTGTTGAGCAGATGGGTCATCAGTTCCCAGAGCTTGTTGCGCAGCAGACTCTCATTGAGCGTGTTATCGAGGAGGAGGAGGCTTCATTCCTCCGTACCCTTGCTACAGGTATCAACCTCTTGGAGGGTGTTATCAAGAAGTCTGCAGATGGTAAGATTTCGGGCAAGGATGCCTTTGTGTTGTATGACACCTATGGCTTCCCTATCGACCTTACCGAGCTTATTGCTCGTGAGCAGGGTGTGGCTGTAGACCTCGAGGAGTTTGAGAAGGAGCTACAGGTGCAGAAGGAGCGTTCACGTAATGCTGCATCACAGGATATCGATGATTGGCAGGAGGTGATGGCTATCAGCGAGAGCAAGTTTATCGGCTACGATGAGCTTGAAGCGGATATCAACATCGCTCGTTATCGCCGTGTTAAGAGCAAGAACTCTACAACATATCAGCTTGTATTCGACCAGACTCCATTCTATGGCAACTCGGGTGGTCAGATTGGCGATACAGGTTATATCCAGAGTGAGAGTGAGAAGATTGAGATTATCGCTACCGAGAAGGAGAATGGTCTTATCATTCACATTGCCAAGCAGCTTCCAGAGAATCCATCAGCAACCTTCCGTGCTGTTGTAGATGCCGAGGCTCGTCAGAGAATTGCAAATAACCACACTGCAACACACCTCGTAGACTACGCTTTGCGCACAGTACTTGGTTCTCACGTAGAGCAGAAGGGTTCACAGGTTGGCCCTATGGGTCTACGCTTCGACTTCTCGCACTTCCAGAAGGTTACTCCCGAGGAGATTCGCGAGGTTGAGAAGCTTGTAAATAAGCTAGTTCGCGAGAACTACCCACTCAACGAAAATCGCGAGGCTACTATGGCCGAGGCCGAGGCTGCTGGTGCTATAATGCTCTTTGGTGAGAAGTATGGCGACAAGGTGCGTATCGTAAACTTCGGCCCTTCGACAGAGCTTTGTGGTGGTACACATACCTCTGCAACAGGTACTATAGGTATGTTTAAGATTATCTCGGAGAGCGCCATCTCTGCTGGTGTGCGCCGTATCGAGGCTGTTACCGGCGAGGCTTCAGAGGCTGTTATCTACGCCGCACAGGATATGATTTCATCACTCGAGCAGATGGTACACAATCCAAAGGTGCTACAGGCTATCGAGAAGATGATGGAATCTAACGACACCCTTACTCGCGAGGTTGCAGAGATGCGTAAGGAGAAGGTTGAGAAGTTGGCAGAGGGTCTTGCAGAGAATACTCCTTTGCGCAACGGCGTTAAGCTTATCACACACACCGCAAAGTACACCCCAGAGGTAATGAAGGACTTGGCATTTGGTTTGCGTCAGCGTGTATCGGAGCGTCTTGTCATGGTTATCGGTAACCTCCACGATGGTAAGCCTACGCTAAACATCATGGTTTCGGACGATATGGTTGCGGCAGGTGTAGATGCTGGTGCTACTGTTCGTGAGGCTGCCAAGTTGATGAATGGTGGTGGCGGTGGCCAGAAGCACTATGCTACAGCTGGTGGTAAGAACCCTGATGGCTTGCAGGCTGCTGTAGACAAGGCTATTGAGATTATTATGGACAAACTCAAGTAATTTACTAAATAATATTAGCAAACGTAATGAGTAATAAGGTTTTATTGATGATATTGGATGGTTGGGGTATTGGCGACCGCACAAAGTCGGACGTTATCTACACCATGAATCCAGAGTACATTAACGCTATGACGGAGCGCTATCCCCACGCTACGTTGAAGACCGATGGTGAGAATGTAGGATTGCCAGAGGGTCAGATGGGAAATTCGGAGGTTGGTCACCTTAATATTGGTGCAGGACGTGTCGTATATCAGGACTTGGTGAAGATTAATCGTGCGTGTCGCGACAACTCTATTCTTCAGAATGAGGAGATTGTTAAGGCTTTTGAGTATGCCAAGGCTAATGGCGCTAGCGTACATTTCATGGGTCTTGTCTCTGACGGTGGTGTTCACTCGTCACTAGACCACCTCTTCAAGCTATGTGATATCTCGAAGCACTATAACATCGAGAATACCTTTGTACACTGTTTCATGGATGGTCGCGATACTGACCCACGCAGTGGTAAGGGTTTTATCGCTGCTTTGGAGGCTCACATGGCAAACTCTACAGGTAAAATCGCCTCTATCATTGGTCGCTACTATGCTATGGACCGTGATAAGCGTTGGGAGCGTGTTAAGATTGCTTATGACCAGCTTGTAAATGGTGTTGGCGAGAAGGCTACCGACATGGTTGCAGCTATGCAGAAGTCTTATGATGAGGATATTACAGATGAGTTCGTAAAGCCTATCGTTAATGTAGATGCGGAGGGCAACGCCATCGGTACTATCAAGCCAAACGATGTTGTAATCTTCTTCAACTATCGTAACGACCGTGCCAAGGAGCTTACCATTGTCCTCACCCAGCAGGATATGCCAGAGGAGGGTATGCACACCATGCCATTGTACTACTGCTGTATGACTCCATACGATGCAAAGTTTGAGGGCTTGCACATCCTCTTCGACAAGGATAATGTGCCTAATACCATTGGTGAGTATATCGCAAACCAGGGCTTGAAGCAGTTGCGTATCGCCGAGACAGAGAAGTATGCCCACGTAACTTTCTTCCTAAATGGTGGCCGTGAGGATAAATTTGCCGAGGAGGAGCGTATACTTGTAGCCTCTCCAAAGGTTGCAACATACGACCTACAGCCAGAGATGTCTGCATACGAGGTTAAAGATAAGCTTGTGGAGGCTCTTGGTGAGCAGAAGTATGACTTTATCTGCCTCAATTTTGCTAATGGCGATATGGTTGGTCACACAGGTATCTATGAGGCTATCGAGAAGGCTGTGAAGACTATCGATGAGTGCGTTAAGGATGTTGTAGAGGCTGCGAAGGCTAATGGCTATGAGGTGGTTCAGATTGCTGACCACGGTAACGCTGATAACGCCCTCAATGCTGACGGCACTCCAAATACGGCACACTCACTTAACCCTGTACCTATTGTGGTTGTTTCGGATAGAGTATCAAAGGTTAAGGATGGTATCCTTGCGGATGTTGCTCCTACGGTCCTAGACCTTATGGGTCTTTCGAAGCCTGCCGAGATGACCGGTGAGTCGTTGGTAGAGTTTAAGTAGTAGGGTATAGTCCAACTCTCATAAAGCCTTCCTCATCGAGGAGGGCTTTTTTTGCAGCTTTTGCAACTCTACACTATAGCGGCGCTTACTTTGCAACTCTACAATATAGAGGGAATGACACTATAAACGAAAAAGCCCTCCTTATCAAAGGAGGGTTTTATATCCTGTTCAGCAGTAGTAATTTTATTACTGCTGCTGAATGCCATTAGTTGGGTCGCCAACAACCATCTCCTTTGCAATGCGGAGTGTTACGTTGCTGTCTACCTCGATAAGAAGTGATGTAGGCTGTACCTCCTTTACAGTACCATAGATACCACCAGCTGTGATAATCTTATCACCCTTCTTCAAGCCGTTACGGAATGCCTCCATCTGCTTGCGGCGCTTTGACTCTGGACGCCACATGAAGAAGTACATGATAGCGATCATCGCAATAATCATAATCCAGAATGTCCAACCGCCACCTGCTGCAGGCTGTGCCGCAGTAGCATCAGCAACAACCTCCTGTGCAGCCTCTACTACCTCACCATCAATAAAAAGTAAATTCATAATTCTATAATTTTAAAGTTTATATGTTTGCTACGATTAATAACGTCTCTCTATATATAATATTGTATACTACTCCACATAAGCATCAATCCACAAAACTATGGGGGTATTCTCTACAGAGGTTATAATCTCCATATAATTACCCACGTTGCCCCATTCGCCGCGAGAGTCAAAGGTGAGTGTTATATCCTCATACCCTCCAACACCTATGCTCTCTCTAGAGTATCGCAAATCCATACATCGGCATAGGGTAGTGTGGTCTAATAATAGTAGTGGTGCAGAGCTGCTATTAACAACGCGGATACTCTTTGATGTTATAGATGAGGTCTTTACACTCCCCAATTCAACTAACACCTCACATATATTATTGCCATTATACTCCGCAATAATAGTATCGCTCTCAATCTCTGTTTGCGCCACCTCGTTATGGTGGTCATCCACCACGAAATCTGCAACATGCAAAACAAGTGCCACCATGGCTGCTATTACCACAACGATAATTGCGATGTACCACTTGCGCGCCATCATCAGATTACCGTTATAGTAGTCCGCGGCCGCTCTTGTTGATACGACCACTCTCCTTAAACTCCGCTACAATCTTATCCAATACGCCGTTTACGAAGTTGCTACTAGTAGGTGAAGAGTAGTATTTTGCTATGTCAATCCACTCATCGAGAGTAACCTTCACGGGTATCGACTCGAAGTATGTTAATTCGGTGATTGCAATAGATAGTATCAAGCTATCCATGAATACCACACGCTCCACATCCCAGTTTTTAGAGTAGCGATCAACAACCTCCTGGTTATCCTCATATTGTACCAACGACTTTACAAATAGTGTCTTTGCAAAATCCAAATCCTCCTCACTCTTAAACTTTGGAAGCACCTTAAGCTCCTCGTGGCTAGCCTTTGTATGCTGCACGGTGCGCATAGCCAAATATAGAGCAAAGCCGTAGTCATCAGCCCACAATAGCGACATCTCTGTAACAACATCTGCTAATGCCTCATCCTGCTCGAGCCACTGGAAGAACTCCTCTACAAACTTCTTATCATTAGTAAATGTGTTGATAGAGGCTGCCATGTAGTTCTTATACAACTCCGACTCTACAAGGCGGTTGTAGACATCCTTCACAGCATCCTGCTGGTTTGCCCAAGAGAGCTTTCGTGAAGCCAAAACATCATTCACAGAGTCGCTATTAGCGATAAGCTGAATGACAGGGTTATCAACAAAGCGGCGATTAGGGTTAAGATCCTCATACGTAGCCAGCTTCTTCTGCTTATTAATCTCTATACGGCTTTCGGCATATCGGGCTACCTCGGTGATGAATGACATCATCTGAAAATAGAGGTCATAGGCTTTATCAATAGATTCAACAAGACTCTTCTCCGAAGCCTTGAGGTTATCGGAGCCAGACTTAAGATGTGCGTAAAGGGTCTTTGCAACCTTTACTCGGAGTAATCTTCTACTCAACATAACTAATGAACTGAATAGGTTAATGCTTTAATGCGCGACAAAGATAAACAAAAAAAGCGGAATACGACACTACATAGTGAGAAAGTTACTCTTCGAGCAATCTATTTATGGTAATTTTTGCCAATGTGGCCACTCTGCATTTAATTTTAGCGGGAACTTACATTTTAATTACTACCTTTGTTCCAAATAGAAGAGATATGAGTAGGGTAGTAGCACTTCTTTATGTGATGTTGGTGACATCTGTAGCTATGGCACAGCAGATAGATGTAGACAACAAAATGCGAGAGTATGGCCTTGTAGATATACGTAGTCTAGAGAGTAGTATCCTTGTGGAGCTAAAGTACTCCACCGAGGACAACTTTGTGGGCAAGGATATGTATGGGGAGCTGGAGATAGCTTACCTCGAGGAGAGATTTGCCGAAAGAGTTGTCGAGGCACAGCGCATCCTCAAGTCGCAATATCCTCAATATACGCTTCTCATATATGATGCAGCACGCCCTTTGAGCGTACAACGTCAGATGCGCAGATGCGTGGAGGGCACGGAGCTAGAGAGCTTTGTAGCAGATGGCACACGTGGAGGTCGCCATAACTACGGTGTTGCAGTAGACCTAACTATAGCTACTGCTGATGGTACTGCGCTCGATATGGGAACACCCTTTGATGACCTCACCACAGCCTCATCGGTAAAGGGAACGCCCGACAGTAGTGATATCTCAACACGCACTATAGAGGTATATAGGTCATACCTCAATAGCCTCGTTGCGCAGGGTCTGATAACCATCACCGCCGCAAAAAATAGACTTCTTCTTATTGAGGTGATGCATAAGGTGGGCCTGGTGCCTTATCGCCGCGAATGGTGGCACTTCGAGGAGGTAATATCTATGACCGAGACTAGAAATAAGTATAAACTACTTGATTTCTAACATCTTACACTATATTGCTACCGCGATAAATACCTTTACGATGTAGTATAGCATATATACTGCAGCTACCAGTTTTATGCCTGTACCAACGAAAAACGACAGCATAGAACCCATACCTACTTTAAAGGCCTTCTCTATGGGTGCTTTAGAGCCAATCATCTCGCCAGCGATAGCGCCAAAGAATGGGCCAAGGATGATGCCTGGCACACCAAAGAATATTCCAACTATGGTTCCCACGGTAGCACCTGTGATACCAGCCTTTGTGCCGCCAAATAGCTTACTGAAGTAACCAGGTAGAATGTAGTCTAGAAGTATGACTACGAGTGACACAATGCCCCAGAGTATCAATGTGCCGATAGATATTGTAGATTCCGTTGTGCAAAATACGCAAATCAGACCCACAAAAGAGAGTATCGTGCCTGGCACTATAGGGACAAATACGCCTAACAATCCAACCAAGCCCATGACAAGGGCAATTATCACAAGTAGTGTATTCATAGTTATTCTAACTCTATATTATCTGTAACTTATTAAATTTCTATTTTACTATCTCCGTTTACCTATTCTTACCTCTCTACCCTGCCATTTACTATGTCGTAATATTTATGTTATGTACCGCAAAAATAAAAACAATTATGAAAACTAACAAATCAAACACAAATCAGCTACCTACTACAGAAGATTTCGCTAAAATTCAGTCATTTACTAATGCTGTTATTGATTGTAATAGTAAATTCTCCGCTCTACAAAACTTTTTTGAGCTTGTAAAGCGTGTTGGTGATACTAGCTTGATATATCATCTCTCCGATACACTCCACCATACTATTAATGATGTTACTGAACATTTTATTTCACTACTACCACATGAAGACAAAGATTAATTGGCTTGCTATTTGGGAATTTATCAAGCCCATCATTACTATTGGGATTTCCCATATTATTAAGCGTCTCAAGCGCGATACTAATAATGGTACTTATACCATTGAGCAGATTGAACATGCCCAGCGAATTCATGAGCTTATATCTCGAAATCTTGATTCTGCTAAATCTATATTAGATTCTCTCCCTGCTCCCACTTTAGAAATGTACAAAAAAATCTATCCCGATGATACAGAAAAGTAATACAATCCTTATCAACCTTGTCAATGGTAACTGTTCTTCGGACTTTGCCGAAGAGGTTGTTGATTACCTTATCAACTGCCCAAATATTAAAGAGGCTTTTATCAATCGTCTCTTTGTTAAGCCAGACCCTAAAGATATCTTTATCCTTGCTCTCACTGAGCTACGTGATACAGGAGATATAGATTGTCTTGTCCGTGCTTTGAATTGGCAACAGAATACTATCGACTCACTCCGTTGTGATGTTGATAACTATCACAAGACCTTGCTAAAGTTGGATGCTCTGCGTCAAGAGTGTTCTCGCTTACAGCATAATCTTTCTGTTGTTCGTGATAGAAACGCACAGCTTATCAAAGCTCTTAAAGAGCATTATTGTCCAATCCCTAAATCTAAAAACCATGAAATCAAGAAAAAGAATCCGTGTTCGAATCGGTAAATTTGGTCGCTGATGTGTCTAAAACCTCGTATTATTATTAACCGACACTATATTAAAATCGCTAATAATAATAAGTTGGGTGCTGTATCTATGTTTGGTTCAGCACCTGACTTTTATGTAAAGGTTGATTGTGGTTTATGTGTTGAGTGCCAAAAAAAACGTGGTAATCAATGGCGTCAAAGGCTTTTAGATGAGTATCATTATCATTTAGATAAGTTTCCAGATTCTAAAGTTATCTTCGGTACTCTTACTATCGCCAATGAGTATATGCACCTTTTCGATACTCCTCCTAAAATGGATAAACAAATGCGTCTATTTTTAGAGCGATATCGTAAGATGTTTGGTTGCTCGTTCCGTCATTATATTACTTCCGAATATGGTGAAAAACGTGGTCGCTTGCATTTTCATTTTATAGGTTTCCGTATGCTTTGTACTATACAACAGCTACGCACTCTATGGCCTTTCGGCCGTGTGGATATGCAAACTCTTAAAGGTCCTCAAGGCTTGACCTACGTTTCTGGATATATAACAAAGATTGTTAAAGGTGATAAACTTACTAAAGAGTCTATTCCTTTCTTCATAGAAAAGGATAAGAAAACTAAAGTTTGGGTATCTCCTGCTATAGGTAAAGATTATTGTTTAGACGATGTTAATCGAAATTCTCATGTACTTCATTCACGTCCTGTGTTTGTTCGTCTGTTGCATAATAATTTACCTACTGCTCTACCGCGTTATTATCTTGACAAATTGTTTTCACCTATTGACCTTGTTAATCGTAAGGCTCTCTTCTTCAAGCAGATGTTTGAATTACCTCTTCCGCCGTTTAAAGCTCATACTAGAACTTTTCAAAATTATGTTCAATATGTGGATTACGTAAAGTCTATCGGTGGTTCACCTTTGCTTGTCATCCCTCACCATCTTTTGCCTAAAGATATAGCTAGTTCACTTGTTTATGCGCCATCTTTCCATAAAGATACTACGTTAAAAAACAAATATGAATCATTCATCCCTAATAGAGATGATTTTATAACTAAAGAATTATATGGCAAATAATAAAGTTAGTTCTTTGCTTAATATAGACCTTCCAAATCCTAAAAGGTCAAATTTTAATCTTGGTCGTGTCAATCGTTTTTCTGCTGATGTCGGTTGGGTTATCCCTTGTTATGTAGAGGAGATTCTTCCTAATTCATATAAGCGCCTTGATGTCAATGCGCTTATTCAGACTAATGCAACTGTCGCACCTCTCATGGGTTCATTTAAGGTAAAGATTGATGCCTTTTTTGTTCCTCTCCGTATCTATCATCGTCATCTTTCATTGAATAATGTGAATCCAGATTTTGATGATAATTTCCCATTCCATTATTATACTTTACCTACAACTACTAACACACAAACTATGTCTGTTGTTCCCTCCTCTGGTGGTTTTGGTATTGGTATTCCTAATTCAGATTCTCCCGATTCTTTAACTTATAAAGTTAATCAGTATTGGTTAGACGGTGATGTAGAGTTATATCAATCTATTATATGTTCTCCATCATCTCTTATAGATTATTTGGGTATGCTTCCTGTAGGTTATTCACATCTAAATTGGAAAGGTAATAAGCTTCTAAACGGTACACCTTTTATAGGTTATTTTGACATTTGGCGTAATTACTACTCTAATCCTCATGACCCTAATGTCCCTTTCCGATACCATAACTCTTATAGTTTTGATTCTGGTTCTGATGTCATCACTATACCTACTCAATTTTCTCGAGATGTTAATATCCCTCTTTCATCTCTTGATGATTTTGTAAATAGTTTCACTAATAGTGTTGATTCTGGTACTTCTTTAGATGTCATTCAAGTATTTAATACTTTTATTAGACCTACATATCCAATCGTTGGTCTTGGTCGTTTTGCCTTTTTGACCTCTCCTCCTCTGTTCTCGGGTCAATCAGTCATAAGACCTATTTTGGATACTAATAATTATCCTCTTTATGATACCCGAAATGGTTTGCATTATGGGTTGTTACGCTGTACTTATATGGATGACTATTTTAATAGTCGTTTTCGTAATGATTTTGTGGCTTACATGGAGGAGTCATCACGTATTACTGTCCAAGATAATAGTTTCACTATTAATCAGCTCCGTCAAGCTAATAGAGTTGCAAAGTATGTTGATAAGTCTATTTTTAGTGATACACGTTTTGGCTCTTGGATAAAGGCCCACTTTGGCGTTAAGACTAATTCCAAGTTAGATATCCCTCAGTTCCTTGGTTCTATCACTTCAAATATTGTTTTTAATGATATCTATGCTACTGCTCAGACGGGTGATGGTGATATCACTTCTAATCAGTCTTTAGGTTCTCGCTCTTCATTAGGTCAGGGTTATATTAAGAATAAAGGGTCTTTTGTTGAGTTCCGTGCTACAGAGCCCGGTTATCTAATGTGTATGTTTAGAATCATACCTTATGTAAGTTATTTCCAAGGTATCAAGAAAATGTATCTCAAGTCAAATTTCTATGACCTTTATAGACCAGAGTTTGATGCTATTGGATATGATGATTTGCAGAAATTGGAGGTATCTGCTGTACCTTGGTATCATTCTAATCTTCGTAATCCCGATACTCTTCCTGCAGGTGGGTGGTTTAATATCTCTTTTGATGATTATAATACTTCCCTTGGTAAGCATCCTGCATGGTTAGAGTATATGACTAGTTTTGATGAGTCTCATGGTCTCATGACTCAAAAATATCAGTATGGTTATTGGACTCTTAATAGACCATTCTCTCCTAGAACCTATGATGAGAATTTTTCTACTGATGCTAATTTGGGAAATGATGAATTTTTGGATTCATCTACTTATATAACTCCAGAATATTATAATAATATTTTCGCTGTTAATAAGTATACTGATAATTTCCAAGTTCAGATACGTTTTTATGATAAGACTAAACAGCCTATTAGTAAGCAGATTCTTCCTCACCTTTAATAATTATTATTATGTATAGAAATCGTTATAAGCCTTTAGTTAATATTCCTCCAGAATCTAATGATACTGAGATTAATACAACACCTTGCGAGTGTCTTGGCACTCGTATTCAGCGTCAAATGTATAGTGGTGTCGATTCCTCTGTCTCTACTCTCCTTCATGGTCAATTTGATGATGATGACTCTTGGGATGTAGACCCAGCATGTGACATGAGTACAGACCGCTTTGACCTTGATTTGAAAGAGCGTGTTCCTGTA
>JAGBWD010000026.1 GCA_017629985.1 Alistipes sp.
AAGATGGTATTCACATACCAGGGTGATGGTGATATGTCAGCCATCGGTACTGGTGAGACTATTCACGCTGCAGCACGTGGCGAGAATATCGTTGCCATCTATATCAACAACGCTATCTATGGTATGACAGGTGGTCAGATGGCTCCTACTACCCTTTTGGGTATGAAGACCGCAACTACACCTTATGGTCGTGATCCAAAGCTCAATGGCTATCCTTATAAGATTGCCCAGATGTTGGCACACCTAGACGGCGTATGTTACGTAACACGTCAGACTGTTCACACTCCAGCAAACGTACGTAAGGCAAAGAAGGCAATCCGTCACGCATTTGAGAATGCTATGGCAGGTAAGGGCTTTAGCCTTGTTGAGATTGTTGCTACATGTAATTCAGGCTGGAAGCTCTCTCCAGTAGCTTCAAACGAGTGGCTTGAGAAGAACATGTTGCCATTCTACGAGCCAGGAGATTTGAAGGACACAACTAAAGAGTAAGCATTTATGAAAGAGACAGTAATCATTGCAGGTTTCGGAGGACAGGGTGTCCTCACTATGGGTAAGATTTTGGCTTACTCTGGTATTATGCAGGATATGGAGGTAACATGGATGCCTTCATACGGTCCTGAGATGCGTGGTGGTACCGCTAACGTAACCGTTATTCTTTCAGATAGCGCAATCTCTTCACCTATCGCACACGAGTTTGACTGCGTTGTAGTTCTCAACCAGCAGTCTATGGATAAGTTTGAGGCACAGGTGAAGCCAGGTGGCGTTCTTATCTACGACACTAATGGTATCACTCACCACCCTACACGTACCGACATTAGCATCTACCAGATTGATGCTACTGCAGAGTGCGCACGTTTGGGTCAGGCAAAGTTGTTCAACACCATGATCCTTGGTGCTTACCTTAAGGTACGCCCAGTGGTTAAGATGGAGAACGTAATGGAGGGTCTTAAGAAGACTTTGCCAGAGCGTGCATGGAAGATGCTCCCACAGAACGAGGAGGCTATCAAGCACGGTGGCGAGATTATCCGTCAGATTCGATAATCTATCGTTCCACAATTTTGGAGGCTACACCATACGGTGTGGCCTCTTTTTTTTACGATACCACCCTAGTTACTAGTGAATTATGCCACCCATAGAGGAGTAACAACCAAATAGTGAAAACGAGGCATATCTGAGTAGTTTCTCCTGTGTGATTATATCCGCCTGCGAAGTCGATGACAAATCTACATTTAAAAAGAAGAGCGATAGATGGAGAATATTAGATAAATGTATAGAGAATTTTGGTCTGTAATAACACACTGGAGCCTGATTCTTGGGGATTCTAAAACGAGAGAAGAGAGTAAATTCAAAAGAAATATCACCAATAGTGAAATTTATTCCTGATTTTTGATACAGGCTATTATTATTTTTACTATATTTGTATGAAATTATGGGTATCTAGTATAAGGTATCCTAATTTAACCACATTGAATAATCAATAAACTATAATATAAATAACAAACTACACTACAATGGACAATGTAAACGTACAACAGTTGCAGGATGTGGTTATCCGTTTTTCGGGTGACTCGGGTGATGGTATGCAGCTCACCGGAACACTCTTCTCGGATACTTCAGCACTGTTCGGCAATGGTATTTCAACATTCCCAGATTACCCTGCCGAGATTCGCGCACCACAGGGAACAGTAGCAGGCGTATCTGGTTTCCAGGTACACTTTGGTTCAAGCCGCATTGACAATCCTGGCGACTATTGCGATGTCTTGGTTGCCATGAACCCAGCGGCACTCATCGCTAACCGTAAGTGGTTGAAGCCATCGGCTACAGTTATTATCGATGGTGACACCATGACAGAGGAGAACATCAAGAAGGCTGGTTACAAGACCATGGATCCTATTGCAGAGCTAGGCTTGGAGGGTTATAATGTCGTTATTCCAGATATTACCACCATGACCAAGGAGGCTTTGAAGGATACAGGCATGGATAACAAGGCAATGGTTAAGTGTAAGAATATGTTTGCCTTGGGTATCTGCTTCTGGATGTACAACCGTCCTGATGATTTCGCTAAGCAGTTCCTTGACTCAAAATTTGCAAAGAAGAACCCATTGGTTGCCGAGGCAAATAAGCGAGTTATCGAGGCTGGTTATAACTATGCAGCAAACACACATCAGTTTGCAAATAACTACACCGTAGCACCTGCTAACTTGGAGAAGGGTGTCTATCGTTCTATCAACGGTAACACAGCTACAGCATGGGGTTTCTGTGCTGCATCAGAGAAGTCTGGCTTGCCACTCTTCTGTGGTTCATACCCTATCACTCCAGCTACTGTAATCCTTGAGGAGCTTGCAAAGCGCCGCGACCTTGGCGTTAAGACAGTTCAGGCCGAGGATGAGATTGCAGGTATCTGCACCTCTATTGGTGCTGCTTATGCTGGTAATTTTGCCGTAACAACTACTTCAGGCCCAGGTATTTCGCTTAAGAGCGAGGCTATGGGTTTGGCAGTTATGGCCGAGCTTCCATTGGTTGTTGTTGATGTACAGCGTGGTGGTCCATCTACAGGTCTTCCAACCAAGACCGAGCAGAGCGACCTTAACCAGGCACTCTATGGCCGTAATGGTGAGTGTCCTATGGTTGTTATCGCTGCATCATCACCTAGCGACTGCTTCCACTACGCATTTATGGCTGGTAAGATTGCCATGGAGCATATGACTCCTGTAATGCTTCTCACCGATGGTTTCATCGCTAATGGTTCAGAGCCATGGAAGATACCATCTATGAGCGACTACCCTGCTATCGTACCTCCTATCGTTGAGCGCGTTGAGGGCGAGGAGTTCTTGCCATACGCACGTAACGAGAAGTTGGCTCGTGGCTGGGCATTCCCAGGCAAGGAGGGTCTTGAGCATCGTATCGGTGGCTTGGAGAAGGATCGCCTCCGTGGTACTATCTCACACGATCCAAAGAACCACCAGGAGATGGTTACTACACGTAAGCGCAAGGTTGAGCTTGTTGCTGACGAGTTGCCAGAGCTTGAGGTATTTGGTGCTAACGAGGCTGACGTATTGGTTGTTGGTTGGGGTGGTACACGTGGTCACCTTCACAGCGCTGTTAAGCAGCTTCAGGATGAGGGTAAGAGCGTAGCTCATCTCCACTTCAACTACATATATCCTTTGCAGAAGGGTGTTGCAGAGACTCTTAAGCGTTATAAGCGCATCGTTGTTTGCGAGTTGAACGAGGGTCAGTTTGCTAACTACTTGCGTCAGCAGTTCACCGATGTAACTATCGAGTCATTCGGCAAAACAGAGGGTCAGCCATTCACCGTTGTTGAGCTTAAGGAGAAGGTTGAGTCAATGCTATAATTAGAACACCACTATATTAATAATAAGAAACTGAAAAATACTATGGCAGATTTCAAGTATACACCCGCTGATTTCAAGAGTGATCAACAGGTAAAGTGGTGTCCAGGATGTGGCGACCACGCTATTCTTAACGCTGTGCAGCGTACATTGCCAGAGGTTGCTGATGCCCTTGGCAAGCCTCACAACATGTTTACCTTTGTATCAGGTATCGGCTGTTCATCGCGTTTCATCTACTACATGAAGACCTTTGGCTTCCACACAATTCACGGTCGTGCTAACGCTATCGCTACAGGTATCAAGACTGCAAACCCAGAGCTTTCAGTATGGGTATGTACTGGTGATGGTGACTCATTGGCTATCGGTGGTAACCACTTCATTCACGCTATTCGCCGTAACATCGACCTTAACGTAATCTTGTTTAACAATGAGATTTATGGTCTTACAAAGGGTCAGTACTCTCCAACTACCAAGCTAGGTAAGATTACCAAGACTTCACCTTTTGGTACTGTTGAGAAGCCATTTACTCCAGGTGAGTTGGTTATCGGCGCAAAGGGTACCTTCTTTGCTCGTACTATCGACCAGGAGGTTATGCTTACCAAGGAGTGCTTGTTGGCAGCAGCAAAGCATAAGGGTATGTCAGTTACCGAGGCGTTGGTTAATTGTATGATTTTCAACGATAAGACTCACGCGATGTTTGCTGGTGATAAGGCTACACGTGAGGAGAATACCATCCACTTGGTACATGGTGAGAAGATGCTCTTCGGCAAGGATAAGCAGAAGGGTTTGGTATTTGAGAACATGCGTCTCAAGGCCGTTACTGTTGGTGAGGATGGCTACACTATCGATGATGTCTTGACACACGATGCGAAGTGCGCAGACACTACCCTACACTCTATGCTCGCAGCTATGAAGTATCCAGAGTACCCTGTTGCCGTAGGTGTTATCCGCGATGTTGATGATGAGAATGTCTACGATATTCGTGTTCAGCAGCAGGTTGAGGAGGTTAAGGCTAATGCAAAGTTCAAGTGTGTTGATGATCTTCTTCGTTCAGGTCAGACCTGGGAGATTAAGTAATTAACCTTCAAGTTATTGAGAGACCGACACCTGTTGTCGGTCTCTTTTTTAATACCATAATAGGATGTTTGCCCTAGCCGACTGCAATAATTTCTTCGTATCCTGCGAGCGCGTATTTCGTCCAGAACTTAATGGACGCCCAGTCGTTGTTCTCTCGAATAACGATGGCTGTATCATAGCACGCTCCAACGAAGCAAAGGCTCTCGGTATTAAGATGGGAGACCCCCTCTTTAAGGTTCGCGACATCATCAACCGCCATGGCGTCACTATCTTCTCGGGAAACATGCCCCTATATGCCGACTTCTCACGGCGCATACGCTCTATACTCCGCGAGTCAGCACCCCAAATTGAGGTTTACTCCATCGATGAGGCGTTCCTAGACCTTCGTGGTGTGGATAACATTAATTTCGATAGCTACGCGAAGCAGCTATCGTTGCGCTGCCGCAAGTATACAGGCATCCCCGTATCTGTTGGCATTGCCCCAACGAAGACCCTAGCAAAGATTGCGGCACAGCTCTGCAAGAGCTACCCTAAACTCCGTGGAGGATGCTTCATGCACCGTAAGGAAGATATAGAGAAGGTTCTTCGTAAGCTCCCTATTGAGGATGTGTGGGGCATAGGTCGCCGTAGCACCCCGCGCCTCAAAGATATAGGCGTAAATACGGCCTACGACTTCTGCCAACTCTCCGAAGAGTGGATACGCCGCAATATGGGCATCAACGGCATTAGAATATGGCGAGAGCTACATGGCATCCCAGCCATAGGCTTTGAGAGTAGTGCTAGCGCCCATCAATCTATCTGTAACTCACGTAGTTTCTCTAGCGAAATCTACGACTTTACAGAGCTTTTGGAGCAGGTTGTTAAGTTTGCCGCTATGACTGCCGAGAAGCTTCGCGCCCAACATTCTGTATGCTCACGTCTCACCGTCTTTGCATACACCAACCGTTTTCATGAACAAGAGATACAGCAGTGTGGACATATCTCACTACCCCTTATCGAACCTACAGATAGCACAATCGACATAGTCCGCACTTGCCGTGAGGCTCTTTCAGATATATACGTACGTGGTGTGGGATATAAAAAGGCGGGGGTCATCGCCTCGGATATTATCCCTTCTGAGGGTCGCCACCTCTCGATGTTCTCTGCGGAACATAATGCACGCCATAGCCGCTTGATGCAGACCATAGATAAGATAAACAGTACCACGGAGTGTCATATCTCGGTAGCATCACAGGGCATGAACGCCATAAAGGCAAATAGCCTACACCGCTCACCACACTACACCACCTCGTGGGAAGAACTCCCTGTAGTAAAGATTCTATAAGCCTCTACGAAATAACAAAGTACGCCCAATGTACAGCGTGGCAAGCTTGCTTGCCAACACCCAACAAAGCATACACGATGTACAGCATGCTGTACTCTCTCGCCACTCAATACAGACAAAAAAAAGAGAGAAACTCTCGTTTCTCTCTCTAGTACCCAGAGCCGTAACCTTGGTGTGGTTGTCTGTTAAAGTTGATATTGAACCATCTATCTGAAAATGAACAGTTTTAGACCGATAGCAATTTCGGCATTTAATGTGCAACTTTCCCCAATGGCATCAGTTTTAGTGTGA
>JAGBWD010000004.1 GCA_017629985.1 Alistipes sp.
CATTGTAAAAAATTATAATGTATTGTTAGAGTCCTGACTGTTTCAATTTTTCCTAAAAGGAAATTGACAGATAAATACTACACTTTTCTCTCAATATAAAAACCAGTAAATCAAAGAACCGTTTTTTGGTATCACTTAACCACTCTATTTTGAAGTGGGAAAGTGGTGCAAAGGTAAGGCAAATTTTTGAAGCCACCAAATTTTTTGGAAACTTTTTTCAAAAAATTTTTATCGAAGAACCTTTGCTCGTCTCATCATTTTTTAAGTGATGAAAGCGGGTGCAAAGATAAATCATATTTTTGAAACCACCAAATTTTTTGGAAACTTTTTTCAAAAAATTTTGTCTAAGAACCTTTCTGCGAATGAGCGATATTCTATATCTCTCAATTGCGGATGCAAAGGTAGCGCTTTATTTTTAATCTCCAAACTTTTTTACAACTTTTTTTCGCCTTTTTTAGCAATATTTTCTTATAGCATTGATTTACAGCATATTATACGACAGCCATTTTTTAGGGTCATTTTTTCCCTTTATTATATATATAAATATAGGTATAGATTGACAATAGAAAATAGCGTAAAAAAGAGAGCATAGCTTCGTCTATGCCCTCTCATGCAATTTTCTATTTCAAGCCTAGGTTTACCTACTTACGTACACTTATAGATTCAAGTTCTTGAAATCTCTGGAAGAGAATATTATTTTCGATATGTATATGTTCGAACAACCCATCCATAAAGTTCTCGAGGTCTTGAAGCATCAGGCGATAAGTAGCACAAGCATCCTCGGGGGCAACAAAATCTTTCATCAAAAGGCGGATATACTTATATCGCGTACCCTCGTCATTATGTTCATGCAGCATAACACGAATGGGGTTTGCCACACTACCGCAGTGCATAGGGGCGTGTGACTCCTTACGCATAGAGGCCTCATAAAGTGCATAGCAATATGGGAACAGCACCTGCTCCTCCTTCTGAAGATGACTCTCTAAATCGCGCAACGAAGCTGCAAATAGCTCCTCGAGTTGTAGAAGTTCGGGGTGAGAATCGCCATGCACGCGAGCAACAGTGCGGATGTCGTTTAGCAGACCTGGCCCCTTTGCTCTAATTCCGCGATGGTGAACCTTCAACACATAATCGATAAGCAAATCGGTTGGCCATGAGTCAAAGGGTATGGCACTAGGGGTGCTTTGATTTTCGGCAAGAAGGGCTTGCATCACAACATCGACATCAACACCTGCTGCACGACAAGCCTCCTCCAGAGAGGCACCTCCTCCGCAACAGAAATCTACGCCAAAGGTTTTAAAGACTCTAGCTGTCGCAAAATTATCATTAACGATTGAGCCAACACTCTGACTCTTGAGATATACACCATTCATAATCATATAATCATTTAAATTAACTCTTTGCTGGCAAAGATAGTACAAATCATGGATAGTTAAAATCGAATACCTCGATAGAGATATAGATTATATCAATATCGCATGGGGCAAATGGAGGTTTAGGGAGAGGTATAAAAGGAGATAATAGAGCAATACTCTTTAGATTAACAAATTGTAACTATTTATTAAAATAAAATTTGTACCTTTGACAACGTAAAGTATATAACAATGCTACTACAGGATAAACTAAAGACGTATAACATAATATTAGCCTCGGCATCTCCACGCCGCAGAGAGTTACTCCGAGCGACAGGCATAGAGTATCGCCTAGCCGAGAAGTTTGAATGTGAGGAGTCATACCCCGCTTCATTAGCCGCGCTAGACGTAGCACCATACCTATCGCGACTAAAGAGCCATGCCTACCCCACAGCTCTTGGCTACAACGACATACTCATCACGGCCGACACAACAGTACTCCTCGGAGAGAGGGTACTCGGTAAGCCAGCCACAGAGCAGGAGGCAAAGGTGATGATAGGCGAATTATCGGGGCGCGAGCATAAGGTAGTGACGGGAGTTACACTACGCATGGCTGACCGTGAACATACCTTTGCATCGGTAAGCACGGTGCGCTTTGCAGAGCTATCCGAGGAGCAGATAGATTACTATGTCGAGAACTACAAGCCTATGGATAAGGCTGGGGCGTATGGGATTCAGGAGTGGATAGGATATGTAGGCATAGAGTCAATAGAGGGCTCCTTCTACAATGTTATGGGCCTCCCTGTGCAACGTCTTTGCCGTGAGATAGAGTACCTCATAGAGCTACTCCCCTCGTGCTACTAACGAACAAATCAATAAAATCTATTATAATGAAACGAACCTTATTACTATTTGCGTTGCTCGTAGCAACCACATTTTCGGCCGTTGCCGATAAGGGTATGTGGCTACCATCACTAATATCAAGCCGCATAAAGGATATGAAGTCGAAGGGTTTTAAACTCTCGGCAGAGGATATCTACTCTATCAACAAGGCATCATTGAAGGATGCTGTGGTGTTGTTTGATGGTGGATGTACAGGAGAGATCGTGTCAGAGAAGGGTCTTATCCTAACCAATCACCACTGCGGATATGACGCCATTCAGGCTCTTTCGTCAGTGGAGCATGACTACCTCACAGATGGATTCTGGGCAAAGAACCACAGTGAGGAGCTATACTGCCCTGGACTAAAAGTGCATATTTTGGTGCGCATGGAGGAGGTAACAGAGCGTATTGCAGCAGGCGAGACAAAGGAGGATATCATCAAGAAGGCAGAGGCTGAAGGCAGAGGCTACAAAGCTAAAGTAGAGTCTATGTATTATGGAAACATGGCATACCTCTTCATCTATCGCGAGTTTAACGATGTACGTCTTGTTGGCGCACCTCCTACAACTATTGGTAAGTTTGGCGCCGACAACGACAACTGGATCTGGCCACGTCACACCGGCGACTTCTCTATATTCCGCATCTATGCCGACCAGGAGAATAACCCTGCGGAGTACAGCGCAAATAACAAGCCTTACACACCTGCTCGCCACTTTAAAATATCAACCGCAGGCATCAAGGAGGGTGACTTCACCATGATTTATGGCTTCCCTGGCAACACGCAGGAGTATATCACATCGGATGCTGTGAAGTACATCGCCGAGTTGTCAGACCCTACGAAGATTGATCTTCGCACACAGCGTCTTGATATCATCGGTGCTGCACAGGCCAAGTCACCAGAGACACGCATAAAGTATGCAGCCAAGCAGGCAAACATTGCAAACGCTTGGAAGAAGTGGCAGGGCGAGGTAAAGGGCATCAACCGTCTTGGAACATACGACAAAAAGGTTGCCTACGAGGATAAGTTCCGCAAGGAGAACCCCGACAAGGCATACCTTCTTGACTCTCTAAAGGCGGCATACGAGCGCAACATGGATGGCTATTTCAACTATGAGCTTTTCAACGAGACGCTATGTGGCATAGAGCTTCAGCAGGTGGTGCTACTAGCCATGGAGAAGGATGCTGCAAAGCGCGAGGCAGCTATCGAGCGTTTCTATAAAGATTTCGATGTTAATGTAGATCGTCAGCTTGCTATAGCTATGCTCAAGGCATACGAGGCCCTTGCGACTGCAGATGCTCCAGCTCTAAAGGCGCTATTTGCGCAGCATGGTGGCGCGGAGAACTACGCAAACTGGCTATATGACAACACCAAGCTCGGAACATACGAGTCATTCAAGTCTGCAGAGATAGAGGCTGACCCTATGTCGGAGTTTGCACGCGCAATAGTTCCTATTCAGGCATATGCTAAAAAGTATAAATATCGCAACTTGAGCAACATCCCAGATATTGAGCGATGGTTCCGTCCTTACGTAAAGGCTCTCATGGAGTGGGATAAGAAGCGTGCCTTCTTCCCAGATGCTAACCTTACATTGCGCGTAGCATACGGCAAGGTTGCTGGTTATGAGTATGCCGATGGTGAGTGGCACCTACCACAAACAACCATCGAGGGTATCATCGCCAAGGATAACCCCGAGATTTATGACTACAACGTGCCACAGCAGTTGCGCGATGCCTACGAAAAGAAGGCGTATGGCCGCTGGGGCGTAAATATGTATGGAAAGTATACCGTACCTGTATGCTTCATCGCCACAAACCACACTACAGGAGGTAACTCTGGTTCTCCGGTGTTGAACAACAAGGGTGAGCTTATCGGCGTAAACTTTGACCGCACATGGCTCTCAACAATGTCGGACATTGAGTTTGATGAGACATTGTGCCGTAACATCATCTGTGACATCCGCTACGTGCTATTTGTAGTAGATGTAGTTGGTGGCGCAGGATGGATTATCGAAGAGATGGGGCTATAAAATATAACTCAATAGAGTTTGGTGAGTGTCATAATATTATGGCACTCATCTTTTTTATGTGGGGATGAGCGAACATTTCACATTTATTTCGTACCTTTGTATCAGTAAACAACATAAGAAATGAGATACTACATCATCGCTGGAGAGCCTTCAGGAGACCTTCATGGAGGTAAACTAATGAGAGGCATAGCAAAATATGATACCGAGGCGCAATTCCGATTTTCGGGTGGCGACTTTATGGCCGAGGTGGGTGGCAAGGAGAATCTCCTATACCACTACCGCGAGATGTCGTTCTTCGGATTTGTGCAAGTGGCAAAAAACCTACGCACCATATTCCGTCAGATGGACAACGTAAAGGCTGACATAGAGCGATTTGCACCCGATGTGATAATTCTCATAGATTATCCCGCATTCAACATCCGCATAGCAAAATGGGCTAAAAGCAAGGGGATAAAGGTATACTACTACATAGCCCCCAAGGTGTGGGCATGGAAGGAGCGCAGAGTAAAGAGCCTTCGCAAGTATGTAGATCGCCTATATACCATATTTCCTTTTGAGACAGAATATTTTCGCGGCCATGGCATAGAGCCACACTTCTTTGGTAATCCTCTTGTTGATGATATTGCCGAGCGCCGTGCTACACTCCCCTCACGCGAGGAGTTTTTAGCCGAACATGAACTGGAGAATCGACCTATAATATCGCTCCTTGCAGGAAGTCGTGTGTCGGAGATTCGTGCGAACCTCCCCGACATGGTTGCCATATCACGCCGATTCCCCGAGTATCAGTTTGTCGTAACTGCCGTGCCATGGATAGACAAGAGCATCTACGACAACATCATCAAAGGTTCCGAGGTGAGGTATCTCTGCAACTGCACACAGCAAGCTCTAGCTATGAGCGAGGCGGCGATAGTAACATCGGGAACAGCAACACTGGAGACAGCACTTATGGGAATCCCCGAGATAGTGTTGTATCATGTGCCATGGATATATGAGAAGCTGAAGCCATACTTCCTACGTATACCATACATCTCACTTGTGAACATCAACCTAAACCGAGAGGCTGTGGCAGAGATAGTATGCAAAAAGATAGATATCGAGGATGTCGTGGCACGCGTAGCTGCCATACTTCCAGGAGGAGCAGAGAGAGAGCGTATGTTGAAAGATTTTGACACCCTAAAGAGGATGATGGGAGAGGAGGGAGCCTCATTGCGTTTTGCCGAAGATATAGTAAAATCACTGCAGTAGATATGAAACTTATAAACATCATAAACAACTATAACACAGCGGGTGAGAAGCCACAATTTTACCTCAAGGCGGACACTGCACTACTTCGTAACAACGATGCTTTCTACATCCCCGATGGTGTAGGACGTGTTACCGCAGCACCACATATCGTGCTAAAGATATCGCGCCTCGCGAAGTGCATCGGCGAGCGCTTCGCACCACGTTGCATAGATGGCATAATGGCAGGTGTTACGTTCACATGTGCAGATACCCTTGCCAAAGCACAACGCGAGGGTCTACCATGGGATGAGGCAGTGGGCTTCGACCACTCATCGGCCCTCTCGCTCGACACCCTATCGCGCGATGCTATGCTCGCAGGGGCTACATTTTACATCAATGGCGAGAGACACGCAGAGATAAAGATTTCGGACATGCGCTTTACCCCCGACCACATTGTCAGCCACCTCTCGGAGTGCATGACACTACGTATTGGCGACCTCATATACCTAGGCTCTCCAGAGGAGATAGAGGTGAAGGCTGGAGATAACTATCGCATCGATATTGCAGGGCAGACGCTGCTAAACTTCGACATAAAGTAGCTAAAGGCCGCGGCCACGTCTGTTATAGGCCTTAAATAGAGTGGTGGTGTCCGATTTTTTTCAGACACCACCACATATTTTATATACTCGAAGCAAGATTTGACAGCTTCACTACCTAGCAATTATCAACGATAACGATGGGAATATCTCACACAACTGTTCGAGAAGCACATCGCGTCTATACCCTTCACGCAAGATTAGAAGTATCGTATTATCACCAGCTATGGAGCCAAGCACCTCGCTTATCCCTTTGTTGTCAATAGGCACCGAGATAGCACTAGCATATCCCGACTTGGTGGTTATGACACACATATTTCCCGAGAAGGCGATATCTGTGATGTTATCAACGATGTTATTTGATACAGCATGTTCGTTATGCGGCATACTTGGCAACACATAGATATAACCTCGCTCCTTATTAGGCACCTTCGCGACATTCATAAACTTCAGGTCGCGCGATAAGGTAGACTGCGTAACCGTCACACCACACTCCTCAAGACGCGCTATTAACTCCTCCTGCGAAGAGATGTACTCCGAACGTATAATCTTCCTAATTACTGACAGACGGTGAGTCTTCTGATTCATCTTAACAGTTTCATTGATTTTTTTCGCTTTCACGTCTAACGCAACCTTATAGGGGATTATTGCAGAATTGACCCACAAATATAGTAATATTTTAGAATATTTCGCTATCACAATGCAAAAAAATTGTTTTGCAAAGAGCGCAACTAGCACATATAAAAATATTTTCGTATATTTGTGGCGATTGTGTATATATACGTAGCATAATAATTAATAACAATAAACTTTAAAACTATGAAAAAACTATTATCAATTTTGTTTGTAGTTCTCGCTTCGCTCTTCGCATTTAGCTGCGAGAAGAACGAGACAACAAAGAAGACTAACGAGCCAGAGATACCTGTAATCCCAGAGGAGGTAGTATCTCCAGAGGAGTTTGAGATAGAGATTAATGTTAAGGATATCACTGCAACCTCTGCTACAGCTACAGCAACACCTAATGGTTCTAACCGCTACTACTTCCGCGTTATTACCAAGATGGAGCTTGATGCTTTCGGTATCTACAATGACGACTACCAGATTTTTGAGTATATCATCGAGAATCCTAACAGTGGTAACTGGATTACATCGGGTTACGCAACCCTTGACTGCACTCTTGCTGCAGAGACCGACTACCTCGCTGTAGCGTTTAACTTCGAGAACTGGGAGGCTATGCACCTCCAGGATGATGAGATGAAGCTCTTCCGCTACGCCTTCAAGACTCCAAAGGGCGCAGAGGTAGACCCTAACTCTTTGTTCTCAACATCGGACCTTGTGACAAACCACACCGACTTTAACCTCACCGTAACACCTTCAAAGAGCGATGCACAGTGGACATACTACATCTGGACAAAGAAGAGCTACGATGAGACATTGGCTAACGAGGCGCAGGCAAATATCGTTATGCGCAGCTACTTTGGCCTTAACAACATCGCTGTAGAGCAGGGCTACTCATTTGGTGATATCATCCAGGAGGATAAGCTTGGTCGCAAGGGTACACACACAATCTCTTCATACCAGACATTAAAGAACAACACCGACTACGTTGTTGTACTATTCTACGTAGATCCTACAACTACTGACCCAACATCAGTATATGACTACAACTATGTAGCTGTTCCATTCAAGACTGTAGAGCCTTCGAAGGATAACATTGCTACTCTTGAGGTATCGGAGCCAGTAATCGTTGCTGATGGTTTCAAGTATAGCGTAAACTTCTTGGTAAAGACAAATACTTATGCTACCGACATGAAGGTTGGAGTACAGCTTTGGGGCAACTACGACTTTGAGAAGTATTGGAATCCTAACGACTGGTCACAGATTCAGGCATTCTTCATGTTCCGCACATCTGTTGAGCCTACAACTCTCGAGGCTGCAAAGAGCGCCGAGGGTGCTACAATCTCATTCCCGGGTGTAGATAAGGATGATTATGTATTCTTCTTTGAGGCTATCAACGAGGAGAATACCCCAACACAGTTTGCAGTTCGCGTGGAGCCTTCTGCATTCAACAACGTACAGTAATAATAACACCCTAAAAAGTAAGAACTACAATGAGAAAATTATTTAACATATTTGCCGTAGTAGCCCTTGCTTTAGGCTTCGTATCGTGCCAAGAGAAGGCTACAGATGAACCACAGACAGATGTTCAGCCAATAGTTCCTGTTCTTGTGGCAGACAAGACCGAAATGCTAGCTAATGGTGCTGACGCCGTGACATTCACAGCTACGGTGAACGGTACAGCAAATGATGAGGTTCAGATTATATGTCTTAATGACAACTCTATACTTAACCAAAAAATATTCACAACCACCACACCTGGCTCATACAGATTTGTTGCCGTATACAACAATGAGTCATCGAACGTAGTTGAGATTACAGCTAAAGAGGTTGAGAAGATTATCACCCTCGAGGCTGACAAGAGCGAGATTATTGCCGATAACACCGAGACCGTGACCTTCACCGTAAAGGTTGATGGCGAGGAGGTTATTGATGGCTACGAGATTATCAACCTTAACTACAACTCTGCGTTGGAGGGCAACACCTTTACATCGGATGTTGCTGGCGAGTTTAAGTTCCAGGCGAAGTACGAGGGTAGATGGCCATCTAACGAGGTTACTATTACTGTAAACAACGTACCTGTACCAGAGCATAAGGAGCTAAAGATTACTGCTTCACCTAACCGCATCAAGGCTGATGGCGTAGAGGAGGCTCTGTTTACGGTTATGTATGGTGACGAGAATGTAACAGCCGAGGCGGAGATCTACAACACCGCAACACAGGAGGTTATCGAGAGCAAGAAGTTTGCTTCGACAACCGTAGGCTCTTACAACTTCCGCGCTAGATATGATGGCCAGACCACAGGCGTAAGTGCTACTGTAGAGGTTTACGACCCAGCTCTCGCAGGCAAGTATGAGATTGGTACTATCTATGAGGTTAATGGCGTTAAGGGCGTTATCTACGCTATCAAGACCGACAACAAGGGCTACACATGGTGCTACCTCTTCTCATTGGATGAGGAGGACTTGCAGTGGTCTACAAAGTATGAGTGGTGCAACTGCATCTCGGACAAGGGTGCTTGGAACACATACGATCCATTCAATTACTATGGCATGGATATCAACAACTACCCTGCGTTTAAGTGGTGTATGGATCACGGTGACGACTGGTTCTTACCATCATCAAAGGAGCTTGAATGGATGTGGGAGGCTATCACCGAGGGCGCTCGTGACTTCGATGCTCCAGCTGTTGCGAAGTGGAACAAGATTATCACCGACAATGGTGGCGAGCCTTTTGTTGAGACATATTATTGGTCATCAAACGAGACTTCAGATGACTTGATTGAGGTTATCGCATTTATGGACGATAGCGTAGTATGCCTCGACCCTGCGAAGGATAATGTATACACAGCACGTGCTGCATATCGCTTCCAGGTAGAGTAACACTACTCTATGGTTAATTCTCGAAACGGGGTGTCAAACGACACTCCGTTTTGTTTTTTGGGCGTTAATAACTATATTTGCGCTATGAAAAAGTCGGAATTTGGATTTATTGGCGATATAGCTACATTGTTTGGCTCACTACCCCACTCGGGCTTCGAGCCTATTGGCGATGACTGCACGGTATTACCTATGGGTGACGAGGCCCTTGTTATGACTACAGATATGCTTGTGGAGGATATCCACTTCCTTCGTGGGGCCTCTACAGCAGAGGAGGTGGGCGAGAAGAGCCTTATGGTAAATATCTCGGACGTTGCGGCAATGGGTGCAACGCCTATAGCTACACTATTAAGCATCGCGCTACCAGAGTCTGCACAAGGAGAGTGGGCAGAGGGCTTCATGCGTGGTTACTACGAGGCTTCAAAGCGTGAAAATGTAGCTCTTGTTGGTGGTGACACCACAGCATCACGCGATAGAATATCAATCAATGTAGTTGCTATAGGCCGTGCGCCAATGACCAATATAAAGCGTCGCTCGGCAGCAAAAGTAGGTGATGTAATTGCCGTAACAGGCAAGCTCGGCATATCATCAAAGGGTCTTGTTGATATCATGTTTGGAGATCTGCACACCTCGGCGGCAAAGGCTCATCGCCGCGGACACGCACGAACTACAGAGGGGGCATGGCTAGGTGGCAGAAACGAGGTACATGCAATGATGGATATCTCGGATGGCATAGCCTCGGACATAAAGCATATCATGGAGCTATCTAACGTAGGTGCTACGATAGAGCTATCGCACATCCCTACCGACTACGACATTCGCTATGCAACAACAGGTGGCGAAGATTATGAACTACTCCTAACCGTGGAGGCTGCGGAGTTTGAGACTGTGGCGAAAGCATTAATGGAGGCTACAGGAACAACACTCACAGCAATAGGCACCATAACAGCGGAAAAGGAGCTTACATGGCTCGACAATGGCATGCCAACAGATATGGAGATGCGAGGATTTGAACACTTCTAATGTTCGGAACCAGAGAGAAGGGCTTTAACAAGGGTGAGCAACTCATGAAGAGCCTTGACACGAAACACCCATGCACCACCGAGGTAGAAGGCCACAGCGATAACGACACTCAACAGAAGACGTAAGCCTACATGTAGTGAGGCGCAGAGAGGCATCGCGAGGTGCAAAAGTATAAACATAGCTACAGCAAGAGTAATAGAGGGGGCGATATGGCGAAGAAGAGAGAGCAGGCCACACGACATATAGCGCATCGCAACAACGCTATTCATAAGAAACTCAACGAGAGCCATAGATGTAATACCCCAGGCAACAGACTCCACACCTCGAGGTATAGTCATTAGAAGTATAACAGTTTGAATAAGGCGCTTGGCAACCTCTAGGCGGACTATAACCGCACCATTACTGCAACTCTTCAGCACATTATAAGCTACAACACCAAGGGGATAGAACAACCCCGAAAGCGCCAAAATCTCAAAATAGGGAACCGTAGGCATCCACTTATCGCCTAGTAGCAACATAAACATATCAGCGGCTACAGCCACAAGGCACAACATCGTAGGGAACAACAAAAAGGATAACAACTCTACGATACGCAAGTATCCCTGCGAGAACTTCTCCCTATCATCCTTTATCTGTGCTAGCGCTGGATAGGTGACACCCTGCACAGCCTGCACAGTAGATATCACAGGTAAGTCCTTGAGTTTTTGTGCCTGCGAGTAATATCCCAGCATCGAGGTATTGTGCATCTTACCAATAAATAGCTGTGCTACATTATTATATATAGAGGCTATAAGATCCGTGGCAAGTAGACGCAACGAGAATGGGGCCATCTCGCGTAACGCGGCAAGGCTAATAGCAGCATTGCTGTGCCAACGGCGTATACCCCAAAAAGCCAAAGCCTTAACACCCATCATGACAAGGCGTTGCACAACCAAGGACCATATTCCACAGCCCATGACAGCCATAACAACAGCTATCACTCCACTAATTAGCGAGGCTGCAAAGACAATCTTTGAGAGCAACGAAAAGCGAAACTCACGGGTGAACATCACAGTCTGCACAACGCAGAGAGCGTTGATGGGAAGAATCAAAAAGAGGATAGGAGCTATATCCGTAATTACAGATGTTGAGTATATCCTAGCTATGGGATAGGATAGCGCAACAAGCACAATATATAGCACCACGGAGGTAATAATATTGAAGCAAAGTACCGTGCGATAGTCACTCTCCGTGGGTGCCTCCTTGCGTATTAACGCCTGCGAGAATCCGCTATCTACAATAGATAGGGCGACAGAGGTAAAGAAGGTCATGATGGCCATGATACCAAAGTCGGAGGGCATAAGCTCTCGCGCCACGATGATACTTACAACCATCTGTATCGCCATAGTGAGGAGCTTTTCCGAGAAGCTCCATGCTATGCCAGATGCAACCTTTGTCTCTAACCCTCTACCCGACATCCTACCTACCTATAAAATGCTCCACAGCAAGACGATATGACTCCATACCAAAGCCCATGATAGTTCCTGCGGCTGCAGGGGCTAACATCGACACATGGCGAAACTCCTCACGAGAGAGTATCGAGGAGATATGCACCTCAACAACAGGCGTGGCGATAGCCGCCATAGCATCGCGGATAACAACAGAGGTATGGGTGTAGCCACCAGCATTTAGCACAATGCCATCATACTCTGCATCAGCACGTTGCAGCGCATCTACGATCTCGCCCTCGATATTTGACTGATAGTAATCGAGTCTATGCTCGGGATAACGTGCGCGAAGAGCCTCGAGGTAACCCTCGAAGCTCTCACGACCGTATATCTCTGGTTGGCGAAGACCCAACAAATTGAGGTTCGCACCGTTGATAATTAATATATTCATCCTAAATCTTATTTAGCATAGGACTACGCAACAAGTACCTATTTTGCATTAGCAGCCGACTGCTAATGGCGAAAATTTTAGTACTCCTTTGCTACAGTCTCGCCCTTCAACACACGCAAAGCGTTCTCTGCCAAAGACTCAAGCTCATTCTCACCAGGATAAATCTTGATAGGAGCAAGGAACTTACAGTAGTCAATGATAACCTCATTAACACAGTCGTTCCAAGCGATACCACCTGTGAGAAGGATAGCATCTACCTTACCCTTCAATACTACAGCCATCTCACCGATATACTTCGCTACAGAGTATGCCATAGTGTCGAGCATAAAGCGTGCCTCCTGATCGCCATTTGCAGCACGTACCTCGTTGAGCTCCTGAACGTTGTTGCAGTTTACATGGTCTACAAGACCGCCCTTACCTGCCAACAACTTCTTGATCTCACCCTTATCGTACTTACCAGAGAAGCAAAGATCTACAAGATCACCAGCTGGCAAGCAACCAGCACGCTCTGGAGCCATAGGACCATCACCATCAAGAGCATTGTTTGTGTCGATAACACGACCCTGGTAGTGAGCCGATACAGAGATACCACCGCCCATGTGTACTACAACAAGGTTTAGCTCCTCGTATGGACGACCTACCTCCTTGGCATAGCGGCGTGCAATAGCCTTCTGATTCAAAGCATGGAAGATAGAGCGGCGTGGAAGCTCCTTAAGACCACTTACACGTGCCATATCCTGAAGCTCATCAACAACAACAGGGTCTGCAATGTATGCCTCAACACCTGCTTCGTCTGCGATGCGGCGTGCGATAAGCGCACCAAGGTTACTAGCGTGCTGACGCTTTGGAGCTACCAAGTCGGCAATCATAGCCTCACCAACACGATAAACACCACCCTCGATAGGACGCATCAAACCACCACGACCAATAACAGCATCAAGAGATGTAAGCTCGATGCCATCTGCCTTCAAAGCGTCAAGGATAATCTCCAAACGCCAATCTAGCTGATCAGCTACAGAGGCAAACTGTGCAATCTCCTCTGCAGAGTGGCTCAACTTCAAAGTCTTCACCTGCTCCATATCCTCGAACAAAGCAACCTTTGTAGAGGTAGAACCAGGGTTGATTGTCAATATTCTATAAGCCATAATATTCGTTATTAACTTATTCTTAATTATTTAGCTGACAAGCAAGCAAGTGCTATAGAGTAAAGCTTTGTCTTTGTAGAGTCACCACGTGATGTCAAAACACATGGAGCCATAGGACCAGCAACCATAGCTGCCAACTCTGCGCCACCAAACTTTGAGCAAGCCTTGAAGAATACGTTACCAGACTCCAAGTTAGGGAACAACATACAATCTGCATCACCTGCTACAGGACCTGTAAGCTTCTTAATCTTTACAGACTCCTCGTCAATAGCAACATCCAAAGCCAAAGGACCCTGGAACAATGCGTTACCAAGCTCACCAGCCTGACCAAGGTCTGACAACTCCTTTGCCTCAACAGAGCTAACTACCTTTGGAAGAAGCTGCTCACTTGGTGCAAGAAGAGCTACCTTTGGACACTCAATACCGAGGTTGTTAGCTGTCTGGATAAGATACTTCGCAATCTGCTTCTTCTGCTCAAGATTTGGGCATGGAAGAACTGCTACGTCACTAACTACAAGAAGCTTGTGGTATGCAGGAACCTCCAATACTGTAACGTGGCTCAACACAGTGCCAGCAGGCAACAAACCCCACTCCTTATTCAAGATACCGCGCATATACTTATCTGTAGGCACAACACCCTTCATCAATACGTCATACTCGCCATTGTGAACAGCCTTAACAGCAATCTCTACTGCCTTAACATCCTCACACTCTGGGATAATAGTATACTGGTTGATATCTACGCCCTCTGCCTCGCAAGACTTCTTAATCTCCTCTGGATCACCTACCAAGGTTACCTCTGCAAGACCTGCCTTAATAGCCATATCGGTAGCACCAATAGAGTGTGTATCCTGACCATAAGCTACGATCATCTTCTTCTTACCACGTGCAACGGCAGCTGCAACCAACTCGTCCAAATGCTTAATCATAATAGTTCAATATTTAAGTTAATAATTCTCTTTAAATCTACTTTGTCAAACGATAAGTATCCTTTGCAATAACAAGCTCCTCATCAGTGCAGATAACTGCTGCCTTAACACGTGAGCCCTCGGCAGAGATCTCATAATCTGTACCACGCTTACCACGGTTGCGAACAGCATCAAACTCAAGACCCATGAACTCCAAGTTCTGAAGAACATACTCACGAACCTCTGGAGAGTTCTCGCCAACACCACCTGTGAAGATTACAAGGTCTACACCGCCCATCTCTGCAGCATACTCACCTACAAACTTCTTGATACGGTTACCATACATATCGCGAGCCAAAATAGCACGCTCGTTACCCTGGTCATAAGCTGCATCGATATCACGCATATCGCTAGAGATACCCGACAAGCCCTGAACACCAGACTTCTTATTTAGCATAGAGTCTAGCTCGGCGTATGACATACCCTCCTTTGCTGCGATATATGTAGCTGCACTTACGTCCATAGAACCAGCACGTGTACCCATCACAAGACCATCAAGTGGAGAGAAGCCCATTGAGGTATCGTACGACTTACCATTCTTAACAGCAGTAACAGAGGCACCATTACCGATGTGGCAAGTGATAATTTTAGAGTTCTCGAAATCGAGACCAAACATCTCTGCACCAATACGAGCAACAAACTTATGGCTTGTACCATGGAAACCATACTTACGAACACGATACTTCTCGTAATACTCGTAAGGAATAGCATACATGTAGTTAATTGCTGGGATAGTGTGGTGGAATGATGTATCAAATACTGCCACCTGCTTGATACCTGGCAACACTTTCTCCATTGAGAGGATACCCTCGAGGTTTGCAGGGTTGTGAAGTGGAGCGATAGAGTACAAAGACTCAATCTTCGCCTTAACCTCATCATCAACAAGACAGCTATCAGTGAAGAACTCGCCACCATGTGCTACACGGTGACCTGCAGCCTTAAGCTCATCGAGAGATGCGATAACACCATGCTCTGGGTGAGTCAAAGCATCGAGCACCAAACGAATACCTGTTGTATGATCTGGAATTGGGCAATGCAACTCAAACTTATCCTTACCCTGTGGCTTGTGTGTAAGGTCACCCTCTGCAAGTCCGATACGCTCTACAAGACCCTTGGCCAAGAGCGTGTGCGATGCCTCAACAACATCAAGTACCTGATACTTGATAGAAGAGCTACCGCAATTTAGAACCAAAATTACCATCGCTTTATATTTGTTAGTTAATATGTATTCGAAGAATGTCGAGTGCATAGCACCCAAAAACCACACAAAGATAATAAATTTAGACTGACTTTCCAACCAATTTACAACTTTTTTTTACTCCTCTATTTTCGCCTTACCAAAGAGTAAAAATTTTATCGCTATAACACATGTTTATTTATCTAATACAAATATCGCTTTTAGAACATTTTTAGCCTATTTATCTACAATACCAAACCGCCTTTTAAAAATAAATATAGGAACGACTTTGTTTTTTGGCAAAATATCATTATATTTGCACGAATTACACGCCGCGCGACACGCGCTATTGCATGATATCAATTTAAAACCTAATAACGATGGCTACCGAGAAGATTAACCTTACGGCTCTTGATGAGCCTGTCGGCACTATTGCCGAAGATACGCAGACTACTACCGAGAATAGAACAAATGCAACAGAGATTGAGGTTGAAGTAGAGCAGATGAGCGAGAGCTTTGCTGACGAGGAGGCGGCGCTTGCTGCTGATGAAGCGGGACTCGAGATTGGCGAGGAGACCGCAGAGGAGGAGGCTGCAGCAACGGCACAGGGAGATGACCTCACAGGTCTCTCGGAATCAGAACTAGTCGCACTCTTTGCAAACAAGATAGAGTCTGAACCAGTACAAACACTTCGCCCAGTGGTTGAAGCCATCAAAATAGCATTTTACAAGCAACACCGCATCAAGGTAGATGCAGAGCGTAAGGCATTTATCGAGGCTGGTGGCAACGAGGATGAGTTTACACCATCACCTTGTGCTGACGAGGCGCGTTTCAAGGAGCTTTTTGCACTATATCGCAACGAGCGCGATAAGTATATCGCCGAGCTTGAGGCAAACAAGGAGAATAATCTTAAACTCAAGTTTGCCATAATCGAGGAGCTTAAGGAGCTTATCAACTCTGACGAGACTATGAACACCACCTTCTCACGCTTCCGCGAGTTACAACAGCGCTGGAAGGAGGTAGGTCTTGTTCCACAGCAAAACGTGAAGGATCTATGGGAGACATATAACCTCCATGTGGAGAACTTCTACAACTTCATAAAGATTAACAAGGAGCTTCGCGACCTAGACCTTAAGAAGAACTACGAGCTAAAGATTAGCCTCTGTGAGCAGGCCGAGGAGCTTACCCTTGAGACACAGGTGGTAGAGGCATTCCGCCGTCTGCAGAAGCTCCACGATGAGTGGCGCGAGACAGGCCCTGTGGCTATTGAGTTTAAGGAGACCCTATGGGAGCGATTTAAGGAGGCATCTAGCCGCATCAACAAACGTCACCAGGAGCATTTCGAGAGCCTTAAGGCGGAGCAGACAAAGAACCTCGCGCTAAAGCATGAGCTATGCCAAAAGATTGAGGCTATCACCACACGCCCAATCCTCTCACGCAAGGAGTGGAACAAGGCTAGTGAGGAGCTTCTCGAGATTCAGAAGGTGTGGAAGACCATAGGTTTTGCACCCAAGAAGGACAACAACCGCATTTATGAGCGTTTCCGCGCTGCGTGCGACAAGTTCTTCGAGCTTAAGCGTGAGTACTACGCTGGCCAGAAGAGCGAGATGGAGCATAACCTCGCCATCAAGAATGAGCTATGCGCCGAGGCCGAGACTCTCGCAATGTCGGAGGATTGGAAGCGTGCAACAGATGAGCTTATCGCACTCCAGGCTCGCTGGAAGCAGGTAGGCCCCGTATCACGTCGCCATTCAGATATCATCTGGAAGCGTTTCCGCGCTGCATGCGACAAGTTCTTCGAGCGTAAGGCTGCACACTTTGCCTCTGTAGATAGCCAGCATGAGGAGAACCTAAAGCTCAAGCAGGCGCTCCTCGAGGAGATGCGTGGCGCAGATGTGAAGGCTGGAGGCTTCGATGCCATCAAGGAGTTCCAGCGCCGCTGGAGCCAGATAGGATTTGTGCCTATCAAGTTTAAGGATGCTCTTCAGAAGGAGTATAAGAGCATCGTTGATGGTATGTTCGCAACACTCCGCTCTTCGGAGCGCGACCGCTCTATCAACCGTTTCCGTGAGCGTGTATCAAACATGAAGAGCAGTGGCCAGCTACGCTCGGAGCGTGAGCGTCTCTTCAACAAGGTTCGCCAGATGGAGCAGGATATCGCACTTCTTGAGAACAACATCGGTTTCTTCTCAAAGTCGAAGAATGCCGAAGCGTTGATTGCCGATGTGCGTGAGAAGATAGAGCGCACCAAGCGCGACATGTCGGAGATTATCGAGAAGATTAAGCTTATCGATGAGCAGGAGACACACAACGCTTAACTAGCAACTAGGTAAATTTTATAAATGAAGAATAACAACAAAAAATCATAATACTATGAAACTCTCAAAGCCAAAGTACATATTCGTTACCGGTGGTGTTGCATCATCTCTTGGTAAGGGTATTATTTCAGCATCTATCGCACGCCTCCTCCAGGCTCGCGGTTATTCAGTGACTATCCAGAAACTTGATCCATATATCAATGTTGATCCAGGTACTCTCAACCCTTACGAGCATGGCGAGTGCTACGTAACCGAGGATGGCACAGAGACCGACCTTGACTTGGGTCACTATGAGCGCTTCACATCTATTCAGACCACCAAGAACAACAACGTTACCACAGGTAAGATTTACCAGTGCGTAATCGAGAAGGAGCGCAGTGGAGAGTTCTTGGGTAAGACCGTTCAGGTTATTCCTCATATCACTGACGAGATTAAGCGCCGTGTGCAGTTGTTGGGCGCAACCAAGAAGTATGACGTCATCATCACCGAGATTGGTGGTACTGTGGGTGATATCGAGTCACTTCCATTTATCGAGTCGGTACGTCAGCTACGCTATCAGCTTGGATACCAGAACACCGTATTGGTACACCTAACACTTATCCCATATATGGCTGCTTCGGGAGAGCTTAAAACAAAGCCTACACAGCACTCTGTTAAGGAGCTTCTCTCATACGGTCTTCAGCCAGATGTTCTTGTACTTCGCTCGGAGCATATCCTAGGCGAGGATGTACGCCGCAAGGTAGCTCTATTCTGCAATGTCACCCCAGAGGCTGTTGTAGAGTCTATTGACGTTCCTACCATCTATGAGGTGCCATTGCGCATGCACGCACAGAATCTCGATGGCGTACTTCTCGAGAAACTTGGTCTTGAGGCTGACCAGGAGCCAGATATGACAGAGTGGGAGGCTTTCGTGGAGCGCATCAAGAACCCAAAGAGCGTTGTAGATATTGCCTTGGTAGGTAAGTATACCGAGCTTCCTGATGCCTATAAGTCTATCAGCGAGTCATTTATCCACGCTGGAACTGTTAATGAGGTAAAGGTTAAGCTACACTACGTAAACTCGGAGCGTCTTACTATCGACAATGTCAAGGAGTATCTTGGTGGCATGTCTGCGGTTATGGTAGCTCCAGGCTTTGGCAATCGTGGTATCGAGGGTAAGCTTGTTGCGGTGCGTTATGCTCGTGAGAACAATGTTCCATTCTTTGGTATCTGCCTAGGTATGCAGTGTGCCGTTATCGAGTTTGCTCGCAACGTCTTGGGCTGGAACGATGCTAACTCTAGCGAGATGGCACAGACAAAGCATGCGGTAATAGACCTTATGGAGGAGCAGAAGAAGGTTACTGCCAAGGGTGGCACTATGCGTCTTGGTGGCTACCCATGTCACCTTGCAGCAGGTTCTCGTTGCGCCGAGGCTTATGGCTCGGAGAATGTTGTGGAGCGTCACCGCCACCGCTACGAGTTCAACAGCACCTTCCTTGCTGATTTCGAGGCAGCAGGCATGAAGGCCGTTGGTACAAACCCTGACACAGGCCTTGTAGAGGTTGTTGAGATTCCATCACACCGCTGGTTTGTAGGTACGCAGTATCACCCAGAGTACCACTCTACAGCGGCAAATCCTCATCCTCTCTTTGTGAGATTTGTGAAGGAGGCCGTAGCATACCGCGATGAGCATAAAGCATAATAATATTAACATTACTAACAAGAGAAACTAACAACCAAAATATTTGGTTTACACTACGAGATGAATAAGAATACGATTATTGGCATTGTGCTGATGGTAGCTCTGTTTGTGGGATACTCTTTCTACCAGAGCTACGAGATTGAGAAGCAACAGGAGATACTCAAGGAAAAGGCGAAGAAGGAGCAGGCGGAGCGCGCGCAGCGTCTTGCAGAGCAGGAGGCAGAGCGCCTAGTGGAGGAGCAGATGACAGATGAGGAGCGTAACATGCGCGACTCCTTGGCAAATGTTGAGAAGATGAATGCCGAGGTTTATCACCATGGCTCTGTGCTATACGCCGCAACTACAGGCACCTCGCAGCTAGATACCCTACGCAATGAGTTTATGAGCGTGGTATTTGACAACCACGGAGGTAAGATTGTAGACGTAACCCTCAACAACTACACTCGTTACGAGGAGGGTGACCGTGACGAACTCGTTAAGCTTATAGCTCCAGGTAGTGCCAAGATGGGTCTTCAGCTACACCGCAACGGCTCTGTGCTAAACACCGATGACTACTTCTTTAGCTCACAGGTTGATGTTCTTGATGAGCGTAGCGTAATAACCATGCACCTTGACGTAGACATTGACGCATGGGTGGAGTATACCTATACTCTTCACAACACTGGAGAGGCTAGCCGTGACTACTTGGTAGATTTCAGCATCAAGCAGCATAACATAGATGGCATGCTTCGCGACAACGAGATTACTCTTGGCTGGAGCAACCGCTCATTGCAAAACGAGCGCAACTTCCAGAACGAGGCTATGGCAACTACGATTATCTACTATGGTGAGGATGATATGGATGAGCTTGACGCCTCGGGAGAGCGCGAGGAGCTTGAGGCACTCAATTGGATAGCCTTCAAGCAGCAGTACTTCTCATCAGCCTTTATCGCCGAGAATAACATCAACGCATCTCTAGGCTTTAAGTCGGCCAAGGATAGTAGCGTAGGCTTTGTAAAGGAGTTTGACGCTGTGGTAACCATTCCACACACCGCTGGCGAGGAGCTTTATAACTTTGCATTCTACTATGGTCCTAACGACTATAGAGTTATGAAGAGTGTTGAGTTTGCCGGCAAGCAGACAAACCTCGAGGATATTATCCCTATGGGTGGATGGCTTATTGGCTGGTGGAACAAGTATATCACCATCCCTATCTTCTACTGGTTGGGCAACCATGGTCTCGGTTTCGGACTCATCATCCTCATCCTTACACTCTTCGTTAAGGCTGTGATACTTCCTCTTACATACAAGAGCTACATGTCTACAGCCAAGATGCGTGCTATACGTCCAGAGCTAGAGGCTATCAACAAGAAGTACCCTAACCCTGATGACGCTATGAAGAAGCAGCAGGCTACAATGGAGCTATACCAGAAGGTTGGCATCAACCCAATGGGTGGCTGTCTACCGCTCCTTATTCAAATGCCTATCTTGTGGGCTATGTTCCGCTTCTTCCCAGCAAGTATCGAGCTTCGTGGTGAGGGCTTCCTATGGGCTGATGACCTATCTACATACGATAGCATTGTGGAGCTACCATTCAATATTCCATTCTATGGTGACCACATAAGCCTCTTTGCCCTGCTTATGACACTCTCACTCTTTGGCTACTCATACTTCACATACAAGCAGCAGGCTGCAACAACAGCTGGTCAGCCAGGCGCAGGCATGATGAAGTTTATGATGGTATACTTCATGCCACTCATGATGCTCTGCGTGATGAATAGCTTCTCATCAGGATTGTGCTACTACTACTTCCTATCGCAGATTCTCACCATGATTATCATGTTTGCTATACGCCGCAGCGTGAACGATGAGAAGGTACGCGAGAAGCTCATGACCCGTAAGCCTCGCAAGAAGTCACGCTTCCAGGAGCGTTACGAGGAGGCATTGCGCCAGCAGCAGGAGCAGGTAACCATCAACCGTGAGCAGCGCCGTCAGCGTCACTAATCACGAGATATACCATGCAGTAGGGCGTGTCCGCACATTTTCGGACACGCCTTACTTATTGGCCAATGCGTAAAACAGAAAGAGTATAAATAACTATATTCCTAGTCTTGAAATAACCAGATAATATACAAAAGAATACCTTTATTAAAAAAAGGGGACGAAAATTGTGCATTTGGCGCAAAAATTACTATCTTTGTTCAATTAAAAACCCAACTTTTATCGTATGGCAATTAAAAATAATGTTATGATTGTGCGCCAGAGACTTCTTACGAAACTCGTAAGCCTCTGGAATGAGGGTCAGCTAGTCGAGGCTATCGACCGTCTACCCATCGAGTTTAGTCCACGTAACTCACAGGTTCGTGGCCGTTGCTGCATCCATAAGGAGCGCGCAGTGTGGAAGTATAAGTCGCTGCCTTTGTTGGGCTACGACATGACAGATGAGGTGGATGAGTTGATGCCACTCTCATCATACGCAAAGATGGCTCTTGACCGCACCAAGATCAAGGATAACATTATGTGCGTTATTGATGAGGCTTGTTCATCATGTGTACGCACTAACTACGATATTACAAATCTTTGCCGTGGTTGCGTTGCTCGTGCATGTTCACACGCTTGTCCAAAGGATGCTATCGTATTCGACCCAGAGACATCACAGGGTAAGATTGACCACAACATCTGTATCAGCTGCGGTAAGTGTCATGCTGCATGTCCATACCACGCTATTGTTTACATCCCTGTACCATGTGAGGAGGCTTGTCCTGTTGGTGCAATCTCTAAAGATGAGTATGGCGTTGAGCATATTGATGAGTCGAAGTGTATCTACTGCGGTAAGTGTATGAACGCTTGTCCATTCGGTGCTATCTTCGAGATTTCACAGGTATTTGATATTCTTCAGGCTATCCGCCGCGGTGAGGAGGTTGTAGCAGTTGTTGCTCCATCTATCCTCTCGCAGTACAACGTTCCTACAGAGCAGGTATATGGTGCTATCAAGGCTATCGGCTTCAAGGATGTTATCGAGGTAGCTCGTGGTGCGGAGATCACTACAGAGAAGGAGACTCATGAGTTTGCCGAGAAGATGGAGGAGGGTCAGCCATTTATGACCACATCATGCTGTCCATCATATATGGAGATGGCACGCAAGCATGCTCCAGAGCTTCAGAAGTATATCTCATCTACATACTCACCTATGGTCTACACTGCCGACCTTGCACATGAGAAGTATCCTAATGCCAAGGTGGTATTCGTAGGTCCATGTATCGCAAAGCGTAAGGAGGCACGCCGTGAGGATTTGCAGGGTAAGGTAGACTTCGTACTTACATACGAGGAGGTACACGCTATCCTTGGCGGTATGAATATCGAGCTTGGCGAGGCTAACGTACATCCTGTAGATTGCGCATCACGCCGCTCTGCACATGGCTTTGCAGAGAATGGTGGTGTTACCGCTGCTGTTAAGGAGTTGGTAGATGGCAAGATTGATTTCACAACATTGCAGATTGCAGGTCTCAACAAGAAGAACGTTGCTTTGTTGAAGGCTTATGGCAAGAGTGGCAAGGCCCCAGCACAGTTCATTGAGGTAATGGTTTGTGACGGTGGTTGTATCTCTGGTCCTAGCGTTCACACCGCATACGGTGACGGTAAGAAGACCTTTGATGCAGAGCTTAAGAAACGATAAAAAAGTCTAACACATAATGACGAAGAGATTAGTAGAGAGGTTGGTACAAGGTGATAAGCTCAATGCTTCAGAGATGGGGCAGTTACTAAAAGTTGCTGCTCAAGACCCAACCATGCTACAACTCCTTCGCGACAATGCCGTCCGAACTGCACGCCAGCAGTTCGGACTTGGCATATATATACGTGGACTTATAGAATTATCGAGTTACTGTCGCTGCAACTGCCTATACTGTGGCTTGAGGAGCAGCAATCGCAGTGCCGAGCGTTATAGGTTAAGTTCCGAGGAGGTGCTAGAGTGTTGCAAGGAGGGATATAAGTTGGGATTTCGCACCTTTGTACTCCAAGGTGGCGAGGATGGCACACACTCTGACGAGTGGCTGGAGATGCTTATATGCCAGATGCGCAGCCTCTACCCCGATGTAGCCATCACACTATCGCTTGGTGAACGTAGTGAAGAGTCATACATACGTCTAAAACGCGCTGGCGCAAACAGATATCTCCTACGCCATGAAGCTGCAAACGCTAAACTATATGAGTCGCTTCATCCTAACAGCAAGGGATTAGAACATCGTCTACGTTGTGCCGAAGCACTGAAACGTGCCAAATATCAGTTGGGATTAGGCATGATGATTGGCGTAAAGGGTCAGACCATTGAGGATATCGTGGAGGACCTAATGCTTATAGAGCGCATGCAGCCCGAGATGGTGGGCATAGGCCCATTCCTTCCACATAAGGCAACACCTCTTGGTGAGGAGCCAGCAGGAGATTTAAACCTCACATTAGCAACGATAGCCATAGTGCGTCTAATGCTCCCCAAGGCGCTACTACCATCTACTACGGCCCTCGCAACATTGACACCGCGAGGAAGGCTGGAGGGTATACTATCGGGAGCAAATGTCGTGATGCCCAACCTCTCCCCCTCGGATGTTAGGGCTAAATACGCGATTTATGAGAATAAAGCCTCATGGGGTAAGGAGGCTGCCGAAGGTCTAGAGGCTCTAGAACAGGAGCTTAAGAGTATCGGCTACCACATAGATTACTCAAGAGGCGATTTTAACAACCTAAAACAGTAACTATTATGAGTGAATTGAAATATGACGTAAGGTCAGAGCATGCCGAGGAGTTTATCCACGATGGCGAGATACGTGCTACACTAGAGTATGCACAAAGTGCGTGTAACGACAAGGCTCTTGTAGAGGAGATTCTCGCAAAGGCCGAGCTAGGCAAGGGCATTTCTCACCGCGAAGCAGCCGTACTTATTGAGGTTAAGGATAAGGAGATTGAGGAGCGCATATATACTATCGCACGCCGCCTCAAGGAGAAGATTTATGGCAATCGTATTGTGATGTTTGCCCCATTGTATCTCTCAAACCACTGTGTAAATGGCTGTGTATATTGCCCTTATCACGCAAAAAACAAGACAATACCACGCCGCAAACTCACGCAGGAGGAGATACGCCGCGAGGTTATTGCTCTTCAGGATATGGGACATAAGCGACTAGCTCTAGAGACTGGAGAGCATCCAAAGCTATCGCCTATAGAGTATGTCTTGGAGTCTATAGACACCATCTACTCCATCCACCACAAGAACGGAGCTATACGCCGTGTGAATGTGAATATTGCAGCTACAACCGTTGAGAACTACACCCGTCTGAAGGATGCTGGTATAGGAACATATATCCTATTTGAGGAGACATACGACAAGGCGGCGTATGAGCGTCTTCACCCTACAGGTCCAAAGAGCGACTGGGCATACCACACCGAGGCGATGGATAGAGCTATGCTAGGTGGCATTGACGATGTTGGTGTAGGAGCATTGTTCGGATTATCAAACTATAGATATGATGTGGTAGGTATTCTTATGCATGCAGAGCATCTTGAGGCTCGTTTTGGCGTAGGCCCTCACACCATCAGCGTTCCTCGCATCCGCCCTGCTGACGACATTGACCCTCGAGACTTCCCCGATGCTGTCACCGATGAGGTATTCCGCCGCATTGTTGCCGTACTTCGCATTGCCGCGCCATATACAGGCATGATTGTATCTACACGTGAGTCGAAGGCTTGCCGCGAGCTAGTTCTCGATGTTGGTGTATCACAGCTCAGCGGTGGCTCCAAGACCTCGGTAGGAGGTTATGCCGAGGGCATTGTAGATGCCGAGGATTCAGCGCAGTTCGATATCTCGGATAACCGCACCTTGGATGAGATTGTGGGCTGGCTCCTAGAGCTAGGCTACATACCTAGCTTCTGCACCGCATGCTACCGTGAGGGTCGCACAGGCGATCGCTTTATGTCATTGGCAAAGAGAGGCTTGATAGGAAACTGCTGCGCCCCAAATGCCCTTATGACATTAGCGGAGTACCTCGAGGATTACGCATCGCCAAGAGTTAAAATCGAGGGTGCAAAGATGATAGACCGTCTAACACAGATTATCCCTTCGGAGAAGGTTCGCCGTATAACTATGGAGAACCTAGCAGCTATAGCCGAGGGTAAGCGCGACTTCAGATTCTAGCCTATGCAGAGCGCACCATCATCAGAGAGGGTCCACATTGCAATATTTGGACGTTGTAATGCCGGTAAGTCTACGCTTACCAATCGCATTATAGGTCAAGATGTAGCTATAGTTTCGGCTATTGCGGGAACTACAACAGATCCTGTGCAGAAGGCTATTGAGATAAATGGTCTTGGGGCGGCGATAATCATCGACACCCCAGGCCTTGATGACACTACGCAGCTAGGCGCAGAGCGTGTGGCACGTAGCGCAAAGGTCCTTGATAAGACAGATATAGCGGTGATTCTCTTCACCGCCTCTGACTATAACCTAGAGTTACAACTATTGGAGGAGTGTCGTATACGTGAGATTCCAACGATTGTAGCCCTGGCACATGCCGACACCCTTGCAGAGTGCGAAGCTACAAAGGCGCAGCTGGAGAGCGTTGTTGGAGCTAGTGTAATCGCCATAAGCGCACTTACGGGCGAGGGCGTTGAGGAGCTTATAAAGGCTGTCGCTGCGATACGTCCTAGGGAGGAGCGTCTTATCACCGAGGGTTTCTGCGAGGCAGGAGATATTGTTTTTCTTGTTATGCCACAAGATAAGTCCGCACCCAAAGGACGCCTTATACAGCCACAAGTGCAGACTATACGCGAGCTTTTGGACCGTGGCTGTGTACCTATATGTTGCACCCCAGCGACCATGGCAACGGCACTAGCAGGATTGGCATCACCGCCAAAGTTAATAATCACTGACTCACAAGCCTTTAACGAGGTGTATGCTATGAAGCCAGAGGCATCGGTACTAACATCCTTCTCCATACTTTTTGCTCGTTACAAGGGGGATATCGCACTCTTTACAGAGGGTGTTAAGGTGCTAAAGAGTCTTTCGCCCACATCGCGTATCCTCATTGCCGAGGCGTGTACGCATACACCACAAAATGAGGATATAGGACGTGTAAAGCTACCTGCAATACTTCGCAAGCGATATGGCAGTGAACTTCAGATAGATATCGTAGGTGGCGCCGACTACCCCGAGGATTTATCCTGCTACGACCTTGTGATACATTGCGGAGCCTGCATGTTTAACCGTAAGCATGTGTTAAGCCGCATCGAGCGTGCTAGAAAACAGGGGGTAGCAATTACTAATTATGGAGTAATCCTTGCAGCACTCGGAGGTATACTAGATAGAGTGAAGACTAATTAGCGATGCTGAATTAGGAAATAGTAATAATATTTCTTAACTTTGCCTAAAATTTTATGCTATGGAGGTTAAAAAGATTCAACTACTAGACCGCAGATTCAAGACCATGATTCCTGCGGAGGAGATAGACAAGGCTGTTACACGTGTTGCCGAGCAGCTTAATGAGCGTTATGCTGGTAAGACCCCAATATTCCTCGGAGTGTTGAGTGGGGCCTTTCTATTTCTCAGCGATTTGGTACGTAAGATATCTTTCGACTCTCGCCTGGCATTCGTAAAAATTTCGTCATACGAGGGTACGCAGTCTACAGGCCGTATCTCGCAGCAGCTGGGCATAGACTTCGATATCGAGGGTAAGGATGTTATTATTGTTGAGGATATTGTCGAGACAGGACATAGCATGAACTACCTCATAGACTACCTCCAGCAGCGCAACCCTGCAAGCATTGCTATATGCACACTCTTCTTCAAGCCCGACAAGTTCTTGTACGAGTATAAGATTGACTACGTAGCAATGCCTATTGGCAATGAGTTTATTGTTGGCTACGGCCTCGACTATAACCAAATAGGACGTAACCTTAAGGATATATACGTTTTAGATGAAGATTAATCCAGACTTGGAGCTTCTAGAGGGTGGACGTAAGCTCCCTCTTGTAGAGGACTTTTATACTATTCAGGGTGAGGGTTATCATGCTGGCAAGCCCGCCTACTTCATACGTCTTGGAGGATGTGATGTAGGCTGCCGCTGGTGTGATGCCAAGTATACGTGGAATCCCAAAATCTTTCCACCAACACCTATTGAGACTATTGTAGAGCGAGCATCAAGCTGTAAGGCACAGGCTATTGTTATTACAGGTGGCGAGCCACTACTTTATCCTCTGGGAGACCTCACAAGAGAGCTTCATGCGCGAGGCCTAGAGATATTTATCGAGACCTCGGGTACGAATCCTATAAGTGGAGAGTTTGACTGGATATGTCTATCTCCCAAGCGTCAGATGCCACCACTTGAGGAGGCGCTACGCCGCGCAGATGAGCTTAAGGTCATCATCCAGACTCAAGAAGACTTGGAGTGGGCCGTAGAGTGCAGCCATAAGGTACGCAGCAAGTGTCGCCTATACCTACAACCAGAGTGGAGCGTATACGAGAGTATCATCGCCGAGGTTGTGGAGTGGGTGAAGGAGCATCCCGAGTGGAACATCTCTATTCAGACGCATAAGTTTATGCACATCCCATAGAGCACGAAGAGAAACTACTAGCAAACCCTATATGGCCAAACAGACAACATCCCCAAAGGATGAAAAGCGACAGAGGTATATAAATATCTTTTGGGTAGCCCTGACAATCGTCATAGCTATCTGTACCATTGTCGTATCTATAAGCTCCATAGGAGATATGCTTCGCACGCGCCACGATCGCCGTATCGTGGAGGCAAAGATTGAAAACCTCGAGACAAAGATCGCTACAGATAGCATCTTCATACACAAGATAACTACCTCGCCAGAGTTTATGGAGCGCTTTGCTCGCGAGACATATCACATGCAACGTAAAGGAGAAACGGTATATATTATGGAGTAGTGCCATAATATATACCGTTTACCCTATCTTTAGAAGTATATGCCACAACCAAGGCTAAAGACTCCCGAGTCTACCGCGGCATTTTTAGCCATTGGAATACTATAAGTCGCCGAGACACTCAACCATTTTAGGATTACCCTTGCAGACAAATCTAACTGACAAGAGAAGGTCTTGTAGTTTTCATCCTTCTTTAAATCATCTATATCCACACTGGTAGAGTGATTATTCCAATTCTCTGTTCTGCTATCTAGGACATTGAAGTTAAATCTAGGGCCCGCACTAATTCTCAAGCCATAGCTATTTTGCTTACTGAAAGGTAGTGTAACAGCAAAATCAACAGGAATCTGAAGTATTGCCTGACTGATATCCATCTCGTAATCATCAAGCTCTGTCTTCATATCCACAAAACGAGTTCCTATACCTGCGTTGATAGAGAAATAATTTGAGATAAAGCCTCCGAGAAGAATCTCATACGACATAGAGAAATAGCTAGCATTATCGGGCATATCCTTTGGCATCTGGAAAAACAGGTTAATCATAAACTCTCCATTTCTTGCACTACACCAATAGTCCTCCTCCTTACTAGAGGGTGTTGGAGCGGGCTCTGGAGCCTTAACACTATCTTCTAACGCTTTAGGTTCGGTGGCATCTACATCTAGAGAGATGGTGCTTTCAGCGAATTGTTTGGTAGAGCCAACCTCAATAGTTTGAGCAAACGATGTCGCTGCTACCAACAACATAACAACCAATAGATAAAATTTCTTCATAGCTACTCGTGTTTAGGGATTACGTATATACAAATATAGATATAATATTTCAAACAACAAAGGAGTGTCCGAAAAATTAATCGGACACTCCCCCTCTATTGGAAGTTGTATAACAGACACTTACTGCATAATAGTATAACTAGACGCTCTACCATTTGGATAAATACCATCTATAGAGGTAATCTTATCGGTGATACGATCTAGGTCATCGAGGCTTGCTATCTCACGGTCGTTTACATGAGTGATGACATATCCCTCTCTAACACGACAACGCTCCAAAAGTCCACCTCGCTCTACGGAGGTCACCTGAACACCACCACGAATATCCAAGTCACGGCACAACGCCTCGGAAGCATTGCGGAACTTCGCGCCAAGCTCCTTCTGCGCATCAACACTTCCCTTTGCCAAGAGCGTAGTCTCACCCGCCTTATTCTGTAGCGTTACCGTCACACGCACATCCTTACCACCACGGCGTAGCTCCATAGATACCTTATCGCCTGGGCGGCGCTTTCCTATCTGCTCGAGGAATATAGCGCTATCGGTGGTGGCAACACCATCCAACGCCGTGATTATATCACCCTTACGTATACCAGCCTCCGAAGCGGCACCACCCTCCGATACAGAGGCTACATATATACCTCCAACACTATCGATGCCTGTTATCTCTCCCATCTCATCAATAAACTGCTGGTCTATAGCTCTAAACGAGATGCCCAATACCGCACGTTGTACCACTCCCGACTCTTTTAAATCTACAACAACCTTCCTAACTATAGTCTCGGGAACTGCAAAGGAGTAACCTACATAGCTTCCTGTAGAGGTCTTAATAATGGTGTTGATACCCACAAGCTCACCACGGGTATTTACCAGCGCACCACCAGAATTTCCGGGGTTTACCGCAGCATCAGTCTGTATGAATGACTCTATGCTGCGCTGACTACCCAACGCTCCTAGGCTTCGCGCCTTGGCAGAGACAATACCTGCAGTAATTGTAGACTGCAACTCCATAGGATAGCCTATGGCCAACACCCACTCACCGAGACGTAGCTCATCCGAAGAGCCAAAGGGAAGCGTAGGCAACCCTTGAGCATCTATCTTTATGAGTGCTACGTCTGTCGCAGGATCGGAGCCGATGATTGTAGCATCAAAAGCGCGACCATCGTAGAGCTTCACACGCAGCTTTTTAGCGTTATCGATAACATGGTTGTTTGTCACGATATACCCATCCTCGGAGATGATTACTCCCGAGCCTCCAGCTCGCGCCTCACGCTCACCATATCCCTGGGGGTATCCAAAAAACTCAAAGAAGGGATCTCTAGGCATGCTGCGACTACCCACCGACAGCGTTGCCTCGATATTTACTACAGCCTTCACAGCATTTTCGGCAGCATAGGTCAGGTCAGGATACTCCGTAGAGACCACCGTAGAGGCAAAACGAGCATCGGTAACACTATTTTGTAGAAATGGGGTATCACCAACCGTAACATCCGAGATATCACTATGGTTATGCTCACCAGGCGAGGTAATAAGAATTGTCGCAGAGGCTGTTATTGCAGATACCGCAAGTATTGCAATAAAATTAAATAACGTCTTTTTCATAATCTCAAAAAAAATTTTAGTCCTGCGGCGAAGTCTCTCAATAGGCATCTTGTTTTAAAGTTTGTATGAATAACGTATACATAAATATATATATTGTATGCAACGCAAAAAAAATAGAGTGAGCTACAAAACCTATAGCTCACCCTAAATACCAAAGCGGATATACACCAGAAACTACTCCCAGAGTAGTGGCGCTCCTGTTGCAACAATCTCCTCATCTGTCACCTCTACGCTGATGATTCCTGCGGCAAAGCATGCAACCTCATAGGGTTGGTAGATAATCACCACGCCACTCTCTGTAAGTGCCGCGGAGCGGAACGGAGGCAGCTCCTCCACCGACTCAATAAGTAACACCTGGTCAGCGGCAAGCTTCGCATATACTAGCTCCTTCATAGCACTTCCCCACTCCCCATCATATAGGTAGCTGAAATCGTAGATAGCACCTGTGGCTAAATCAAAACACTCGTACCACAACGAGCAGCCACCATGCGCACCTCCTGTGTATGACTCAATAAGAGTCTCATAACATAACACCGTATTATCGCGCACGAAGAAGGAGGTCTGATCCATGCTGTACCAGCAAACTGGGCCATACTCATAAGCATAGCTTGCATACTCATCTGCAATGCTCTTTGCGGTAGCCTCCAAATCTATAACCACATCATCACACTCATCACTGTCGTTGAAGAATGAGTTTATATAGTTCTGCCTCTCTATCTTTGCAAAGATATCGTTATCCTCCGTATTTACAATTCGCTGATAAGAGATCCTAACGCTGTGGCTATCCTCTTCGTCTGTCTCATAAACGAATGGCTCTAGCTGTGGTAACACAACCTTACCACTATTATTACACGCCAAAGCAAGGAACAAGACCATCGCAAAGGCAAAAATTCTGAAACTTTTCATAACCGTAACTATTAAATTTGTGTAAAGATAGCGATAATATATCAAATTCGCAAACCTTGACACCTCTTCTCTCACAAGAATTTTTGAAGGAAAGGGAGTCGATTTTTCAATATTATTAATATCTTTTTATTGCAAAAAGCGGGATTTTTAAGAAAAAATCGATATTTTTGCTAAAATAATTGCAAAAAGTTTTGGAGAATAAAATATTTGCCGTATATTTGCAGAGTCAAAAGGAAACAACCTAATGACAGCTCAAAATGGTGGATTCATCTAAGGGCTAGGATACGTGCCTCTCACGCACGACATAGGGGTTCGAATCCCCTATCCACTACTAAAAAACCGCTGAAGTTTCAGCGGTTTTTCTTTTTTATTTACATTCAACACTTTTGGGTCATAACTTGTATAGGTCGCCTATCATGGCAACACCCCCAAAATTCAACGACTCTAGGTATGGCAACCTATCAAATGTTACACCGCCCAGGGCAATAACCTTATCATCTATAATACCCTGCACCGATGCTATTCGCAGCTCCTCATCGCTAAATTGAGATCTATATCCGAGCTTTGAGATACTGTCAAAAATAGGACTTAAAAAGAGGTAGTCATACTCCTCTTTGTATCGCTCTACTTCGGCGAGAGTATGGCAGGAGCGGCTCTTAAACCCATTATAATCAAATGGCAGAGAGGAGACATTGCGGTTGATATGAATACCCTTCAACGAGAATTCTGAATACAACTCGGGATAGTCATGCACAACAATATGCGACCTCTGCTCGGCGGTCAATTCTTCCAACAGCCTACGACATTCATTGATATCGGAATCGGGCTTACGAAGATGCACCGCGTAGATGCCTCTATCGAGTAGACTCTTGATGATAGAGGCATCTTCACGCGTCACCTTTGGGGTTGTTATAGCTATTATTTTCATTATTTTAGCTTCTCGATAATAAGCTCTGCCACCTTCTTACCCGACAAGAGCATACCGCCAAATATAGGGCCCATACGTGGGGTGCCACTAACAGCAGATGCTGCCATGCCGCAGACATAAAGACCAGGATATATCTCCTTCGTTCCAGAGACCACCTCCTGCTCACCAGAGACAACATCCAACGAGCGCTCGCCGATGACTGCACCTGTATCTGTAGCGAGGCGAATACCATTCTTACGAGCCACAGTGCAGCACATCTCGCTATCGTGGCCCGTGCCATCAACAACACATTTGGCCATAATATTAAGAGGGTCTACATGCATGCCCTCCCTTAATACAGGAGTCCAATTAACGACAACGCCGCTAACAACATCATTCTTGAAGATAACATCCTCAACAGAGTAGCAGTTGAAGATTGTAGCTCCAGCATGCACAGCCTTATAAAGCAACGCCGCAGTACTCTCCACAGAGTCCATAACATAGAGATTGTCATCATACTGCTCGAAGTTAATATCAAACTCCTTGATGATATGCAACGCCTCCTGCTGAACAACAATCTGGTTGAACATCATGGCACCACCCCACATACCACCTCCTGGAGATAGTTTTCTGTCGAACTGCGCAACCTTCAACCCCGCCTTGGCAAGGTAATAAGCAGCTACAATGCCCGAAGGGCCACCGCCAACAATGGCAACATCCAAATCTAGATTCTTCTCAAGTTTGTTAAAATAGGTACTGATAATACCGTGTGATACATTTTTTTCAATCATAATAAATTATTTTTTATATGTTTTGGGGAATTACTCTTCACATAGCGTATGGCTAATCTTCATAGCACAGAAGTTGGGGCCACACATAGTACAATATCTACCGCCTACATTATTTGAGGTCTTATAATACTCCAACGCCCTTTCGGGGTCGAGTGATAGGTTAAACTGATCCTTCCAGCGAAACTCATAACGCGCCTTGCTTAACGCATTATCTCGAATCATCGCCCCAGGGTGCTGCTTGGCAATATCTGCAGCGTGGGCCGCCAACTTAAAGGCTACAACGCCCTCACGAACATCCTCCTTATTGGGAAGCGCCAGATGCTCCTTGGGTGTCACATAGCAGAGCATTGCCGTACCATACCAGCCAATCTGCGCAGCTCCTATTGCCGAGGTTATATGATCGTAGCCTGGCGCGATATCTGTAACCAATGGGCCGAGGGTGTAGAATGGCGCATTATGACACTTCTCGATTTGTCGCTCCATATTCTCCTGAATCTTATGCATAGGCACATGTCCAGGACCCTCAATAAATACTTGCACGTTCTTTGCCCAAGCTCTCTCAACAAGCTCTCCCATAGTATCTAATTCGGCAAACTGCGCCCTGTCGTTGGCATCATATATAGAGCCTGGTCGCAGTCCATCGCCCAGCGATAGCGCTACATCATATTTGGCGGCGATATCACATATATCGTCAAAGTGTTCGTAAAGGAAGCTCTCCTTCTGATGTGTCTGGCACCACTTTGAGATGATGCTTCCACCACGGCTCACGATGCCCGTAAGGCGCTCTGCGGCCAACATCACATTCTTAAGACGTATGCCACAATGGATGGTGAAGTAATCAACGCCCTGCTCACACTGCTCGATAAGCACATCACGATATATCTCCCAGGTAAGCTCCTCGGCATTGCCATTCACACGCTCCATAGCTTGATATATAGGCACTGTGCCGATGGGGACAGGACTGTTACGCAAAATCCACTCTCGCGTCTCGTGGATATTTGGGCCTGTAGAGAGATCCATAATTGTATCAGCACCCCACTTGCAGCTCCATATCGCCTTCTCAACCTCCTCCTCGATGCTTGATGTAGTCGCCGAGTTGCCGATATTTGCATTAATCTTCGTGAGGAAGTTACGACCAATAATCATTGGCTCTGCCTCGGGGTGGTTTATGTTTGCGGGGATTACGGCGCGACCCTCCGCCACCTCCTTGCGCACAAACTCGGGGGTTATGTGTGTAGCGATGCCCAGCTCGTGACAATTCATATTCTCGCGTATTGCCACATACTCCATCTCGGGCGTTATGATGCCCCTTTTAGCATAATACATCTGGCTGATGTTTGCAGCATCCCTCTCCCTGCGCTCCTCTATCCACGCCGCGCGAAGATGTGGCAACCCTCGCTCTAGGTCAATCTCTACCGCAGGGTCGCCATACATTCCCGAAGTGTCGTATATGTAAATGGCAGGATTGGGTTGCTCTACTCGCTCCCCATCCTTAACCGTTACCGTAGGCATCTGCCTTACACGGCGCATTGCCACACGCAGATTGGGATGAATAACTCCCTCCATATAGACCTTTTCCGATTCAGGATAGGAGATTTTTAATTTTGTGTTCATAAGACTAGGTTATTTGTTTATAGGTTTAGGCTACCTCTTGAAAAGCTCTGCTACGTCACGCATCCGCTGTATAGGATCTTCAGCATTTATTACGCTGCCACTCAACGCAATACCGCCAACACCACACTCCAACAGCTCGGGGATATCATCCTTTGTGATACCACCAATGGCAACAAGGGGTATACTAATGTCGCACTCCCTCATCCTGCCAACTATCTCACGATAACCCTCAAGGCCAATTACAGGTGCGAGATTTTGCTTTGTGGTGGTATAACGAAACGGCCCACAACCAAAGTAATCGGGTGTGGCACTCGCCAAAACGTGCATAATATCATCAAAGGAGTTTACCGTGCTGCCAATGATGTATCCCTCACCAAGAATAAGGCGAGCCTCGCCGATAGACATATCATCCTTACCAAGATGCACGCCATCAGCACCTATCCTCTTGGCGAGCAACACGTTGTCATCAATGATAAATGTCGCACCATAATCCCTGCACATAGCCTGAAGCGTGATAGCCGTCCTCTCCAACAACGCCTCATCAGCATCTTTCATGCGCAGCTGTATCCACCGACAACCACCTTGCAAGGCTATTCGTGCCGATTCGATGTAGGAGCAGCTGGCAGTGTAGTGAGTGATAAATTGTAGCTTAAGATTTTTTAGATTCATAGACAAGCATCTTTTGAGGGTTAAAACCATGATTCACAGGACCAAAGCCCTTGCCTATAGATATATCGGAGCCAGCGCGTATAGCCTCTGTCACAAACCTTTTAGCATTGGCTATTGCCTCCTCCACAGAGAGGCTCCTAGACATGAACGCAGCAATAGCCGAGGATAACGTACACCCCGTGCCATGAACATTCCTAGTATCTATGCTCTCTGATGTAAACTCTAAAGATTCTATACCGCCTGACGACAGCGAAAAAAGAATATCACTCTTCACACTCCCTTGCTCGTGTCCCCCTTTAACAAGAACGCCCTTCACCCCAAAATCTAGAAGTGCGGATGCTGCACGCTCCTTATCACCCGAGGATGAGATATTAATGGCCGTAAGCGCCTCAATTTCTGGGATATTGGGCGTAACGAGGGTAGACATCGGCAAAAGGACTCTCTTCAAAGCCTCCTGGGCTGCGACAGAGAGTAGACGATGTCCACTACTTGAGATAATTACAGGGTCGAGGATTATGGTTGGTGAATAAGCCTTAAGAGCCTCTGCCACAGCGACAACAATCTCTTCATTTGATAACATTCCCACCTTAACGACAGATGGAGAGAGGTCATCAAACACAGCAACAACCTGGTCATAGACCATCTGTGGGTCGAGCGCACACTGTGAGTGTACGCCCACGGTATTTTGCGCTGTTATGGCTGTTATGGCTGTTGCGCCATATACTCCGAGGGCAGAAAATGTTTTTAAGTCGGCTTGTATTCCAGCTCCACCAGAAGAGTCGGAGCCAGCAATCGACAATACGATTGGATAAGATTTTGTTGTTTTCATACCACTATTTTTACATTATACTATGCTCAAATAGTGGTACGACTATGTACCAAGAGTAGGACTCCAAACTTCCAGCGTCAGCATTATCTGTACTGGTGCAATGTGTATAATCTCAGCCACGTCAGCCAAAGGCTAACGGACACCACCATTCGAGTTCAGTCACAAAGGTAATAAAAAAATCTATCGATGAACGATAATCTTTGAAAAAATTAGATAAAATCTCACTATATAAGGTGCTTGCAAGCTTCATATACAAACACAAAAAAACGGTCAAACATAAGTTTAACCATTTGAGTAGGACACCCTATCGAAATTGCTAACAGACTTGTAGCATAGGAATATTAACGAAAACGGCAGCCACGCAATGTGACTGCCGATCGATCTTTTATTGATTTGGATGTTATTCAACCACTACTCCATTATCAAAGTCGTAGCCGACAATAGAGTCTGCATAATCCGCCCAGCCATCTGCAGTCGTATATGCTTCTACTGACTCCATAGGCACATAAATCTTACGACCCGAGGCGTTGTCATCGAAAGTGGACCAATAATAACCAATTCTATTTGCTACTGGCGGCATTATTGCCTTGCAATATACATTTTCAAGGCTTGAGCAATAAGAGAATACACCATATCCAATTGAAGTAACACTCTCAGGGATAGTCATGCTTGTTAGGCTTGAGCAACCAGCGAATGCATAATTTTCAATTGAAACAACACCCTCGGAAATAGTAATGCTTGTAAGGTTTGAGCAACCAGAGAATGCATTAGCTCCAATTGACATAACACCCTCTAGGATAGTTATATTTGTAAGACTTGAGCAGTCAGAGAATGCCCATTGTCCAATTGAAATAACACCCTCGGGGATAGTCATGCTTGTTAGGCTTGAGCAACCAGAGAATGCACGACCTCCAATTGACATAACACCCTCTGGGATAGTTATGCTTGTAAGGCTTGAGCAACCTTCGAATGCACGCTCTCCAATTGACATAACACCCTCGGGGATAGTTATGCTTGTAAGACTTGAGCAGTCAGAGAATACACCACTTCCAATTGCAGTAACACTCTCAGGGATAGTCATGCTTGTAAGGCTTGAGCAATCAGAGAATGTATAATTTTCAATTGAAACAACACCCTCGGGAATAGTTATGCTTGTAAGGCTTGAGCAACCAGCGAATGCACGATATCCAATTGAAGTAACACCCTCGGGGATAGTTATATTTGTAAGACTTGAGCAACCAGCGAATGCATTACCTCCAATTGACACAACACCCTCGGGGATAGTTATGCTTGTTAGGCTTGAGCAACCAGAGAATGCAAAATTTTCAATTGAAACAACACCCTCGGGAATAGTTATGCTTGTTAGGCTTGAGCAATCAGAGAATGCATCATATCCAATTGAAGTAACACTCTCAGGGATAGTAATGCTTGTTAGACTTGAGCAACCATAGAATGTACCATCTCCAATTGAAGTAACACCCTCGGGAATAGTTATGCTTGTAAGACTTGAGCAACCAGAGAATGCGCCATAATAAACTGTTCCCAATCTACCTATTGTCGTAAGATTAACAAAATACTGCAGCTCATCAAATGTTTTTACTTCTATAGCATAATCTCCAAAGAAGCTTTCGCCAATACTTGTCACCCTTGATGCCTCCGAATAGGATAGCTCGCCATCGCCATTGGTATCGAACATCTCAACACAAACCTTCTTAACATACTCATCGGCAAACTGAATAGGGTCACTTGATAGTTGAATCTTCTGCACAATCTCGAAGCTCTGCAACACCTCGCCACAGTTGTTGACAAGCTCCACTACAGCAGTACGTTCTGGGCTACCCTCTGGATTCTCAGCGACACTGAACGTCAAGGTATCTTCACGCACAGTTGCACGTGTATCGGCAACGCTCAACCACGACTGAGCACCAGCAGGAATACGCACCTCATAGTCAACATTTGTCTTAAGGCGCACCTCTAAAGTATAAGCCCACCAGTCCACTTCATATCTATCAGCAATATCGGTCAAAATACCCTCCTCGAAGCGAATAGACTTCATAGTTGAAGCACCTGCGCCCGAGGTTGCAAGAACGACAACCTTACCATTGCCACCATCCTTAGGAGCTGTAACACGAATGCGACCCGAAGTGGCATCAGTAGCTATAACATCAGCAGCCCAACCTCTATCACCGAAGCTCTCAACCTCTGAATCCTCGTCGCCACATACGATGGTGTAGCCAAACTCGATAGATGCGCCAGCCATACAAGCCTTGCCACTCTCGATATCGAACACAATGTCGAGAGCCTTAATCTTATCAAGTGCGTCCTCCAAATCCTCAATTCGCTCCTCAAGGGCAGATATGCGGGCATTAATAGCAGCAACCTCCGAGTCGATACGACCATTTACCGTAGCAATAGCCTCGGCAATCTTACCATCGATAACGCCATTATTGGTGTTTATAGCCTCCTCAATAGCCTTGGTATAAGCATCGGTAAGTTCAGCTTTCATATTATCCACCTTCGTAGATAGTTCCTCGATATCCTCCTGCAGTGACTCGTTGTTCTCATCTACAGATTTCTGCAATGCCTCCAACATCGCATCAACTTCAGCAATGGTATAGTAGCCCGCAAGTTGCTCGTTTACCCAGTTCTTGAGTACTTCGTCTGGACCATCAATAACCCCCTTAAGTTGAGCCACATCTTCGGCAAGAGCGTTATACTGTTCCAATGTCGCAAAGGTTGCAGATGCCCACTCATTAGCATTATTAAGTTCATTATCTACATAAGACTGCAACGTTGTAATACGCTCCTCGAGAATAACTTTTGCCTCCTGAAGCTCTGCAATATCCTCCGCATTAGCATCAGCATCTGCCTGCGCATCCTTAATACGCTGGTCAAGATCAGCCTTGGCTGCCTCAAGGGATGCGATGGAATTGTTTATCGCCTCAATCTGTTCATTGATAGTAGCGATTTTTGTATTTTGGTTCTTCTCAAGATTCTTGATACGATCGATAATTGCAGAATCGTCGTAGCCACAACCTACAAAAAGGAGTGTTAACAATGCAAGAAATAGGTGTAACGTTTGTTTCATATATATAAATTTTATTGTTTGCAGGATTAGATATAACAAAAGTAGTTAAATTTTAGTAATCAAACAAGTATCTGTTAAAATAGAATAAAGAATCACGCAGCTATCGAACCACAAACTACAATTCGTTCTTTGAAATGCTACACTGTGTATTAGATAGTTACAAGAATAGACAGAAAAAGAAGAGGACACCCTATCGAAATTTCTAACCGATTTATAGATAACTTTGAGCGTGTTATTAGATTTATGACGCTGGGTATCAAGATACGAAAAAGGCAATCGGCAGCGCTAACCACCGATTGCCAATAATGAATTAGAGTTTATAAGCGGAGAGTTCTCAGGGGGGGGGTATTGTTATAAAAGGATATGTAGCACTTACTCAGTGGGTAGCACATCGAAATCAATTTGATCTACGGTGAGTACCGTAACTTGCTGTCCATTGTATAGTCCTGAGCACTCGACACCGAGCAGGCGCCCCTCGCTTTTTGAGAAACGAGCAATAATCCCGACCTTGTCGCCCCTAGTGCTGACTATGATCATATCGCCTTCCTCTCGGAATTTTAGCAGTATACCCGTTAACAAAGCGTACTCATTCAATTTATCAATCGTAGAGAATGGAGTGAGGTCGATTCCTCCGTGGGGACGTTCGAGTACTAATTGTCCATTCTGGTAGCGTTGATAGCTTTCGCCGTCATAGAGTTCCATAGAACTAGACTGGTCCTGCCATTTGATAGCCATTTTAATCTTTGAGCCCTCTTTGCGAATCTCAACGGTACCCTGCATCGGAGTGCCATCGAAATCAATATCATAGAGTTCTTCCTGCGAACTCTTGTTTGCGGTAACATTTGCGGTAAATCGAACTAGGCAGTTGTCAGATTCGAGAAGTTGAGTCATTGCTCGTTCGACCACCTCTTGGGCGGTGCTAGTCTGCACGCCTTTGATACCAACGAAGAGGGCGATAGCAACTACTGCGGCAATACCTCCAACGCGTGCAAATTGCCAAATAAAGCGGCGGCGCGGTGCGGGTGCAGTGACTTTAAATTCGAGGTTGGTTGAGGGGGCGAATCGGGGCGAGAGAATATCGACTACGCGATTGTCCGAATAGTTATCTAAATTGTTGGTCTTCATAGTGATTACTTGTTTTTAATTATTAGATTAACCCGCGCTCCGCGAGAGCTTCGCGCAGTTTGTCGATACCGTAGCGAAACCGCGACTTTGCCGTTGTGAGCGGGATGTCGCAGATGGAGGCGATTTCCGAAAATTGACGTCCGCCATAGATTCGCAAGCGGATCACTTCACTCTGCTCGTCGGGTAGCAAAGCCATTAGTCGTTCAATCAATCGAAACTCCTGCTCGAAATCTTTGGGCGCAAGGTCTTCGCTCGATAGTGTGTCAAGTGTGTCGGTCGATGTAAAATTTCGGCGCGAACGCAAACGTGAAATGCAACTATTTGATAGCGAGCGATAAACATATCCTTGCAAATCGTTAATCTCGGCAAGTCGTGAGTGGTGTTTCGACAGACTTAAATAGAGGTCTTGGAGCGTATCCTCGGCCTCGGCTGCCGACCCCAACCGATAGCAGGCGTAGCGAAACAGATTGTCGCGCTCGGACTGCATTAGTTGAGCGAGGCGGGTGAGTTGTTTGTTTTCGTTTGTTAGTTTCATAAATTGTTATCGTTTATTGGAAACGCGCTTCCAAATATATAACGCTCAATGTTTGAAAAAGACTTAACACACTTGTAAAAACATTAAAAATAGGCAATCAGCAGCGCTAACCACCGATTGCCAATAATGATTTAGAATAAGTTTCGCGAATTTCATAAGCTAAAATTCTGAAACATCCGCTTTATTAAAGAGCCTTTTAAGGCTCTTTGGCCAAGTTCCTCCTTATCAAAAAAAGGATTTGTAGAGGGATTGTAGATATGAGCCGTTCGAGGCCAACCCCTGCAAACGAAAACAGGAGAAACCGCAATGTTTCTCCTGTTGTAGTAAGACACCATATCGAAATTTCTAACATATTTGTAGCATAGGAATATTAACGAAAACGGCAGTCACTCGTAAGGTGACTGCCGATGTTGTTTACTGATTCTCGGTCTAAACTTTTTTTGTATTGATAGCGTACCAACGGTTATTATTATGTTCATGTATGTCAGTACGATTATCTATATAATGGATAGTATTCAATCTCCCATTCATTTTTAAGTTCTTGCATATCTGAAGAGTTGTAGAAACGAACTTGTCCTCCCTGCCCGAATTGAGAGTATGGGTTAAGATGAGCATTCCTCTCAAACTTTAACCACTGTTTCTTTGTTATCTGTTCCGTATTCCAATCGTATAGGCGTATCTCTTCACACTGTTGTGAGATGCCCTCCATCTCAAAGCGAAAGTCTCCCTCACTATCTTCTGCCATAAGTATTAACCCTGGGAGTCCTCTAAGTAGCCAAGGTCCTGAAGATAAGGGTATCTCAGGCGAAAACCATACGCGCCACACTCTGCCACCATATGATGTCTCTGCACTTGAACATAGGTAGCCGCATATCTCCTGTGTATGGTTAGTTAGCTGCCACTCTATCTTCTCTATGTTCTCACGATATTCATACACAATGTCATCCGAAAATGGAATATTATGGCGAATACGGAACTCATTGCTTATCAAATATATCTCAGAGGGTATTACAATTGTTGGTACTCCCGCTGCATAGAACTCATTCATCTCCTCTTGGATCCAATTATCCTTGTGGCGAGCCATGTTTTCATACCGCTGTGCCACACTATAAAAGAGTGAGGTCTGTTCTCCACATAGCAATTTATATCTCACATCAAGTTGCGAATTAGAGCTATTGCGATACGACACTTTATAATCAACGACTATCTGTGCTGCATCTAATACCTGATAGTCGGCATTCATATCGCAAGTACCTATTAGAAGCCTATCTGTTCGGCTATAAGCAAATATCTGCTTGGGTATCTCTTGAGCTATCGTGGCAACGACCACACATAACGCAATAACGGTGGCAAATAAGTTTCTCATATTTGAAATCTATCGGTATTGTTGTAGTATCTGCTCAAATCTATTTCTATCGCGCTTAGAGCGTTCTGTATATTTATCTCCTCTGACGATAAAACTCTTGGCGTGCGGCAGTCTTTCCGCAAAGGTTGCACGTAGCGAGTCCAACTCCTTGAGTGTTGCTCCTGCTACTGACCTTATAGCTATTGCTTTGTGGACAAGATAGACACTTTGCGATAGTTTTGGATCATTAAGTATGTCGTATGGGAACTCGTTATAATAGTAAGTTTCTAATAACTTTATACTATCTTCTATCTCTTTGTATCTACGACTGCCATAGCGTTCGTTATTGAGTCTTTCTCGCAAGTCATTATATTTCCCCCTAATAGCTTGAACACGAGCATACTCTTCTCGAAACTTTCTCTTATCCTCAACAATGGTCATGTTGCTTTCGGTATAGTTAAGCACAATAGAGTCACCAGGGCCTATGGTCAGGCCGTGCATAGTCTTCTGCTTATCTGTTACTAACAACATTGTCACATCAGTGTCATCATCCATTGAGAAATTCAACTCGGCACGACCATACTCTATGCGACAACTATCCTTGAACACAAATTCACAGCCTCCATCGTACTCATAGCCTTGAACATAGGCCATACCCATTTCATCGCCACAGATGATGCGGATATGGGTATGTTGTGCATTGGTGGTTATACAGGACAAAATGGTTAGTATCACCAATAAAAATTTTACTCTCTTCATAATTATCTAAAACTAAATTTAACTTTGAAAACGACTGATGCAGGGCGTAGTGCATAGGAGTAGGTGTAACCAATGTTATTGCTATTTGAGACATTTACAAACATATTGTTGTTTAGAATGTTGCGTGCCTCAACAGAATACTCCATGCGCTTATGCTTAACCCTTATACTTGCATCGACAAATACCGTATTGCGGTTTTTACCCTCAATAGAAGTGTTTAGGAAGTGTTCTGCACCAATTCTACATACTACCTTTTGCGCAATGATAAAGTCTATATCACCCCTTTGCCTGAATAAATTGATGGCTGAGGGTTTATCGCTACCAATAGTTGAGATACTGCGATTGTATAAGGCATTATAGTCTATTCTGACGGCCTTTGTGATGCGAGTATTAAAGCCCAACTCTGCGGTTATTAGCTGATATATTGAAGACATTAAGATGCTCTCACGAAGTACTTCAGACCACGATTGCATATACCCACCTTGTAGGTTTATGGTTGTAGCAATAGCGTTGAAACGCTTACTAAAGTTACCTTTAAGATTATAACCATTGTTTCGATTAGGCATCTCAATTGCTTCGATCTCGCTCAGTGAGCCGTTGAAGTTAGTGTTATACATTAGGTTGGAACAACTATCGAAGTAATTAGCCTCTGCACCTGCAAAGATGGCATCTATGGCATTACCATACGATAGTTGCACGCCATACATCTGACTTCTGTTGCTACTAATCTCTCCAGCCTTGCGCTGAATAACTCGATAATCAGTCATAATATAACCTGAGTATGAGTCATACAACGAGCCATAATGCTCATTATATGAAGCCTGGGCAGAGAGTTTAAGATTGTGGGTAATAGCAGAGGTAAGACTCAATGACGGCTGATAGAGAATTTTTGTCTTATTAGTAGTTGCCACATTGTTAATTCTATCCTCTGAGTAGAGCCACATTAAATCGAGTGGAATGTCGGCTTGTAACATAAACTTACTACCCAATGAGTATTGAACCGATGGCGTTAATACAAAGTCGAAGCGAGAGTATAGGATGTCGTTTTTGAGTTCGTTAGTAGTGGGGGCAATATCTCCTTGATTGTTGAGGGCATTTAGCGATGACTCCATACGCTCGATATTACCATTTAGCTGTGCTGACAGCATAAAGTTCCAACGCTTTATCTTATAACTTGTTGTAAGATAGTTATTCGTTACAAGTCGCTTACCATATAGAGCCTGAATAGCATTCGGATAGTCTGCATTGCCACAAACAATATCATCATACGGCATTGGTCGCACCTCGAGTTGTGCAGGCTGCGTATCATAGTTTATGTCCGAATTAAAATTTAGCACCCACCTATCCCATCTCCTTACATTAGTGAAGTTGTTGTTAATCGATATTTTGGGCAACTTAAAATATTGAGATACAATGTCACCATCGTTATCTACTATGCCATAATCTCTATTCCATGTACCGCCAAACGAAATTTTCTCTTGGAGATAGCGTTTATCGGTGTTGGAGAGCAGATTTAGTGTTATATCACACCTATCCACAATATGACTTACTGATGTGCCCTCAGTGATTACTAAAGACGCACTGTCGGGAAGATAATATCTAGTTTGTGACGCTCCATCGGCTTGTTGCAGGTTGTGAATATACCCAGCGTTAATGCTAAGTTCCAAATCTTCTTTGAGTTTGGTGATAGCATTAAGTGACACTGCGTGGATATTGTTATCAAGGTAACGACTCTGTGTAATATTAGGTACTGTCGGATAGTGTACGCCAAGCATTGACGATACACCACCGAAGCCACCGAAGTGCGATGTAAACTCTCGAGATACATCATCTCCAGTATTATTCGTTTTGTAGATGCTTATAGTTTGAAATTTCTTGCCAAAGTACATCGCACTAAGCTCCCCGTTCCACATCCAAGGCTTATAACCACCACCAAGTTGAGCTGTACCATTCCATGTGCCTTTGGCATCCTCCTTAAGGCGTAGGTTAAGGGCTGCTGCTTGTGGCATGGTCATACCTCTGAGTGCCCTTACAGACTCATGGTTTTCGTATAGCTCTACTCGCGCAATATCCCTTGCTTGAATGTTATTTGTTGCGATTCCATATCTGCCACCAAGCATATCCATACCCTCGATGTAGAGCTTGCTAATAGCAACACCATTATACTTTATATCTCCCGCTTCTCCTACGGTAAGTCCTGGCATCTTACGCAATACATCACCAATAGAGTGATCCGTAACATTTATAAAGGTGGCTACATTATAGGTAAGGGTATCTGATTGCCGTGATACCGACTCTGCATTTACCACGACCTCTCTAATCTCTAACGCCGAGTATTCAATATTAAAATCTACTCGTTGCGACTTTGCGGTAATGCTCTTTGACTGTCCTTGGATGTTAAAGCCCGTAACGACAATTTGCAGTGTCTGGGCATCACCATTGTATGATACCGTGTAATCACCATTAGCATCACTTATAGCATAACCGTATAATATAGTGAGCTTGTCGTTTTGCAACATCACATTGACATCCGAGACACCCTCTCCAGAGTCCTTGTCGCAAATATGTCCCGAAATGGCAATCTGAGCATAAGCAGATGTGACACATACGCCTAATAGCAGTAGAGTTAATAGCAGTCGTCGCATAATATCACCGATTTGTTATTGCAAAGTTAGAGACTGACGATAAGAGTACCAACAAATTTATGTTAAAGAGTGTTAAGGCTTTTGTTAAATACTGTTAAAGCTTAGTTGTTAATCTTTCCAGACATCATCATTCCTATTTCTATAACAAAATTACTCGGATAAAGTTTTGCACAACAAAAAACGACCTACGAATATCATATCGTAAGTCGTTGTAAATCAATATGTGTTAAAAATATTTGTTTTGCAGAGCTTGTGAAAAGTTTTGCAAACCTACTTTTCGAGCATATCACGAATGAAAATCGAGAGGTTTGTGTCGTTTTCCGATAGTCCGAACTTGTGTCGGATGTCGGCACTATGGTGGTAGTGTCTCGACTGGCTCGTGTAGGCCTTGATATCCTTACCCTTCAAGCCTATTGCATACAGACAGCAGATGTTTATCTCCTCATCAGTCAAACCTCGCTGCTTGAGTGCAGTGATAAACTCGGGATTGTTGCCCTCGATGGTGAGGCGTGTTGACTCGATAAAGCTATCTTTGTTGGCCAGCAATGATTCCAACTCCTCATAGGCCTTTTTGTTGGCAGATGTAGTGCCCGTAATCTGCGATATGATGACCTTATTCAGCACATCGAGTCGTGCCTTGATAACAGCCTTTGCCTCCTCCTGCACGCTTGAGTCCTCGACCATTTTAGTCAACGCATCACGCTCGGCAATAGCATCGGCATAGAGCTGCTCATACCTCTGCTTCTCAACCACTAGCTCCTTGTTATTTGCACGGCTAATCTGCAGTCGACGGCGGATAATATTTAGAGCATACAGCAGAGCGGTCATAATAAACAGGCACGCCCAAACAGCGATAGTTCGTTTGTTCTTTGCCTCGGTCTCCTTAGCCTTTGCCATCTCTAAGTTGTGACGCTCCTCGACAAACTTAGTATCTTGTTGCATTTTAGCAAAGATGTTAGTAGTAAATATATCCACATACTCTTCAAATATTTCAAGAGCATTTTTGTGGTCACCTAAGCTTTTATAAACTTCGTATAAAATTGCAAGATACTTTTTCTCTTTATATTCATTACCTTCTGTATCATATTGTGATAAAATAGATAGTGCCTCATTGTACTTATGCATTGTATAATATGCATTTGCTATTGTAAGCCAGTCTATATTAGGAGATGGAATGGAGTTAATATATTGATGTATGATTTCATCAATTTCTTGCTCTGTTCCATATCTTATTAGGTAAGTGATGTATGATGAATAAAAATCTGTTAATATGGTAATATTCAGACCATCCAACATCAGCTTACACTCTTCAATGTAAGGCAAAGCCTTGTCATGCTCATCTTTTAAGGTGTATCCATTGATAATTCTAATTAAGCAGAATGCATAACTATCGTATTCTTCTGCTTGCTTGAAGTATAATGCAGCACTTTTATTAGACTCTATAAAGTTGTCGAAATCATACAAATCATAATATATATTGCTTTGTGCAAAGTGTATTCGCGCTTTTGTCAATATATCATTAGATTGAGAGCCAACTGAAAGTGCATTTACAAAATGCTCCATCGCCGAAGTATCATTGCCAGCATTCTGATAAATGCGGCCCTGATAGTAGTATGTGCGGAGTTTATCCGTTGCCGAGCCGTTATCCTCGTAATAGTCAATAGCGGGTTGCAAGACCTCAAAGTCAGTCTTGTCGATAACATTCTTATCCAACGCCATTGAGAGTAACAAGGCGTGCTTTGCTCGCTCCTCATCACCAACGAGTTCATCGGTGTTAATAGACTGTAACACAATCAGAAGACTATCGGGTCGCTCCTCGATATTGCGCTCCATCTCGGTAATAGTCGCCCAATGCTCCGAGTGGCGGTTGCATGACGCCAAACAAAGGACAAGAAGAAGTATAGTAAGTAGTTGTTTCATAAAAGCCATCTTATTTCTCGCAAAGATAAGATAATTTGGAAGATAATTGGAAGTGGCCCAGAAGTTTATGTGAAATACCTCTGGGTCACATCCGGCTAATCCTTTTATCAACAAGGATGTTCTATGATAATTTACTTATTGATTGTGCTATAGCAAGTCTCAATGCCACCCTTTTCGTTACTCAAGAAGAGCTTGTCACCCTCGAAGCGATAGTACTTCTTTGTAGGTGTTGCAGAGTCGATGCTTGTCATAATGAGCATATCACCGTCAGATGAATACTTGAACCACACCATCTCCGATGAACCCTCCACAGGAGCAGAATTTAGGTTTTCATATACGTTATAATATGTAAAACCGTCATTTGGCGTTACAAATTTGATATGTTCATTATAATACTTGTCGCCACCACTGCGTGTTGTACTCCAGTCGCCAATGAAACGCATATCACCATCCTCTGTCCTAGTAAATTCAAAGATGTTACCGTACTCATCCATATCGGAGCGCATAATCAGCGTGTTGTCCTTGAAACTATACTCCCACTCGATAGGATCATCGTCACCATAGTTCACATATAATTTTTCGTTTTTCACCCAATATGTCAATGAGTTTCTCGTAATTGAGCTTATTTGATTCTCCTTATCATACGCATCAATGGTTAGATAGCCATCACCATTCTCGTAGAAGTAGAAGCAATAATCTGTGCGGCTAAGGAACTGGTCAATCTCATCCGCCGCAGATATATACTCCCAGCATCCAACAAATTTTGCCATCTCTGTAGCATCACTTTTCTCTACTGCATTTGTCGTGTTGTCGGCACCATTCTCATTTTTACCCTCAACGACCTCTTTCTCACACGACACTACCATACTAGCTACCGCAAGCATCAACAACATAAATAAACTCTTTTTCATAGTTCTAAGTTTTATAGGTTAAACAATAGGTGATTTGTCCTTTGCGTTTTTTCTAATACAAAGTTACCAGGAAAAAGTTTTACACAACAAAAAACGACCTACGAATTTCAGGTCGTAAGTCGTTGAAAATCAGCGTGGGCTGAAAATATTTATTTGTCGCTGCTTTTGAAAAGTTTTACACCACTACTTTTCGTGCATATATCTATATTCTATCTATCCTCCTCGATGTATGGAATACCCAATCTCACGTACTCCTTCTTGGCAGCTTCCAGCGCTGCGTTGAGGCTACTATTCATATTGCGAAGCAATGCAAGGCAATGCCTTGCCACAAGCCTCCCTTATCAACGTTGCGATTAAGGCGAGAGCAGAACAAACTCGGTTGTTTTGCCGAGCCGTAGCAACGAAAAGGAGCTAGCGAACTTAAAGGGAGGTTTGGAGGTATTGTAGATATGACTGAGGACACGAACGGCGAAGCCTCATGACACTGCTCATCGCTGCGAGTCTATAAGCACGATGTAATATTATTTGTAGTTAATTTCCTCGTTTAAGCTTACCCAATCTCATAACTATAGAGGTCTGACTCCTACCCATTTTTTCTGCAATATATTTCACGCTCTTTCCTTCCGAATATAAATCTAATAAAAGTCTATCTTCTCCTCTTGTCCATTTTTTGTTTGCATTAGGATGCTTAATATAACTCTTCTCCGTAACCTTTTCAGGATGCAAAAACTCATCAACAAATAGAGATGGAATACGTTTATCATACATCACGAGAGTTTTAACCTTGGCTCTCGTGATTGCCACATAGAATAATCGGCGCTCTTCTCCGTATGGGAATTGGTCGCTTTTTGTTAAAACATAGTTTAGCGTAGGGTCGTCACTAACAAGAGATGGAAAACCATATGTATCCTTATTGCACTGCAATAGAATTACATAATCCGCTTCAAGTCCTTTTGATTTATGCACTGTTAAAAACTCAATTTTCCTACTACCTATTACGTAATAGAATTGATTTCCCTCCTTTATGGATTTAAATGTAAATGAGAGATAATAATCGTCAAAAGAGTAGCGACCCAATAAAAATATTGACTTGTCTAACGGAATAGAAGCAACAAGTTGTTCTACTATACTACAGTAATTTTGCCTATCGTATGGATAAAATTCCAGTCCTGTCTTCATGGCAGGATTAAATGAGTGTATGCACTTCTGTATTTGAGCCTTATTACGCTGAATAAAACGAGATGACAGAGAGACTAATGGCTCTCCAAATCTATATGTCGTTTCTATTTTATTAATTTCAGTTGCACCAAAATATTCTGAGAATTGGTTGAATAGCGCCATATCGCTACCAGAGAAACGATATATAGACTGCCAATCGTCACCTACACAATACAATTTTGCATAGGTCTTTCCCTCTCGTAATGCTTTTAGAAAGTTATAGCGATCAATGGATATATCTTGAAACTCATCAACAATAATATAATCATACTCCACTGGATGCGAAGTACGGCATATTTCTGTAGCTTGAAGAATAGCATCCGTAAAATCTATCTGACAACTATCGTTTAAAGCCTTTAAATAACAGTCATATACGGGCTGAAAAATGTTCTTTATGATAAATACACTTCTTTGGTCGTCCACATCTTTAGCTTGTTGTAAAATCTCTTTGATAGATTTACAACTTGATTTCACCAATGTCACAAAAGTGACTATAAGACGTATAAACGCCTTTTCCTGTCTACTATTTTTTGGTAAAAGCAAGTTATATAACTCTTCATCTGTTCTTTCTATAATTGGAACCCCAGCGTCACTTAGTAATTTTCGCAGTTTTTCTTTCACATCAGCATATCGAAAATCTGCACTTGATGTTACCAACAGCTCTGTACCAAACTTCTCATGGGCTGCTTTTTTCCAAGTAATGCCATCATTATATCTCTTATTCGCCTCCTCATATGTCATATTTTTATCCTTGGCAAACCATTCAGGAACAAGGCCTTGCTCATCAATACCAAAATGCTCTAAATAGATGCGCTTTGTTTCTCCTTTATGGTCAAAATATATAGAAAAATCAGGACGATATTGCGAATACATTTCATCAGCTAATGGATATTCATATGGCTCTTCATACCTAAAATTTACACCGAGAGATGATAAAACAAAACATATTTTCTGTTCTTGTGCACTCCTCACAAATACAGCCTTTCCATCCATATCTGGAAGCAAAGCTTTAAATTGCTTACTCTTTGATTCTGACAGTTGTTCGCGTTTCTCTTGCTCAAGTCTTTCCTGTTCCGTTTCATTTGCTTGAAAATCTACAAAATACTCCACAATACTCTTCCCAATAGATGACTTATCTAACAATTTATGATAAATATCTATAAATACGGCATCAGTGCTATCACAAATAGATGGCTTTACACCTGTTGCTTTTGCAATGATGTCAATAGCTAATTTATGAAATGTATAACCTTTCAAGCCATTGGCATTCATTCTCTCTGTAAGTTCTAAAGCTGCTTTATTTGTATAACTAATTAAAAGTATTCTTTCAGGTGATACTCCTTTAACCTCCGTTAGATACTTTACCTTTCCAATAATAGAGGACGTTTTTCCACTACCAGCACTACTAACTACCAAACAATTATCCTCTTCAGAAACAATTGAGCGTCTCTGTTGTCTATCCAAAGGATACTTCAAACAATGATCAAAAAAATCCCTATTCTTATCTAGTAGTAGAGCTATAACTCTATCATTATGCTGCTTAACATATGTATTGATTGCCGCAAAATCATTTATAAAATTACAGACAATATCGGAGGGGGCAATCTTGAATATTTTCAGCTTTCTAACAAGCAAATTTGCCTCCTTATAATATGGTGAATAATGACTAATGAAGTCTTGAACTTGTGCTGCAGATACTATTTCTCCATTAAAACTTTTTTCAAAATCTGTTTGAATATCAATATTAGCTGATATATTTTTGGAACAACTAGAATATGGAGATATTTGCGATATTTTTTTGCTAAACTTTTTAGATGTACTTTTTAGATGCGCTCTCAAAGCAAGTATCATTATTACGATAGCACAAATTACAACAAAAAACATGGCTTATTGGGCTTATTGGTCAAAATTAGTACATAAAAAAAGAAAAGGACAAATCTTGCGACTTGTCCTCTTTAGTAGCGGGGGGAGGACTCGAACCTCCGACCTCCGGGTTATGAGCCCGACGAGCTGCCAACTGCTCTACCCCGCGATGTATCGTTAAATGGCGTATGCCGTTTTTCATTAATTGCGAGTGCAAAGATAATACAAATATCCTAACACTCCAAATAATTATTTAAAAATTTCAATATTTCTTTTATCGCAAATTTGTTAAGTCTCTTTATTTCAAGCTATTAACATTTCTAAAACCGAGTCTTATATCTGATATTTCATGTCACAATCTCCAAATATCACACACAGCTGGGGAGGCGGCGATAATGGTACGCATCCAGCCCACAGTCATTGGTATACTACTGATACACACATTATCGCATTTGCAACTTTACGATATTTTACATATATTTGTGCGTTATATACTAACATAAGTATATCCTTTTGGAAATATATCATAACATCATGAATATAAAACATTTATTAATTTTAGGCATCGCACTCGTTGCATTTGCCTGCAAAGCCGACAAGCCTGCTATGGAGAAGGGCGACCTCGATGGTCAGGTGGTTGTTAGCTTCTCCGAAGATAGCTATAACTTTGGAGTCATCGACTCCGAGGAGTGGTTTGAGATTCCCATATCGACCAAAAAGGCCTTAAACAGCACCAAGAGTTTTGGTGTGGAGGTTATAGCATCGGAGAGCAGCGCGGTGGAGGATTATCACTTCGTAATGGAGTCACACACCGTGACAATAGCGGAGGGAACACGAAAAGCGGCACTACGCATAAAGGGTCTTCACGAGGCCATAGCTCCTGGGCAGGTGCTACGACTAAAGCTTCAGCTCGTAAACGATGGGCAGGAGGAGGTTGCAGAGAGCATTATCACCCTTCAGCGTTGCTGTGTATTTGACATCAACAACTTCTCGGGCTACGCCATTCTCACCTCTACATGGTCGTTGGAGTATATGAACACACAGTCGCGCCTTGTACACACCCACCCCGACAAGGATGAGAGCGATGTGGTGGTCATCGAGGATATGTTTTATGAGAACTACGACATTCGCGTAAAGCTCCACACCGAGGATCGCCTAAACCCTATCGCCGAGCTTTGCGGCCCACAGGTTTTGGGAAGTACAGGAGAGGCCTTTGGCACCATATACGGCAATGGCAAGCTCATGGTAGATCGTCCTATCGAGATGGAGGGTCTAGCTGCTGCCGGGGCATCATATTATAGCACGTGTGAGAACTTTTTGTTCATCTATACAGGAATGTATGTCGAGGAGGTTGGCGTTGTTGGCAACTTTGTAAATATCCTTGAGTGGATATCTGACGAGGAGGCAGAACGCATCATGCGCGAAGGTTTCTAGAAAATAATTGTTTATGAGAGCATTACTAAATATCCGTAGCATCATGGTTACTGCGATGATTATTGTCATTGCAGGAGTAACCTCATGCCAGAAGGAGGCTTCAGCTAGCCTCCCCACACTATCATCCATAGAGTGCAAATCTGGCGACCGCCCCGCCATATCCTTTACTATCGACTCCGACTGGCATCTCTCATCTGATGCGTTGTGGTGTACGTTTATCACCTCAAGTGGCACACTTCAGGAGATGACAGGTCATAGTGGTAAACACACCGTCACCCTTAAGATTACCGATGAGAATTGTCGTGGTGAGTGGAGCGTTGCTAACATCACGATAAAGTCCAAGGGCAAGAGCGAGCGTCTTGTAGAGGTAAGACGCGCACCCAGCGAGCTATACATAGAGCTTTTTGACACTAACAACGCACCCATTGAGGCCTTTGAGATAGGCTATGACGAGTATATCTCTACACGCCTAGAGAGCAACTTCCGTTATGCGGCTATCGAATTTCCAGAGTGGGTAGAGATAGCACACATGAGCGACAATGGCACTATTGAGGTTGGCAACTACATTGTTGGCGCTCCTGGGGAGAGTACAGAGATTATGATGCGCATCGTGGCTGATGGTCAGCGTGAGCGTTTCCCTCTCACTGCCGAGGATGGATACACCATAACCCTCTCGGATCATGCTATGAACCATACCATAGAGTTCCCCATCACCTACGCAGGTATGGGTGCCGACAAGCTATCCTACAAAGGCCCCACAGATAACTACTTCGGCTGGGAGGTATCACTCGATGGCAAGACTTTCCGACAGACAGATCCTGCAGATGGTAGCACAACGACTTTCAGCGACTACCTTCAGTACAACATCACTGCGCAAAACAACGACTACGGAATTCTCTTCTTCGAGAAGATTCTGGAGCGAGGTGTTCCAACATACAACTATATCCCTGCTACTGATGACAAGGATAAGTATGGATGGATTGAGTTCGAGAAGGAGGCTATGACTCTTCGCGTTGAGGAGTATGCTGGTGATATTCCACGCTTCGGTATAGTTATGGCCCTTCCACGCCAGACATACGACACGCTTACCACATCTTCGGTTGATGATATCTTCGATGTTGATACATCTTCGGGCGTTGAGATTCCTTGTGTCAGCGACAGCTACGCAGAGTATATCCTTGCCGAGTTTACGCAGATGGACTTCACCGAGAGGGGCGCCTACGAGGGTATGTATGCCTACCACTCGCTAACAATTCTGGAAATCTTCTGCAAGCCATATAACGACATGGCACTAATGGAGAAGTATGGCTGTGAGGAGATCTTTATCTGCGACTTTGTCAATCCTGTAGCGGGTAAGGAGCCAGGTATCATCGTTGATCCACGCATCGAGAATTGGAGTACCGAAACATACGACTTGGCTATTGCTGGTGCAGAGGTATGGCACGGCGATAAGCAGCTCAAGATGAGCGAGAATGAGTACTACATCGGCGAAAATAAGGATGAGGTGCTAGCTATGCAGCTTTATGGTCCAAAGGGTGGATGGAACAACACAAATGTAGTTATTCTATTCAAAGTTAATGGCGAGATAAAGAAGGTGTTAGTTGTAACACCCCCAACTCTATAATAAATAAACGATTATGCGACACAGACTATTATATATTTTTAGCACTATATTCACCATAGCCGTCATCTCACTCGCTGGCTGCAAGAGGGAAAGTGTAGACGAGGTAAGTCTCGATGCAGAGTATGGCTATGTGCAGTTCCGCCTAGTAAAGGAGGGACACGCCGAGGAGCAGAGCCGTGCCACAGATGCTCTAGAGTGGCTCGTGGAGGCTCACAAGGTTACCGTTGTTATGCAGCGTGATGGCTCTACAATCACGCAGACACTGCCTCTATCGAGCTACGACACACAGACGGCAGAGTGGGGACTACAGAGCGAGAAGCTACGCCTTATCACAGGTAGCTACAACATCATCGGCTACTACATCTACGACAACCTTGACAATAAGATTCTCACGGGAGGCTCTGCGGGAGAGTTTACTGTTACGGCTGGTGGCTTGGAGATAAAGAAGATAGGTGTTGCTACGGTGGAACGTGGCATCATAGGTTTCACACTCTCAAAGCTATTCCCCGAGACACGCTACGAGGCCGAGGGAGGCTATCCCTTTGAGAATATCAAGGCTGTAGACATCACCGTAAAGAACCTCTTTACTCGCGTGACAACCACCTTCAAGGCTATGGCTACAGAGTATCACGAAACCTTCATAGATGGTTCGTACAACGAGGAGCTCTATGAGCGTAATGGCTACACTGCATACATGAGCTGTTTAACACAACACTGGCTCGAAGCTGGCAACTACATTATCACAGGCTACAACACATACTCCGATGCCTCGGGTAAGAATCGCATCGAGAGAGCAACAATAGAGGATCTAGAGGTTAAGTTCACAATTCAGGATAACGCTACTACAATAGTCGATGTTCCGGTGATACTCTCTACCACCTCGGAGCGCATCAAGGATTATGAGGCGCTCTACGACATCTGGATTGCCCTAGATGGCCCTAACTGGACCTTTCATGGCGAGGAGTATAAGTCGGGAACAAACTGGGACTTCAACAAGGATATAGATATGTGGGGTGTGCAGCCCGGTGTGACCATCAATGGCGAAGGTCGTGTTGTGGGTATTAACATCGCAGGCTTTGGCGCCAAGGGCTTTATCCCAGAGGCCATAGGCCAGCTCACCGAGCTACAAACACTCTACCTTGGTAACCACAACGAGCTTATCGGCGGCTACAGCGACACCTCTAGTCGTATAAGCGCCATGGACTACCATGATAGAGTCCTCAAGCGTGATGCTCGTGCAGAGCTATCCCCCGAGCTACAACAGCTCCACATGAGCAAGGCCGAGATTGAGGCACTACACAAGCCACAACAGATGGATGTTGCATTTGGCAACCTTACAAATGGCATCACAGGAATTTCACGCGCCATGATGCGCCTCACAAAACTTGAGCAGTTCTTCGTTGCCAACTCCCCTATCACTGCCGACAAGTTCTTCGTAGCTGTGGATGAGTCATCACCATATTATGAGGAGCAGGCATCGTGGGATTGGGCAAACTTTGAGCTACTCATGGATGTAGAGATTTACAACTGTCCAAACCTCGATAGACTCCCTACGGAGTTCTTGGCAGGTGTACCAAAGCTGCAGACTCTGAACGTAGCTGTCAATTATGGTATCTCGGGCGAGCAGCTTAAGAGCGACTGGGAGGCTATCATCGATGGCGAGTCGGGTGACGACATCCAGATTCTCTACTTGAGCTTCAACAACCTTCGTGAGACACCATCTCACGAATATATGAAGCGCATGACAAAGATAGGATACCTCGATTGCACCAACAACAAACTCGAAAAGGTATACTCCCTCGGCAAGGAGATTGCCCCTACATCTGTACTCTTTGACAACAATAACATATCGGAGATTATCATCCCCGAGGGTGATTACTTCTGTGGCTTGAGTCAGCTGGAGACCTTCTCATGCTCAAACAATCGTCTAACGAAATTGCCAGACCTCTTCTCGGCACGCTCGGTATACACTATGCTTACCGCAGACTTCTCATCTAACCGCATCACAGAGCTTGAGAATGGCGAGTTGTGGCGTGGCATAAATACCGAGACCCTCAACCTCGCGGATAACCGCCTTACAACATTCCCCTCGCACCTGCTCGACTCTGGCTCAAACATCCAGATACTTATGTTAAGCTCCAACGGCATGCGTACCCTTAACGAGGGTGATCTCAAAGGCCCAAAGAGCGAGGCTATTGTAACTCTAGATTTGAGCTTTAACCGTCTGCAGGAGCTTCCCGAGAGCGACTTCTCGAGCGAGAACCTCCCATACCTCTATGGTATTGACATCTCGAGCAACGCTCTTGACAAATTCCCACGAAGCCTCCTCACGATTGAGGATATGACCGTCATAAGCATCCGCCAGCAGCGTGATGACAACGGTGACCGCACACTGCGCGACTGGCCAACAGGCATTGGCAACCACCCAACGATGGCAGCGCTATATATTGGCTCTAACGACCTTGGTGTTATTGATGATGTCATCTCGCCAAACATCCTACTCTTCGAGATTAAGGATAACCCCAATATCTCTATAGACCTATCTAATGTCTGCCCATATATCGAGATGGGATACTACGAGTTGGTCTACGACTCATCACAGAATATACGCGGATGTGACGCGCTTAACCTCGATTAAATCTAGTGAATATGAAGAAGTTATATATAATATTTAGTATCGCTGCACTACTTGTTGTAGGCTGCAAGGAGGATGTCACCACCACGCCATCCATCGAGGGTTTTGAGAGTGACTGCACAGCCATAGAGGCAAAAGCTGAAGGTGGTGAGCATAACATCACCATTCGCTCCGATAGGGAGTGGACTGCACAGGCCGAGGTGCCATGGATTATGGTCTCTCCAGCAAATGGCCGTGGCGAGGTGCGCTGCATGGTGAAGATAGACTCCACACTTTTGAATGACCCTCGTGAGGCCAAGGTACGTTTTATGTCAAGTGGAGAGATTCTTCGCGAGATAGATGTAACACAGCAAGGCTTCGCACGTGCCATAACTCCAGAGACAAACAGCGTGGAGATTGCCGCATCGGCGATACGCGCCGAACGCTGGGTGGAGCTGGAGGTTACTACAAATGTGGAGTTTGATGTGGAGAGCAGCGCAAACTGGTTGAGCGTAGATGACTACACCGTGACTCTCGACCGTGGCGCACGACCACGCTCTACACGTCTACACCTAGATTGGAAGATGAACTCCGACCCCGAGGTTCGTGAGGCAACGCTTACCCTAAAGCCAAAGAGTGGCGAGGAGCTTAACACCCCTGCTACGATTACCATTCGTCAGGCTGCAGGACCTCTTATCGAGGATAACCGCCAGGGAGACTCACTCGCCGTAATAACCATCTACAACAAGATGGAGTGCTGGGGCGAGGGACAGATATACAGCTCGGAGAGCATGAAGAGCTGGAGCTGCCTACGTCTTTGGGAGGCTGATGATGCCACCCTGCCATGTGCCGAGGCTGTGGGACGTGTTCGAGACTTGGACTTAAGCTTCTTCAACACCGAGGATGATATCCCTTCGGAGATTAAGCATCTTAAATACCTAGAGACACTATCGCTATATGGCAATGTCAATACCATGCTTAAGGATATAAACCTATGTCCAGAGGTCGCAACACTCGACTATCTCAAGGCGCTGCGTGTTGCCGCTATGGGTCTTGTGTCGCTACCCGACAACATCACAGAGCTTGGTGACACCCTCGAGGAGCTAGACCTAAACTCTAACAACCTAACATCCATACCCAAGGTTATCAATAGCGAGAACTTCCCTAATCTAAAATCGCTAGACATAACAGGTAACCGCCGTGCTACGGTGACGGACCTACGTGGCATCACCAACACCGCTGGTATATATATCAACATGGATAATAGCAATGTCATACGCCGCCTATTCCTATGGGAGGGACTAGAGGAGTTGGCGCTATCGTATAACTACATCGAGGGCCACCTCCCAGAGTTTAGAGTTGGCGAGGAGGGAGTACGCGCATACGAGGCCGAGGATGTCATATCTCGCGGTGATACCCTAAACTGGGCAGTTGAGAATAGGCTACCACGCATCCTTCCTAACATGCGTTCGTTGCGTATCAACCTCAACTTTATGACAGGAGAGCTACCACAGTGGCTTCTCTACCACCCTAACCTCATGGAGTGGGCGCCAGAGGTGTTGATATACCCACAACAGGAGAAGAGCTTCAACAGCGAGGGTGAGGCTGTGGGCTTCAGCAACACTCCTACATCCATGGAGTATTACTTCGAGGCATACCCACACTACCGCTCATTATATGAATTTGAGGAGTAATAACATAGCACTATAAACAATGAAAAGAGTACTATATATCGCTGTAGCCCTCATCGCTACAGCATGCGTCAAGGAGGATGTCACCTCCTTCACTCCCGAGACACCGACAACCCCTGTGATACTTCCCGAGGATGCTACAAAGGGTGAGGTTATCATTAAGTTTAAGCCCGAGATGGAGTCTATCCTCGAAGAGACAATGACACGCTGCGAGGGTGTGGCAACACGCTCTGGAATACCATCCACAGACGAGGTCCTTGAGATTCTTGATGCCTACCACATCGAGCGAGTATTCCCTGTAGACTCACGACATGAGGCTCGCACACGCGAAAATGGACTACACCTATGGTACATCGTACGCTTCAACCCCGATGAGGACCTTAACAAGGCCATGGAGCGTCTTTCACAGCTTGGAGAGGTGGATAAGTTGCAGTTTAACAGACCTATATATCGCTCCTATAACCCCTCTGCGGAGCCTCGCTTCATTAGTTGTGCCGAGGCTAGTGGCAATGCTACACGTAGCACAGAGTGGCCCTTCAATGACCCAGAGATATATCGTCAGTGGTGCTACATAAACGATGGCACAGCACCTATAGCCCAGGAGTGGGCAGGTGTTGTTGCAGGTGCCGATGCAGGGTGTGAGGAGGCATGGAAGCTCTGTACGGGCGATGAGGATATCATCGTTGCGGTGATGGACGAGGCGGTTATGTGGAGCCACCCCGATTTGGCAGATAACATCTGGATAAATGATGGCGAGGAGCTAAATGCTGGCGTAGATGCTGATGGCAATGGATATGTGGATGATAAGTATGGCTATAACTTCGTGCGTAACACGCCTATCACCTCGTGGACATCGACCGGCAGCACAGGACATGGTACACACGTAGCAGGAACTATAGCCGCTGTAAACGACAATGGCATCGGCGTAGCAGGCATTGCCGGTGGTGGTAAGGGAGATAAGGGTGTCAAGATTATGACTATCCAGCTATTTGATGGCATGAACTCCTCGACACTAGCTATGGAGGCGCGTGCTATGAAGTATGCCGCGGATAATGGAGCGGTAATCCTACAATGTTCATGGGGCTACAACTCTGCAAAGGCAAACCTCATAATGGGCTATACACCTGGCCCCGCAACAGAGGAGGAGTGGGCTACGACATACCCCCTTGAGAAGGAGGCTCTCGACTACTTTATCCACAATGCCGGTTCGCCAAATGGGGTTATTGATGGTGGTCTTGCCATCTTTGCATCAGGAAATGAGTATGCAGCGCAATCCTCATTCCCTGCGGCATACTCAAAGTGTATCTCTGTGTCGGCAATCGCCGCAGACTACACCCCAGCGTCTTATGCCAACTATGGTAGTGAGGTACTTCTCTCTGCCCCTGGTGGTGACCTAGAGTATTACGGCACTCCAGGCATGGCTGACGATGTCTATGATGAAAATGGGGTGTTGAAGGAGCAGGGAGGTATATTCTCTACGCTTGTTGTGAACGGCATACCCGGTTATGGCTACTATGAGGGTACCTCTATGGCGTGTCCTCATGTGTCGGGTGTTGCAGCCCTTGGCCTTGCCTACGCCAAGCAGCAGAAGCGTCACTTCACATGGTCGGAGTTCCGCGAGTTGTTGTACACAACGGGTCGCGACATAGATAACTACTTTGTGGGCGAGAAGCTCTTTTATATGCGTCACACCTCTGCAGGTGCCACACCTCTCAAGATGAACCTTGCGGATTATCGTGGTAAGATGGGACATCTTGTAGATGCCGGGGCGCTGCTAAAGGCTATAGATGGCTCGGGCAGGGATATGCGTCTTCCAAACATATACCTAGCTCCCGAGGCTACGATGACCCTCACGCTCGCAGATTACAACATCGTGGATGCCAAGAGTGCCACGGTAGCAAATAGCACTATCGCCGAGGTGGTGCTGCAGAACAACTCTCTAACAGTCGCTGCGAAGTCGGAAGGTCAGACAACGCTTACCATAGAGGCGGATAAGCGATATACGGCAACTATCACTGTTCGTGAGGGCGCTAATGACAATGGCTGGTTGTAGCATGCAGTGGTGGCGAGTTATAGTTGCGATAGTGATTATGTGCCAGCCTTTAGGGGCTATGGCGCAGAGGGAGCATCTCTTAAGACGCGCAGAGATTGACTCGCTGGTAAACCCACAGCTATCTACGAAGGCCATAGCGGCACTAGGGGTAGATAGTAGCGACCACAACCTAGGGGTTATCGATGCCGACACCCCACAACAGGTGAGCTACAGAGTGCGAAACAACACCTCACAGCCGATTATCATCACCGAGCTACGCTCCTCGTGCAGTTGTCTGAAAATTACAAGCTCCCCATCGAGAATAGAGGCTGGGGAGAGCCTCGAGGTAGTGGCGATGTTTAACCCTCGGGGGCGCAACGGAGGATTCATGCTAAATATCTGGGTTTACACCAACCTCGATAGCCAATATCCCACCGCGCGACTAACTCTCTCGGGCGAGGTGAGGAGTGCAGATGCGTGGCTTCACCTTCCCAAGCAGATGGGTCCCTTGCGCATGAGTCGCAAGGAGGTGACCATAGCCACACGTGGCCGAGAGCGTATTGCCGTGGCAAACACCTCGACCATGCCGCTACGCCTTAAGGCCCACACCACGGTTAAGGGTCTGGAGCTATATACCGAGCCAGAAGTAATAGAGCCTGGCGGCGAGGCAGAGATAGTGATAAGCTACCAGGGAGAGCCTATGGAGCATAAAACGATGCTTGTTGTTGAGGGCATCACAGGAAAGGCAACAGAAAGAATCATAAGTGTAACACTAAAGAGATAACATTATCTATGAACTATTTAAGATTACTAATTCTCATTGCTACGGTTACGATATTCGTGGGATGTAAGAAGGGCTTTGACTATACCACTACCAACCAACCTGCGGTTGATAACAAGGAGGAGGAAGAGGAGCAGATTGGCGAGGACCTCACACAGCTCATGTACAAGAGCATAGATGGAGAGTGGAAGCTAGTAGAGTGGCGCGGAGAGCGACTCACCGAAGATACATATCTTCACATCTCGTTTGACAGCGCCGAGCAGCGCTTTGAGATGCGCGATAACCTCGGCTCCATGTATGAGCAGACAAAGAGTGGCAACTTCAACATCTCGCGTGACGAGCAAGATAGATATATCCTATGGGGAGACTACGACAATGGCGTAGGCGACTGGAATGATGACTACATCCTCACCTTTGACCAGGAGCGCATGACATGGGAGAGACTAGAGAGCGAGGAGATGATGGTATTTGACAAACTAACAATTTAACACAACAATATTATGAAACAGGTAAAACTTTTTAGCTACTTCATTGCTGCGCTATGTGTCATGTTTGCAGGCGTTAGCTGTGAGAAGGAGAGTGCAAAGAGCCCTGTTGAGAAGCCTACAATCGGCATTCTTGACGCGGAGTTTAATGCAGAGAAGATGAGTGCAACAGTGACAATAGCGCCATCGTCAAATGCTTCGGCATGGTACTATAAGGTGGAGAGCGCCGATGCTCCTGCCGACTACACCAAGGTTGATGGTGCTGCAGCACAGGAGGTCTCTTTTGCAGTTGTATATGGTGTGGAGTATACCATCTCTGCATACGCGGAGAATGATGGTGGACAGAGTGATGTTGCCACCAAGAAGTTCTGCCAGATGCCCGAGGGCGAGGTAGCAATCGCCATTGGTGATGTCACTCTCGACACAGAGAGCATGGAGGCCAAGGCTACTATCTACCCATCATCGAACGCCACAAAGTGGTACTGGAAGAGTGCTGTTAAGGATGGTGAGGCCACAGAGTGGAATGTCGTAGAGGGCAACAAAGAGCAGGAGATATCTTTTGCCTATGAGTATGGCAAGAGCTACGTTATCACCGCCTACGCCGAGTGTGGTGCTATAACTAGCGATGAGGCTACCAAGGAGTGTTACTTCGAGCCTGCAGAGCCTACAATCACCGTATCGGACGCACGCTTCGATGACAGCACCATGACCATCTCTTTCGATGTTACGCCATCGGCAGATACCCACCACTGGTACTGGGGCATAAAGAGCGATGCAGCATCACCATCGGATTATGAGCAGTATGAGGGTAGCGAGCCTCGCACCGTAAGCTGCACCATAGAGTATGGCGTTGAGTACACCTTCCTCTTCCGCGCCGAGAATGTTATCCTCAAGGGTGAGCAGAAGGAGGTTGAGTTCATGGCATGGGGTAAGGTTGCAGATATCACCATTGCCAACCTCACAGCATATAGCGTAGATGTAAATATTGCGAAGAACGAGAAGTGTGTGAAGTATGTTGTAGGAGCTATGCACAGCTCGGCATACGACCGCGAGACATTTATTGAGGAGGCGCAGACATCGCTAAACCCTGATGAGGATTATCCATTCGTTGTCTTCAACTCTGCTACAGAGAGCCGCACATTCTCGGAGCAGGATTTGGTGCGTAACTCCCTTGTTGGCAGCGACATAAACGCGGGTATATTGCTTGTCCCAGGCATCACATACACCGTTGCCGTATATGGTGAGGATGAGAATGGCAACCACAATGTCACTACCACATCGTTCACCGTGCCAAAGGCAGAGCTTAATGGCGATGTAGAGGTTGCTATCGAGGTGAGCGACATCACCGAGACCTCGGCTACAGCTACCGTCACTGCCGAGGAGGGTTGTAAGATTCTCATGGGATATATCGACCCTGCAGTTACCAAGGCCGACACCGAGAGTCCTTTTGACTTTGAGGGTAAGAGCGAGGAGGAGATTAGAAACTACATCGTAGGCGCTGCTAACAGCATCCCAGAGATATATACCGAGCCTGTAACACGTGTTTTGAGCAACGTATTTGCTATTGGCGCTGAATATTACGCCTATGCTATCGCCATCAAGGATGGTAAGCTAGGAAAGGTGTCGTTCGAGAAGTTTGTCACAAGAACTCCATCTCTCACAGGTACTTCAAAGATTACCTCTGTGGAGATTATGGAGCAGACTACACACGAGATCCTCACCGTGAAGCTCACCACCGACAGCAACGCCAAGAGCGTACGTCTATATGCAGCTCCCGCGACTGACCACGCATCATACAAGGATAACCTAGAGTATATCATGGATGCTGACAGCTACCAGAACTACCGCGAGGTGTATGAGGTTGTTGATGGCGTTGCTACTGCTGATGTAAATATCTACCACCCAGGTACCAACTACTACCTATATGCCGTTGCTGTGGATCAGAATGACAAGGCTGGTGAGATGGTCTGCGTGGCAAAGATGGCAGGCCTTGATACCGACTACTGCACAACTATCGAGGAGATTATCGATGACGGAAATATCAACTTCTCGGGTAGTGGCACCGTTGATTTGGTTGTAACTATCGTTAAACAGGTCGATGACCGCATCTCTGTAACAGTGAATACAGACAGCCGCTCTGCGAATGCCGAGAAGGTGTGGTTGATACGCTTCAATGGTATGATTGAGGATATTGAGGAGAACGTAAGATATGCCTTCTCGGAGTATGCCGAGCGTAACAAGGTCCTTGGTGCATATAAGGAGGCAAAGGTGGGCTACCCTCTCAAGTATGAGGATGGCGGCAGCTCATTTGACCCTAAATATGAGGCATTGCAGGAGTATGATGCAACATGGGGTGGTGACATCCTTGTTGCTGTGGTCCTCGACACCACTGGCAAGTTCAACATCTACAGCTACTATGCTGCAGGTCAATCTGTTACATTATACTAACATTGCATAGTTTTAGAGCAGACATATCACACATAGAACTTCCCAAGCTCTTTACGTGGCCCTTCCACTATGAGCCACACCCTCTATCGCGCCTTGCGGCATCGGAGGTACAGCAATACCTCGCCACACGCGAGGAGTGGCACGCCGAGATTGCCGAGGGTAAGATGTTTGGAGTTCTTGTTGTAAGAGATAGAGAGGGTGGCATAGGTTTCCTTGCCGCCTTCTCTGGTAATCTCTGTGGCACTAACTATCACGACTACTTCGTGCCACCCATCTACGATATGCTACGCCCTGGGGAGTTCTTTCGTGTTGGCGAGGCGGAGATATCGGCCATAAACCTACGCATCAAGGAGCTTACCGAGGGTGAGGAGTATCGTTGTGCCAAGAGAGCATTGGAGAGTGCAAAGGAGAGTGCCTCGAGGGAGCTTGAGGCTCTGAAGAGTGTTCATGCAGAGCGCAAGAGGGTGCGTGACAGACGCCGCGCAGAGGGTGAGCATCATGACACACTAATCCGTGAGAGTCAGCGCGACAATGCAGATATGCAACGCCTGAAGCGAAGACATAAGGAGTCTGTAGCCCTCCACCAGCAGCACTTCGACACCCTGAACCACGAGATTGGCGAGCTGAAGAGGCTTCGTCAGCAGCTATCTTCACAGCTACAGATGCAGCTCTTCGCAGAGTTCCACATCCTAAACGCACGTGGCGAGGTTAGGAATCTATGTGAGCTTTTTGCCCCCACCACGCAGGGTGTTCCCCCTGCCGGCGCTGGGGAGTGTGCCGCACCAAAGCTGCTTCAATATGCCTACCTCAATAATCTGGAGCCTATAGCCATGGCCGAGTTCTGGATGGGTGCGTCACCACGTGGCGAGGTGCGCCACCATGGAGCCTTCTACCCAGCATGCAACGGCAAGTGTAAGCCTATCCTTACCCACATGCTCGAGGGTCTTTCGGTGGAGCCTAACCCCCTCCTCGATATCGCTCCTGCGGAGCCTACGATACTCTGGGAGGATGAGTGGCTTGTGGCCATAGATAAGCCCTGTGGCATGCTCTCGGTGGATGGTAAGTCGGGTGTTAGGAGCGTGGCGCAGTGGGCGCATGAGAGGTATGGAGAGCTATGCTCACCTATGATTATCCATCGCCTCGACCAAGCCACCTCGGGCATACTGCTGCTAGCCAAGGATAAGGATACTCATAAGGCGCTGCAGGAGCAGTTTATAACACGCAGCATCTCGAAGCGCTACACCGCACTCCTGGATGGTCTTTTAACCACCTCCGAGGGGCGCATAGAGCTACCCATAAAGCTAGATTGGGATAACCGCCCACGACAGATGGTTGCCAGCGATGGCAAGAGCGCCATAACAGAGTATAGGGTTGAGGGTGTTGAGGATGGTCGCACACGCATCAGTTTCTACCCCATCACGGGGCGCACGCACCAACTACGCCTGCATGCCGCACACCACAAGGGTCTGAATACCCCTATTGTTGGCGATGATATATATGGCCCAAAGATATCGCACACGGAGCGCCTCTGCCTCCACGCCTCGATGCTTCGCTTCCGCCACCCACATACGGGCAAGGATGTTACTATAGAGTCGAAGGCCGAGTTTTGATGTGAGGAGAGGTGCTGTGGAGGTTGATGAATTTAAGGGGATTAGGGAGTTTTGTGAATTTAATGAATTTAGGGAGAGGTGTGTAAATTCCTCTCCCTAATCTTCTTAATATTCTTATGAAAGTCTAAAGTATTAAAGCCTAAATTTAAAAAGCGGACACGGCACGCACATAGTAGGTGAAGCTCTTATCGAGGCTGAAGGTGTTGCCATAGTACATATAGACACGCCACGCAGTAAACTTACCATCCTCCGTTGAAGACCAGTACCACGCAGAATCCCCACTACTATACAAAGCGCTACCTCCATGCTCATAAAGTGTACGATTAACAGCATCGTGTACACTTCTATCAAGTAGCAATAGCTTCAACTCATCAATAGCTGGAAGATACCAATCCTGGCCCTTGGCCCTGCACCATACAAAGGCTGAATACTCCGCACTATCCGAGCGCGACATAACCTTATCTGTATTAGCCTTACCATCACTCCAGCTTGAAGCGCCTACTACAATCTTTTTCTTATGTTGCTCCTTTGTACACCATTGTTCAGCAACTTGGTCAAGGCTAACAATCTTGCCATGTCTGCCACCATCCCACACATCAAATACAACGCCTTGCTTTGTGCCATCATCATAGTAGTCGCCAACATTATAGGTTGATTTATAGTATGATGGCACGCTCTGCATTGCTACATCCTGGGGAAGATTTCCCCTCATAGAGACCTTATGGTAAATATTGTCGGTGCGAACCTCGATAAGCTGCTCGTAGACCTCCGTGCCATAGACAATACGTATATTATGCACGCCTAGCGTAACGCCACTGATAGGAAGCACATAATCTGCACCTGTAACACCAAAATACTCCTTATCGACATATACATCGGCGCCAACGACATCGGTAATGATGACGATGGGCTGTAGGTAGTTGAGGCGGGCATCTAGGCGATACTCCGTGTCGCCCTCAAGGTTAAGGATAACCTCGTTGGAGTTACCAAACTTATCGTGGTGGAGGTAGAAGCGTGTCTGGGGCTTCGCAGTAAGCTCTATGATAAGGCCATTGCCCTCGATAGCCACCTCCCTCTTCATAAGTGCCACGTTGCCACCAACAATCTTCACATTTATATTTGCGATATCCTCCCTCGACATTCTATCAACAAGGAGCTTGATGCGCGCACAGGGGCGCTTCGAGTAGTCGAGCTGAATCTTGTCGATAGCAACACCGCTCAAGGCTCCCTGCTGCACAGGGGCAAAGCTCTCGGCATCTATCTCAAAGGTACGCTGCATCTGCGCCATAGCTACAACAGGCACCACAAAACAGAGTAACAACAGTAAAAGTCTCTTCATAAATATAGTTTGGTAGTTATAAATGTTAGCGACAATTAGAAAGGATATCCCACACCAAAGTTAAGGGCCATGTTGCTCCACTTCAGCTTGCGAATCCAGCGATCACCCTCGGGCCAACCAGGGTTATGGAGCTGCACACCAAGGTCGAGGCGAATAACAACAAAGGTTACATCGATGCGCAAGCCAAGACCTGTGTTGAAGCCTAGCTGCTTGTAGAAGTTATCAAAATAGAAGACCTCCTCTTTATTTTTCGACTCATTGCCACGAAGATACCACACGTTACCAGCATCAAAGAACAACGCACCGTTGAATATCCACCATATCGGGAAGCGGAACTCGAGGTTTGCCTCAAGACGCACATCACCAACCTGCGCAGGGTATGCCGTGTCGTGGTGCGCAGAGCTACCACCAGGGCCTAGGGTGCGAGGAACCCATCCACGCATGGAGTTAGCACCACCACAATAGAACATACGATCGAAAGGTATGGAGCTACCCGCCGAGTTACCATACGTAACACCAACACCACCAAAGAGGCGACCCGCCAAGGCCATATTATATCCTAGGTCTATCTTGTGGCTGGCGCTAATCTCGGCACGCACAAACTGCGAATAGCGAATGCCCAAAATCTCGTAGTACTTCTCGCCGGCAACAGGCGTAGAGAAGGCTGTAGAGAGACCATGGATAAGGTTACCCGAGGTCTCAACATTAGCACGTATAAGCGTAGCATGGCGACCAAGGTTAGCACGCTGCGTGTTGTATGTCCACGAGGCGGACAATCCAGCATTTATCTGCGACTCAAATGAGGTTCGCAGATATTTGTTATCTATATCGGCAAGGAACGATGGGTCTACGCTTTTAACATCAATCCAGTTGATATCTATAGGACGAATCACAAACGTAGAGCGGCGACCATAACGCCAGCTATAAGCCCAACGTGTGGTGAGGATATTACGACAGTAGTACGGTCTATCCTGATAGTCGAAGGCTAGCTCCACACGCGAGCGTGGCTCGGCAATCTTAAGGTTTGGCGCCGTGCGGAAGGGGACGAGGAAGCGGGGGAAGGAGAGACCCACGGTGATACCCAACTCCTGCGCATTGCGGCGTTCAATATGCTTGGCATACATATACTCAAAGCCAAAGCGGGCTGCAATGTCGAAGGTCTCGGCACCACGGAAGATATTGGTATTGGAGTATCCCACGGTAGCTCCCAGGCCAAAGAACGTAGAGGTAGACGAGGCCTCAACCTCCACCTTCATAGCTTGCTTCAGGGCTGGGGTGGCATAGATATTACAGTCGAGATATCTCTGCTTGGCATCCACAATCTGACCCGAGGTTCTGCCACTACCAACAAAAGTGACGGTGGAACTCTCCTCGGGAACACGCTCGAAGCTTATCTTGGAGTTACGGAAAAAGCCCAACGACATAAGCTCCTTATTGGTGTGGGTTATCTGGCGAGCGTTATATACATAGTTGGGATATAGCGATATGGTACGGCGCAACACAGCATTGCGAAGTCGCGGCGTGAAGCTCTTATCGCTGATGATGTTCAGACCATAATATTGCGTGGTATCTATGACCGCACCCTCCCTAAAGCCCATGGTAGAGCGAAGCATAGGGTCATAGGTGGGATATACGTTGATATTGCGGAGCGCATAGATGGAGTTATCCTCGGTAATCTGCTCACCACGCTCGTTGATACCCACCGTGGTAGGATTTACGACCATCGTAACCTTGGCATCGTAACCCAAACCTATGGTATCAACCTCGTAGCTAATATTATTCACCGTGAAGTCGAAGTATCCGCGGTTGTTGAGCATCGTAGCTATGCGGTTACGCTCCTCATCGAGGCGTGCTATATCTAGAGGCATGCCTCGCTTAAGAATCGAAGCCGAGCTATCGGCAAGGATAACACCCTCAAGCGAACGGTCACGGAAGTCGTAGTTCAACGCATCAATTACTGTTGGCTCGCCCTGCGTGATAGTGTAGGTGACATTGGCGCGGCGCTTGCGGCGTGTGGTATCTACACTATAGGTGACCTCCGAGTCGAAATATCCCTTGGTCTGAAGGTAGGTCTGAAGGTTCATAACCGACTTCTCGGTAAGCAGGCTATCGAGCAACACAGGCTCCTCGCCAATCTTACGCATCAGGTTATTCCACCAATTATCTTTATCGGGATTCGCCTTCTCATATACCCAGATGTAGAAGTCAAGGCCAAAGATACGCTTATTGGGGGATTGACGTACGTAGGTATCTAGGCCATCCTTATCGTGGGTGATACGCTTATCGCGAGGCGTAGATTTATCAGCCTCGATTTTCACCTCATGGAGAAGGTACTCCCCCTCGGGGAGTGAGCGAGTAACACTACAGGCGACAGCAACAACCGCCACCACAACACACATCACATATCTCAATAGCACCTTCACAATCGTACTAATATTATTCGTTTATCTGCTTCACAAAGCTCTCCCAACGCTCCTGCTCACCAAAATCCTCGGTGATGCGACACTCCACAACACCCTCCTCAAAGCTCACATCACCACGCCACACGTAGGTTGCATTACCCTCGAGGCGTGTAACAATCTGCTCTCCAGGATAGGTTGTGCAGTATACCTTACCGCCACGATTCTTAACCTCTATACGCTCGCCACGCTCCACAAATCCAAGAAGCGCCGCCGCCGTAGCCGAGGCGGTCATAGCAGTACCGCAAGATAGTGTAATGCCTGCACCACGCTCATAGGTAGCTACAAAGATGCTACGTGGCGTGCGGCACTCATACAGCGACACATTTACGCCATTGGGGAGAATATCTACATGCTCCTTGACACGCTCACCCAACAGCGACAGCTCCGCCATATCAATAGCATCTACAGCTGCTACAATATGTGGATTACCAAGGCTCAACGCCGAGAACTGAAGCGCCGAGGATAGCGCGACAATAGGCTTACCAAGCCATGTATCGCCATTGTCGAAGAGCGCAAAATCACAACTCCAAAGCGATATATTTATATCTACGGCATAGGCTGCGATGCCCTCTGCCAATGGTTCTGCCACCGCAACACGATAGTCACGACCCCCAGAGCGAAGGATATCCACACAAGAGATATACCCCTGCTCAATAGCATAACGTGCTACACAACGTATGCCATTGCCACACATCTCGGCATGCGTACCGTCAGGATTTAGCATATCCATTCCATAGACTCCATCCTCATCCCTAACCACAAGGAGTAGGCCATCGCTACCGATAGAGGAGTCTCTGTTGCACGCCACACGCGCAAAGGAGGACCAATCTACACTCTTCAACCTCTCATCCTTGCAGATATCAATAAGGATAAAGTCATTCCCCGAACCGTGACACTTTATTATCTCGAAATGCTCCATAGCAACTTTAACACATATATATCGTCCAAAGTTACAACTTTTTTCTGCCACCACAAAATTATTACCCCCTTTTTACCCCATCTATTGTTTATAAAGGATATTTTTCGTAATATTGTAAGCGCAAACCAAAATAACATCGCGGTATGGTAGAGAAATTTTTGATGGCAGGCACAACGCCTATACACGTTGCAGATAGCGAAAAGGGGGAGAAGTGTGTAGTCCTTCTGCATGGATATTTGGAGTCTATGCTTGTATGGGAGGAGTTTATAGAGCTACTAAAAGATGAGCTTCGCGTTGTTGTCATTGACCTGCCAGGACATGGCGTATCGATGATAACATCGGAGGTACATACAATGGAGTATCTTGCAGAGTGCGTGGGACTTACCATGGAGGCTTTGGGCATCGACAAGTATAGCGTTGTGGGACACTCCATGGGTGGATATGTCTCGTTGGCGATGCTCGACAACTACGCCTCACATCTTGAGAGTATCACACTGTTAAGCTCTACGACATCGGCAGACAACCAGGAGAAGTGCGACCGCCGCCGCCGCGAAATAGAACTTATAAAGGCGGGAAAGAAGAATACCCTAGCTCGCCTTGTTCCACACCAAGGCTTTGCACCCGAGAATGTGAAACGCCTCAAAGATTATATAGAGGACTTGAGCGAGCTGATACTAATCACCGAGGATGAGGGCGTCATAGCCATCCTCGGAGGTATGATAGAGCGCAAGAGTCGTGGCGAGCAGCTTCGCGGTAGCAACATCCCACACCTATTCATCTTTGGTCGCTACGACCACTACATCCCTGTAGAGGTTGCCGAGGAGATGATTGCCCAGGACCCCAAGGCAGAGGTATTGTGGCTCGAACATTCAGGACACATGGGATTCATAGAGGAGCCTTCGCTATGTGCCGAAGCGATAATCGCCATGGCAAAAGGTAAATAACCTAAAGACAGAGTTTTAGAGATATAGAGATGGGCCTGCTAGACACTCCGTTGAGCAGGCTCCTATGTTTTATAATTTACACTACAAAGCCCCACATTTCGCACCATTTTCAACACCCTCACACCCCATTTACACACCACTTTGACCTATTTTTCACTTATTTCGCCTGACGATGATTGTTTTTTATATAAGTTTTTGTATATTTGTGTTTTGAAACAAACATAAACCATGAGCAATAGACTAAAGATTGGTATCTCACAGGGCGATATTAATGGTATCGGCTGGGAGGTAATCCTCAAAATACTTTCGGATAATCGCATTGCAGAGCTATGTACACCAGTGGTATATGGTTCATTGGAGGCTGCTACATATTACCAGAAGACGCTAACCGACTATGAACCTGTAAAGTTTACGGTGGTGGAGGGCGCAGAGCAAGCGCAGCAGGGCGTTGCAAACCTCGTAGAGTGCTGCGACAAGGGTATCTCGATAACCCCTGGCAAGCCCTCAAAGATTGGTGGCGAGGCTGCAGCAAAGGCCCTAAACCGCGCAGTAGCCGACCTCAAGGCTGGTCGTATAGATGCACTTGTGACAGCGCCGATAGATAAGGAGATGATACAGAGTGAGGCGTTTAACTACACAGGCCACACGGAGTTTCTCGCAGCAGAGATTGGCGGCAAGCCTCTTATGATTATGGCATCGGAGATTATGCGCGTAGGTCTTGTGACCATCCATGTCCCTGTATCGAAGGTTGCCGAGCATCTCACAAAGGAGCTTATCGCAGAGCGTATAGAGCAGATGAATCGCTCTATGATTGAGGACTTTGGCATCGTGAAGCCACGTATCGCGGTATTAGCCCTAAACCCTCACGCGGGCGACGGTGGTCTTCTAGGTAGCGAGGAGGCAGAGATGGTGAAGCCTGCAATAGTGGAGGCCTTCGAGAGAGATATCCTCGCCTTTGGCCCATTTGCTGCCGATGGTTTCTTTGCTTCAGGGCAGTTCAAAAATTACGATGCGATACTTGCAATGTACCACGACCAGGGTCTTACACCTTTCAAGACCTTAACCCCTGATGGTGTAAACTTCTCGGCATCTATTGCCGCAGTGCGCACATCACCCGACCATGGCGTAGCATACGACATCGCAGGTAAGGGCATTGCAGATGAGCAATCTATGCGCAATGCGCTCTACATGGCTATCGACATTGTACGCCGCCGCAAGGAGTGGGCAAAGTGGACAGCAAACCCTCTAGAGCATTTCGAGCGCGAGAAGGGTCGCGACATCTCGATTAAGGATTTGCCTACAGAGGAGCATAACGACTAAAGTAACATCCAACGCGGCATGACACAGCGAATTAGAGCCTTCATAAGCATTATTATAAGTGCTGTGATGCTTGGTTTAGTCATAACCTACTGCATCGAGTGGTGGATGCCAACGGAGGTGTTGGATTGGATTATATGGGGTGCAATGGTTGCAGTGGGTATAACAGCCATATACCGCATCGTGAACCTTGATAAAATGTTAAGCGACAAAGAGAGTGAATAAACAAGGAGTGCAACTGGGTAGTAATCCGTCTCGTCATTGTGGAGCTACGAAGGCACTCACAATAATAACTTTTTAAAACAACTAAACAATTATGGTTAAAGTAACCTTTCCCGATGGCTCGGTAAGAGAGTTTGCCAAAGGGACAACTGCCTTTCAGGTGGCAGAGAGCATCAGCCCTCGTTTAGCTGCTGACTCACTAGCAGCCGAGGTAAATGGCGCAACCGTAGATATGATGCGCCCTATAGATTGTGACTGCACAATCAAATTTTTCAAGTGGGACGATGCCGAGGGTAAGCACGCCTTCTGGCACACATCATCACACCTCTTGGCAGAGGCTCTCGAGGCTCTCTACCCAGGTATTAAGTTTGGTATTGGTCCTGCTATTGACAATGGTTTCTACTACGATGTAGACTCACCTGTGGCTATCACCGAGGCCGACCTTGATAAGATTGAGCAGAAGATGGTGGAGCTTTCACGTAACAAGGAGGCCCTTGTACGTACGGAGGTATCAAAGGCTGACGCGCTCAAGACATTTACCGAGAAGGGCGACCAGTATAAGGTGGAGCTTATCACCGACCTTGAGGATGGTACTATATCATTCTACACCAACGGTGCCTTCACAGATCTATGTCGTGGTCCACATATTCCAAATACGGGCTACATCAAGGCTATTAAGCTAACATCTATCGCTGGTGCATACTGGCGTGGTAACGAGAAGAACAAGATGCTTACACGTATCTATGGTGTATCGTTCCCAAAGAAGTCTATGCTTGATGAGCATCTAGCACTCCTCGAGGAGGCAAAGAAGCGCGACCACCGTAAGCTCGGTAAGGATCTTGAGTTATTCATGTTCTCACAGCGTGTAGGTCAGGGTCTTCCAATGTGGCTTCCAAAGGGTGCAGAGTTGCGCGACCGCCTAGAGCGTTTCTTGCGTCAGATTCAGAAGGAGTATGGCTATCTTCAGGTTATCACTCCGCATATTGGTAACAAGGATCTCTACGTAACATCGGGCCACTACGCAAAGTATGGCAAGGATTCATTCCAGCCTATCCACACTCCATTTGAGGGTGAAGAGTACTTGTTGAAGCCTATGAACTGTCCTCACCACTGCGAGATTTACCGCTCAAAGCCACGCTCATACAAGGATCTTCCAGTGCGTTTGGCGGAGTTTGGTACCGTATACCGCTACGAGCAGTCTGGTGAGTTGCACGGTCTTACACGTGTACGCTCGTTTACACAGGATGATGCTCACCTCTTCGTACGTCCTGACCAGCTTTTGGAGGAGTTCGAGAAGGTTATCGATATCGTGTTGTACATCTTCCGCACCTTGAAGTTCGAGAACTACACTGCACAGATTTCACTCCGCGACCCTAATAATACCGAGAAGTATATCGGTTCGGATGAGAACTGGGAGAAGGCAGAGGGTGCTATCATCCAGGCTTGTAAGGAGAAGGGTCTGAAGACCACTGTAGAGCTTGGCGAGGCAGCATTCTACGGCCCAAAGCTCGACTTCATGGTTAAGGATGCTCTTGGTCGTAGCTGGCAGCTTGGTACTATCCAGGTGGACTACAACCTCCCAGAGCGTTTCGACCTCACATATAAGGGTTCTGACGACAAGCTACACCGCCCAATCATGATTCACCGCGCACCATTTGGTTCTATGGAGCGTTTCGTAGCGGTGTTGTTGGAGCATACCGCAGGTAAGTTCCCATTGTGGCTCACCCCAGATCAGGCTGTGGTACTCCCTATCTCGGAGAAGTATAACGACTATGCACAGGAGGTAGCTCGCGAGCTAAACTTGGCAGATGTACGTGTGCAGGTCGATGATCGCAACGAGAAGATTGGTCGTAAGATTCGTGACAACGAGCTTAAGCGCATCCCATTCCTACTTATCGTAGGTGAGAAGGAGGCGGAGGGCCGTCTAGTATCTGTTCGTGCGCAGGGCGAGGGCGACAAGGGTCAGATGACCATCGCCGAGTTTGCCGAGTTCATGAAGGGTCTCGTAGCAAAAGAGATTGAAGCAAATAAATAATAAGTCTAACTAACAATTAACTAATTTGGCAGGACAATTTCCATTCCGCCCACGCCCACAGGCGCAGGGGAATAACCAACAACAGGGACAGCAACAGCAGCGTGACCAGCGCGACCAGCGCGGCCGCCGCCCACAGCAGGAGAACCCTAATCGCATCAACGAAGAGATTACAGCACCTACAGTGCGTGTTGTAGGCGAGAACGTTGAGCCCAACTTGGTATTGCCTATCAAGGAGGCACTACGCTTGGCTGATGAGATGGAGCTAGACCTCATCGAGATCTCTCCAAAGGCAGAGCCTCCCGTATGCCGCATCGCCGACTACCAGAAGTTCCTTTACCAGCAGAAGAAAAAGGCAAAGGAGATTAAGGCAAAGCAGGTGAAGGTTGTTGTCAAAGAGATTCGCTTTGGTCCACAGACTGACGACCATGACTACAACTTTAAGCTCAAGCATGCCGAGAACTTCATCAAGGAGGGTGCAAAGGTTAAGGCCTATGTATTCTTCCGCGGTCGCTCTATCGTATTCAAGGAGCAGGGAGAGATTCTTCTTCTCCGCTTCGCCAACGACTTGGAGGAGATTGCTCGTGTAGAGATGATGCCAAAGCTTGATGGCAAAAAGATGAATATGATTTTGGCTCCAAAGAGCAAAAAGTAAACATCAAAAGAGCCTTGCATAGGCTTGTGATAACTATCCTGAAGGGGTGTGGCTGTGGTCTACCCTCTTCAGGATATTATTTTGTAGCATGCTCTTCTTCAAGCGAAAAGCCTCAATATGAATAAATATGCCATTATATCAATTCTATGCGCATATTTTTACACTAAAATTTTGCGCTGTTGATATTTTATCTATCTTTGCGTCTGCAAAAATGGCTATCTTAACTATTGAGGGATAACACAATAGGGCAAAATAGGCCAATATAGATACATTGTTCGCAAAGGATAATATACAAATAACACAAACAATTTTATGAAAAACATTATCAAAATTCTATTTAGCGCCGTGATTGCATTGTCTATCATTGGTTGCACAAAGGAGACAGAGGCTGTGAAGGATAACCGCATCGCCACTCCAGAGTTTACACTCTCGGTACATGAGAATAGCATCACCGTAGTATGGGAGGCTGTAGAGGGCGCTGCATATTACGAGGTAGGTCTAACACCAGGCTCTATCGAGAAGACAGATATGACTATCCACAGATTTGACAATCTCGATTATGGTGTAACATACGTAGTTAAGCTTCAGGCCATCGCTGCCGATGCTGCTAAAAGCTCAAAGGTTGGCGAGAAGAGCATAACCATTGGCGAGCGCATTGCTCCTGCATACCGCGAGTTTATACCACGTTTTGGTGCTGCAGCGCAGGCTATCTCTAACAATGGTCGCTGGGTAGTTGGTGGTTTCGACCGTAAGGGTTTTGTACTCGACCTTAACAACGACAAGATGGTGGAGTTTGAGACTGCAGAGTTCTATGATGTTGCTGACGATGGTACCGCTGTAGGTTCTAACCACGCAGTAAACCCTGATGGTGACGCCGCTATTCTCATCGGTGACACCATGATAGATATCGACATCTCAAATATCGCAGTAAACGCTGGTATGAGCTGCGCAACAGGTATCACCCCTGATGGTGAATTTATCGTAGGTTGGTTCTGGGAGTATGATGAGAGCTGCTACTATGCACAGCGATTTGGCTCTGTAATTCCTTTCTACTATGATGTTATCACAGGCATCGTTGCCGTTCCAGAGCTTGGTGACCGCATCTACAACGAGGCAGGCGCAACAGCTATTAAGGCTGTAGCTCCAGACCGCACAATGCTTGGCTATGAGCAGTCTATGGGTATTCACTCTATTATCTGGGCTGATGAGTACACTCCATACGAGTATGTTCACTTCGAATACGACAGCAACTACAACCCATTGTTCAGCCTTGGTGACACACAGAACCTATTTACACAGTCTGGTCGCTACATCTATGGTAAGGCTATAGACTACACCAGTGGTCAGGTGGAGCTACCAGCAGCTTATGACCGTAACACCGATACTCTACACACATTCACAGGCGGTGCGGTAACTGCTATGTCTGATGACGGTATTGTATTTATCAACGATGCTCCATTCTACATTGGTACTACATCATACGTTGTAGATATCACCAAGGGTGAGCCTTACGTAAATGTACCTCTCGAGGAGTGGGTATTTGATGTGCATGACATCGACATTGCAGCGTTCGACCCTATGTGCGATGAGGATAAGGATAACAACATCTTGTTGGAGGGTGCTATCACCATCGGCACATCTGCAAATGGTCGCATTATCGTAGGTATCGAGAATACCCAGATGGGTTATATCAACTACGTTATCGACCTTGATGGCGAGACTGGAAGATAGTATTTGGAGATAGAGTTTCTCAAGAGTATAGGGAGTCTGCTCAACGCACCTGTTGAGCAGACTCATTTTTTTTTGCATATAGTGAAGCTGATGCCACAACAAGCCACCAACCTCTTGCAAATTAACAAAATAGTTTATAATTTTGTAAGCTAAATAAGTGACTACTTATTAACCCAACTTACGAAGGTGTATCACACAGAGGAGAGTGACACAACTCCTTGATAATGAGCAGCTCCACCTTCTACCGATATTTTTACCATAGAGAGCTGATATGGTGACACACAATTATTAACTTTGGATACCGAGGAGAACATGCTCGGTAGCTCCTTATTGTAACAATATAGGCGCAGGTAACACTGCACCAACTTACGCTTACACTATGAAGAGATCTCTTTTACTGCTAGCATTTCTTTTTGCTACAACCACCCTCTCTGCGCAGACATCCATTGCGCGTATCATAAACGACACCGACCAGGTAGATTACATCTGGGCTAAAGGTTATGGAGAGACCATCGAGCAGGCAGATAAAGATGCCATGAATCAGCTATTGAGAAATGGCTCACTTGTCTTTGTATCCTCGAATAGTACAATCACACAAGATAGCGAGAACTACAAGCATGAGCTGACATCGCTGTCAAACGTATATCTCGAGAATGTAGGTCGCGAGGTACTTCCCGATGAGCGTGGCGCAAAGTGCGTACTTCGATATATGACACGTGAGGCGTGGGAGTCGCATGACAAGATGCTCAAGTCAAAGATTGAGGATTATATTAGCTCTGGAAAGTATACGTCTGCTATAGACGATAAGCTACGCTACTTCACATGGGCATATATCTTGGTGCAGTCGTACCTCAACGATAAAGAGCCTATTGAGATAGGTGATGTTCCTGCCAAGAGCTTCCTCTACGAGGCTATCGGCGAGGTATTGGACAACATAGAGATTAACGTCATTGGCGTAGAGCATAACAAGGAGGATAGAAACTACCCCTACAAGGTATATCTCGACTTCCTCTATAACCAGGAGCCTATCGGCTACATGCAGTTCGCATACTTCGATGGCAACAGCTATGTCTACGATGAGAGTATCAAGGATGGTCGTGGCGTGATACTTATGAAGAGCAATCCTGACGAGGTCATCATCAACATTGACTACATATTCGCAGACCTTGCACGCTCGCACGATACTACAGTGTCGTTGTTGATGAATAACCCACAATTTGTCCCTACCTTCGCAGAGGCACAGAAGAGGATTTCGGTGGGCGTAAAGCCTCAAAAAAGCATAGATACCACATCACCAAAGGTGGAGTCTATGGTAAACAACCACATGGAGAGTATTGAGGAGAACTATGTGGAGGTGAAAGACAAGGTTAGCAACACCAAGAGCTTCGAGACAATAATGGTTGATATTGTGGGGGCTATACAGAATGCTACAAGTGCAGATATCCAGCATCACTTCACAGATACTGCATGGAAGCACTACAAAAAGATTGTTGCAGAGGGTACCCCAAAATTAGCTCGTACACCAGAGTACAAGTATATCAAGCACGACACCATCACCATCTGCCACTCCCTACCTCTCAAGCTCCGCTTCTCGGGAAACAAGTCGTTTGTGGAGGATGTGGTGTTCCGCGTTAATAACCGCACTATGAAGGTGGAGTCTGTAGCTTACAAGTTGAGCAAAAAGACCGAGGAGAAGATTATGGCAATGAGCTGGGATGACAGCGCACGACTAACGCTACTAACATTCTTGGAGGATTACAGAACAGCATACTGCTTGAGAGATATAGAGTACATTGACAAGGTATTCTCTGACGATGCCTACATCATCACAGGTCGTGTGCTGAAGCGTAGTAACAAGAAGTTTGGAGATACACCCTACCACGCCGACCTCAACAACGAGAATGATGTGATATATACACGCAAAACAAAGGATCAGTATATCAATGACCTCAATAAGAGCTTTATTAGTAAGGAGTTTGTAAACATCCGCTTCGAGGAGTGTAATGCAGCAAAGGGATACTCTGGCAAGGAGGGTATCTACGCCGTGCAGGTACGTCAGCTCTACTACTCTAACAACTACTCCGATGAGGGTATCCTAACACTAGCTATAGATATGCGCGAATCAACAAATCCGCTGGTTCGTGTGCGAGTATGGCAGGATGAGCGTGATGTGACGTACGATGCCGAGAAGATGATTGAGATTACTGTAGCCGTAAGCAACAGCCTTAACTAACCACCACGAGGGATAGACAGAGGAGAGGAGAATAAATAACAAGGAAAGAAGCGCAGGAGATGTCTAGGATAAAGTATCTACTTATAACACTAATTTGCCTGATTGTGCCATATACCATCATGGCACAGGAGCGAAGTCTTGAGATTTTTCCCGAGACTCTCACCCCCGTACAGCAGGGTGGTGTCGTTGGAGTTCCCGTAGATAAGATTCCGTGTGACCACTCGAAGCGTCCTTGTGCGCGTATCAAGATGCACATCAACAGAATGTCGCCCGAGGATGTCGCAAAGCTCTCTATAAAGTCTGTTGGAGGAAACATCGAGATTATGCGCTGTATGCCTGCCTCGGAGGGTACGGGACTTATCATAGAGCTTACGGCAAAGCCTCAAACACGTTTCTACCTCCACCACGACAACTTCGGAGAGTCTAACGAGGTGACCCTCAACCTTGAGGGTGATAAGGAGTATCGCCTCGAGGCACAGCTGATGCAGCTACAGAGCATAGTCATAAGTAGCAACGTGATTGGCGCTGATGTATATATCGATGATGTCTATCGAGGTATGATAGACGATGAGTTTACCCTCACCGTGAATGAGATAACCAACGGCACACACAACGTACGCATCGACACTGGCACTGCCACGGTAAATAAGCAGATAGAGGTGGGTAGCACAAATATCCATTTTCGTTGTAATGTCGATGAAGCAATATCGCAGTATGTGGTATTTGAGGTTATGCCACAAAACGCCACGGTAATCATTGACGGCAAGGAGAGGTTTCCTGATGAGGAGGGTATAGTGCAGACCGTGTTGCACAGCGGCACATACAGCTACACCGTATCGGCACAACACTACCACACCGAGAGTGGTAGCTTCACCGTTTTGGATGACAAAGTGGTGAAGAACATCACACTACGTGCCGCACATGGCTGGATACAGGTGACCTCAAGTGAGGAGCTTGATGGAGCAAAGATATATATTGACGGCACCTACATTGGCGAAGCACCAATAACCAGCGGCATGCTCACTAGTGGCACACACAGGGTGCGCATCGCAAAGCGACTATACAAGACCCTCGAGGAGGAGATTACAATCAGTGACGGCGAACTCCTCAACTACGCCCCAACGCTTATTCCCGACTTTGCAAATGTGACAATTACAGTAGCTGGAGAGGCAGAGATATGGGTGAATGGGGAGAATAAAGGCATCTCCACATGGAGTGGTAAGCTAGCCTCGGGAGCATATATCTTTGAGGCTTGTAAGGCGGGGCATACCACCTCGCGCCTAGATGCTAACATCACCCCCGAGCAGCGTAAACAGACATTTACGCTCCAAGCACCTACGGCTATAGAGGGAACGTTAGATATTACAAGCTCGCCAGCCATGGCCACCGTAAATATTGATGGCAAGGATATCGGCACAACGCCACTCAAGAAGAGATTACTCGTTGGCAATCATAAGATTACAGTTGCCAAGAATGGCTATAAAAGCATATCCGAGGATATCGAGGTAAAGCAGGGAGAGATTACTTCACGTAACTTTACGCTCACCAAGGATGGTGATAACAGCGCTCCACAAAGCACGCCTACCACCACGCCCCAGAACACCACGCCACGTAACACCACACCACGTAACACCACACCATCAAAAAAGCCAGAAACGAAGAGTAGTGGAATTAGGTTGCAGCATGGTTTCAACGTAGGAGGTATGCTATACCCTAAAAACGTTTATAACTACGATAACAGCTCCTATGTCCCAAGTTATGCCTTGTCGCTAAATTATGAGCTGGGCATGCGCCTTAACCCCCACATATTTGTTGGTGTTGGCGTTGGTGTGAACTACACCATAGCACCTAAATACCAAGGTGCATACAGATATAGCGACACCTCTATCTTCCTGCATGATGGTACCACATATTTAGGATATGTGGATGGCGAGCAGAAGATATCATCTATAGTCACTAACGATACATGGGGAGAGATAGACAACAAGGCGCACCCTATGAAGTCTCCAACAATATCGGTGCCGATATATCTCAACCTCAAGACATACCTCACAAAGGGCAATGTAGCGCCATACCTATCTCTTGTTGCTGGATATAGCTTCAACAAGGCTATGAAAGAGGTAGTATACTCTACAGAGCGCTATCATGCTGCCGATGCCACCGATAATGACTTTGTTATCACAGAGCTGGCGATAGTTAAATATGGCGCCTCAAGGCCTATGTTTGAGGTCTCGGCGGGTGTAAGCATAGGCTCCAAGGTGTGCTACAACATCGAGGTTGGCTACACAGGTATTATGGGTTACAGCTATAATAGCGCCACCACCACCGTTAGACACACGCTTAATAGTGGTATTGTATTTAGATTTGGAGTCTCATTTAACTGATACTAAATATTTTGATTATGAAGAAGATAATAGTCGTGCTACTTGCCCTATTACCACTCGTTGCCCTCGCGCAAACAAGTGGAAAGCATGACCTTATGATTGATGCTAGTAGCTTTGCCCCTGTGCAGCAGGGTGCATTGAGTGGTGTAGCCATCGACAAGATCTCCCCCGACCCTTCGAAGCGTCCTTGTGCGCGTATCAAGATGCACATCAACCGCATGAAGCGCGATGAGATTGCCGAGCTAAAGGTGAAGAGCATAGGTGGCGGTATCGCCATTACAAAGAGCATCGTTGCCTCGGAGGGTAATGGCCTTATTATAGAGCTTACGGCGAAGCCCGAGACTCGCATCTACCTACACCATGACGAGTATGGCGACTCCAACGAGGTGACTCTAAACCTAGAGGGCAACAAGGAGTACCGCATAAATGCAGAGTTGAGAGCCAAGCAGTCTATAGTTATCAACGCGGGTATTGAGGGTGCCGAGGTATATCTCGATAATGAGTATGTGGGCACAACAAGCTCCACAGCGGAGATAACCATCGAGGATGTTATCGTTGGCAAACATAATGTACGTGTGGAGTATGGCACAGCAAAACGTGAGCAGAGCATCGAGGTAAGCCCCTCATCTATCATATTCCGCGTGGAGGTAGATACGTCACAGGCACGCGCACAGCATGTTGTACTAAATGTAAAGCCTAGCAATGCTAGCGTACTTATTGACGGCAAGAGCTACCCCACCGACCAGGATGGCTATGCCACAGTACGTCTGCCAAATGGAACTCATAGCTACACAGTATCAGCAAAATACTACCACAGCAAGAGTGATACATTTGTCGTAGAGGGACAAAAGAGGGTTATAGATGTATCCCTCAACCCTGCACACGGCTGGCTAAACATCAAATCGGAGTCTAGCCTTAATGGCGCCGACATATACATAGATGATGAGCGAGTAGGCACAGCACCTCTAAAGAGCGACATGCTTGCTAGTGGTGTGCATAAACTACGCATTGTAAAAGATTTATATGAGGCATACGAAGGTAATGTAACAATCACCGATGGCAACGTACTGGACTACACAACACCACTAAAGGCCGATTATGCCATTGTCACTATTAGCTCTAAATCGGGCAGTACGATATATGTTGATGATATCTACAAGGGTACATCGCCCTGGAGTGGCAAGGTACGCTCGGGATATCACACCTTTGAGGCCCGCATGGATGGACATACTTCTCAATTTATGGAGAAGAATATCACCCCCGAGCCTAATAAGGAGGTGAACTACACAATCCCCGACCCAGAGCCAATAAGTGGCTGGGTGGAGATTACCAGCTCACCAAATATCGCCTCGGTGATGATTGACGGCAAAAAGGTGGGCGAGACACCGCTGGATAGGGAACTTATTATCGGCAAGCACATAATATCCATAAGTAAGGATGGCTACAACAGCGTGACCCGAGAGGTAATTATCAAGAAGGGGGAGACAACAACCGTTGATGTTACCCTATCACATGGTATGGGAGAGCTAGAGGTGAGGTCTACACCATCGGGGGCATTGGTTATGATTGACTCAAAATCCGAGGGTTTTACACCACTCACAAAAGAGCTGTCTCCAGGAAGCCACACTGTATATATCAGCAAAAGTGGATACAAGGGCGTAACGCGCAACGTAAACATCGAGGGCGGCAAGACCACACCGCTTAACATCTCGCTAACATCAACAGCGGCAACTCCGTCATACTCATCAGCTTCTTCATCCTCGAAGTCATCTTCTTCATCTTCATCTTCTTCGAAGTCGAGATATAAGCCATCACGCTCCTATAAGTCGTGGGATGAGCGCGGCTTTAACATAGGTGTCTACTTTGACATATCTTACGCAGGATCGGATACACAGATAAACTCATTAGGTAGTGAAGAGGAGGTGGGAGTATTCGGTATCGGCTTTGGTGCAAACTGGCGCTTATGGCACTATTATAGCTGGATTCAGCCAATGATAGGTATGCGATACAAGTACTTCACCAACCATAAACACTTTGTAGGATTTCCTATATCGCTGAATTTCAACTGGGCGCGACTCTTTGATGAGGAGGACATGTCTGCATATTCTGGTATCGGCGTTGAGCCATGCTATGTAAAGGAGAACTATGTAGATAGTGATGGTGATGTCTACTTTAGCTACTCTCAATGGGATTACTCCATAGCGTTTAACATCCTTGGTTTTGGCGGACGTAATTTCGATGCAAACTGGTATTTTAACGTAAACCTCGACACAAAGCTACTCTTTACAGGTGTGCGAATGACCTACTTCTTCTAGCTATGCGATACGACCTTGTAATCTTTGACCTCGATGGCACGCTGCTAAACACCATCGGAGACCTAGCTGCCTCGGTGGACTATGTTATGCGTAGCCGTAATCTCCCCGAGCATAGTGACGCCGAGTATCGCCAGATGGTTGGCGGAGGCATCAAGCGTCTTGTGGAGCGCGCCCTTCCTGCGTCTCTTGCCGCTGATGAGGCATACGTGAAGGAGTGTGTAGCGCAGTTTCGCTGCTACTACGTAGAGAACATAGACCGCCACACACACCCCTACGAGGGTATGCCAGCACTGCTACATAAACTTCAGCGCTGCGGTGTGAAGGTCGCTGTGGCCTCGAATAAGTTTCAGCATGGCACGGAGCGCCTTGTTGCAAAGTTCTTCTCGGATATAGAGTTTGTAGCTATAGAAGGAAACCGCGAGGGTGCGCCACTGAAGCCTGACCCACAGATAGTTAGAAATATCATGGCTACTGCAGATGTCCCTGCCGAGCGTACTATAATGGTTGGTGATTCGGGTATAGATATCCGCACCGCCGCCGCTGCAGGCATCGCCTCGGTAGGTGTAGCATGGGGCTTCCGCTTCGCCGAGGAGCTATATGATGCTGGGGCAACAAATGTAGCATCTACAATATCGGAACTTGAGGAGATACTTTTCAGTTAAGGAGCTAGCATCATCAAACGAATTAGGGAGAAGACATTGTTGTCCTCTCCCTAATTTTACATATAGTTCGTGAGCATCACTACTTTGTCAGCGCACGCCAAAGCATATCCTTAAGCTGCGTGATGTTCATATTTGCTACAGAGGAGATAAATATCGACTCTATGCCCTTTGGCAAATGCTCCTTCATCTGCTCTATAAGCTCATCATCAAGCATATCGCACTTTGTGATAGCCAAGAGACGCTCCTTATCCAGAAGCTCTGGGTTATACTGTGTAAGCTCGCCGAGCAAAATTTCATAGTCCGCAGCGATATCATCGCTATCTGCAGGAACCATAAACAGCAATACCGAGTTACGCTCTATATGGCGCAAGAAGCGTGTTCCAAGACCTCGGCCCTCATGCGCGCCCTCGATGATTCCTGGGATATCAGCCATGACAAAGGAGTGGTCATCACGCACCGACACGATACCTAGGTTTGGCTCGAGAGTTGTGAAGGCGTAGTTTGCAATCTTTGGCTTTGCAGCAGATACCACAGAGAGCAACGTAGACTTTCCAGCATTTGGGAAGCCCACAAGTCCCACATCTGCCAACACCTTAAGCTCTAGGATGAAGGCGCCCTCGGCACCCTCCTCTCCTGGCTGTGCATAGCGTGGTGTTTGGTTTGTTGCTGTGCGGAAGTGCCAGTTTCCAAGGCCACCACGGCCACCCTTGAGGAGTACTAGCTGCTCGCCATGCTCCGTGACCTCACCAACCACCTCGGTATATGTCTCTCCTGTCTCCTCATCTGTGAAGACCTGCTTTGCTACGGTGCCTAGAGGTACGGGGATGATGATATCCTTGGCATCGGCACCTGTGGAGCGTGCGCCATGGCCATTCTCGCCATCCTCGGCAAACTGGTGACGCTTGTACTTGAGGTGTATGAGCGTCCAATATTGGCTATCACCCTGTAGGATGATGCTACCACCCTTACCACCGTCACCGCCATCGGGGCCTCCAAAGGCCACAAACTTCTCGCGGCGGAAGTGGCACGAGCCTGCGCCACCGTGACCCGAGCGAGCGAATATCTTTACATAATCAACAAAATTCGAACCTGCCATAAATGCACTATATCTAATATTTCGGTGCCAAAGTTACTAATTATATGTCAAATGACAAAATATATCTACGGAGATAAAATAAGAGGCTACCCTTGGGTAGCCTCCTATCTTTGTCAGATGTAGTGTTATACTACTCCTCCTTCTTAACGATACGACGCTCCTTGATACGAGCCTTCTTACCTGTAAGGTCACGGAGATAGTAGATACGTGCGCGACGTACTACACCATACTTGTTAACCTCGATCTTGTCGATGTGTGGTGAGTAAAGAGGGAAGATACGCTCTACACCTACGCCGTTAGAAACCTTACGGATGGTGAACATCTTTGTACGGCCAGAACCCTTAATCTGGATTACTACACCGCGGAAGCTCTGCAAACGCTCCTTGTTACCCTCTACGATACGGTAAGTTACTGTGATTGTGTCACCTGCGCCAAACTGTGGGACATCTGCCTCACCCTTGGTCCACATCTTCTCGTTTACGAGTCTGATCAACTGATCCTTGTTCATTGTTGCAACTAAATTAAAAGTTTATCGTTCAACATTATCGCTGTGCCAAAACTACCATATTGCCACCCTCGACAATAATCCTCGGTACCCATCCAGCTACCCTCCTTGGTTCTCCCTCGGCTCTCATCCAGTTCCCCTCGCGGCTCCCATTCGGTTCCCCCTCGGCTCCCAGTTCGGCTACCCTTCTTGGCCACCCACCTGCTTCGACACCCTATATAAGTGGTTGATACGGGGTGCAAAGATAGATAAAAATATTTATTTTGCAAAAAGTAAGTAAAAATAACGATTTACATCTTTCGTATCTCTATGAATGTCTTCTCGAGCCACGCCTTTCCAACCTCTATACGCTCATCATGGTTCACACCCTCCTCTACAAGAACCTTGTCGGATGCAGAGTCGTAGATGGTCTTACCCTCGCTATCTATGATTCCGAAGCCTACGGGATATGTCCAATAGGCAAAGTGTGCGCAGCCTGGTGCGCAGATGTCGCGACTAAATATAAACTCTGAATGGTCAATGTCGAGCTGTGCTAGGAGCGTTGCAGCGATGTCTGTTTGCGACATATACTCCTCCACAACGATATGCTCACGCACGGCACCTCCCAGCCACACCATAGGTATACGGTGACGCTCCGAGGAGTGGTTACCGATAGAGGTAGGATAAAGGGTGCTGTGGTCGGGAACAAGGATTAGGAGCATGTTATCCCACACCTCGGAGTCGCGAAGCTTATCCACGAAGTCTCCTATGCACTCATCGGTGTATGCGAAGGAGTTTAGACGCGCATCCTCTAGGCGCTTGTATGGCACCTCATAAGGCTCGTGGCTGCTCAACGTGAGGATAGTCTCGAAGCATGGAGCATCACTAGACTCTATGCGGCTTATAATCTCCTCTGCGGCATAGTCGAGTACCGCATCATCTGCATATCCCCACTTGGAGCGATGACCATCGAGGCTCATGCGCTTCTCATCTATAACCTCCATATAACCTGTGGAGTAGAGATAAGCACGTGTATTTGTGAAGTTGGAGTCTCCGCCATAGAAGAAGCGTGTGGAGTATCCCACGTTGTTTAGCGCTGCAGCTATACCTGGGAGCTTTGACGCCCTTTTCGCGAGCTTCATGATGGACATCGTAGGCTGCCCTGGGAAGCCACTAAATATAGCTACGTTACCTCTGTCTGTTCTAAATGATGAGGCATACATATTCTCAAACCATATACCCTCGTTTTGGAGTGCTGTGAGGTTTGGCGTCACAGGCTCCTCACCCTCGTAGCTCTCGGTTATTGTGCATCCCATGCCCTCCATCACTACAACTACGATGTTTGGGCGCTCCATGGTCAGCCATCTAGCATTTGTAATGTCACTCTGCGCCTCGCTGCAATGTAGCGAGTTTGCAAATATCTCCTCTGCCTTCTTAAATGAGAAGTAGTCGAAACGCGCCAGGTCATCTCCCGTTGTTGCAGACTCTAAGAGCGAGAATATAGGATTTATGGCTATCTTGTTGAGCATCGACCTATGTGAGAAGTGTACCTTCGAGACATTTGCCGTTGCTGTTGTTGTGCCACCACGCATGGCAAGGAAGAGAATCCCCGCTGCGATAACCAATATCAGTGTGTATGCCGAAGCGTGCAAGGGCTTATATCGCTCCTCGCACACCTGCGGCAAGAACCAACGTGAGGATATACGGCTGAAGAGGTAGAATAGCACCACCACCGTAACACCTATATATGCCAATGCTCCGAGGATGTTGGCAAGCGTGAGACTCGCCATCATCTCCTTGGGGGTGTAGATGAATATCTGCGCATCGATACGTGCCTGCCACGCCTCGAAAAGGCCGATGTCACCACACTCTATAACCGCTACGATGAACACTATAACAGCAAAGTAGCTATTCATCACCCTTTGCCACACCTTTGTCTTGCGCCATGATGCGGGCTGCCACACTGTGACGATGGTTGCTAGGAGCGGCAGCGCCGTGATGTATCCCGCGATAGAGAGATCTAGGACAAGTCCATGTCGGAAGCACTGCAAAAGCTCTACAAAGCTACACTCCGCAGCTATCATAGTGTAGTTGTAGAGGATGAACACCACGCGATTTACCACCGACATAAGCAACGCTACGGCGAAGGTGGCAACTATAAATTTTAACCTTTTACTCATAATAGGCTATACTTCTTATATATATAATGCTATTTATTACCTCTCCACATACTCCTTATATAGCTCTACGAATATCGCAGCATCGGAGGTCTGCTCCGAGGTAAAGGATATAGGCTCCGAGACATACATCTCGCCAACATATCCATTCTCATCCTCGGCAAGGCCACACAACACATACTCGTTGCCATAGCTGCACAACGCCCAATCAGGAGATGAGGTGTAGGAGTACTCCAGAAGGCTCTCACGAATCTCGGCATGGGTGTAGCTGTCGTACTGCGACTTTGCATATAGCTCAAAGTGTAGCGTTGGTGCTGGGGTTAGGGTCTCGACATCCATAGATAGGAAGTAATCGGCATACCCCATCATAGATGCATAGTATGGCTCTAGGGCTACCACCTCCGCTATGTCGTAAGCCGAGAATGAGGCCTTCACAATCTTATTATGCCCCTCGGCATCAGATGCCGTAGCAAAGCGGTAGAGGAATAGCTCTGTCGTTGCCGCACCAGCGTAGTAGCCATATACGGCTATCACAAACTCGGTCTCGGGAGGTAGCTGGTCTATATGCTCCTCATATACCCCCGAAATCTCCAAAGGGGCATAGTTACTCATCACATACTCCAGCTGTTGCTGCTTATCCCCCTCAGGGAGGTTCTTGGCATACATCATAACCGCTGTGTATGGCTCATCTGCAGATGGCGTGATGCGAACATCCACCGAGCGGGGTAGGATATTTGATATCTCCACCGTAAATGTCATGTCCGAACTCTCTACTGCCCCTGTGGAGAAGTACTCCACTTGTGGTTGTGACACCACCATCGGAACATTGCCGTTCTCCGAGGCTATGGCATATATGAGAGCCATGTAACGGTGGTTGGCGTTAAGGCTCTTGGTGTACGTCACCTCGCCACGATATCCCAACTGCTGCATAACCTCCTCGGCACTCCTCTGCTCAAAGTAGTATAGGTGGTCGGCGATATAGAAAAAGGCCTCTGCCACCTGCTCCTCCGCCTCGGCCGTAAAGGGGAGTCCTTGCTCTATATATCCAGCCTCGCCATCCTCCACAAGCTGCACTACGTAGTAACCCTCCCAACCTTTTGGGTCTATGCTGAAGGTCACCTCGGGGCCTTGGGCCTCTATCTCCACCTCAAAGCTCTGTGCCACACGCTCGGGCATACGCTTATCCACAACTTTGTGGTATATGGGGGTGATAGGCTCATAGCTATCTCCTTGCACATCTACACCATAGGCGTAGACGACATACTCCTTTGCGGGAGAGAGATCCTGCCAACGCTTTGTCCCTACGCCCTGCATCGCGAGGCCACTAGCTGTAAGAAACTCCTCGAGGGTGCTACCATCGGTTATGTAGGAGGTGAAGAGCGCCTCGTCCGAGTCAATAAGCTCCTCGGCATTTGTGATACCTCGCTCCTCGAAGTATCGCTTCTCGGCCATCATGGCGATATATGTGATGTCGTCACTATCGGGGGTGATGGTGACGCTACACTCGGAGTAGTCTACATCCGTAAGCTCTATCTTAAGACGCTCCGACACAGCGCCGGCCTGACGCACGGTAATCTGTGGTTGTGTGGCGATGTCTATATATTTGAGGGTTAGTGTTGCCTCACGGCTCTGAAGCTCTAGATTTGGGAGAACACGAAATCTTATAACCCCCTTTTGAGTATTGTCTATGTATGTTATCCACGCTGCTTCTGTCACCGCAACAGGCATAATATCGCCTACAAACTCCTTAAGACGATACTCCACCTCACACTCTGCGCCACGCTCCGAGACCTCAATAATAGGGTCTACAACGCTAAAGTCACCCTCCTCAACCACAGAGGAGGCCTCCTTGCCACACGCAAGAGATAGAAGCAAGGCTGCTACGACAGAAATTATACAACGATACATCTCTTATGAGGATTATAGATATGCAAACACGGGCATAGAGCGCATTACAGGCAACGAGCCAGCCTCTACATCCACGGCAAATACTATCACCATATATCTCTTTCCAGACTCTAGCGGCACCCTAATCTGCTGATTACCCTTGTGGCATGTGCTATTTAGGAACTGCTCCACTGTGTGTCCACCAGCTACGGCCTTCTGCGCCTGGTCGTAGAATTTAGAGGCTAGGCTACGCACAAAGCTGTCGGTAGCATTATCCCCTGGCTCTATGTAGTAGACTGTGTCATCTGCGGCAATCATCACATTGTAGTATCCCGCCCAGCCCTTTGTATCGATAGATATCGAGGCCATTGTGCCACTCATCTGCGATGATATTCCAAAGGATACGTTATACATATCTGGCATAGGGGTATCGATAATTGTCTGATGCATTGGCACTGTCACAGTATAGTCATTTCCATTGAACGTCACGCCATAGCTATATGCCACATACTTTGAGCCATGCTTCATGTTCTCAAACGAGCGTACTGCATCACCCCTGTATATGAGCTGTGGTGTTACCCTACCCATCAACTCCTCAAGGGTCATGTGGTTACGCTCGGCAATGCTTCGATAGTTAGACATCTCGGCATCTATAAATAGGTTCATGTCATTAATTCCCGACTGCTTGAAGTACTCCGCATCGATAATATTAGCCATATACTGCATACCCTTATCCGTAGGCATATACTTCACCGTGCAGCTGTTATAATCTAGGTTGGTGACCTCGAAGCGGAACATGTTCAAAATACGCTTATCCTGCAATACATTCACACGCAACGACTTCTCCATGTATGGATACTTCACAAGCAGCGAGGCGAAACGCTCCACATCCTTATCGTTTGGCTCTATCTTCAGCATTATCTGCGTAGCAGTCACCTCCTTGAGAGATATCCACGTCTCGGAGCATACAATCTCGGGCGAGGCACCGCTAATGGGGTTCTGCAAGGCGTAGAAGAGAGGGATATCTCCACCGCCACCATCAATGTTTAACTGATAGGTATCCAACACCATAACAGGAGGGTTGTTTGGGTCATACTCATTACCTACACTCTCCTTCTCGCATCCTACACCCAACACTGCAAAAAGCGCAATGACAAGAGCGCATACATTTCTCAAACTTCTCATATATTCGATTTATTATGATTAACATAGTTAATGTCGCAAAGGTAACTCTTTTTTAACTATTTTGTTGATGTTTCCCATAATTTTTGTCATTATCACATAAAAGTACTAAATTTGTATCTCAATAACAGAAATATCACTATGCTTAACATCGACCAAATAGTCTCCATAACCTCCGCCGCGGAGTTCGAGCAATGCGCCATAGAGCTATTCCGCTATCAGGCAAAGATGTGTCCGCCCTATCGCCGCTATATAGAGCTATTAGGGATTGATGTTCAGGATATTAGAAGCATTGACGACATCCCATTTCTCCCCGTTGAGCTATTCAAAACCGAGGATGTATATTGTGGCACAGAGCCTCCCGAGATTATCTTCACATCGAGCAACACAGGCTCCACAGTAGCCTCACGTCATCTCATGGCATCCCTAGAGTGTTATCGTAGGAGCTTCACCGAGGGGTTCAAGGCTTTCTATGGTGAGCCAGCACAATGGAGCATATATGGTCTTTTGCCAAACTACCTAGAGCGCGAAGGCTCCTCACTAGTATACATGGTAGACTCGCTCATAAAGCAGTGTGGGTCAGGAGGATTCTACCTATATGACTTCGAGAAGCTTCTGGCAGATATGGCTATAGACCCCAAGCCAAAGATTCTCCTTGGCGTAAGCTACGCTCTGTGGGACCTCGCCGAGAAGTATGCCCCAAAACTAGAGAATACGGTTGTGATGGAGACTGGAGGCATGAAGGGCCGCAGGGAGGAGATATCAAAGCGTGAGCTACACCAAATCCTATGTCGTGGCTTTGGCGTGGAGCGCATACACTCGGAGTATGGCATGGCGGAGCTTACCTCGCAGGGATACTCAACAGGCGAGGGCATATTTCGCACCCCAGCATGGATGCGTGTCATGGTACGCGATGTCAATGACCCCTTCGACCACCACCCCGAGGGTATGCGTGGCGGAGTAGATATTATCGACCTGGCAAACCTCTCGTCGTGCGCGTTTATACAGACACAGGATATAGGACGTGTGATGAATGATGGTAGCTTTATGATTGAAGGACGCATCGCAGGTAGTGACATTCGCGGCTGCAACCTTCTAGTACACGATATCTTATAATGAAGTATAACAGCGACATACTACGTAAGTTACACGCCGAGCTTTATGATGTTCTTGGCGAGGTGGTACGTGTCTGCAACCAGGCTAATATACCATACTTCATACAGGGTGGCACGGCTATTGGCGCACACTTCTTCGAAGATATAGTACCTTGGGATGACGACATAGACCTCGGCATGACACGCCCCAACTATGAGCGTTTTCTGCGCGAGGCGCCAGCACTCCTAAACGAGAACTACACCCTACAGGAGTTCACCACCGAGCCTAACACCCCATTCTACTACATTAAGGTTCGCAAGCGTGGCACACACTTCGTGGAGAGCGAGTGGGTGGGGCTTCCCATCGAGCAGGGAATATACATCGACATCTTCCCCTACGACATCATCCCCGATGATGAGGCACTACGAGCCTCACAACGCCGCAAGGTGGGCTTCCTCGTGAATGCCTTTATGGCCAAAAGCACATGGCTCTGGCGATGGTTTGGGCGTGCAAATAATGGTGTGGTACTTCCCAAAAGCATGCTGTCGTGTGCAGCTATTAAGATATACGCCTCGCTGCACTCCAAGGCCGAGATATACAACACCCTAAAGCAGACTCTCACACAATATAACGACACCGATGGCAAGTACTACAACATAGTCCGCATGCCCAAGGATATGATATCTGTGAAGGCTATCGAGAATCTCGAACCTCGCCGTCTGGGAGATATGACGGTCATGGCACCATCGGAGCTGGAGCATTACCTACGCAGCCACTATGGAGATATCCAGAAGTGGCTCCCCGAGCCTCTGCGTCTGAACCATGCCCCCGAGATACTACACTTTGGCGAGAGTCTCTACACCGAGAGGTCTCGCTCCATATCGGTTGTCATACCCCTTTACAACAAGGAGCGAGAGATAGAACGCGCACTGCGCTCGGTACTCTCACAGAGCCTTATGCCTGGGGAGATTATCGTTGTTGATGATGGCTCTACGGATGGCTCTCGCGCTATTGTAGAGCGTATCATGACGGAGAACCCCAATGCAGGGATACGCCTTATAACAGAGCAAAATAGTGGCGTTAGCGCCGCACGTAACCGCGGCATTAGCGCGGCAAAAGGGGAGTATATAGCACTTCTGGATGGTGATGATTGGTGGCTCTCGGGATATATCGCCGAGGTGTGCCGAATGATGGAGTACTACCCCGATGCCGAGGCATACTCTACGGCATTTCACATAGTCTCGGGCGATAGGCTCTATGCTGCTGCAGTACCCGACAGCGAAGGTTTTATAAATCCTGCCGAGGAGGCTCTCAACCACCGATACCCCATCATACCCTCTACGGCTACACTACGCCGCAGCGCCATAATCGCATGCGGAGGATTCCCCGAAGGCATGCGCATAGGTGAGGATCAGTGGCTCTGGGTGCGCATGATGCAACAGGGCTTCCGCTTTGCATTCTCCACCATGAGCCTTGTGCGTTACTCCCGCGAGGCCTCAAATCGCTCGGCAGCGATATACCGCTCGGAACAGAGCAAACACTCCCTCGAAGAGCTTTACTCACCAACACAGGAGCCTACACTAAACGAATATATAGCACGCATAGCCCTTGGCAAGGCCATCACGCAGAGCATCCGTGGAGGTACGGAGGATGCAAAACGCGCCATAGAGAGATTCGCATATACACGCCTCTCGCGCCGCCAGCTACGCCGCCTACGCCTGCTAAATGCCCTACCTAGGCCGCTGCGACCATTCATAGATGGCTTATATGCCTCGCTAGCATGGATAATAAAGACTAGAGGTCTATAGATATCAAAACGAAGAGGCTAACTAAAAGTAACTTAGCCAGCCCATATAACTTAAGAGAGTGAATAAAAAGATGTAGTTTTAGGCTTAAGTGCCTTTTCACCGCTCACGCTCGGCATAGTCTGCAAGCAGCCTCTGCTCTCACTTAATCGCGGCGCTGCGAAGCCCGAAAAA
>JAGBWD010000027.1 GCA_017629985.1 Alistipes sp.
ACTTGCCAAGGGTAACTTTGGTTCAAGGGGAAACGTATGGACAGTTGCGAAAAATACTGTCGAGAAGGGTTTGCAGTTTGCCTATGCACACCGTCGTGAGAAGAAGAGAAATTATCGTTCATTGTGGATTGTTCGTATCAATGCTGCAGTTCGTATGTACGGTATGACTTATTCAGAGTTTATTGGTAAGATGAATGTTAAGGGTATCGCTTTGAACCGTAAGGTTTTGGCTGACCTTGCACTCAACGAGCCAAAGGCATTTGAGGCAATCGTTAATGCAGTTAAATAGTAATCTCTAACTATATAGAGTGGGAGCCTGATACTTCGGTGTCAGGCTCTTTTTTTGTGTGTAATAGATTTTTAATAGCTTTGATATAATGTTGAAACAATCTAGCTCTATCTTTGCGGTGTATTAAGAGTAAAAGAGATTATTAGTAAGAGGAATTAAACAAGATGAAATTATGGAAAAGAGATTAACTGTTGCACTTGTTGCTCACGATGCTATGAAGCACGACCTTGCGGAGTGGGTAGCTTGGAATTGGGAGAAGTTGTTGTCACACCGTTTGGTATGTACAGGTACCACAGGTCGTATTGTTGCCGAGACCCTCATGGCCCGCCGTGGTAAGGATGCTGCAAATGCTCGCTTCGATATCACTATGCTTAAGTCTGGCCCGTTGGGTGGTGATCAGCAGCTAGGAGCTATGATTGCTAACAACGAAATAGATATGTTAATCTTCTTTTGGGATCCTATGTCTGCGCAGCCACACGATGTAGATGTTAAGGCTCTACTGCGCCTTGCCACGCTCTACAATGTCCCCACGGCTATAAATCGCTCTTCGGCAGACTTTATGATATCCTCCGACCTTATGACACATGCCGACTATAAGCCTGTTGTTCGTGATTATACATCCTATATCGAGCGTAGCGTTAAGTAGTCGCATAGAGGATATAAGACATTTGTCGCAAAACTTCAAATATTCAGAGGTCTATTCAGCATTGTATAGGCCTCTGTTTCTCTTTTGTTGCTCTGTTATATATGAATTTTATTTTGTAATTTGATAAATTCATAAATGTTTGCTAACTTTGTGGAATATAGCATTATGAGAGTATTTTCCCCTACACTATCTATGCTCCGATTTTTTGAATATCTGTAGTATTACTTATATACATAGACGATGAATAGACTTCTATTACTTGCAGCCATAGCTATAACTATGCTATCGTGCAATGATATTGAGATTACGATAATAAAATCTGAGAATCACAAAGAGGTTGATATTTCACAATTTGTAGATCTCTCCGAGGCAGGAACTGCAAATTGCTACCTTGTAAAATCTGCTGGTAAATATAAGTTTAAGGCCGTTAAGGGTAACTCTGACGAGGTGTTGAGCCTAGCCACTACTGCTGATGTTTTGTGGGAGAGTTTTGGTACAGAACAGATGCCAAAGGTTGGTGATATCATTAGTTCTGTAACCTATAAGGATGATTATGTTTGCTTCACCACATCCGATACCTTTAGGGATGGTAATGCCTCCATTGCTGTTCGTGATTCTAAAGGTAACATCCTTTGGTCATGGCATATATGGTGTTCCAAGGAGGGATGGATAGATCAGGTCTACCCAAATGGTGCTGGTACAATGATGGATCGCAACCTTGGTGCTACCTCTGCTACTCCTGGTAGTGTGGGAGCTTTGGGTTTGTTATATCAGTGGGGTAGAAAGGATCCATTTACAGGGTCTTGCAATATATCATCCTCTGACCAAGCACAAGCTACAGGTTTATGGAATAGTGTTAGTTGTGCAGGGTCAATAGACTATGCAATATCAAACCCCACTACATATCTCTATTTGACTTATGATTGGTGTGGTGATTCGACATCTGAAACCATTGATGGAATATATAGATGGAAAAATGGTCAGAAGACGATATATGACCCCTGTCCTGTAGGATATCGTGTGCCTGATGGTGGTGAGGATGACTTTTGGAATAGAGCTTTCCCTGGGTCTACTATTAGTGACGTTGCTCAATGGTATAGCACGTATAGAGGTGTAACCATACCTCTTAGCGGGAGTACTAATTCAGCATGGTATCCATCAGCAGGTTATCGTGATTATAATTACGGAAAAGTAGTACAATGTGGTAGTATGGGGGTCTTTTGGACAGCAAGTGCCTATAAAGAATCAAACGACTCCTTGTCCTATAGCATAATATTTGCCGATACCATCTATGGTTCTGTTCGCTTCCGCTACCGCTGTGATGGATGCTCTGTGCGTTGTATCCGCGAGGGTACTACAACCGATGATGAGCAGCAAGGTGATTTATCACAGTATACAGATTTATCGGATGAGGGTACAGCAAACTGTTACCCCGTAGAAGTTGTTGGTAACTATAAATTTAAAGCCGTTAAGGGTAACTCTGCAGAGGCATTAAGCCTAGCCTCTACTGCCGATGTTTTGTGGGAGACTTTTGGTACCAAGGAGGTGCCAAATGTTGGAGATATCATTCATTCTGTAGGCTATAAAGATGGCTATGTCTACTTCTCAACATCCGATTTGTTTAGGGATGGTAATGCCTCTATTGCAGTTCGTGATTCTGAAGGCACTATCCTTTGGTCATGGCATATATGGTGTTGCAAAGGAGGATGGATAGATCAGGTCTATGAAAATGGTGCTGGTGTAGTGATGGATCGTAACCTTGGTGCTACCTCTGCTACTCCGGGCTATGTCGAGGCGTATGGTTTGTTGTATCAGTGGGGTAGAAAGGATCCCTTCCTAGGTCCCAACTCTATATCGAGCGACAAGCCTGCATCATCAACACGAACCTGGCCAACAGCCTATAATTCAAACGACATAGAATATACAAATAAAAATCCTATGACCTTTGCGCGAGGTTGGCGTGGCGGCAATGTTTCAGATAATGGCTGGCATACATCGGAGTCGGAGAAGGGTTTGTATGACCCCTGTCCCGTTGGCTACCGTGTTCCAGATGGAGGTGAATATGGTTTGTGGAATATGTCATACATAGGTTCAGAATTGGATGCTGAAGATCGTGGAGTATATTGGTATGTAATCAACGCTAGAGCTTGGTATCCTACTTTTGGCTATCTCTCCTACGATAGAGGCGGAATTAATGCCAGCGGCTCCTTTGGCTATAATTGGTCTGCATCTGCTGATCCAAGTAGCACAGACAAAGCCTACTGCTTCCATTACCAAAATGGAATCTTCCCATTAAATGCAAATTACGACCAAATTTTCCCTGTAGAGAGTTCTCATCGCGGTCAGGGAAACGCTGTGCGTTGTATCCGCGAGGGTAGTTCAACAGCTATTGTTCCACCCGATGATGAGCAGCAAGTTGATTTATCACAGTATACAGATTTATCGGATGAGGGTACAGCAAACTGTTACCCCGTAGAAGTTGTTGGTAACTATAAATTTAAAGCCGTTAAGGGTAACTCTAGCGAAGCATTAAGCCTAGCCACTACTGCTGATGTTTTGTGGGAGACTTTTGGTACCAAGGAGATGCCAAATGTTGGAGATATCATTCATTCTGTAGGCTATAAAGATGGCTATGTCTACTTCTCAACATCCGATTTGTTTAGGGATGGTAATGCCTATATTGCAGTTCGTGATTCTGAAGGCACTATCCTTTGGTCATGGCATATATGGTGTTGCAAAGGAGGATGGATAGATCAGGTCTACCTAAATGGTGCTGGTACAATGATGGATCGCAACCTTGGTGCTACCTCTGCTACTCCTGGCACTGTGGGTGCTTTGGGATTGTTGTATCAGTGGGGTAGAAAGGATCCATTCCTAGGTTCTTGTGCAATAAAAGGTTCAAGTTCTGAAATAGCAACATCAACAGGAACCTGGCCAACAGCCGAGAATTCAAATGACATAGACTATGTAAATAAAAATCCTATGACCTTTGCGCGAGGTTGGCGTGGCGGTAATGTTTCAGATAATGGCTGGCACACATCGGAGTCGGAGAAGGGCTTATATGACCCCTGCCCCGTTGGCTACCGTGTTCCAGATGGTGGTGATGATGGTTTGTGGAATAGAGCATTCACAGGTTCGGAATTGGTTGCTGCAAATTCTGGAGTATATTGGTATATCACCGATGGAAATAAAGCTTGGTATCCTACTATTAGCTATCGTGTCCACGATAATGGGGTATTTTGCTCTAACGGTATCCATGGCTATAATTGGTCTGCATCTACTTATCCAAGTGTCACAGACCATGCTTACTGTTTACGTTATCAAAATAATATATCTGCTCACCAAATTTTCCCTGTAGAGAGTTCTCATCTCGGTCAGGGAAACGCTGTGCGTTGTATCCGTGAGGGTAGTACAACAGCTATTGTTCCACCCGATGATGATGAAGGTGGTGATGAAGGTGGTGATGAGCAGCTGATTGATTTATCACAGTATACAGATTTGTCGAAGGATGGTACAGCAAACTGTTACCCCATAAAAGCTGTTGGCAACTACAAATTTAAAGCAGTCAAGGGTAACTATGGCGACCCATTGAGCCTAGCCTCTACTGCCGATGTTTTATGGGAGACTTTTGGTACGAATGAAATGCCAAGTGTTGGAGATATCATTCATTCTGTAGGCTATCAGTATGGCTATGTCTACTTCTCAACATCCGCTGTGTTTAGGGATGGTAATGCCTCTATTGCCGTTTGTGATTCTGAAGGCACCATCCTTTGGTCATGGCATATATGGTGTTCCAAGGAGGGATGGATAGATCAGGTGTACCCAAATGGTGCTGGTACAATGATGGATCGTAACCTTGGTGCTACCTCTGCTACTCCTGGCAGTGTAGGTGCTTTGGGCTTGTTGTATCAGTGGGGTAGAAAGGATCCATTTACAGGCTCTTACACGATATCATCCTCTGACCAAGCACAAGCTACAGGCTTATGGAATAGTGTTAGTAGCGCACAGTCAATAGACTATGCAATATCAAACCCCACTACATATATCTATTATACTCATGATTGGTGTAGTGATTCGAAATCTGAAACCACTGATGGAATATATAGATGGAAAAATGGTCAGAAGACGATATATGACCCCTGTCCTGTAGGATATCGTGTGCCTGATGGTGGTGAGGATGACTTTTGGAATATAGCTTTCCCTGGGTCTACTATTAGTGACGTTGCTCAATGGGATAGCACCTACAGAGGTGTAACCATACCTCTTAACGGGAATACTAATTCAGCATGGTATCCATCAGCAGGTTATCGTGATTATGATTACGGAAAAGTAGTAAAATCTGGTAGTAATGGTATCTTTTGGACAGCAAGTGCCTATAAAGAATCAACTAACTCCTATAGCAAAGAATTTATGCAATTTTACGATATCGTCTATGGTTATAGCCGCTACCGCTGTGATGGATGCTCTGTACGTTGTGTAAAAGAGTAGGTGCGTTTTTGTTGTAATAAATAAGTGGCTGTCGATGATATCTCGACAGCCACTTATTATTCTTGAACCTTGTATTGATGACATTTTATCCGTTGATATGTGTCACCTCGTCAATGCCATCAATCTCCAAGATGCTCTTCATAACCATCTTGAGCTCGCTGACAGAGTGTACCGAGAAATCGATGGTACATATAGCAATGCTGTCGATATTTTCGGTCTTGAGAGAGGACATGGTGAGATGTAGCTTATCTGTGATACAGTCAATAAGGTCACTCATAAGGTGAAAACGGTCGATACCCTGTATGCGAATACGTACAGGGTAGAGGAAGCGAGAGTCCTCCTCGAAGGTTGCCGATACTATGGCATCGCCATTCTCCGATGCAAGGCGTATCACCTCGGGGCAGTCGCGCTTGTGAAGACATATCTTCTCATCATCACTCTTATATCCTATAACCTCATCCTCGGGCAGTGGGTGGCAGATAGGGCAGCGGTCATACTCCAGGCGTGGAAGGTTGGCAAAGTAACCTCGCAGGTAGCGTTTTGCACGAAATGTTGATACATGATTTAGCCACTCTGGGTTGGGCTTGGCATCCTCGGAAGTGCCTATCTCCACACGGTCTCCGCGATGCAATACCGTACGTAGCGACATCAGCTTGCGGTTGATGCGTGCATAGACTGCCTTTTCGCCCACCTTGCTGTGAATCTCAAATGCAAAGTCCAGAGCTGTAGCGCCCTTTGGAAGTATAACACCCTGACCTTTGGGCGTGAATACCATGATATCATCATTATAGAAGGTAGATGTAACACCCTCCATAAACTCCATGTTTTGGTTGCCTTGTGCCACCTCCTGCAATATGCCCTTAAACTTTTGGAGCCAGGTAGAGAGGTTTGTCTCGGAGCGCTCCGCAGCACATCCTAGGCGTGAGTTACGTACCATCTCCTCCGATGATATATGCACCTCCTCCCATTCGCTAGTCTCTCCTAGAAGCTTCACGTGGAAGCTCTGGTAGCCATTCTCCTTTGGGGTATCTATGTAGTTACATACGCTACATGGCTTCTCCTTGAGGTGGTCTGTTAGTGCCGAATATATCTTCAGCGAGAGGGACTTATCGCTTATCGTTGGGTCACTCTTATATATGATACGTATGTAGTGCTTGCCGCTGATGTGGTTGATGTCACTATGTGTTTCGCGCATCTTACGCCAGATGCTATATGGCTGACGGTAGCGAATCTCGGTGCGCACATCATAACCCTCATCCTTGAGTATTTTATCAATATGAGCTAGAAATCTCTCGAGGGTAGGATATTCAAGCTCCTGCTCCTCCTTAAGCTGCGCCTCGAGCTTCTCGTAGTCTCCAGGACAGCGGTAACGGAATGAGAGGTTCTCAAGTTCGGTCTTTATGTGGTATAGTCCTAGGCGGTTGGCCAGAGGTGCATAAAAGTAGTCAGTCTCACCGGCTATCTTCATCTGCTTTGCGGCGCTCATGCTATCCAACGTACGCATGTTGTGCAGGCGGTCTGTGAGCTTAATGAGCAGTGCGCGGACATCGTAGTGTACCGACTCTAGAATCTGGCGATAGTTATCCACCTGCTTTGAGTACTCATAATTTGCCTTTTTGCGCTTTGTGACCGCATCCACAAGTTTTGCTACATCATCGCCAAAGCGCTCCTGTATCTCCTCAATAGTGTGGTCTGTATCCTCCACCACATCGTGCAGAAATGCTGCAATAACCGTATTGTCGGACATCTCTAGCTCCTTGGCGAGGATTGTTGCCACGGCAATAGGGTGGATGATATAGGGTTCACCACTGCGGCGCTTCTGCTTTTTATGTGCCTCTGCAGCAAACTCATAACCATCAATTATACGTTGCATCTGCTCCTTGGTAGTTAGAGGCTCTAGGTAGCTAAATAGTGATTCTATGTTGGTTTTTATGAGTGCCGAGTAGTCGTTCATAGCTTTGTTGGTGTTAGTAGAATTATGCGATACTTTCACAAATTTATGAAAAAAATCGTGTTGTTGTTCTATAAACTGCAATTTTTTGCATATAAATACTCCTTCGCAGAGAGGTGTAACAGTGTTGTAGAGAGTAGCTTTCCCTAAAATAGAGGCTTTATCTATTGAAATCTAAATACAATTTAGTATCTTTGCCCATGTGTAATAATATTAAAAGGTGTAAGATGAAAAATTTAAAAACTTTCCCTTATTTGTTTAGTCTGTTTGCTGCTATTGCTCTTTTAGCATTTGTGGGATGCCAAAAGGAGGAGAGCAAAACACCCGCTCCAGAGCCAGAGGTTAAGGAGTTTGTGTTTGAGAATATCGTGGTTACAAATACCAAGTTAAGCGTGGATGTAATCCCCGAGAATAAGAACATGGAGTATGTGGTGTTCCTTGCCGAGAAGCGCCATTTCTTGGATAATGGTCTTACTACAAGCGAGGATGTAGTTGCCGATGACCTTGCCTTTGTGACATCGTTGGCCAATGGTTATAATATGTCGAAGCGCGAGTTTCTCACCAAGATTAACTGGCTCTCAAAGGGTGATAAGCTAGGTTATACGGCTATTAATCTATACCCAAGCACTGAGTATATCGTATATTGTTACGGTATTAACCTCGACAATGATGGCTATGTGGCTACCACCAAGATAAACTACGTGCAACTCAAGACCGCTGCACCACTGATGCAGGATGTGAAGTTTGAGGTTACGGGAGGCGCTGATGGCACCGATGTATCGCTAAACATCAACCCTAATGGTTATGATGGTTTGTACTATAGCTATATAGTTCCCGACACCGATAACTACTTCATCCACGAGGGTATGGAGGTTACCGAGGAGTATGTCGCATACTATCGTAAGCGAGCCTACGATGAGTTTAACGCGCTCATCAACGACCAGGGTATTGCTGCCGAGGAGTTCTGCCATCGTGGCCCTGTGACTATCGATAAGTCATTGGCGCCATACTCTAACTATCAGTTGGTTCTCTTTGCCGTATCCAACGACCAGGTTCCCATACTCTGCTCTCTACCTACGGCTTACAACTTCTCAACCACATCCTTCAGCGTTATTGACTTTACGATAGATATCGAGGTTACAGATATCACACCATACAATGCGCAGCTATCCATTACAGCCTCAAATAATAAGGACTCCTATGCTTGTGTCTTTGTATCTCGCGAGCAGGCTCCTAATAGCGAGGATGAGTATACGCAGATGTTGCAGATTATAGAGTATCTCGATCCACCTATCCTCCAAGGCTCATATAGCGAGCAGCTAGGCCCTCTAACTCCCGACACGGAGTATACGGTGTTGGCATTTGGTGTTGAAGATAATCTTCCTACCACACATCTTGTTCGCTACGACTTCACCTCTAGCGCTGCAGCAGAGTGTAAGGTGAAGATTGAGGGTATCAATATGGTTAAGCTCTTTGATGCCGAGGAGATTGTAGCCCTTGACCGTAGCTATGCCGATGACCTCGCGGAGTGTCAGTGTGTGGCTATTGTTGAGATGCAGACCTCTGTTCCTACCGATAAGATATATATGTGGTGGTACGAGGAGTGGATGACTATTGAGTATAACGATGAGGCATTCCTCGAGGATATGCTTCTCAATATTGAGGAGTTTGGCTACTCACCAAATCCCGAGTTTGTAACAATGTATTACTCTATGTCGGAGGATGATAAGTTCTTGTTTGCAGGTATGGCAATGGATGAGGATGGCATTATCACTCCAATCTACTATACCGACACATTCCTATTGTCGAAGGAGCAGTGCGATCCTGCCGAGGAGTTCTTCGAGTATGTAAACGCCCGCAAGAGCAATGTCGCGATACTATGTCGCTAGGGTATACACCAATAAATGAGATAGGGTCACTTCAAAAGTGACCCTATCTCATTTATCTATCGCTCAATGGTGTGCTAATCGCAATTCCACTCTCTTGTGCCATCCTCGTAGAATATAGGACGGTCGCTTATCGCCTTTGCTGCGAGGTAACTCTCATATAGGCAGATACCATTTGAACTCTCATCAGCGAGGTAGTAGGCTATCACCGAGGCGTGTCGCTTTGTGGTATGTATCATTGCTGTTACCCTCTCCATATACTCGCCTCGCCAACGTGGATTATTCGATGGGTTACCACCACGCTTGCGTGATTTGCCCGCGAGAGAGCTGTTTATAGGTGCTGTTAGAGCAACATATACACCATTAGCATCGCACCACTCTAGTAGCTCATCACAAACATAGCCTGCGGTAAATCGTATAGCTCTTACGCCCGAGCTGTACGCCTCTGCAAGCTCCTTTGTAGTAGCTAGTGGTGACATCTCGTGCCATGATATATCTTCGGCTCTATTATTTACGTAAAACTTCCCATCCTTGTACTCTAGCTGTCGCAAGGCCACGTCAAGATCATAAAACTCTACATCACGCCCGGCGATGCGATTCTTTAGGCGTAGCGATATCTGCGATGGCGACTCTCTGCTCCAGAGTATGCTGTCGGGTACAGGCGCTCCAAAACGCATGGTATCCACGCCATACATTCCTAGTTCTACGTCACGATGACCCCCCGAAAGACGTAGGGTGTCGTTGAGGAATAACTCGTAGTATATGCGCGATGTCTTTGCTCCTAGAGTCTCATTCTTCATCACTGCGCTGAAGTCGATATTCACGACACCTCCCATGCCGATATTTGTGCGCCATGCAACATCTCGAATGCGAACGCGAGGTTGTGAGATAATGTAGACAATGGGTTGTGAGGCACCGCGTGTGAAGCACTCTATATCTTTCACCTCATCGTTATTCATCAGGCGAAGCTCCACGCTGTTTTTATCCTCGCGACATAGCTTTGTGATGTTTATCTCCCTTGCCACATGGCCATTTGTTGAGTCCCCAGCGAGCTTACCATTTATATATATAGAATATGGCGCTGCGCAACCCTCGATGCGAACGAACACCTGACGCTCCAGCCATGAGAAGGGAAATGTAAACTCACCATGTAGCTTACCCTCCACATCCTGCCACTCCTTGACAATCTGCACATAGCGGTTAGGCGTAATCTTCGAATGAGCATCCGCGGCCGTAGGGTATGGCATTAGTGGCGTGCGATAGCTCTCCACTGCGAGGTTTTGAGCGTATGTCGCGCTGCTAAAGAGTATGCCACAAATTATGGCTATATATAGTCTTAATGATGTCATAATCTGCTAATCTTTGCTTATCGTGCATTATATGAGGTACGTGTGTTTCTCCACTCTATAACCTCTGGCGTTAGCTCATCCACACGATCCTCCCATACTCCATTCTCCACCAATCTACGGCGGTCATAATTTATACGCTCGGTGATTTTGAAGCGAGGCTTCTGCTTTGCTGCCACCTCCTCGCGGCGTGAGCTACGTATCTCTCTATCAAATACCGAGTCGCGTGCAGGGCGGCGCTCTCCATACCACTTGAAATCCTTGAGGTTACGATCCTGTGTCTCGGGAATCATATCCATAGGGTAGATGACGTATGTAGGGTTCTGCTTATACGCAATCTTATCAATCTGGCTATCTGCGAGGTAGAAGGTTATCGAGGCACTCTCAATATACATCAATCCAGTAACCTCGGGGTTATCCTCCTCCTGCATGTAGTAGATGGTTTGAGCATTACCGATAACATCGTTACGCGACACAACGCCATCGGTGAATGTGGCTACCATATCCTTACCTTTCACCTGGTTGTAGTACATTGTGTCAATCTCCATCGCCATTATAGGATTACCCATGAAGTGGCTCTTGGTAATACGTTGTCTCTCGGTGTGTATAGCCATAGAGTCAGAGACTATCTGGTTATCCTCGTTCCATAGCACAGGGTCTATATACAGACGAATTATGGAGTCGGTATTGAGCAATACTAGCGAGTCACATACTAGCTGCGAGTCACTTCTATACATCTTCACCTTGCGGTAGGCCTTAATCATCTTATAGGTGCTATCCTCGGGGAATGGCTTTGCGAGGATAGAGTCACGGCGTGTGGAGTCTTGCGCAAGGGTGTCGCGTCCCAGGCTATCCATACCGAGACTATCACCCATTGCTCTCTGCTCACGCAACGAGTCACGCTTTGTGGTGTCTGCCTCGAGGCTATCTATTGTATACTCTGGGCCTTTATATACCTTGCCACGTCTCAACGCTCGAGCCTTTGCCTTATCAATCTTTCGTCTATATCGCTCATCGGCCTTCTGCTTTATGCGTGCTAGGCGCTCCGCCTCCTCATCTGCTAGCTTTGAGCTTCTCGCGATACGCTCTGCGATGATTGTATCTATCTTTATACGTAGCAGTGAGTCGTTAATCTCCTTTATGGAGTCACGTTTAGCCTGCTCTATAGCCTTCAACGAGTCGCGAATGGTGCGCTTTGCACTACGTATAGAGTCACGCACACGGCGCTTCTCCAACTTTGCCCTGTAGCGTAGCTGCTTTGGGGTAAGCACCTTCACACTATCCGCAGCTAGGGTATCGATGAGTGAGTCTGTTGTCGATAATTTTACAGAGTCACGATTGTCGTTGTCGTTGTTGCTGTCACCCTGATTTGCCTCATCACCCTCTCTTTTGGCTGGTTCTCCACCCTGTGGATTAACCTCCACATTGCGATTTTGCACCTCTGGGGCTACCTCTCTAGTTGCCGTATCACGTTTAGCAGGGGCAGCTACCTCGCGGCCACTATTGCGTTTCTGGCGCTCGATGTTATCAGTGCCATTATCTCTATTTTCGCGTCTTCCTCTTTTTGTTGATGAGTTAGCATCCATATCCTTATTTGTGGCCTCGGCCATCGCATCTGTAGCTAGGCTCTCCGCTGCCGCCGCTGCCATACCTACCTCCTCGGAACCCCTCTCTGGTGCTACCTCCTCATCGACATCCTCTACACCGGCCATCGTAGTACTATCTACCTGCGCACTTCTCTCCTCACGTGTAGCTCTCTCACCACCCCTTCTTGTAGTATCCTGCGTATTGGGAGCAGGTGCTGGTACAGCGATGGTGTATAGCCACAAGGTATCTGCTGTAAGGTATAGCGAGTCGGGCTGCTCGGGGTCGTAGTTAATCATCGAGGGACGGCGTGTGAATAGGGCATTGCCTGGCTCATCCCACCACTCGCCATAGTCCGAAAAGCCTAGAACCTTCTGTGTGGTGTCATCCATCTGTATATTTCTACGACCAATGATATGACCCTCGGTGCGGTAATACTCTATGGTATCGCTCCATATCTCACGCTCTGGCGATAGAACATAGGCATCGCGTGTGAGGTGGTGTAGGTCACGGGCCTTGGTATATGTTCCAGCATTGGCATATAGATACTCGTCATTGTTGTTCCAGATGTTGGTATTTGTGAAGTATTGAGCATCCTCGGTCTGTGTGTTAAATATCACCGAGTCGCCAGTCATAAGATATGACTCATCTCGCATCTCCACCTTATCTACAGCAATAAGATTGTGAGTCTTGGTGTTGTAATATCCGCGCTTTGCCTCTAGGAGGTTTGCGCCCTTCTCCACATAACAACCATTAGAGAAGTAGCCGATGTTATCGGCAGTGTTGAAGGTGCAGTTGTATGAGTACATCACAGCGTCGCCATCCACAACCTTTACCAGGTCAGAGTAGAGCGTTGCGGTGCTATTATCGCGGTTGTACTCTGCGCGGTCGCCATAGGCGTAGGTCTGATTTTGATTGATAAGCACGTTGCCAAAACACTCAAAACTCTGGTTTGAGTAACGAATGGCGCTATCTGCCAAAATCACGGTGCCGTTATGGTGTGCTGCAAAGTTACCTACAAGGATAAATATTGTAGAGTCACCCTTATCCACAAGGTAGCTGTCATCGGCAGTCATATCTACCATGCGTCTCTCCCCACTCTTTTTTTGTGGGGCTGCAAAGAGTGATTCGCTATCTATAATATGACGATATGTACGTCCACTAGCTGCATAAAATAACGCACCAACGAGTAGCGTGAAGATGATAATGGGTGTTATAATCTTATGACGCATAGTTACTTAATCCAATTCTTATTCTCAAACTCATCGCTACGATATGCTGGGTCTATATAGACATACATAGACTTAATCTTATCGTCTAACCATGTGCGATATATCTTCTCCTGTTTCTGCTGTAGAGCCATCTCCTCGAGACGAATATAGTCATCGCTCAGTGATGCTACGTGTGCAGGGATAATCTCCACAAGTTTCACAATCTTACTCATCTGGTTACCCATCAAGTCTGTGGTCTGGAATGAGTTTGATATCTCACCCACCTTAAGGCGCATAAGTGCTGCGTAGTCATCGAGGGACTTACCACCCTGCGCACTGAAATCCTCCTTCAAGAAGCGTGTAGCTGTCATTCGCGCACCATCGTATACTCCCATGCGTGCCAAGATATCGCTATTAGATACTATACCTCCGTTATGCTTTGATGTGGCATCATCCGAGAACTGCAGTGCAGCGCTCTCAAAGCTTATAGAGTCACGGCGTATGAGGTTTGCTATGCTATCTAGTTGATTTGCTGGCTCCATAAGCTCATCGCGAGTAAACGTAGGACGCAGTAGGATATGGCGACAACGGTATACATCACCCTTCTTCTCAATAAGCTCTATGATGTGGAATCCAAACTCGGTCTCTACAATCTCTGATATCTGTCCAGGCTTTAGCTTCTCCAACGCCTCGGCAAAAGGACGCACGTAGTATGATGATGGCATAGGCTCCATCTCACCACCATACATCGCAGAGCCATCTAGTGAGTACATGCGGGCAAGAACCGAGAACTTGGTCTTACCTGTAATAACACGCTCACGCATATCCAAAAGACGCTCCTTGGTACGCTGCTGTGCCTCCTTAAGCGATGTTGGGAACTTGGTGATATGGGCATATACATACTGCTCACCAATCACAGGAAGGCTATCCTTATCTACGCTGTTGTAGAATCGCTCCACCTCACCAGGCACCACAACCACCTTACCAACAATACTCTGCTTCATGGCCTGCGCATAAGCCTGCTCCTCGTAGCGCTGACGCAGCATCTCACGATATGTGTATATAGGCATATGCTCCTTTGCCTCAAGCTGTGCTATACCTCCCTCCTCGGCAATAAGACTCTGCACATAGTTCTCTATGCGTGTTACAATCTCGCCATTGTTCACCTCTATAGAGTCTATGAGGGCCTGGTTATAGAGGAGCTTCTGCTCCATCAATGCCTCAAGAGATTCGTTGATGATATCTCTGTCGGAGGTATATCCCATCTGTCGGCGTTGTGCCGTTAGTGCCTCCGCATACTCCAAAATTTCGGAGTGGAGAATTGCTGAACCTCCAACCACTGCCACAACCTTGTCGAGCATCACCTGTCGGCGCTCCTGCGCCTGAAGGGTCTCTGTGGTAAACATAAAAATCGTGGCAGCCATAGCCACAAACATAATCTTTCGTATCATAGTCTTAATCTTCATTTTCAATATTTACATCAACCAGTGGAATATCCTCATCGATACTCTCTACAGCAGTAGAGATATCACTCGTATTACTCTTATCTTCGGGTATGAAGCCCATGCTCTCCATCAGTAGAGTATCAGCAACCGTTACGCGACCGCTATGTATGCCTTCGCGTTTTAGCTCCATCTCATATTGCTTTACAATATCAGCGCGGCGCTCGGTGTATAGTCTTCGGCGTATATCATCCTCCACACACTCTATAGGAGCTACCTCGCCCTTGTGTGCCACCTCGGTAATGATGAAGTAGAACGTAGCATCGTCAGATGTCATCTGCTGTACGCCACTCTTTGACAAAAGAGAGGTGTATGTTTGTGATCGCTCTGTAGGAAGGTTACTCAAGAAGTCGGAGTAGGACACCCATGTCATAACATAATCCGATAGTAGGAGGTTATGTTTCTCGGCTAATGCCTTAAGCTCCTCCGTGTCATGACTCTTGAGGATGCGCTTCAGCGTAGCAGTTAGAGTTGCTGTGTTTCGGAAGTTCTTGGGTGTTTTTACCACCACACCTCGCACCTTGTTGTGGTTGAGTTTAAAGGATGCGGAGTTTGCGCGGTAGTAAGCGACTAGTTGCTTCTCTGTTATCTCCACATCTATCGATCTGTCGATGTAGTATTGGTCGAGCTGTCGCATTATTAGTGATTGGCGATAGCCCTCCACGAGGCGCTCAATCTCCTTCTCGTATGACGACAACACCTGCTCTGCACGGTGAATCTTGAGTTTTCCCAACACCCAATTATCGACATACATGCGTGCAAAGGTGGTGCTATCCATACCATTCAAGCCAGCAGGCATATCTCGTGCTATGTCGCTACGAAGTAGGGTGTGACCATCCACCGTAGCTACGATGTTCTGGTGGTCTACATCTGCCGATGTATCACCACTGTAGATGCACGATACCGTCATGACCGATATGGCAAGGGCTAGTATGTAAAATAGTTTCTGCATAATCAACTTGCAAAGATACATTTTTTTCCTTAAAAACGTACTATAACACGAGATTATTGCAAAGCAATAGAGGAAAAATTGTGATTCTTGAGCGAGATGTGTCATGCCGAGTCCCGAAATATGCGAAAAGCAGGGGAGTTAGGAGGTTTAGACAAATGTCATAAACACCCTAACTCCCCTAGATATTTAGAACAAAATCCTTACTCTATGAAGATGATTCGCTCTGGGCCCTCATACTCTGGAAGTGGCTTTGGCGTGTAGTCGGCATATCCTACACCAATCACAGACCATACGCGATAGTTTGCAGGAATCTCTGGAAATAGCTCCTTGACATAATCCTCGCTACGCTGGCTATTAGGGTCATCCTGAAGAGTGCGGTAGTCGCCTACATGCACCCAGCATGATGCTAGACCCTCATCTACAAGGGCTAGCTGTAGATATGATGCCATGATGGTTGCATTTGTCTGCCACATTGGAGATGCCTCCTCATCACCAAGGATGATGATTGCTGCACCCGCCTCCTCGAGAAGGCTAGAGCCATAGTCGCGGAGCTTGCCAAGTTTCTGTGCGCGCTTAAGGTCGGTAACGGCCATAAGGCGTGTAGAGCGTGTGTTCTTTGACGATGGGGCGCGAAGTACTAGCTCCATGGCACGCATAAGTTTCTCCTTTTCAACAGGTTGTCCTGTATATCGCCTTGTTGAACGGCGCTTCTTCATTACATCTTTAAATTCCATATTTAGCTGTTTTATAATATTTTTGCATTTACCTTACAAAAATAGTGATTTTTTTTGTATATTTACACCACTATTCAACAAAATTTCAATAATGAAAGAGAAGATTACCGTAGCCTTGATATACGATTTCGATGGCACGCTAGCTCCTGGTAATATGCAGGAGTATGATTTTATCCCTGCAGTTGGTAAGAGTAACATGGAGTTTTGGCACGAGGCAAATACCCTTGCCGAGGAGCAGGATGCCGATCAGGTGCTAACCTATATGGCGCGAATGCTTCAGGCTGCGCAGTCAAGGGGCCTGTCGTTGAGGCGAGAGGCTTTTCGTGAGTCGGGACGCAATGTGCAGTTTTATGCAGGTGTTAAGGAGTGGTTTAGGCGTATTAACGACTATGGCGCGGAGCGTGGTGTGAATATCCTACACTATGTAAACTCTTCGGGCTTGAAGGAGATTATCGAAGGTACGGCTATTGCTCATGAGTTTAAGAATATCTACGCCTGCTCCTACCTCTACAACGTAGATGGTATCGCCTATTGGCCTGCTGTGGCTGTAAACTATACCAATAAGACGCAGTTTATTTTTAAGATTAACAAGGGTGTGGAGTCGGTGTTCGATACCAAGGATGTGAATCGTTTTATGGAGGAGTCGAAGCGCCCTGTGCCTTTCTCGCGCATGATATACTTTGGTGATGGAACAACAGATATCCCATGTATGAAGTTGGTTAAGAATTTCGGTGGTCACTCCATTGCAGTATATAATCCCGAGGAGGAGGGACAACGCTCGGTGCTTAATGACCTAATCCGTGATAATCGCGTAAATCATGTGTGTCCTGCCGACTATTCTGAAGGCTCGGAGATAGATATAGTTGTTAAGACTATAATTGATAAGGTTGTTATGGATCAGCGTCTTGTGGAATTGGAGGTAGCACGTCAGTAAATGGCTAAAAATTAAGGATATGAAGATAGTATTTGCTACAAATAATGCACATAAGCTCTCCGAGGTTAAGGCGGTGCTTGGCGATGGATATGAGCTTGTAACTCTTAAGGAGGTGGGGATTACGGAGGATATTCCCGAAACAGGTGATACTTTGGACGAAAATGCCTCTCTCAAGGCTCGCTATGTCTATGAGCGTACGGGTCTCGATTGTTTTGCTGATGATACAGGCTTGGAGGTTGAGGCGTTGGGTGGCGCGCCTGGTGTTCGTTCTGCTCGTTACGCCACTGATGGTCACGATTTTGCCGCAAATAATCGCAAGCTCCTTAAGGAGTTGGATGGTGTTACAAATCGTGAAGCCCGCTTCCGCACTGTTATCTCTCTTATCGTTGCTGGCGAGGAGATTCAGGTAGAGGGTGTTGTGAATGGTGTTATAGCATTATCAGAGTCGGGTAGTGAGGGCTTTGGTTATGACCCTCTCTTTATCCCAGAGGGTAAGGATGTGACCTTTGCCGAGATGAGTGCCGATGAGAAGAACTCTATCTCTCACCGAGGACGTGCCGTTGCCGAGTTGGTGAAGGTGCTACATAAGGTGTATAAGTAGCTGGTTGCCCTAATAAGTAATAGGCCTGTTCAACCGAAGTTGAACGGGCCTATTCTATTGTCAAAGGTTCTCGATTTTATTTGAAGTAGATGTCGAGAAGCTCTTTTGCTGCGATAAACGAGGATAGCTTTGCCTCTAACACTCGCTTCTCTACATCTGCCATGCGAGCCTCAATCTCTGGGTTGTTGTAGAAGCTCGACTTGAGAGTCTCGTTTATAGTCTCATACATCCAATACTTATTCTGTCTGTTGCGGTTCGCTGTGAAGTAGCCGTTCAATTCTATATGTTGCAGATACTGCTCCACGCCCTGCCATACCTCCTCGAGTCCTGTTCCCTCGAGTGATGAGCATGTGTATACCTTGGGGCGCCACTCCGAGTCGGGTAGTGGGAAGAGCATCAAGGCTCCTTGATACTGTGCCTTTGCTAACTCGGCCTTGCGAACATTCTCTCCATCAGCCTTTGTGATGACCATCATGTCGGCCATCTCCATAATTCCTCGTTTTATGCCCTGCAACTCATCACCAGCACCAGATATCTGGAGCATCATGAACATATCAACCATAGAGTGTACTGCGGTCTCCGACTGTCCAACGCCTACGGTCTCAATGAAAATAACATCAAAACCTGCAGCCTCGCAGAGTACTATGGTCTCGCGTGTTTTGCGAGCTACGCCACCTAGCGAACCTGCCGATGGTGAGGGACGTACAAAGATATTTGGGTTGTGTGTGATGCTCTCCATTCGTGTTTTGTCACCAAGGATTGAGCCTCCACTACGCTCCGATGAAGGGTCGATTGCCAACACGGCTAACTTATGGTTGTATGAGGTAACCATGTTGCCTACTGCCTCGATGAAGCTCGACTTACCTGCTCCGGGGACACCTGTGATACCTATACGTACCGAGCGTCCAGAGTGTGGTAGACACTTCTCGATAATCTCCTGTGCTTGGGCGTAGTGTGCAGGGTTGTTGCTCTCAATAAGTGTGATAGCTTGTGCTAATATTGTGATGTTGCCCTCTAGGATACCCTGAACATACTCCTCGGTAGATATCTGACGGCGCTTCTTGCGCACGAAATATGGATTGACAACAGGCTGGCTCTCCACGCCATTAGTCACGTTTAGTGCGCTGTCGTGGTGAGTATCAATGTACTCCTTCTCGTAGTGTTCTATTTTTGTATAAGACATATCTAATCTGATGTTTGTTCGTTGTTAGTTACAGTATGTGTTGCTGACAAGGCGGTCTGTAGGGCCAAACCACTCTATGCGTCTGTTTCTCTCCTTGTATATGACACAAAATGGCACATAACGTATGCCGAAAGATCGGAATGTTTTGTCCTCTATGTCAAATGCTATCGAGTATTGTGAGGTGCCTAGGCGAGAGGTAATCTCATCTTTGGTGTTGGGCTGCTCCTGCGTGACAAGAATAATATCCATGTCGTAAAGGAGATTTGGGTCAATCTTTCGTACCTCGTCAATGCAAGGTTTGCTGTGTGAGTTGATGAACACCAAACATACAAAATCTTTGTTAGTATCTTGAAGCCTTGTACCAAACTCCGACTCTACCTTCACATCGGGAAGTCGCTCCCCGAGACGTACACGCTGGGCATTTACGTCTAGATGTGTTAGGATGACGAGCAGAAGTATGGCGTAAAAATATCTCATTGGCTCTCTACTACGTAGGTTTATTATGCGAAGATAGCTATTTTTCTCCAAATACCAAGCTGTGAGTTTGCTTTTTTGCTTTAGCAAGGCGATTTTTGCTGCAAATTTTGCGGTGGAGTAGAAAAGTTGAGATATTTGAAAAAAAAGAGTGAAAAATATTTCGTTGTTTCAAAAAGTTGGAGTATCTTTGAATGATTTTTATGCTACGAAAATTGTACGGACAGCAATAAAAAAATATTAAACTAAACTTTATAAAAATTTAACTACTATGAAAGTATCACACATTGAGCATCTTGGCATCGCTGTAAACAGCTTGGAGGAGGCAATTCCTTACTGGGAGAACGTACTAGGTTTGAAGTGTTACGCTATCGAGGAGGTAGCTGATCAGAAGGTGAAGACCGCATTCTTTATGTTGGGCCAGACCAAGATTGAGCTTTTGGAGCCTACATCTCCAGAGTCTACAATCGCAAAGTATATCGAGAACAAGGGTGTTGGTATTCACCACATGGCTCTCGCTTGCGAGAATATCGAGGAGCAGTTGGCAGATGCAGAGGCTCACGGCATCCGTCTTATCGACAAGACTCCACGTAAGGGTGCAGAGGGTCTTACTATCGCATTCCTTCACCCAAAGTCTACACAGGGCATCTTGACAGAGCTTTGCGAGAATAAGAACAAGTAGTCAATAACAGAAATTACAATTATTAAATAAACTAAATCACTATGAGCGAAATTCAGAAAGCGATTGAGAAGTTGATGGACAACCGTCAAACTGCTCGTATGGGTGGTGGCCAGAAGGCTATCGACAAGCAGCACGAGAAGGGTAAGTATACTGCTCGTGAGCGTATCGCTATGTTGTTGGACGAGGGTAGCTTCGAGGAGTTCGATATGTTCGTTACTCACCGTTGCTATGACTTCGGTATGGATGCAAAGCACACCTTTGGTGATGGCGTTGTAACAGGTTATGGTACCATCGCTGGTCGCTTGGTTTATGTATTTGCACAGGACTTCACCGTAACAGCAGGTTCTTTGTCAATCTCTTTGGCTGACAAGATTTGCAAGGTTATGGATATGGCAGTTCGCAATGGCGCACCATGTATTGGTTTGAATGACTCTGGTGGCGCACGTATCCAGGAGGGTGTTAATGCTTTGGCCGGTTATGCAAATATCTTCCAGCGTAACGTAATGGCATCTGGTGTTATCCCACAGATCTCTGCAATCTTTGGCCCATGTGCTGGTGGTGCTGTATACTCTCCAGCTTTGACAGACTTTATCATCATGCGCCGTGAGACATCTAACATGTTCCTTACAGGTCCAAAGGTTGTAAAGACCGTTACTGGTGAGGATGTAACACAGGAGCAGTTGGGTGGTGCTAACATGCACACTACAAAGTCTGGTGTTGCGCAGTTTGCTGTAGATTCAGAGGAGGAGGGTCTTAAGCTTATCCGCGACCTTCTCTCATACATGCCACAGAACTATACAGCTCTTGTTCCAGATCAGCCATGTACAGACGATATCGCACGTAAGGAGGATATCCTTAACGAGATTATCCCTGATAACCCAAATAAGCCATACGATATGATGGAGGTTATCAAGGCTATCGTTGATAATGGTGAGTTCTTGGAGTCTGCAGCTGCTTATGCAAAGAATATCATCACAGGTTTTGCACGCTTCAACGGTCAGAGCGTAGGTATCATCGCTAACCAGCCAAAGTTTATGGCAGGTGTACTCGATATCAATGCTTCACGTAAGGCTGCACGTTTCGTACGTTTCTGTGATGCGTTCAACATTCCACTCGTAACTTTGGTTGATGTTCCTGGATTCTTGCCTGGTACAGCACAGGAGTATGGTGGTGTTATCACCCACGGTGCGAAGCTTCTCTTTGCTTACTGCGAGGCTACAGTGCCAAAGGTAACTGTAACATTGCGTAAGGCATACGGTGGTGCATATATCGTTATGTCATCAAAGCATATCCGCGGCGATGTGAACTACGCATGGCCAACTGCCGAGATCGCAGTTATGGGTGCTAGTGGTGCTGTTGAGGTATTGCACGCAAAGGCATTGTCTAGCTTTGAGAATGCCGAGGATAAGGCGAAGTTTGTTGCAGAGAAGGAGCAGGAGTACCGCGATAAGTTCTCTAACCCATACAATGCAGCACGCTACGGCTACATCGATGATGTTATTGAGCCACGTAACACACGTTTCCGCATAATTCGTGCTTTGGAGTCTTTGCGCAACAAGCGTTTGGAGAATCCAGCAAAGCGTCATAACAATATTCCATTGTAATAATTAAAGAATAGGTAATAAGTTATGATGATACTTGCAACAAACTGGGGTAATGCAGGTCTTATGGCACTTGTCAGCATCTTGTTGGTATTTGTCGTATTGATTCTTCTTATCTATGTTTTGAAGCTCTTTGGAGTTATCTTTGGACAGAAGAACAAGCCTGTAGTAGTAAGCCCTGTAGATGCATCATCTGACGCTATTTCTGACGAGGAGGTGGCAGCTATTGCGGTAGCTGTCAACCTCTTCTTCAATCGTCATGATGAGGAGAGTGATATTTTGACCTTCCGCCAGAACCATGATGTCTCTGCATGGCAGGTTCGTAATATCAACAAGCAGCTATAATAAACACACAACGAAAAAAAACAAACAGAGAAAAAAGTTATGCAGAAATTTAAGTTCAATATTGACGGTAAGGGTTACGAGGCCGTTGTTGAGGAGATCGAGCGCAACACAGCTCGTGTTGAGCTTAACGGCAAGAGCTATACCGTTCAGATTGAGAAGGAGGAGGCTATCGTATCTCCAAAGATTGCAGCTGTTAAGCCTACAGCTGGTGGTTCAGAGTTTGTAGAGGCTCCACAGCAGCCTGTAACAGGTAATGCTGGCTCTATCAAGTCTCCACTTCCAGGTAATGTATCAAAGATTTTGGTTAAGGAGGGTCAGGCTGTTAAGGCTGGTGATGTTCTTATGACCTTGGAGGCTATGAAGATGGAGAACGAGATTATGGCTCCAGGCGCTGGTACCGTTAAGAAGATCTACGTTGCCGAGGGTAAGGCTGTTCAGCAGGGCGAGGCTCTTATCGACATCGCTTAATTCTAACTCTTTAACTATAAATAAGATGAAGAGTGTAAAATTTTATTTCTCATTGCTTCTCGCTACGGTGATGCTCTCGGTATCTATGCCAGCTATGGCACAGGACGAGGCTGCTGCAGAGAGTGTGGTGGAGGCACAGACGGAGGTCGCTGCTATTGCAGAGGTTGCCGAGGCCGAGACCATTGCTATTGCAGATGAGAGCGCAGAGGCTGCTGTTGTAGCTGATGTGCAGGGTACGCAGGGTCGTGATAATGCTGATATCGATGCAGAGTTTAGCGTTGGTAAGGCTATCGGCGACTTTATCAATCAGTCGGGTATCAAGGGCTTTGCAGATGACTGGCGCTTTGCGGTGATGATTCTTATCTCATTCGTATTGCTCTATCTTGCTATTGTTAAGCAGTTTGAGCCACTTCTTTTGATGCCTATCGCATTTGGTATGTTGCTTACCAACCTTCCAGGTGCTGGTATGTTCCATTCGGAGTTCTTTGCCGGAGGTCATGTACATTGGGAGGACTTTGCTCTAGGTTCAGCAGGTTTGTTGGACTACCTCTATTTGGGTGTTAAGCTAGGTATCTATCCATGTTTGATTTTCGTTGGTGTAGGTGCAATGACCGACTTTGGTCCACTCATCGCTAACCCAAAGAGCTTGTTGCTTGGTGCAGCAGCGCAGATTGGTATCTTTGCTACATTCCTTGGTGCTTTAGCTTTGGGCTTCAACTACTGGGAGTCTGGTTCTATCGGTATTATTGGTGGCGCTGATGGCCCTACGGCAATCTACCTCACCTCGAAGTTAGCTCCACACTTGCTCGGCCCTATCGCTGTTGCGGCATACTCATACATGGCTCTTGTTCCAGTTATCCAGCCTCCTATCATGAAGCTTTTGACAACTGACAAGGAGCGTAAGATTGAGATGAAGCAGTTGCGTTCTGTATCAAAGCGCGAGAAGATTATCTTCCCTATCGTTATCACCGTTATCATTGCCATTTTGTTGCCATCAGCAGCGCCACTTATCGGTTGCTTGATGTTGGGTAACTTGATGAAGGAGTGTGGTGTTACCGAGCGTTTGTCAAAGACTGTTCAGAACGAGTTGATGAACATCGTTACCATCTTCCTTGGTATCTCTGTAGGTGCTACTACCACTGCCGATTCGTTCCTTAACTGGCAGACTTTGGGTATCCTTACCCTTGGTGTTGTAGCATTCTCTTGTGGTTCTGCAGGTGGTGTTATCTTGGCAAAGATTATCAATATCTTCTCAAAGGAGAAGATCAATCCACTTATTGGTTCGGCTGGTGTATCTGCAGTTCCTATGGCTGCACGTGTATCACAGACCGTAGGTCAGAAGTATAACCCAGGTAACTTCCTTTTGATGCACGCTATGGGTCCAAACGTAGCTGGTGTTATCGGTTCGGCTGTTGCAGCGGGTATCCTTCTCGCCTTCCTTCCAATCTAATCTAACACTACGAGGTGGCATCAGCCACTGCTAACAAATAAGATGGGGTTGTACATCGTACAGCCCCATCTTATTTTATATGCCTAGCGATGAATATGTGGTCTTACGGCAGACTGCCTCATCTACAGGCTATTATTGAAATGCTCAAAGAATCGCTCCTTGTAGTTCTCACCCAGTGGAATATACTCTCCGTTATCGAGGAATATACGTCCCTTGGTATAGCTAGATATACGCTTCACATTTACGATGTAGGAGCGGTGTACGCGCAAGAATGTATCTTGTGGTAGGGTGGTCTCCATGTTCTTTAGGCGGAAGAGCGTGGTGATGGTCGAGCTGCCCTCTATATGCAGGCGTACATACTCTCCTGCACTCTCTAGGTATACTATATCTGCAATCTTTACAAGCTGTGTCTTGTAATCTGCCTTAACAGATATAAACTCCTTGTCTGCCTCCTCTGCTTCGTTATGCGCTATGGCGCTCTCTGCAGCATGACAACGCTCTACAAGGTCTACAAGCGATATCACCTTCTGTGTCGCCTTCATAAACTCGTCATAAGCAAATGGCTTTAAGAGATAGTCTATAGCATTGAGCTTAAAGCCCTCCAGCGCAAATTCGGGATATGCTGTAGTAAATACAATGTAGTGTGAGGAGGTTAGCGAACGTACGAAGTCTAGGCCATTCATATCAGGCATGTTGATATCTACAAACATGAGGTCTACGCTCTGCTGCTTCAACACCTGCTGTGCCTCATAGGCGTTTCGGCATGTTGCAACAAGCTCTAGATTTTCGGTGCGTTCTATATAACTTTTTATCTGACGAAGTGCTAGAGGCTCATCGTCTATTGCGATACATCTTACCATACTATTTATTAGTTGTTATAGGTATTACTAGTTCTACGATATATACGTTGCTGTCGGAGCTATCTGTCACCAATGAGTACTCCTTGCCAAAGAGGATATCCATGCGCTTGATGATGTTGTTTAGTCCGATACCACTTCGCACTGTTGTCTGTGGCTCTGTCTCATGGCGACTGTTAGCTACAACACACGTCAGCTCGTGGTTATCAATCGATATTGAGATGTTTATGAACGATCTATTTTTGTAGCTAATGCCATGCTTAAATGCATTTTCGATGAGTACGATTAGTAGCAGTGGTGGTAACTTAACCTTTGCGCATGCCGTCAAGTCGGGGTATGTGAAGGTGATGTTTACCTCGTCAATATAGCGGATACGCATTAGCTTGATGTAGCTATCGAGGAATATGACCTCCTTGTCAAGCGTGGTGTAACTCTCACTAGAGTCATAGAGAATATGGCGCAACATGTGAGAAAGCTCCATAACACTCTTACGCGCCATCTCGCTATCAAACTCTATCATCGCGTGGATGTTGTTTAGAGTATTCATCAGGAAGTGGGGGTTAATCTGATACTTCAGATACTCCATCTGTGTTGCTATGTTTTGCTTCTCAAGCTCTGCCATGCGGCGGTCTGTCTCCAGGGCTATGTAGTAGAGTTTTATCATGGAGTTTGCGCCAGCCATAAATACTCCCAACAAGATATTCCAATACCACTCTAGGTCGGTAAACGAAGCCTTGTTGCGTAGCTCATCATTAGATTGCCAGTACCTGAAGTCTAGAATCTCAATACCTCCAAATATCAATAGAAGCATTACGAGAAGGAGTCCCGAATATAGCCAATATCGGTGCTTAAGGAGGAGCTTCGGTGCCAGCAGAACATTATTTACGATGAATATAATGAAGTATGGCGCAACCTTTACCCATGAGATAATAACCTTGTTAAAGTCAATCTCATGCTCCGACATCAGCTGGGCATTCATAAACGGGATTAAGAATATAGCTACCCATACTAGCGAGTAGAGCATATTCTCGCCCAATCCCCATCTCTTGAATAATTTCATAGTTGCAAATGTAATTAAATTTGTTTAAATCCCCAAACCTTGCACACTCTTATAAATGGCCGTGCAAAATTTTAGAACAAAAGTGTTACCTTTGCAAATGAAAAACTAGCTAAATATGTTAAAAGGATTACTCTTCGATATGGATGGTGTTTTGGTCAATAACCTTGATATACACCGTCAGGCATTTGCCGAATTTTTCAGACGATATAACGTGGTACGCACCTTTGATGATTTGAGCCGTGTTTTTGGTAAGGGTAATGATGATATCATGGGCGAGCTTATGCCTAAAGATATCGTGGAGCGTGTAGGTATTCGCGAATTGGGATATCAGAAGGAGGCTATCTACCGCGAGATATATGCTCCGATAATTACTCCACAACCGGGGTTGATAGATTTTCTCGCCGCTGCCGAGGCGTCAGGCCTGCGATGTGCTGTTGGCTCTTCGGGGTATCGTGTAAATGTAGATTTTGTGCTTGAGCGTTGCGCTATCCAACGCCACTTTAGCGCCATTGTCGCAGGCGATGAGGTTACACGCTGCAAGCCCGACCCCGAGATATATCTTACTGCTGCCGAGAAGCTCGGCCTAAATCCCTCGGAGTGTGTAGTCTTTGAGGATGCCGAAGCAGGAATAGAGGCTGCAAAGCGTGCAGGGATAAAGGTGGTAGCTCTAGCCACAACCTTCTCGCGCGAGTTCCTTGCGAAAACCGATGCTGATGCTATTGTCGATGACTTTAGAGATGTTACTATAGATATGCTTCGCAATCTTGTTGAGGCCTAGACACGCTCTAAAAGCTGGCGTACAGGCTTTATTATATGTATGAGCATGTCGAGTACGCGTGCTGGGAGTATGGCGCATATTGCTACAACCAGCTTTGTGAAGAGTCCTGGTGTCACTCGTCTACGGCCGCGCATCATAGCTCTTACGCCACGCTTGGCTATTCTCTCGGCGCTCATCATTACTCCTAACGCTCTAAATGTTTTGCGAAGCTTGTCGCTGAGGTTGTAGAATGGCGTATCTACCGCACCTGGGAATACAGCTGTCACGCTTACGCCGTAGCGATGTAGCTCATACCACAACGAAAAGGCAAAGCTCTTGATGTAGGCCTTGGTGGCTGCATAATGCGATATTGTGGGGTAGGGTAGCCATGCTGTAGATGATGACATTATGAGAATACGGCCCTTGCCACGCTGCTTCATCACCTCGCCAAAGTAGCGACAGAGGAGCGTTGTTGTTGTGCAGTGTAGGTCTATTATCGTGTGCAGGCGCTCGGGGTCTGTCTTCACAAGCGTTGAGAATAGCAACATTCCAGCATTGCAGATGAGAATCTCCACCTCTCTATGTTCTGCTTGGCATAGGTCAAAAATCCTCTTTGCAGCATCTCTCTCTGCGAGGTTGGCAAAGAGTGTGATAACCTCAACGCCAAACTCCTCGTTTAGCTCCTTGGCAACATGTTGTAGCTCCACCTCTTGGTTGCTTACCGCGATGATGTTATAACCTCGCGAAGCCATCTCGCGAGCATAGCAACGGCCAATGCCTGATGATGCTCCTGTAATTAAAGCGTAGTTCATATTGCAAAGGTAGAAAAAAAATTCTATCTTTACATAAATTATAGGAGTCTCCTTAATTTGTATACTATGGCAAAGAAGATTGATAAGACCAATGCAGCACGACTGCTTGATAGGGCAAAGATTGCCTACGAGCTCATACCATATACCGTAGATGAGAATAATCTTGCAGCTACCCATGTTGCCGAGGAGCTGGGCGAGGATATAGCCTCGGTGTTTAAGACTCTCATCCTCAAGGGTGACCGCACAGGCTATTTCGTTTGTGTTATCCCTGGCGATAAGGAGGTAGACCTCAAGTCTGCAGCTCGTGTATCGGGGAATAAGAGCTGCGACCTTATCCCTATGAAGGAGCTGCTGCCCACTACAGGATATATTCGTGGTGGCTGCTCACCAATAGGCATGAAGAGACCATTTCCAACGTTTATCCATGCCACAGCCCTAGATTTTGACCGTATATATATCAGCGCAGGAGTTCGTGGCCTTCAGATAGCCATACATCCCCAGGCGCTTATTGACTATGTAGGAGCTACTGTGGCAGATGTGGTGTCCAATAGATAGATGCTAACAACGGCAGATAACATTAAAGAGTAGGGTCTGTTCACTGCGAACAGACCCTACTCTTTATATCTTTGTAGATGCTTTAAGACCCTCTATCACGCTGTTTGAGAACCCTGAAGCCTCCATGGCATTGAGACCCTTTATCGTCAGACCACCAGGTGTTGTCACGCGATCAATCTCCACCTCGGGGTGAGAGCTGTTGGCCTCAAGAATCTCCACCGCGCCCCGCAGGGTCTGCATCACTATACGTTTTGCATCATCGGCGCGGAAGCCTAGCTCTACACCACCCTCCATCGCAGCACGAATATATCGTAGCGCGTATGCTATGCCACACGAAGCAAGTGATGTTCCCGCAGGTATGAGGCCCTCCTCAACCATCATCGCCACACCAAGCTCATTAAAAATATCTACTATATCCTTGTCTAGACTCTCGGATGAGTGTGCCGAGGCTATGAACGTCATGCTGCTTTTTGTTGCTATGGCTGTATTTGGGATTATGAGATATGTGGCAGGTAGCTTACCATCTCCCTTGTCTAGCCATTGCGATAGCTGTGTAATGCCCAACCCACCAACCATCGAGGCTATAGCTTGGCGACTATACTCTACACAAGGCTTTATCTCCGCTATAACCTGCTCCACCTTCCAAGGCTTCACAGCGAGGATGATGAGGTCTGCTACAGCCGCAGCCTCACAATTATCCGTTGTTACGTTTATCTCGGGAAACTCCGCCTTTAGTGCATCGAGCTTCGCTGATGATGGGTTAGATACATATATGTCTGACGTGGCGATGATGCTACCACTTGCAACGCCACGTGCTACAGCACCACCCATGTTTCCAGCTCCTATTATGGCTATTTTCATATTTTACGTTTATTACTTGTTGATATACTCCCAAAACATCTACAAATATAATATCTTTTATCTAATTACCTACCTATCTTTATAAAGATGTTAGATGGTTTAGAACACCACTACCAGATGGTGATGCGCTGTTCGGGAGCGAGGTAGAGAGCATCGCCCTCAACCACATCGAAGAGCTCGTACCAGTCGTCTATGTGCTGAACAACGCTATTGATGCGGATATGTCCCGCAGAGTGATTATCATGCTTTGCTCGCTCGATCATATCGGCAACAGGCAGCTTCTCGCTGTACTGTATGGCATAGTCGATGAAAAACTGTCGCTTCATCTCGTTAAGTTTCTCACCCTCGATGCCTCGATCTTTGAGTTTGTTTACCCATAGGTCGTAGGCGATGTTGAAGCCACCAAGGTCAGCGACATCCTCTGTTACGGTTTGCGCGCCATTGGCCTTCATATCTGGCAAAACCTCGTGGGTGCTGACATTCTCCGCACGGCGTGCGTTTAGCTCGGCAAACTTGGCAGCATCGTTTGCAGTCCACCAGTTGTTCATCTCGCCATACTTGTCAAAGGCAGCACCATTTTGGTCGAATCCGTGTGTTATCTCGTGACCAATCGTAACACCCCAGATAGCGTATAACTTACACTCATCCATATCGGGGGTATAGGCTGGCTCCAACATATATGAAGGCAGCACGTAGAACATATTGAACGCTGCATCGTAAAAGGCGTTAGGTGTGAAGGTGTAGAACGACTGGATGGGACTATAAAACATATAGTAGATAGGTAGGTACTCATCAGCGTTCTTGCCTAATAACGACTCGATTATATCGATGCGGCTCTGCTTTACTTCCATTATGTCGGCAAGGAGCATCTCTCCCTTGAGTGATAGCATCTCTGTCACAGGCCATTTTTTAGGTGTGCCATAGTACTTATGCATATAGTCTAACTTCTCGATTGCAGCCTCCTTGGTTGATGGCGATAGCCACTGATTATTCTCCAGACGTTTGCGGAATGATGCCGTAAGCTCCTCTCCGAGAGCGCTGAATATAGGCTCTGCAGCGTCAGTAGGGTATGCTTGCGAGTAGTAGTACGATAAGAAGTAACCCAAATCATACACTAAATATTTATTGATGTAGCCCTGCACGGAGGTCACCTGGCCGCCTGTGCGATCGCGCACGTAATCATCGGAGCAGTAGCAGTAAAGATCTGCCAAAAGAGCCTCGCCAATGCTCTTCAAAAGCTCATCTTTCTCCATCGCCTCCAAGGCTGCAATCATCTCTGCGACATCCTCATCTTCGTCATCATCAAGGAAGTACGCAGGGTCGAGGCCGATACCCTCGAGAACATAGTCGAGAGTTCTCTTACCGCTACGCGTGGTAGGCTCATATCTGTTGAGTCGCTTCGATGCTATGATGTCTCTAGGCTCGGCAGTGCTGTACACGCTGGTTACGCTGGCCATCTCGGATGTCGGAGGTATAAAGAAAAAGCCTAGCGTGTTATCCTCGCTGCATATTCCCGTGTGGAGCGAGGCAAAAGATGGAACACCCAATCTGATAGCCTTGCCAAAGGCAATATATGCATCCTCCTTGGTCTCCGCTTCTGCGAGCAAAGTCGTAACAATCTCCTCCGCCAGCGCTATAGACGCATCGATATTCTTTTCGATGTTGGCTCCCGCCTGCACCAATGCCTTAATCTCTGGCATAGCCTCCTGAATGGCCTGAACCCTCGCATTGTTCGCCCGAGAAATATCGTATAGATAACCTTGCCACATCTGCGAGTTTGTGCCTTCGAGTGATTTGAGCCATTCGGCGTTGGCATAAGAGAAGAAGTCATCGCCAGGCTTGCAATCGGAAGGTTTGGTTGTTTCACCCGTATTGTTATCCTCTTTGGCGCACGATATCGCACTCACCAAGCATAACGACAGGATAAACAGCATTTTGAAAAATTTATTCAAAAGCATAATAATAATTTGTTAAGTGACATAATTTTATCGCAAAGTTATACTTTTTTTGTAAAATGCAAAATAAGGAGCAGAATGGCACAATTTTGGGAATATAAAAGTAGATATTTACAAATTTCCGATATGAAACAGAACGATAAAAAACATCTAACGGCCGAGAATGGTCGCCCCATTGCCGACAATCAAAATACGCAGACCGCAGGGGTGCGAGGCCCCGTGACGCTTCAGGATCCGTGGCTTACGGAGAAGTTGGCACATTTCGACCGTGAGGTAATCCCCGAGAGACGTATGCACGCCAAAGGGTCGGGAGCATACGGCACATTCACCGTTACACACGATATCACGAAGTACACCCGAGCTTCAATATTTGCGGAGGTGGGCAAGAAGACCGAGTGCTTTGTCCGCTTCTCCACCGTGGCGGGTGAGCGTGGTGCCGCAGATGCCGAGCGTGACATCCGTGGCTTTGCGATGAAATTCTATACCGACACGGGTAACTGGGATTTGGTGGGTAACAACACGCCCGTCTTCTTTCTGCGCGACCCCTTGAAGTTCCCCGACCTCAACCACGCCATTAAGCGTGACCCTCGTACGGGTATGCGCTCGGCAAATAGTAATTGGGACTTCTGGACACTTCTGCCCGAGGCTCTACATCAGGTGACTATCACGATGTCGCCACGTGGAATACCATACTCGTTTCGCCATATGCACGGCTTTGGTAGCCACACATATAGCTTTATAAATGCCGATAATAAGCGCACTTGGGTAAAGTTCCATTTGCGCACCTTGCAGGGCATTAAGAATATGACAGACGCCGAGGCGGAGGCTGTGATTGCCAAGGATAGAGAGTCGCACCAAAGAGATTTGTTTGAGGCCATAGAGCGTGGCGACTACCCTCGCTGGCTGATGCAGGTTCAATTAATGACCGAGGAGCAAGCGAAGAAGTACCATATCAACCCCTTCGACCTTACGAAGGTGTGGTACCACGGTGATTTCCCGCTGCACGATGTAGGTATCTTGGAGCTTAACCGCAACCCCGAGAACTTCTTTGCCGAGACCGAGCAGGCGGCATTCAACCCTATGAATGTAATAGATGGCATAGGCTTTTCGCCCGATAAGATGTTGCAGGGCAGACTCTTCTCCTATGGCGATGCGCAACGCTACCGCTTAGGCGTGAACCACCACCTGATACCCGTAAACAAGCCTCGTTGCCCCTACCACTCCTACCATCGTGACGGCCAGATGCGAACAGACGATAATACTGGTCGCACGATAGGCTATGAGCCAAATAGCTATGGCGAGTGGCACGACCAGCCACACCTCAAAGAGCCACCATTGGCCGTTTCGGGCGAGGTATATAATTACGATGAGAGGGAATACGATAGCGACTACTACACACAGCCGGGCAAATTGTGGCGACTAATGACGGCGGAAGACCAAAAGGCGACTTGCGAGAACACGGCCCGCGCTATGGGCGATGCGGAGGTGTTTATCAAACAGCGCCATATCCGTAACTGCCACCGTGCCGACCCCTCGTATGGCGAGGGCGTAGCAAAGGCCTTGGGACTATCGCTTTCGGAAGCCTTAATCGCCGAAGACCCAGCACATCCATCGTGGGATTGGAGGTAGTATATAAACAATGGCGACCGCTCATATTAGAGCTGTCGCCATTGGCATTAATAAAAAGGAGTCTTTTACAACCTAAAGTCTAATTCTTGATAGTCAAATGTCTGCGGCGAAGTGCTGTCAGCACGCTATCGTTAGCAATAGGATTAAGCCCCTTGAATGTGGTGTGGCTGCGTAATTCTGCAAGAGACATTTCGAGCAACAGCTTGGCGATACACTCATCGGCGAATGAATTGCTAACCACATTTACGCCCGTAAAGTCGAGCACGACACAACTATTTTGCTTGATAAGTGGAAGCAACTGCTCGCGCACACGCTTACCCAATGGGCGTGCACCCAAATTCTCGCCGTATTCTCTAAAACTAAATGTTACCATAATTCCTCTAATTCGTTATCGGTTAGGAATGTATCATTATATTGACCTGCTACATTTGTGTTAAATGGTTCCGATCACTTGTGATTCAATCAATAACGACACAAAGATACATAAATTATTCCGAACTATTGTGTCTATGGTCGAGAAATTTATGGGGCTCTGTTGTTTGCGGGCACCAAAGAACTTTTGAAATCTAAAATAAAGTAGCAATATAGCACATCGTTAAATACTCTCATTTACGAGAATGAGTCCATATCCAGCACATCCATCGTGGGATTGGAGGTAATATATAAACAATGGCGACTACTCGGTGTATTGAGCAGTCGCCGTTGCCATTTATTGGAAGATCTCGTCCTTGGCGTATCCTTTTATTGTCTTGCGTTGTTCGATGAGATAGAAGATAAAATGAACGAGAAGACCTATTCCCCATGAGATTGCGGTAATGGTCATTGCTCGCAGGCTCTCAGCATTCCATCCCAAATAATGAACGCCGTATCCAATACCAATACATAAAATATAGGTCACTAAATGGTGTCTGAAACCGATGTCGTGCACCTCATTCTCCTTGGCATCCTTCGTTCCAAAATACCAGCCGACCAGAAAAATTAAACCTCCATACACAATGGAGCAGGTAGTTGTTCCAATAACATTGTTCGCCTCGATGCATAAGTTTAGAGCATATCGGAATAACACGGTCAAAACTAATGCGCAAATTGCAAACTGTCCCAATCTGATTGTCAATGCTTTCATAACTTACTAATTTAAAAGGTTTATAATGGATTCTTTTGTAAATATCTTGATGTTTCGTTCAACGAAGTGCTGAAACAACTCCTTACCAAGCTCTGTCAGATAGTAGTATTTTCTATCAGGGCCCTTGCTGACACGCTTACTATCGTATGCGACTATTCCTAGGTTAAGGAACTTTCGCAAATTTCTGTACAGGCTTTGCTCTTCGCAAGACATCGAACCCTCCGACATCTTCTCAACAAACTCTTTTATCTCTTCTACGCATTTATTGCTCTCTTTTAGAGATAGAAATACCCAGAAGGTTAGTTGCCCCTTTTTGTAGGTCTCTTCCCACGCATTTAGCAGTTCAGTTATCATTACATCGTTCTCCATACTTGTAGTATTCTTTATGTATTAAACAACTTGTATAATGCAAATATACTACTACTTTTTGAATCTGCAAATAAAAAATGAGATTTTTTTTATAATATGTAAAAATAATGGCGACTACTCATTTGAGCAGTCGCCATTGTTATATGGTGATATTAAAGAATAACTACTTCAATTCAATGAGAATTACGCCATTGGATGTGTCGCCATACTTCTTGAACTGCTCGCCCTGCTCGCCCTTGAAGACATGCATAGTCTTCATTTCGTTGGGAGATATAGAATTTATATCACCTTTATAGATTTCGCCGTTGGGCTTCTTAATAATGCAAAGTGCATCTACAGTAGATTTACTCGGCTGGTATGTAAAATTCTCCACTTTCAGGCTGGCATCTCTAATCACAACAATATTCTTAGCTTGATTCTTATCCATAACAACATCGTCCATATTAGCCTTGTCAACTGGAACGGTTACTGTAGGATAATCTACATACATATATTGGAGGAACGCCTCGCCAGCTGCAAGATTAATATTGTAATATCCATTGGCATCTGTTGCAACGCCTGCTTTGGTCTTTGGCACCATTACAAGCACTCCGGCCATAGGCTTTCCCTCGGTATCGACCACGCGTCCAGAAATCTCTCGGCCATTTTGGGTCGTGATGATAACCACCGACTCTACACCTTTGACAACATTCATATTGCGAATCATATCGCTTGGCAATTCATCAACTGCTGCTTTGGTAGATACGACTCCATCGATAATGTAGAGAGTTTGCCCCTCACCAGATTGTGCAAATGCAAAGTTAGTTGCAATGCTCATTAAGAAAATAAAAAACAACTTTTTCATAGTAACATTCACTTTTAATAGATTCAACAACAATGAAACCGGTTTTCGTAGTGCAAAGATAAGTACAAGAATGGCTATTGTGAGTTAACTGGTTGTTAATAACTGTTAACTAATGTTAATTCGTGTTATAAATGAGAAATAATAACTACTTTTGCCAATAATGTAATAGCTATGTCAAAGAAATTCTTTCGAAACATATCAATTATCGCAGTGGCATCATTGCTATGCCTTGCCGTTGTGCAGGCTATTTGGGTGTATAGAATGTACAATGATTCCGTGGCTGACTTCCAACGCAGAGTGGAGTCTGCCACATACAAAAGTATATATAAAGCATTCCGTATGGATGCCATTCCGGGCTTGGCCAATGCAACCCACATTAAGATGAATCTCGATGATTTTAGCCTCTACTTCGAGCCAAATCTGATGGAACTTGATGCATTACAGCCATACTATGCAGAGGTGTTATTTCACGATGCTGGCACTACGCGAGTGATGATGACTAAGGGAGAGAAGCCGAGTTTGCATAATCCGATGGTTATCGTTGTGCCGATTGATGACGACGAGCTATATTCGCTTAGGCTCTCTATTGAGACACCGTTTAAGGCGTTTTTGGAGAGAATGCGGGGTTTGATACTTTCGTCTGTGGCTATTGTCCTGCTATTGTCGGTCGTCTTGTTATACTTGGTAAGAACTATGTTTCGACAGAAGACTCTCGAAGAGATGAGGCGAGATTTTACACACAATATAACCCACGAGCTGAAAACACCTATTTCTGTTGCCGTAACAGCGACAGATGCGCTGCGTAATTTCTCTGCTGATGCTAATCCCGAAAGAAGGAGTCGTTACCTTGAGATTGTTGAGGCGCAACTCACTCAACTATCGACAATGGTTGAACATATCCTATCGGTATCTGTTGAGGGCAGGGAGTACAAATACAATCCTACCAATCTACACATTCAGGATATAATCAATGGAGTAGTTCAAGGTGCCGGAATGAATGTAGGCAAGGAGTCAAAATTCCATATTGATTGTCCTTCTGATATTATCGTATTGGCAGATGAGTTCCATATCAAAAACCTACTGGCGACAGTCATAGACAACGCTGTTAAATATGCCGAAGAGCCCGTTGTTAATGTAAGTGTTTCTGATGAGAATGGGAATGTTACGATAGACGTGGAGGACAACGGATGTGGCATAGCCAAAGAGCATCTTTTGCATATTTTCGAGAAGTTCTATCGCGTACCTACTGGTGATATACACACTGTCAGAGGTTACGGATTGGGGCTCTATTATGCAAAGCAGGTTGTACAGCTGCACAAGGGTACAATATCGATTAAGAGTAGTGTCGGCAAGGGTACGACCGTAACCATTAAACTACCGAAAAATGAACAATAGAATAAAGATACTTTTAGTAGAAGACGAAAAGATGTTGGCGGAGATACTGTCAGATACACTATCTGATAGGAACTTCGATGTTCATCTTGCGTATGATGGAATCCACGCATTGGAGGCCATAAAAAAGGAGCCTTTCGATGTTATTGTCAGCGATGTGATGATGCCAAATCTTGATGGCTACTCTCTTGCTAAAAAGCTCAGAAACGAGGGATTTAACACTCCAATACTATTCCTTACAGCACTATCTGCAACCGAGGATGTTGTTAAGGGATTTGAAACTGGAGGTAACGACTTCTTGAAAAAACCTTTTGCTATCGATGAACTTATCGTAAGGGTTAAGGCGTTGGCTGGAAGAGCTGAGGTTAGGGATACGCAAGAGACATCTTATGTTATAGGGGAATATGAGTTTAACCCATCTTCGAAGGAGCTAACCATACGAGGTCAGCAGACAACCTTGGCAGCACGAGAGGCTGCCGTGTTAGTTAGGCTGTGCCGCAAGAGAGGGCGTGTTGTTGAGGCATCGGAACTCTTGAAGGAACTTTGGGGCGATGATAACTATTTTAACCTCCGCAGCCTCAATGTCTATATCACACGCCTGCGCAACCATCTCAAAGCCGACCCGACCGTAGAGATAGAGAGCGTCAGAGGTGTTGGCTATCTGTTAAAATAATCAATGGCGACTACTCATTTGAGCTGTCGCCATTTGTGTAGATGATATTTGTAATTAATATCTTTTCTCTCGAAGCTTACCTACCAAATCGGGAAGGATGTATACAGCCAAGCACCACGACACCTGACCCATAGCATACAGCAATATAAGTTTCGATGTTGCAACGGGCAATACGGTGTTATCGCCAATAAATGTATAGTACGACACTAATGGTGTGAAAGCACTTGCAATTAGCAGTATAGCCTCCGTAATGCGGAATCGCAAGGCAAGGCCAAATCGTTTCCAACATAGGGTTATAACCAATATGTTAAGAGCCAACATTGCTGCCACAATATAGGCGGTTATGCGCAACAGCTCTGCATCGAGACCGATATTAGCGATAATCAATGTGCATAATGCCACAGCTACAACTTGATAGATTGAGATTAGTAAGTTCTGTTTCATAGTTGTTATAGTTAAAAAGTGTTAAATGGTCTTTATGTTGATTTTAAGCCACTCTATTATTTTGCCTACAAATTTACCCCCCCCCCCACGAATTTTCCAAATTTTCGGGCAAGAAAGTGTCGTGGAGGGATGATAATTAGTTACTCTTTACCACGTCAGCTGGGTTTTCGGTAGCAGCCTTCAACGAGCGGAGGGTTACAAGGCCGACCGTTACGGCGAGGACAACGGCGAGGGCGGCGATATAGAGCCACCAAGGCTGTGCGATGCGGTTGGCAAACGACTCTAACCAGCGCGAGGTGATATACCACGCCACAGGTGCAGCGACAACGAAACAGCCGAGCACAATCCACACATAACGCAGGTTAAGCAACTTCACTATTTGGCTGGTTGTCGCTCCGTAAACTTTTCGTACAGCAATCTCCGAGCGGCGGTGCTGCGTCTCGAACATCACGATACCAAAGACTCCCATCAGGGCGATAACGATAGCCAGCACAGCGAACATGCCGACAAGAATCATTACCTTCTTAGTCTCGCGATACTGCCACTCAATCCAGACATCAAGTGTGTACAATCCTGGTGCTTCAGATGTAGGAGCAAGCTCCTTAGACAACTCCGCAATATACTTATTAAAGGCAGCGATGTCTGCTCCTGCACGCAGGCGCACATAGAAGTTATTATGCCCGTCATTTGTATTGCGACATACTAATGCGTGGTACTGGTTAGGGTTGCCGACAGAGCCAAACTGCACATCATTTATTAAACCTACTACCTTGCTATCGTAGACCTCCTCATCAATGCCCCAACCGATATCTTCCGCTACACTTGCAAAGAGAATAGCCTCACGACGTTCGCCAGACGAAGGGGTGAAATTCTTGCCATCAACGGCTTTAAGACCGAAGAAGTCGAGGAAATTATGGCGCACAAAGTTAACATATAGCGTAGCCTCCTTGCCCTCTTTCTCAATGCGTGTGGACTGACCTACGCCAAAGATGTTGAAATATGATGATGTGGCATCTATGACATCGGGGTGTTGCATAACTCGCTCTACGACGGTTTCGGTGTGGTTATAGAGGTCATTGCTTGCAAATTGTACGATATTCTCCTTCTTAAATCCAAGGTCGTACTGTACCATATAGCGATATTGGAGGAAGAATACCGATGTTACGATAATAAGAATCATCGCTACCGAGAACTGCACACCCACCATCACAGAGCGCAAACGGCGACCCGTTGCCGATTGAGCAAAGCCACCCTTAACGCCCATCGAAGCATTGAAACGAGTGATGTAGAAAGCAGGATATAGCGCAGCAACAAGGGCGAGCAGAATCATTAGTCCTACCATCATCATAATCACCGGAATATTATCTCCAAGAGCCAACGAGCAAGTTACATATTGGGTAATGAAGCTCTCTTGAATGGTTATCATTAGATAGAAGGTAAGAGCCATTGAGATAAGTACCAAGCCGATAGCCTCAAACAAGAAGTTCCAACGCAGTGTTCCCTGACTTGCACCGAACACCTTGCATATATTCACCGCACGCATACGCACAGGCACAAGCGCAAAGAAGAAGTTTACAAAGTTTATAAAGGCGATGATGACAATTACCAGAGCGATAGCAGTGAGGATGATGGGCGCAGATATTTTGCCACTCTCGAATGTTGCGCCAAAAGCATCGTGGAAGTTACCGTGGTAGTACATATCGTCAATGCGTACAAGGCGTGTCGCGAGGATATGCACACCATTCTCAATCTCCTCCTTCACATAGGCCTCATCCTCGGGATCTTCGGCAATCCACTCCTCGACCATTCCCAAGAACCACTGGGCATAGCTATCCTTGAAGTTCTTGATAAAATTCTCGGGGTCGGCATCCTCACGCAGACGAACAAAGGTGCAGTAGTTCCAGTTGTTGTTCTCGGTGGTATATACGCCCTCGTCACCCTTGATAATCTTCCAACTACCGAAGAGCGTGTTCTTGGGCATATCCTCATATATCGCAACTATGGTAAGCTCGTGCGTAGGCTTGCCGTCATTAAACCAATATCCGCCCTCGTGGTAAATATTATCGCCAATGCCCACGCCCATAAGTTCGGCTACTGACTCCGCCATTATAACGGTATTAGGCTCTTTAAGTCGTGAGAAGTCGCCTGCGATGCACTCAAAACCAGCCATATCAGGAGTATTTGGCGTAGCACTTTTTATCTCCTCGGTGTACTTGTCGTAATCCAAATCGTTACGCTTGACCCATATACGGATAGGCAACTGAGAAGGGCTGATTGAGAAAGCCTCCTCCACCTCGGGTGTCTTGGCAATAGCATCGTAGGCCGCCATACCTGGTGAGTTGGTACTCCACTGTATATCGTTAGGGTCATTGCCGAAGTTTGGCGAAATGATGTAGGTGCGGTCAGCATCCTTTATCGCACTATTGAATGTGAGCGTGTACCACACCTGCGATGCGATGATGTAAAATGCCACAAAGGCGAGGGTCAAGCCCACTACATTGAGTAGCGATGCGACCTTGTAACGCTTGAGCGTCATCAGGAAATTTTTGAAAGCAATCTTCATACTTTTACGATTTTATGCGGCACCTTTCTCCTCTTCTTGTCCGTCGCGAATGAGAAATAGGCTACTATGTCCCATCCACGCCGAACTGCGGTCGAGAAGAAATCTGCTCGCCTAAAATCAAAAAAGGCTTTGGGCGGGCAGACCGCGTTGAGTTAATAATTATTCTGTTTTTATTCTATTTTAATCATATCAATCGGATTGGCATTGGCTGTGCGCCAAGTTCTAATAATGAGAACCGTATAGACGATTATAAACACTACAGCTGCTCCGCAGGCAAAAATCCACCAAGCCAACGGCTCGCACATAGTTTCGAGTAGTTCAAGGTATCTCATTCCGCCCCATACAGCGCCTGCTATGCCTGTTACTACTGCGGGAATAACTACCCAAGAGATATTAAGACTCAATAGACGAAGCACCTGCGAGGTTGTGGCACCATTGACCTTGCGGATAGCAATCTCCTTGCGGCGGCGAGCCATCTCATTGCCGAGGTAACCGACAAGGCCAATAAGTGAGATGAGAAGCGTGGCGAGCGAAACGATTAAGACGCTATCACGCATCTCCTCACGAAAGCGGAAACGTGCCTTTACGGTATCGGCATATGGCACAAAGTGAAATTCACTATTGATGTTGCTAAACTTCGACAATAGACCATTTAGCTGCTCGATATTCTCTGGTGTAGTATCCGTAAGGCACACGCTGATGCGTAGGGGCAGAGTGCCTCTATCGCCATATTGTAGTGCATCAACATTATAGAGTGTTATCGGCAAGACATATCCTCCAGCTTGCAAAAAGTTATTAACCACGCCAACAACCTCACGCCACTCTCCATTTTGCCAAAAATGCTCTCCTATGGCGCTCTCCAAATCCCAACCATGCTGGAATACAAACTCCTCATTTACAATAGCCTTTGTTATGTTGTCTTGCTCGTGGATATTACGACCAGCAAGCAACTCTATGCCCATAGTCTCCAAGTAGTATTGGTCAATGTATTCAAAGCGACACGAGAACAATATCTTCTGCTCGTTCTGGTCCACCACAGGGTTGCCCATATATCCCCAAATAGGGTATTGATAGGAGTGTCCCACACTCGCCACAAAGGGTAATTTGCGAATCTCGCTGCCCAAAGCATATCCTGCAGTATAATCTACGGGGTAGCCATCCTTTAGCGTAACAACATTTTTGTAGTCGTAGCCCATGTCGGCCTTATCTATATACTTCGACTGCTGTGCTGTGGTGAGCAGAAAACATACTATGCCTGTAGTACACGCCACCTGCACGAATAGGAGGGTGCGTTTCCACCAAGTGCGGTTATCCGAGCCACGACGAAAGGCATAGCTCATGCTCACTCGTGAGTAGAGTGATGCAGGAATTAAACCTGCCACAAGGAACGAAACCAAACATACAGTAACAGCTATCCATATACGCTCCAAGGCAAAAAGGTCAGAGATATGGATGTGTAGGAACTGATATATCTCCTGGTGGAGACACGCAATGACAAAGACCGCCAAGACAATGGCTGCTACAATCATAATTAGGGTCTCGGATAGTAGCATACGGAATATATCCAATCGTGATGCACCGTTGCAACGCAACATGGCAACCGTACGACTGCGCTGGGCGAGTGACGAGAGGGTCAAGAGTACATAGTTAAGCGTAGCAACAAGCAGTGCCAAGAGTGCCAATATTCCATAAATCGTCTGGGTCGCTTTCGTATTATTATCCACATAGTAGGCCTCCTCGATAGGGACAAGGAAGTATTCTGCTTTCCACATCTCAACAAGCTGACTCAATATCTCGTGACTATCCATAAACTCCTTTAGCGCGGTCTCGGCCTCCTCACGTGTCACGCCCTTGCGTAGCTTGATGTAGGTGGGGTAGCTGTCGTTACCTTGCCAATTTGCAGTTTGGGGATTGTAGTCAAGGTAGCTCACCGCATCAAATGCATATATGGGAGAGTTAATAGGCGTATCGCGGAATACTCCAGCCACTACATACTCCTTGCCCTCCGTATCTCGTATCGTCTGCCCCAGAGGATCGTCCTCGCCAAATAGCTTCTCGGCAAGATGCTCCGATATCATCATCTCGTTGTTGGCAAGCCCCTCTTTTGATAACACACGTTTAGGGTTGCCACTGACAACGCCAAAGTCCAGGACATCGAAAAAGTCCGAAGCAACAGCCAAGGTGCGCACATCGCTTATCTGACTGTCACCAACCTTAATATTTATATATTGTTGATACACGTTTGTTACAGCCTCACATTGAGGTATATTCTCCTTGATTGTTGGCGCGACAGGCTCTAACATATACCCACTTATGCCAAACTGCGGTGTACGCTCAAAGAGCTGATATACGCGCTCCCGATTGGGGAAAAAGCGACCATACGATAGGTTGAGGCCGACATAGGAACATATCAGTAGCGAGACGATAAGACCTAACGCAAGCGATACGAGGCGAGTTATGGAGTTGCCACGATTTTTAAGCAAGTAGCGCAGTGAATAGTTTAAATTTTTCATAGTTTTCTTCTTGTTTTTGTTAGTGATGTGGGAGGCGGTCAAGCCTGCCCACACCTAAAATGCTTATGGTTTGGTTTTATAGTGAGTTTAGGAAATTTAGGGAGATTAGTGAAATTAGGGATTATCCTTAAACTCTCTAAACTCCTTAAATTCACTAAATTTATTATAGATGTTGTTTTACATCAGTCACAATCTTACCGTCAAACAAGCATATAGTTCTGCTTGCATACGAGGCATCGTGCTGCGAGTGGGTAACCATAATGATTGTAGTTCCCTCCTGGTGCAACTCTTTGAGGAGTGTCATCACCTCCTGGCCATTCTTTGAGTCGAGGTTACCCGTAGGCTCATCGGCAAGGATAAGCTTGGGATTCGACACGAGGGCGCGGGCGATAGCCACACGCTGCTGCTGACCACCAGAGAGCTGCTGCGGGAAGTGGCCGGCACGGTGCGAGATGTTCATACGGTCGAGCATTTTCTTTACGCGCTCCTTACGCTCCGAGGGCTTCACGCCCATATAGATAAGCGGCAACTCGACATTTTCGGCCACCGACAACTCGTCAATCAGGTTGAACGACTGGAATACGAAGCCGATGTTTCCCTTGCGGAATGCGGTGCGCTCCTTCTCTTTCAGACCGCCCACCTCTTGACCGAGCAGGCTATATGAGCCGCCTGTTGGGTTATCAAGCAATCCCAAGATGTTGAGGAGCGTTGATTTACCGCAACCCGAAGGTCCCATAATGGCAACAAATTCGCCCTCTTTAACCTCAAACGATACACCGTTAAGAGCAATGGTCTCAATCTCCTCGGTGAAAAAACTCTTCTGCA
>JAGBWD010000028.1 GCA_017629985.1 Alistipes sp.
CGGTGTTAGCGGTGTTAGCGATGTTAGCGGTGTTAGCGGTGTTAGCGGTGTTAGCGGTGTTAGCGGTGTTAGCGGTGTTAGCGGTGTTAGCGGTGTTAGCGGTGTTAGCGGTGTTAGCGGTGTTAGCGGTGTGTTTTTTGTTAGGGAGTTTAGGGAGTTTAGGGAGTTTAGGGATTGGGCCTACCGTACTGCACTGCCTCCTCCCTAAATTCCCTAAATTCCCTAAATTCCCTAATAAAAAAGATTGCCACGGCTTGACAGCCTCGCAATGACGGTTACAGCATACATGGTATGGTTGTTGCTCCATCGCAATAAAAAACCAACTACATGCAAATCACTACAGGCAAAGGCTCAATATCAGCTATCGCTGTTGTGGCCATACTCTCGATATCGGCGGTGGTGTCGCTGCCAGGGTTGGCTATATCGCCAATACTCAATGATTTAGATAACATATTCCCCGAGGCAAGCAAGCTCGAGGTGGAGATGCTTGAGTCGCTACCCTCGTTGCTCATAATACCCTTTATGCTACTCGCAGGGCGGTGGTCGGTAAGGGGAAACAAGGTGAAGTTGCTGGTTATAGGATGCACGATATTCCTCATCAGTGGCATAGGGTCGCTCTTCTCGCGAAGCCTCATAGAGCTTGTGGTGATGGGTGCTATAATGGGCATCGGCGCAGGCATCATCATACCCCTCTCTACGGGGTTTATTGTCGATTACTTCACCGCGGAGTATCGTGTGAAGCAGCTGGGCATAAGCTCCGCGGTGAACAACCTGACGCTTGTGGTGGCCACGGCACTCACAGGGTGGCTCGCAGAGTGGAAGTGGAGCTACGCCTTTGCGGTATACCTCCTGCCAGCCATAACGCTGCTGCTGATACCCGCGTTGAGCCACACCACGCCCTCCCCAGAGCCGTCATCAAGCGCACAGCATCGTCAGGGAGGCCTCAACAGCGGCATGATAGTAGGCCTCATGCTCTTCTACTTCGCCATCACCTACTGCTCTCTTGTAGTCACCTTCAACACCTCGTACCTCGTGGCAAAGGGGGGCATGAGTGACACCACCTCGGGGGTTATCATCTCGCTCTTCTTCCTCGCCATAATGGCCCCAGGATTTATCCTAAACCGCATAATAGCGATATGTGGGGCGCTGACAAACCTATGGTCGCTAGTGATGATGGGGTGTGGCCTTGCGGTGATAGCGTTGCTGCCCACCACGGCGCTGTGGCTCATCGTGGGCGTGGTGCTTACGGGCATAGGCTATGGCATCATGCAGCCTATAATATACGACAAGGCGGCTACAAATGCGCCGCCCCACCTCGCCACGTTGGCTCTCTCTATTGTCATGTCGGTAAACTATGCCGCTATCCTCGTAGCACCATTTATCATAGATGGCGTAGACCACATCTTTGACACCTCCTCGCCACGCTTCGCCTTTGGCTTCAACGCCATGGCAACACTGCTCCTCGCCGTAGCCGCAGCACTCACCTACCGCCGTAACCGCGTCCTAGGCTCCGATGACTAGCTACTCCAGGCCATCCACAAGGTGTAGGATGTCGGGGATTGCGCCATTTAGCATCGCGTCATACTCCTTGGCGCCGATATCTACCCTGTCGATGTTGTCGAAGGCACAGATGCAGTTGTGCATGTGGCGTATGCTATTGCGGTAGAGCATCTTCGTAGCCTTAAACGCCGCCTTGGCACTCTTAACACGCTCCTGATGCTCCTCGGCATTTATGCGCCCCTTCTGTAGTTCCATGTCCGCAGACTCCAGCTGTAACCTACACCTTATCAGCGCCTTTTGAATCTCCGCTACGCTCTCCCTGTCACACGCCGCATAGCCAAGGATAAGCACCTGCATATTCCAGCGATTATGCTCCATGCGTGCTAGCTCCTCGCCATGTGCCGCAAACTGCGCTACGATATTCTCACGACTTAATGTAGCACCCACAGCACGAAGCTTCTGGGCGATGGAGTCCACGAAGTAGTAGTTGGAGAACTTCTCGGCCATGCTACACCTATCCCAGCTCCTCTCTAGCTCCCCAAGGCGCTCTGGGGTGAGTGTTGCCCCCTTGAGGTTATAGGCCTCATTTACGGCCATAGCCTTCTGCGTGTAGCTATCATCATCGACATAGCCACCATAGAGCATTCCAAATGGGCGGAGCTTGTGGTATCGGCTATCGCCATCCTTGGCCTTGGTGAGGTTGAGGATTATATCTGCCGACTCGCGCTGATATACCCACACCTGCTGCACCTTCTCATACACCTCAACAGGCATATAGAGCGCACTTGCCAGAGCCTCGCTCGTCTCCTCGTGACATACGGCGATGGTGAGCTTCGCACTCCTTACCCACTCACTACCACGGCTATCGCACAGCTCACAGAGGTAGTCACGGATCCTATCATCCTCAAGGCCTCCCTCCACAAAGTCTACCTCCACATCCAAGAAGTTATGCTTATAGCCACCGAGCAGGTGATTCATCTTATCATCATCCATAATGGGGTCGTTCCACCCACTATCTATATCTGGGAGGATATACTTGCTCACTATGCGGTGACGCACCAGGCTAAAGAGATTCTCGTAGCGCCCCTTAAAGAAGTTCATCTGCTGCGAGGCATTAGCATCTATGAATGTGATACGTGTACGGCGGCTACTCATCTTCGCCACATCGCCACACATCTCGCTATGGGCATAGTTTAGGTAGTGCGCCTGCAGCAGCGCCTGAACACCCATGGCCACACCCATCTTTGTCATGCCCACAATAACCAGATGCACATGGTCGTCACTCTCTGTGGCAATACCCTCACAGCCATCCAGAGGCGTGTAGCGTATCGACTCATCGGCGGAGTTCACATCAGCGAGGTTGTTATGCGCGGCACCCTCCACCATCACCTTACGCGCCCACGACTCATAGCGGTTGAAGGGTATAAGGTCGAGGGTTTGCTTCACCCTCTCGGGGATATCGGCAAACTGCAATATCCTATATGTGGTCTGATACTCCAGCATCACCCTACACTTCAGCTTTTTGGGCTTTTCGCCACACGCCAAGACCCTGACAGCCAGAGCCGTACCACGATACGCCATGTAGTTAGCGATGAGGTTTATGGTGCGCATATTCATAGCATCGTGCGAGCTGTCGCCGCCATCATTTTTCGTTGCCTCACCAAGCACATACACCTCGTTACACCACTCTAGGTGTAGCTTCTCAATCTCGCTCATGGAGTCGCGCAGACCCTGATATATCACTATGCGCCTCATCTCCGCCTCCGCAAGGTGCGACATAAGCTCCTCACGCACCGCCTCGGGGTCTCGCGAGGTGTGTAGCACAACATATCTATTCCTAGTGCCGTCATCCTGCGCCAGAAGACGCTTCACAACCAACGCGGCAACCTCATTAGCGCCTATGACCACAGCAAAGGCGTGCTTGCCAAGGTGGCGCACCTTGTAGTGTATGTAACCCCTACTCCAACGCTCCTTGCGGCCATCTACCCAGCCGATGATTGTCGAAACCATGAGTCCATTCAGAAGAAGGACTCCCAAGATGGCAAAGAGCGCCACAAAGACCCTATCTACGCCATCCTCCACGCTCTTGGGAAACGACACATCCATATAGTGTGCATACACCGCGCGAAAGATATCGGCAAGGGTGCGGCTACCTTCGGCGGCTATGGCAACCTCCGCGGCATCTGCCACAGAGGGGTTATACCACTGGGCGATGGAGCCTCCGAGCCACAGCATAGTAGCTATGGTAGAGGGTATTAGCACCACGATAGTCACAACCTTAAGGAGGTAGTTACCCTCGACAATGAGCCTATCAAACTCTATCATCTTGTAGCATAGGCGCACCGTAGCAACAAGATAGGCGACACCCATCACCGATGCCACACACGAGAGGGTGATGCTCCACGAGGTGAGCATATCCGAGCTATCGCCATCCACCAACAGGGCCAACACTATAGATGCAAAGCCCACAACGAGGGCCACGACATCTATCATCTTATTATTGTCACGCACAAAGGCAGCTATAGCATCAAAGCACTTCATAATACCCTTCATAAATTATGTTGTCATTATTATTTCTACAAATATAGGTAAAAATTAGTTATTCTCAACAGAAATTTATATCTTTACGACATAATAATCTTACTAAACTAAAAGCTATGAAGAGAATAGTACTACTATCACTAGCCCTCCTAGCATCGGGCATGCTCCATGCCCAGCAGGATAAGGGGGGCATCACCGCCGAGATGCTTCAGCAGATTCGCACCGGCGAGAGCAAGAGCGCCGCAGAGCGTGCAGCACGTAACGCCATGGCCATAAACCCCATTGCCGAGCTTGCAACAAATGCCGAGAACCTCGCAATGATTGACACCAACTTCTCACACCGCGTAGTGACAAAGGGCATCACCGACCAGCATCAGTCGGGACGCTGCTGGCTCTTCACAGGCCTCAACGTCTTGCGTGCCAGGATGATTGCCGAGCATGACCTCGCCGAGATGACATTCTCACAAAACTACCTCTTCTTCTACGACCAGCTCGAGAAGTGTAACCTCTTCCTGCAGGCGGTAATCGATACCAAGCACCTCGCAATGGAGGATCGTCAGGTGGAGTGGCTCTTCAAAAACCCATTGAGCGATGGAGGACAGTTTACCGGCGTCTCAAACCTCGTTATGAAGTATGGCGTGGTGCCTGCGGAGATAATGCCCGAGAACTACCAGTCGAACAACACCTCGCAGTTCTCAAACCTCCTAAAGCTCAAGCTCCGCGAGTATGGCCTCGAGCTACGTAACCAGCGCGACCGCCGTAGCCCCGTAGCACGTAAGACCGAGATGCTCACGGAGATATACTCGATGCTTGTTCGCGCCTATGGCGTGCCACCTACCGAGTTTGAGTGGACCATGCGCAACAAGGCTGGCGAGGTGCTATCTACAAAGAGCTACACCCCACAGTCGTTCTACAAGGAGTACTTCGGAGATATCAACCTCGAGAAGGACTTTGTGATGGTGATGAACGACCCCTCACGCGAGTACCACAAGGTATACGAAATTGAGTATGACCGCCACGTATACGATGGCGACAACTGGCTATACCTCAACCTCCCTATCGAGGAGGTGAAGGCCCTCGCCATAGCCTCTATCAAGGATAACTGCGCCATGTACTTCTCGTGCGATGTAGGTAAGTTCCTCGACAGCAAGAAGGGTACTCTCGACATCAACACCTATGACTATGAGTCACTTATGGGCGTGGAGTTCCCAATGAACAAGGAGCAGCGTGTACGTACCTTTGCCAGTGGCTCGTCACACGCCATGACCCTCATCGCCGTAGACCTTGACGAGAATGGCAACGCCAAAAAGTGGATGGTAGAGAATAGCTGGGGTGCCAAGTCGGGCTGGCGTGGTAACCTCATCATGACTGACGAGTGGTTCGAGGAGTATATGTTCCGCGTGGTGGTAAACCGCAAGTATATCCCTGCAGAGACCCTCAAGCTCCTGGAGCAGAAGCCTATAATGCTTCCATCGTGGGACCCTATGTTTGCCCCCGAGATGTAGGCTATGGCAACCGAGATAGAGCGAAAATTTTTGGTTACGGGCGAGTATAAGCACCTCGCCCATAGCCGATTACATATAACGCAGGGGTATATCGCATCAGGCTCGCGCACGGTACGTGTTCGTATTAGCGACAATCGTGCGTGGCTAACAATCAAGGGCCGCTCTACGGACAACGGAGTATCGCGCATCGAGTGGGAGAAGGAGATTTCGCAAAGCGAGGCTCGTGAGCTGCTACCTCTTGTTGAGGGTGCGCTGATAGATAAGTATCGCTATCTTATTGATTTCAAGGGTCATACCTTTGAGGTGGATGAGTTCTTGGGCGAGAACGAGGGACTCACAATGGCCGAGGTGGAGCTGTCGAGCGTGGATGAGGAGTTCCAACACCCCGAGTGGCTAGGTAGAGAGGTGACCGGCGAGGTACGCTTCTACAACTCCCACCTTGTAGACCACCCCTACGCCGCGTGGAGCGCCGAGGAGAGAAAATAACCAATTAAAACGAGAGAGATATGAGTGAGAAGGACTTAACTGTAACACTACACTTCAAGCGCAACTGCACAACAGAGGATATCGGAGGTAAAAGTGATACAACATCCGAAAGTGGCAGCATAGAGGTTTCACAGGGCGACGCACTCCCTATCGCCAAATTCCGAGATATTAAGGTCTTGGAGATTTGTAGCGAGTATATTCGCTTGGGCGGAGACAAGGAGCAGATACTCCACAAGGGCAGCTACGTTACTTATAGCTGGACCGAAGATGGCTACGAGGACCACGATGGCGTGGTGTGGAGTACAGACGACCACTTCCTAAAGTTGGAGTGGAGGGAGTAGCCTACACAACGCCACTGCCAAAGAGGTGTGAACAATTAGGAGGATAGGGAGCCGATGATTGGCTCTCTATCTTTTTATTATATATAGGGAATTTAGGGAAATTAGGGAATTTAAGGAGGAGGCAGTGCAGTACGGTAGGCCCCATCCCTAAACTCCCTAAACTCCTTAAACTCCCTAAAACACTATCAAAGCAATTTAGCGAGAGCCGCGCGCATAACGCAAGACCCCTCCTTAAACTCCCTAAACTCCTTAAACTCCCTAAACTCCTTAAACTCCCTAAACACTATCAAAGCAATTTAGCGAGAGCCGCGCGCATAACGCAAGACCCCTCCCTAAACTCCTTAAACTCCCTAAACTCCCTAAAAAAACCCTCCCCCCCAAAAAAAATACAAAAAAATTTGGAAAATTGATATTTTATGCACTATCTTTGTGATATCAAAATGATATCATCGCGAATAACGATAATCAAACATTAATTATAAACCCTTAAAACTCTACCACTATGAAAAACTACACCTACTCTGGTTGGAAGCTCAACGGCTTTGTCGCACTCCTACTAAACCTCGCTTTGGTGGCTCTTGCCATCTACGCCATCACCGTTCTCGCAAGCAGCGAGGTACTTATCGGCTGGGCGCTTGCTACGCTCATCGCGTCTATCCTCTTGGCTATTATCATGATGTGCGGATATATCATGTTGGAGCCTAACGAGTCACGCGTACTCCTCTTTTTTGGTAACTACCGTGGCACCTTCTACGACACTGGCTTCTGGTGGATAAACCCATTCATGAGCGCCAAGAAGCTCTCTATGCGTGCTAGAAACCTCAACGTAGACCCTATAAAGGTTAATGACAAGGCTGGTAACCCTATCCTCATTGGCCTTGTTGTGGTGTGGAAGATTAAGAACGATGGCGCCTACAACGCTGTGTTTGAGATTGACGCACCACTTGAGATTGGCGCCACAGGCTCTAATACACGCATGAACGTCTTGGAGAACTTCGTGGCCGTGCAGAGCGACTCGGCATTGCGCCAGGTGGCAGGCATGTATGCCTACGATGAGAACTCCAACAACGCTTCGGACGAGGTTACACTACGCTCGGGAGGTGATGAGATTAACGACCGCCTAACAGATGAGCTTAACGAGCGCCTTTCAATCGCGGGCATCGAGGTTATCGAGGCACGCTTGAACTACCTTGCCTACGCCCCAGAGATTGCTGCAGCTATGCTTCGCCGCCAGCAGGCCGATGCTATCATCTCGGCACGTGAGAAGATTGTTGAGGGTGCTGTGTCGATGGTTAAGATTGCCCTAGAGCGCCTATCTACCGAGGAGGTTGTGGAGCTTGACGAGGAGCGTAAGGCAGCCATGGTGAGCAACTTGCTCGTGGTACTCTGCGCCGATGAGGCTGCACAGCCTGTGGTAAACACTGGTACCTTGCATAACTAAACTTCCCTTTTGACCTATCCCCTATGGCTACCAAGGAGTCAAATACACGCAGCTTTGTGCTACGCATCGATGCCGAGACTATGGAAGCCCTCGAGACGTGGGCTGCCGATGAGTTTCGCTCTATGAATGGCCAGCTGCAATGGATTATTGCCGAGGCCTTGCGGCGCAGTGGCCGCAAGCCTCGCGCAAAAAAGAGAAAGGAGGAGACCCCAAATGAAGAGTAGATATAGCTTTTACAAAATTCGCTTCGGCAAGATAGAGAAGCTTGCAAAACGCCGCCTAGGCAAGAGCCCCGATGAGGGAAAGCTAAAGTTCGCAGATATTGTGATGTTTATCGCTACATGCCTTCTCTTTGGCATTCACTACATCCCCGATAGCGTGCAGTATAATCGCGAGATAGAGATACTTATTGCTGTAGGTATCTTCTGCATAGGAATATTTCTCGCCTCCTATCGTATGGCACCGCGCCCCTGCTGGGCCAAGGCCTCGGCAGCTACAGGTACTATTGCCGTTGTTTGGAGCGTACTTCCATGGATACTCCTTTGGGCAGATGAGATGGATGTGGAGATTGCTCAAAACCTCACTATCTGCTCATCTATTATGTGGGTCATATTCCTCGGTTGCTTCCTGCGTCTGCGCTACATACGCCGCCGCTCACGAGAGGAGATAGCTATGATGCGCCTCCGAGAGAAACGCCGCCGCAAGGCACAATACCTCTAACCTATGACTACTTCAACACACATCTTAATAATAACCCTTATCTGCCTCGTTATAGCATCGTTTGCCATCCTCTGCGCTATGGGCAAGTTGGATGGCTGGTATCGCTGGTCGCTCACCGATGATGATAAACCCTCGGAGCAGAGGATGAGACGTTGGCGCATAGTATTCACCGCAGAGATACTCATCTTCTTGGCGATGATTATCCTACTGAATGCCACAGACATCTACGACAAATATGGCACGTGGGTATGCCTTGTCATTGTCATAGCAGGCTCCCTCGCCGAGAAATTATGGGTTAGAAAATCGTAACAAGTATGAAACGTATATCCTTACTGGCAACTGCCCTACTATCATTGGGTATTGCCTATGGTCAGAATATTCCTACCTATCACAACACAGAGATAGAGGCTTCGAAAGAGTATACCGAGGGCAACATCTATCAACGAGATATGCTCCTTTATGCCGATATGCTTGGTGACACCCACCCCTATTATGCCAATGCTGACCATCGCGCTAAATTACAGAAGCGCGTGCATAAGATGTATAAGGAGTGTGGTAAAATAGAGGATATCGCGGAGTTTAAGCTCTTCCTCGCCAAAGTAGCAGCCACGTTACACGATGGACATACTGCAATCTACTACTGGAGTTCGCCAGATAGGATATTCCCCGTGAGGTTTACCATCAACGGTAATACCCCTTCGATTATTGACCTATGTCAGGAGGAGTATCGCGACATCCTCGGCAAGGAGGTCAAATACATTAATGGCAAGCCGCTAAAAAAGATTCTTAACGCGGCACGAGAGATTGTGAGTGCCGACAACGCGGTCAATTTCGAAAATCTGGTTACGGAGTATCTCCTACTAACCGACTTTTGGGCAATGCTCGGCATGAGCAACGAGGTGCTAAACATCACCTTCGCCGATAACACTACCATCGCAATACCTGCGATAAATAAGCGAGAGCTTAAGATTGCCCAGCTAGAGAGCAACCTTACAAACAGAGTCACAGCACCTCGAAATACTCTTTTCGACTATGAGATTTTTGAGGAGAAGGGCATCTGCTACCTACAATTCAATCAGTTTGCCGACAGAGTTACACATCCTCAATACACACAGCTGGCACGCTTCGATGAGTTCTGCAACGAGATGATGGCCGAGATTGAGGCAAAGGGCATCAAAACCCTTGTCGTAGACCTTCAATATAATAGCGGTGGCAATAGCGCATTGGGCGATGTACTTTTGTCGTGGTTGAAGCCATACCAAGAGATAAAGCAGTTCAATACTCAAGTACGTATCTCGAAGTTAATGCTGACATACTACCCTTATTATAAGGAGTTTACCTACAACGGCAAGCCTCTCGAGATTGGCGAAACATACTTGGCTCGTAAGTTCGACCACAACCGAGATGCAAAGATAGACTACACCGCACCGCAAGATTCTACACACCACATTCTAAACCTCAACCAGGAGCGTCTGTTTAAGGGTAATGTAATCTTCATCCAGGGCAAGGATACCTTTAGTAGTGCGATGTTGCTTCTTACCACAGCGCGTGACAACAATATCGGAAGCATCGTTGGTGAGCGCTCTGGTGGCCGCCCAAGCCACTATGGCGATGTCCTATACTGCACACTTCCTAATACAAAGACAATAACTACCATAAGCCACAAGATATTTAGACGTCCCGCATATGGCACGGTGGAGGATGCAGAGTATCTATATCCAGACCTGGAGATAGACCTCAACAACCCTAGTAGGGAGCTTGTATGGGAGTTCGTAGAGTCTTTCACCAATAAGGTAAACGTAACAAAGAGCGACAAACAACAGGAGGATGATAGTTATCTTTGGGATACTATTTACAACCCATCTATGAACAACTAAAACAGCTACTATGACAACAGAAAATATCTACCTACTAGTAATGTCAATAGCCTTTGCTGTGCTGGGCATCATGGTACTTCTTGGCAGGGCAGACTTCGCCATTAAGAGGCATATCCGCGAGTCGGGAAAGTATAACATCCCGCGCTTGAGAGTTATCTACGCCATGACGTTCTTCCTCATAGGCATTGTCACAACTCTCGTGCTATGTGGCATAAACGAGAAGGTGACACTCTTTGTCATCGTCCCTGTGGCTATAGTGCTTATCGCACTGCAGTACACCTGGGCAAAGAGAAAGGAGTAGGAAGGAGAGTAGCGTACCCCTAAATTCCCTTGATAGTGTTTTAGGGAGTTTAAGGAGTTTAGGGAGTTTAGGGAGGAGGCAGTGCTGTACGGTAGGTCTATTCCCTAAATTCCCTAAATAAAACTCCAGATGGGCAATGCCCATCTGGAGTTTTTACTGAAGCGCCGCTAATGCGCCGCTATATTAACAAATTACTTTTGGCGGAAGTAAATTTGGATAGGCACTCCCGAGAAGTCCCACTGCTCACGGAGCTTATTCTCCAAGAATCTACGATATGACTCCTTGATATACTGTGGGAGGTTCACGAAGAAGGCAAACTGTGGCGTAGGCGTAGGAAGCTGCGTGACGTACTTAATCTTGATATACTTACCCTTTGTCGCTGCTGGAGGGTAGTTCTCGATAAGTGGTAGGAAGAAGTCGTTAAGCTCCGATGTTGAGATACGGCGCTTGCGCGACTGGTATACGCGGATAGCAGCCTGAAGCACATCGAGGATACGCTGCTTGTTGATTACCGAGGTGAAGATGATTGGGATGTCGCTAAATGGAGCAAGCTTCTTCTCGAGGAACTCACGCCACACCTTCATAGTGTTGCTATCCTTCTCCACCAAGTCCCACTTATTAACTACTATTACACAGCCCTTGCGGTTACGCACAATGAGGTTGTGGATATTCAAATCCTGCGACTCGATACCCTGCTCGGCATCGAGCATAAGCACGCAGACATCGGAGTTCTCGATAGCGCGGATAGAGCGCATCACAGAGTAAAACTCCAGATCCTCGGTAACCTTACCCTTCTTACGCATACCTGCAGTGTCGATAAGGTAGAAGTCCATGCCATACATGTTATATCGCGTGTGGATAGAGTCGCGTGTGGTACCTGCCACGTTGGTCACGATGTTACGCTCCTGGCCCAGCAACGCATTGGTCATAGATGACTTACCCACATTTGGGCGACCCACGATGGCGATACGTGGCAGCGAGGCATCATACTCCGCGGTGGTATCCTCGGGGAGGTTAGCAAGGATAGCATCCATCATATCTCCTGTGCCACTACCCGACATGGAGCTGATGCAGAATGGCTCGCCGAGACCCAAGGCGTGGAACTCGTGAGAGAAGTAGATGAGGTCGTAGGTATCTACCTTGTTACACACAAGCATCACCTTCTTACCCGAGCGGCGAAGGATATCTGCCATCATCATATCGAGGTCGGTGATACCGGTCTTAACCTCTACAAGGAAGAGAATGAGGTCTGCCTCGTCAATAGCCAACATCACCTGACGGCGAATCTCATCCTCGAAGATATCTTCAGAATTTACGGTGTAACCACCAGTGTCGATTACCGAAAACTCCTTGCCATTCCAGTCTGTCTTACCATAGTGACGATCGCGTGTGGTACCTGCAGTCTCATCTACGATAGCCTGACGCTGACCTACAAGACGATTGAAAAGTGTCGATTTACCCACATTTGGGCGACCTACGATTGCTACTAAACTCATAACTTATATCGTGTTAATATTTATATACGCATAATACGTGGCAAAGATACGAAAAAGTAATTAATTATCAACTACCAACCGCAGATTAATAGATGGCAAGGGGCGTATTCTCCACTTTGTGGGATGATATTTTGGAAACTTCATAAAATATTTACCCTAAATTTTGGTTTATTTATTTAAAACAAGTATCTTTGAAGGTTATTCGTAGTGTAGTAGCTACGGGGATTGTAAATGAAACGATTATGACAAAAGGGATAAAGGCATTTGTGGTGTTGGGAGCTATGGCTGTTATGATGCTCTTGGTGGGCGTGGAGGCTAAAGCACAGTGTACGTGTGGTAGCCATCATGGTTTTGAGGCGGGATACACCATCGAGCCACAGAAAAAAAGGATTCACACCGAGTTTGGCCTCGGCATCGGCGCGGTGTATACAGGTATTTCATCCATAAGCTCCTCAAACGTATTTGTGAAGCCACGCTTTGGCTTTCAGGGACATCTAGATATCGCCGTCTGCTTTGGCAAAAACTTCGCTATAGAGACACAGGTGGCATACGAGGGTGGCTCGATAGATGTCATAAGGGATAACCTTGAGCGCCGCGTAAAGACCCGTGGTGTGGATATCCCTGTGATGGCATCGTTGCGCCTTCTGAACAACCGCATACACATCTCCACAGGCCCACTTATTGCTGTGATGTCCAATGCCGAGTATACGCAAGATGGCGAGGTGTACTACCTAGGTGCCGTATCGCCAACATGGAACTGGGCAGCAGCCATAGGCGTACGTCTGGGTAAGCATTGGATGATTAATGCTCGCTATGTCCACGCATTGCAAAACACAACAAACCAGTTTGGTGGCACAAAGGCCACAGAGACAGAGCCTGCAAAGGTGGGTGAGGATTTTGAGATGCGCAGCTACAAAATCTCGGCAGGCATAACACTATTTTTCTAACTAACAACGACTTATGAGCGAAGAGATAACAAAAGAGATATTGGTGGAGGGTGTCGATGCCCGCGAGCTTTATGGCGCGCAGGATGCCTACCTTGAGCAGATGCGCGACCTCTGTCCGAAGGTTAAGATAATGGCTCGCGGAGATAAGATTAAGGCCCTCGGTGCAAAGAGCGATGTGCAGGCCTTTGAGCGTAGGATGAACGCCCTTGTGGAGTACTACATCAAGTATGGCCACATCTCCTCGGAGGTGGTGTCACAAGCCTTCTCATCGAGCCTCGAGGAGCTATCTGCCGAGCCACCAGCCGTAGATAAGGATGTTATCGTGTATGGCAACAACGGCAATATCATCCGCGCACGCACCGTAAACCAGCAACGCCTTGTGAAGCTCTCGGAGAAGAATGACCTTCTCTTTGCCATAGGCCCTGCAGGTTCGGGAAAGACATATACAGCTATTGCGCTGGCGGTTAGAGCATTGAAGGAGAAGGAGATACGCCGCATAATCCTCACACGCCCTGCGGTGGAGGCTGGCGAGAAGCTAGGCTTCCTCCCTGGCGACATGAAGGAGAAGCTAGACCCATATTTGCAGCCGCTATATGACGCCCTCAACGACATGATTCCCCCAGCAAAGCTTCAGAAGTATATCGAGGAGGGTACGGTGCAGATAGCACCTCTGGCCTACATGCGTGGCCGCACCCTGGATAACGCCTTTGTGATACTTGACGAGGCGCAGAATACTACCCTATCGCAGATAAAGATGTTCCTAACGCGAATGGGCCGTAATGCCAAGTTTATCGTTACGGGCGATGTTACGCAGATAGACCTCCCAAGACGCTCCGACAGCGGACTCACCAAGGCTATGGAGACCCTGAAGAGCGTGGAGGGCATAGGCATCGTGGAGTTTGACAAGAGGGATATCGTACGTCACCGCCTAGTGAAGTATATTGTCGAGGCTTTTGAGCGCCGCGAGGAGCTGGAGAATGGATTAAAAAAACAGAAAATAGATAACAATAACTAATTAATAACTAATAGATTATGGACAAGAACTTGAAAGGCTTAAAGCCAGCTTTGGTATGGAAGCATTTTGCAGAGATTTGTAACATTCCACACCCTTCACACGAGGAGGATGCTATTCGTGCATACATCGTAAAGTGGGCAGAGGAGTTGGGTCTCGAGCATAAGGTTGATGAGGCGCAGAACGTATATGTTTATAAGCCTGCAACACCAGGCATGGAGGATCGCAAGGGCATCATCCTTCAGGCTCATACCGACATGGTACCACAGAAGAACAACGACACAGAGTTTAACTTCTCGACAGACCCTATCGAGGCTTATATCGATGGTGAGTGGGTAACAGCAAACGGCACTACACTTGGCGCAGACAATGGCATCGGCCTTGCAGCAGCTATGGCAGCTATGGAGGATGCAGACCTCGTACATGGTCCGTTGGAGTGTCTGTTCACAGCTACCGAGGAGACAGGTATGGATGGTGCTTTCGGCCTTAAGGGTGGCATGCTCAAGGGTGAGATTCTCCTAAACCTCGACTCGGAGACCGAGGGTGAGTTGTATGTTGGTTGTGCAGGTGGTATGGATGTTAATGTAACATTCAAGTACCGCGAGCAGCCTCTCGAGGGTAAGTTTGCAGCATACAAGGTCACTGTAAAGGGCTTGAAGGGTGGTCACTCTGGTATTCAGATTGGCACACAGCGTGCTAACGCTAACAAAGTGTTGTTCCGCTTGTTGCGCCAGGAGACAGAGTCATACGGCTTGGAGCTTGCAGCGGTAGAGGGTGGTAACATGCGTAACGCCATCCCACGTGAGGCATGGGCAGTGGTTGTAGTTCGCGAGGCCGAGGCAGCAATCTTCGAGGCTAACGTGAAGTCGTACGAGAAGGTTATCATCAAGGAGTTTGAGGGTATCGAGGACTCTATCGAGATCTTCGCAGAGCGCGTGGAGACTCCACAGTGCATCATCCCACACCTAGAGTCACACGCCTTGATTCGCGCGGTATGTGGTTGCCCTAACGGCGTGCAGCGCATGTCTATCGCCATGGAGAACCTTGTGCAGACATCGTCAAACCTCGCTATCGTAGTCTCTAACGGCAACACTATCGAGGTGAAGTGCTTGTTGCGCTCATCAGTAGATACCGAGAAGGCGGAGCTTGCTGGCGCAATCTCTTCAGTATTCGAGTTGGCAGGTGCTGACGTTGAGCTATCAGGCTCATACAGCGGCTGGAACCCTAACATGAAGTCTCCAATCTTGCACACCATGCTCGAGTCATACGAGAAGCTATATGGCGTGAAGCCTTCTGTAACAGCTATCCACGCTGGTTTGGAGTGCGGTATCATCGGCGCCAAGTATCCAGGTATGGATATGATATCATTCGGCCCTACCATCTGCTACCCACACTCTCCAGATGAGAAGGTAAACATCGCCTCTGTTGAGAAGTTCTACGACTTCTTGCTCAACACATTGCGTAACGCCCCAAAGAGAGCATAACTCCCCAAAGCCCCCAAATGGAAGAGAAACCTATTTCAGGGAGCGATATAAAGTGGTTTGTCATTGTCAATCCCACCTCGGGTTCGGGAAGGGGATTGACAGACTTCCCACAGATATCGAAGCTCCTTCGCGACAACAACATACACCACGAGGCGGTATTTACCGAACATAAGCATCATGCCACAGCACTCACCGTGCAGAGCATAGATGCAGGATATCGTAACATCATTGTCGTAGGTGGCGATGGCACCCTTCACGAGGTGGTGAATGGCCTTTTCATACAGAAGAGCGTAAAGCCATCGGATGTTACTATAGCCGTGATATCCGCAGGCACGGGAAACGACTGGATACGCATGTATGGAATTCCTACACGCTACTCGGAGACTATACGCGCCATCAAGGAGGGTTACACCTTCCTGCAGGATGTCGCCGAGGTAGATTATGTGGAGTCGAAATATCGTCAAACACGCCACATGGCAAATGTCGCAGGTCTTGGTTTCGATGCAAAAGTGATACAACGCACTCTGACAAGTAAGGCGAAAGGATATCTAGGTCGCGGAGGATACCTCTGGTGTCTGGTGCGCTCCTTCTTCTCACACAAGGCTACGGGTGTAAAGATTTGGATTGACGACAAGTTGGTATACAACAACCTCCTATTTAGCCTCGCCATTGGCGTAGGTAAGTATAATGGTGGTGGTATTCAGCAGCTTCCAGCGGCCGTGGCAGACGATGAGCTTCTTGATGTAACACTCATACGCCCTGTACACTGGTGGCATGTGATATTCCGTCTGCGCCGTCTTTTCAACGGTACGATATACTCTATTGGCCACGTCACACATGCTCAAGGTAAGAAGATTCGCATAGAGTCTACGCCCGAGACCCCACTGGAGATTGACGGAGAGCTTTATGGCGGCACACCTGTAGAGTTTCGTGTACGTCACCGCGAGGTGAGGGTCATCGTAAACAAATCATTTCTCGACAAGATAGCAAAAAACCGATAGCGAGGGCTTCAACGATAATAACAAACTGCTCAACTTAACTTGGGCAGTTTTTTTTATGCCTATGGAGCTAAAATTTTGTAGTTATAAACTATTTGATTATATTTGTAGCGTAATATGTATTATTGTATACATAGACGAAATAATTAAAAACAGAGAATATATTTTATAACCTTAAACATTATCTAAACAATGAGAAAATCACTATTCTTATGGACACTCCTTTTGAGTGTTGCTTGTGCAGTAGGATGTAGCAAGAGTCCTGACAGCACAGATAATACAAAGACCCCTCCACCAACGCCAACGCCTGATGCAAAACCAGAGATTACCCTTACCGCTGGTGAGGTTACATCATCATCATTTACATTTAGCATCACCACCACAGTAGCTGGTGAGCTAGGTTTTGGTGTTGCAGCCGAAGGTTATGCCAACCCTACTATCGATGAGCTTTTCGCTCGTAATAGCGCAGAGGTTACTGACAACGCCACACTTACCATCGAGAACCTTACAGATGATACAAATTACACCCTCTTTGCGGTGCTTCGTGCAAAAGATAGTGGTGTGTTGAGCGAGCCAAAGAAGCTTACTTTCACAACAGCAAAGGACAACAGCAACAACCCTATCCGTATCGAGAATGTTGGCTACGACAACGCTACATTTACCATCAGCATCCCTGGCAACATCCTCTTCCAGTGTATCGATAAGTCGTATCTCGACTACGAGAATAAGACTATCGAAGATTACTTCCGCACCGAGGGTATCGCAATTCGCGAGACTGGCCCTGTAACTGTGGAGTGGGTGAATGGCAACATGTATGGCCCTACGGAGATGCGTATGCGCGAGGATAGCGAGTACTACGTTATTGCCGCAGCGAGCGATGGCGCAGCACCTTATCCTAACATCATCGGCGAGGTATTCTACAAGCAGTTTAGAACTCTACGCAAGCCTACATCAAGCGCTGGCGTAACAACAGAGCTTAAGGATATCACATCTACTTCGGTAACTATCAGCACCGTGCCAGATGAGACTGTAGCAGAGTACTACGTATACGTTCATCAGAAGTCATGGTCAGACATGGTTGTAGATAACTTTGGCGAGGCAACGCTTATCTCTACAATTAAGAAGGCCGGCACAGCATGGCGACTTACTGGCAGCAATGAGGCTGTGTGGACAACACATACATACTACCCTAGCGGTGAGATTGCAAATAACCTCCTCGCCGACACAGACTACACATGCCACATCGTAGTTATAGATAGTAAGGGCGCAGAGGCTCTATCACGCATAGAGTTCAAGACATCGTCAAAGACCCTTGAGGCTCCAGTTGTAGAGCTATCTATCACCGAGCCAACGGAGAACCCTCACTGCAACCTCAACCTAAATATCTATTCGGAGGGCGCTGCGTATGCTAAAATCGTGTTCCGCCCTACTGCCGACATCGCCTACCGCCGCAACGAAGACTTCACCGATGAGCAGTTGGTTGAGAACTATGGCATTAAGCTCTCTGAAGAGAATGTGAAGGCTATCGCTACTACAGGCCTCTCGTTCAAGGTAGAGGAGTTGTGGCCAGAGGTAGAGTATACAGCTATCGTAAGCATCAAGAACGCAGAGCAGACCGAGACCCTAAAGACCTCTACACACACCACACCAAAGCAGGCTGCGGCACCACGTGTAGAGTCAGAGCTATTCACATCGCTTCTTGGCGAGTGGGAGCTTACATATACCCTTATCCAGGAGAACCAGGTGGAGGCTACAGTAACAGAGATCGTAACCATCGCACAGGGTGTGGACGAGAAGACTAACGCCGACTACCGCGAGCAGAACAGACTTGTAATCCTTGGCTTCCCATTTGAGGTATCGGCACAGGGCGAGTATATGGAGATGCCTGTATTCCTTCCATCAGATCTCTATGATGAGCTTGAGGATTACTACAAGAAGGGCTACAACCTCATCTACCGCGACTATGGTCCAAAGATCTTTTTGGAGATTGGCCAGGGTGACACAATCACAGTGCCTACATCAAAGGGCTGCTACCTATACAACTGGTCATCTGATGGCTTCTTAAGCTTCTATGGCGCCGACTACGACAACCGCATGTCTGCACCAGCACCATTCCCTGTAACATTGAGAGATAATGGTGATACCCTTGTTATTGGTGCTTACCAGTCGGGTGAGGAGTTTGGATATGGTATCTACCGTCCTGCAGTATTCCTCAACGACGAGAAGATGGAGTCTTGCGCTACTACCGACATCATCCTAAAGCGCGTGAAGTAACAATCTAGTAATGATTAAATGAGAGTGAATAAAAAGTGTATTTTGTCGTTACGCTTGCCCTTAAAATGCTCATTTACGCTTAGTAAACTCCGCTTTTTCGGGCTTCGCAAGCCTAAAACTACATCTTTTTATTCACTCTCACTATTTATAATAAAAAAATGAAGAAGATTCTTTTTACCCTTGTGGCACTTCTAGGCATCGTAGCATGTGAGAAGGAGCCTGCTACAGTGAGCGTAGAGAAGATAGTGCTATCGGCAGATAAGAGCGAGATTACGGCAGATGGCAAGGATGCTGTTACGTTCACCGTAAAGAATGATAAGGATGAGGTGGTAGATGCCACTATCTACTTTGCAGATACCAACGAGGCGTTGGAGGGCAACACCTTCAAGACAAAGTATGCTGGCGAGTATAAGTTCTACGCAAAGCGTGGCGAGGCAAAGTCTAATGAGATTAGCCTGAAGGCTAACGAGGTAGGCACTACTCCCGAGCCAGAGCCAGAGCCAGGAGTGCTTCACCTCACCGTGGACAACGCCACTATTGTTGCTGACGGCGCGGCTACCGCAACATTCACAGCAACCCTTGATGGCGATGTTGTGGAGGCTGTAATCTACAATGCTGCGGATGACTCGGCATTGGCAGGCAACACCTTCTCAACAGAGACACCTAACGTCTACACCTTCTATGCCAAGTATGAGGATTTGACATCTAACGAGGTGAAGGTTACAGCAAAGATGAACATCGTAGAGGAGGAGAAGCCTATCGTCATCGAGGCTAGCGTAGATACTATCAAGGCTAATGGCATCGAGAGCGCCATAATCATCGTAACACAGGATGGTGGTAATGTAACAAGCAAGTGCGACATCTATGCCAACGGCAGCAAGATGAATGGCAACAAGTTTGCAACCACAACCCCTGGAACATACACCCTCTACGCCACAAAGGGCGAACTTAAGTCTAACGAGATTACCATCACCGCTACAGAGGTGGAGAGTGGCTACAGCATCGTCTTTGCCGAGGGCGTGACACTCACATCGGGTTGGTACGATGTAAACAAGAAGGGTATGGGTGACAATGGCGATATCAACATGTGCTGGGCAGCGTCATCAGCAAATATGATTCAGTGGTTCCAGGATCGCTACGTTGCTGCAGGCAACACACTCCCTGCAACAGCCGTTACAGGCCCAGGTACCAAGACATACACTAGCTTTGGCCCATACGAGTTGGCACTTATGGAGGTATACCACTCGGAGTGGAACAACAACAAGGGTGGTCACCCCGAGGAGGCTATTCCTTGGTATTTCGAGGGCAGCCTTTGTGGTGGCGAGTATGCATCTGCAGGCACACAGGCATATCCTTTGAGCGAGGGTGGATACTGGAAGAGCGTGTGGAGCAGCGTGAAGTCACACCTCTACTGCGGCTACAAGCACGAAATCTTCCCAACCGAGTATCCAGAGATGTACACCTACTGCTACAACAACTACTACCTCTGGGGTAATGGCTCATCGTTGGAGGGTAAGGAGCGTCTTGCATACTTCTCAAACCTCGTTGTAGAGACATTCGAGCGCGGTATGGCAAGCATGACCATCTCCCTCAGCGACAACATCGCCTCGCTACACCACTCGGTAACCCTCTGGGGATATGAGATTGACAAGGCTACAGGCCTTCTCACCCGTATTTGGATTACTGACTCTGACGACCAGACCAGCGAGCCTAAACAGCAGCTTCTCAACGAGTATAATGTGAGCATCGGCGAGGGCAAATCTCACATCAAGCTCTCGGGTAGCACACGCTATGGTAACGCATGGATAGTATCTATTCACCCATTCTCGGGCTACAAGAAGTAGTAACAGAGTAGATAATCAATATCGTGGGGGTATCGGCCATAAGGTGCGATACCTCCTCTTTTTATAGGCAGGAGTTTTGTAGTCCATTTATTTTGATTACTTTTGTGGTATGGAGTTCAACGTTGTAGCAACATACACACCTACGGGAGATCAACCCGAGGCGATAGAGAAGATTGTAGAGTCGGTTTTAGAGGATAAAAACGAGGGTACAACGCTTCTTGGTGTCACAGGCTCTGGTAAGACATTTACCATAGCCAATGCTATAGCGAAGATAGATAGGCCTACGCTAGTCATAAGCCACAACAAGACCCTCGCAGCACAGCTATATGGCGAGTTTAAGAGCTTCTTTCCGGATAATGCCGTGGAGTTCTTCGTATCATACTACGACTACTACCAGCCCGAGGCATATCTTCCAGCCTCGGATACATACATCGAAAAAGACCTATCTATAAATAGCCAAATAGAGCAGCTACGTCTAAAGACTGTTACAACACTACTCTCGGGACGTAAGGATGTAGTGGTGGTGTCGAGCGTGTCGTGTATCTATGGCTGCGGCAACCCCGAGGACTTCAGGGCTACGGCCATAAGACTTAAGGTGGGTGATAGGCATCAGCGTAATGAGCTGCTACGTAGGTTTGTCGATGCGCTATATACACGTACCGAGATGGAGCTTAAGCCCTCCACGTTTCGTGTGCGTGGCGACAGCATCGAGATTATGGCCTCGTTTGGCGAGTTCGGAGATATAGGCTTCAAGATTCTATTCTTCGACAACGAGATAGAGAGCATATACAGCTTCGATGCCAAGACAGGAATGAAGCAAAATACGCTGGACGAGGTAACCATATACCCCTGCAACCTCTTTGTATCTACACGCGACAAGATAAACAGGGCAATAAGCCAAATTCAGGAGGACCTAATAAAACAGGTAGAGTACTTCGAGAAGATGGAGCGACCTGTGGAGGCTCAACGTATAAAGCAGCGCGTGGAGTATGACCTAGAGATGATTAGCGAGCTGGGCTACTGCTCGGGCATAGAGAACTACTCGCGATATCTCGATGGCAGAGCCCCTGGCTCACGCCCCTTCTGCCTCCTAGACTTCTTCCCCGAAGATAGGCTTGTGGTGATAGACGAGAGCCATGTCACAGTGCCACAGGTGCGTGGCATGTTTGGCGGTGATAGGTCGCGTAAGGAGAACCTCGTAGATTATGGTTTTAGACTCCCCGCAGCGCTAGATAACAGACCTCTGAAGTTTGATGAGTTTGAGAAGCTCACGCCATTCAAAGTATTCGTGAGCGCAACACCTGCAGAGTATGAGATAGAGTGTAGTAATGGTGTTATCGTAGAGCAGCTTATACGCCCTACACACATCATCGACCCTGCAATCATCATACGCCCAACAGAAAACCAGATAGACGACATCGTAGATAGGATTAACGGCGTCATAAAACGTGGCGAGAGGGCTATAATAACCACCATATCGAAGAGCTCGGCAGAGGAGGTATCGCGATATCTCGATAGGATAGGCATCAAAAATAGCTACATCCACTGCGATATAGAGACCATCGATAGAATAAAGATTCTTGAGGATTTGCGCGAGGGACGCATAGATGTCATCGTGGGTGTAAACCTCCTCCGCGAGGGCATCGACCTCCCAGAGGTGAGCCTAGTGATGATTCTTGATGCAGACAAGGATGGATTCTTGAGAAATGTGCGCTCCCTGACACAGATTATCGGCCGTGCCGCGCGTCATAAGGCCGGTGAGGCGGTGCTATATACCGATATTATGAATAAGACTATTGCCGAGGTGATACGCCAGAGCATGCACCGCAGAGCAAAACAGATAGAGTATAACTACGAGCATAACCACATGCCTAGGAGCGCAAAGAAGAGCAGTGGTGAGCAAAATAGCATCCTCGCAGATATAGATGCTATAAGCGAGGAGAAGGGCTTAAATAGCCCTAAAAAGCCTCTATGCGACACAGCGCAGGGTGACATGGCAAACCTGATGTGTGAGAGCCATGGCGCGGAGAACACCATGCTTGCGGCAGAGGAGATGGCAGCATACTCCACAACCAACATTGACAATAACACCGAGGAGCGAAGGGATACTCTCACACAAAATATAGATAAGCTAATAGCGGAGATGCGTGCAAAGATGGATGCTGCAGCAAAGAGCCTAGACTTTCAGAATGCCGCAAAGTTCCGCGATGAGATGTACGAGCTACAAAAAATTCGCGACAAAGCGAAGTAATCATCGCACCTGTAGCTCATAAAATGTGGTAGCAATGTGCCACAAAGATAGCACAATAACATAACGGGAGTATCCTTTCGGGGTACTCCCATGCTATTTCTACTTACGTTTCCTAGACACGTTTCCCAGACACGGTTTCAAGACACGTTTTCCAACAAATGACAGAGATAATAGATGCTAGATTGCGCCATTTCTTTCGCAAATATATGGTAATATTTATGCACCTTTAGTGCATATTTATCAATAATAGCAAAAGAGGAAGAAGCAGAGACAATCGTGGAAAATATGGTGGATAGGGAGCAAATAACTACATCACCAGCTCAATAGAGAGCAGAGTAACACCAAACACTAGAGATAGGAAACATGATGACACAACGCCTTTTTCCATATATCGCAACACCCATTACCACACAGTGCGACAAAATGGTTGCACAATATCAAAGACCAGGTCGTTAATCATAATAAGAGGAATATGGTCTTTTACCTCTTGACTGGGAGGTAGCTATCGAAGGAGTTATCGCTATATAAAACTATAATTCGCTGCACAGTTTTATCGCTAGAGGAGCAACGAGAGAGTGAAGGGATATCTACATTACGCACCTCACTTTGAGGCTCCGAGAGTGGCGTATTATCAACAGTATCGAAGAGCGTGACACCAGGAGAGGGAGCAACATCACTAACAGGCTTGCTCTCCTTACTAGAGTCAATAGGGGTCACCATACCATCGCGCTCATAAGGGCCACGATCTAGAAGAAGCCAATCGGGGTTAATATGTGGGAAAGCAGCCAGAATTTTGACGACAAAATCGAAGCTTGGTTTGTTACGTCCAGAGCGAATGTGGGAGATAGCAGAGGCCTCCACGCCGAGTTTTTTCGCAAGCTCCGAAGCATTCATATTCTCATTTGCTCGTATAATCTCTAGTTTTTCCTTCATATTCTATATTTTTTACAAATATACAAATATTATTTTTGTAAAACAAATTTTCATGACAAAAGTAAAGTATTAATAGTTGTTAATAACTATGACATCTGTAACAATGTCAATTATGGTTAAATTTCAAAAACCAAAGTAGCTATAATTTAATTTATCTTAAACTACTATAATTACTATATTTCAACGATTTACACTCTACCAAAGCACAATATATTACAGAAGTACTAATAAGTGAGCTTTCGTCATCTTATAGCTATAATAAAAGTAATATAAATAACGTAACTATACTGATATATAGCACTTTAAAAAATAATATCAAGTAGTTTAACTATGGAAAATTAGATGATTTTAGACCACATAAAAGCGTTGTTGTAAAAATTACATTTGTAATATTTAAAGGTTATTAACATCTACAATTATAATTACATTTGTAATTTTACAAATAACTAGTTGATAAAGGTGGTTTTACACTTGTAATTACATTTGTAAAGTCACCTTAATTTTACAGCCGTAATGTGAATAATTTGTGCGAAAATCTGCGAAAAGAGATAGAGGGGAATATTATGTTAAAAAATTAGGGTAATGTTATTGTTGATAACAATACACTACCCTAATTACTAACTACTTACGTAGTTATCAACAGTGTTAATTACTGCAATGATTTAGCGATTTCTGCAAACTCTTCTGGAGTGAGAGATAGCTTCTCACGCTTAAAATCTACATCATTTTCGGTGTTCATAGGTACCAAATGGATGTGTGCATGGGGTACTTCGAGGCCCAAAACCACGGTTGCGACCTTTTTACATTGTGTAGTTGCCTGAATTTTCTTCGCAATACTCTTTGCGAAAACAATCATCTCCTGAAGCTCTGCATCCTCAAGATCGTAAAAGTAATCAACCTCGCGCTTTGGGATTACCAAGGTGTGACCCTTGGCCAATGGAGCGATGTCGAGAAATGCAAAGAACTTGTCGTTCTCTGCAACCTTGTAACATGGTATCTCACCTGCTACAATTCGTGAAAAAATTGTTGCCATAATTAAGTATATAAATTTGTCAAATAGTATCCCTCTTATTAATCACTGTGCGGCTCCCCTATCAACTATCTACCACAGATAGCCATCACAGGTTGAGAATCTCACATGATGCTCCAGCATATATTTTTATCGCTAAAATGCGACATGCTGATTTTATCGTTTTTCTGCAAATAGCACCACACTCGTTAGGAATAATCCGAGGCGCGCAGCACTACGAGTTCATCAGACGCTTCACTCGCTCGATACCCTTAATCTTACGAATCTTGTCCAGAAGCATATTTAGGCTATCAATATCTTGCACATAGAGGCTTATACTACCTTCGAAGATTCCATCGTGCGACTGCACAGAGATAGCTCGCATATTTATACTAAAGTCTGATGTGATAATCTTCGTCAAATCTAGAATGATGCTAGGACGATCGACACCATAAATCTCTACAGTGGCAAGGTAGGAGACAGCCTTCTGCTGCGACCACCTTATATCCTCCTCCTTGATGATATTTTCGCCATGCTGCGCCGCAAGCTTTATAAGCGCATCGCAGGTAGACTTATGCACGATGATATCTCCACTCTCGGGATTACGATATCCGACTACCCTATCTCCAGGTATTGGGCTACAGCACTCGGCCATGACAAACTTTGGCTCATCATCCTCCGAGATATCACTATTAAGCGTATCGTCAAGAGTTGTAGCCTCATCATCATAATCGAGGTCGTTATCTTCGTCCTGCGAGCTACCAGGGATGAGGAGCTTCCAAAACTTAAGAATCTTTCGCGAAGAGTTCTCCTTGAGAAGCTTCTCGAGGTTGTCGAGCTTTATGATGCCAGCGCCAATCTTGCTATATAACTCATCCTTGTTGCGGCACTCATACGCCGCCATGAGCTTGCGCAACACACGGCCGTTGAGCGTCACATTATACTCGGCCAGAGACTCCTCGAGGTGCTGCATACCATACTCTATATTATCTATGCGCTCACGCTTCAGGTAATCCTGTATGGTCTGACGCGCCTTGCTCGTGGTGACAATATCGAGCCACTCGCTCTTGGGGTGTGCAGTCTCGGCGGTGATAATCTCCACCTGGTCGCCAGAGTTGAGGGTCGCCGTGATGGGCATGATGCGGTGATTGACCTTGGCACCTATGGCGTGGTCACCAATCTTGGTGTGTATCTCATAGGCAAAATCTAAAACCGTAGCGCCATAAGGCATGGTATGAGCCTCACCCTTGGGCGTGAAGACCACAATATCGCTCTTATACAACGACAGCTTGAAGTTATCGAGAAACTCATGGGCGCTCTCCGTAGGGCTATTTAGGGCATCGCGCACCTTACGGAGCCACCTATCGAGGCCATCCTCCTCCTGCGCTATAGACTGATGCTTATACTTCCAATGTGCGGCAAAGCCTCGCTCCGCGATGTCGTCCATACGCTCGGTGCGCACCTGAACCTCTACCCAGATGCCATCGGGGCCCATAACCGTAGAGTGTAGCGCCTCATAGCCATTAGACTTGGGCATGCTTATCCAGTCGCGAAGACGGTCGGGATGGGGTTTATAGATATCCGTAACGCAGGAGTATATCTGCCAGCACTGCGTCTTCTCCGAGGGGAAGGGCAGTGTCTTGAAGACTATGCGTATGGCAAAGAGGTCGTAGACCTCCTCGAAGGGTATCTGCTTGCGGCGCATCTTATTCCAGATGGAGTAGATACTCTTAACACGCGCAGACATCTCATACTGAAACTTATTTCTGTCCAGCACCTCACGTATGGGGGCCATAAACTTTTCGATGTAGGCCTGACGCTCGGTCTCCGTGTCGTCAATCTTACCTCTTATCTCCTCATACTCCTCGGGGAAGCGATACTTCATGCACAAATCCTCAAGCTCACTCTTTATGGCGTGAAGGCCTAGGCGATGTGCCAGAGGGACAAAGAGATATATGGTCTCGCTGGTAATCTTTATCTGCTTGTTGTGAGGCATAGCACCCAGCGTACGCATATTATGCAGGCGGTCAGCAATCTTGATGATTATAACACGCACATCATCCGACAGCGTGAGAAGCACCTTACGAAAATACTCCGCTTGCTCCGAGCTATCGGCGTTAAAGACTCCCGACATCTTCGTAAGGCCATCGACCATAGAGGCTATCTTGGGCGTGAAGATACGCGATATATCCTCTACCGTATACTCCGTGTCCTCCACAACATCGTGGAGCAGCGCCGCAACAACACTCTTCTTGCCAAGGCCTATCTCCCTTACGGCGATGAGTGCCACCTCTATAGGGTGTATGACATAAGGCTCTCCAGAGCGGCGGCGCACCCCCTTATGTGCCTCCTTGGCAAGGAAGAATGCTCGTTTCACAAATTGCCAATCATCCTCCCTGCGGCACACCTTCGCCGTGCGACAAGCCTCAACAAGCTCCTGCCACTTCTCCTCTATCAACAACTCATCTGCGGGTGAATACTCTACCATAACCTTATATCATTCTTATATATAAATACGCCAAACCACGGCCACCAATTAGATAGCCGTGTTTGGGTCACAATTCGTAGTTAGCCTCAAGGGGTTAGTAGCCAGGCAGCTAGCATGACGCCGCTGAAGCTACACACCACCCCCACTCATTTATCGCTCCGACTCGGACATTGCAGCACGCACACGAAGCTCTATCTCCTCCATCAACGCTGGGTCGTTCTTAAGGGCCTCCTTAACAGCATCACGGCCCTGGCCAATCTTCTTATCGCCATAGGAGAACCATGAGCCAGACTTCTTGATAATCTCAAAGTCCACGCCAAGGTCGATAATCTCACCAAGCTTCGAGATACCCTCACCAAACATGATGTCAAACTCCGCCTTCTTGAATGGAGGTGCCACCTTATTCTTCACAACCTTAACCTTGGTGCGTGTTCCTAGCTGCTCCTCACCATCCTTAATAACCGAGGCACGGCGGATGTCGATACGCACCGAAGCGTAGAACTTGAGGGCGTTACCACCTGTTGTAGTCTCTGGGTTGCCATACACAACACCAATCTTATCGCGAAGCTGGTTGATGAAGATACATACAGTCTTTGTCTTTGATATAGAAGCTGTTAGCTTACGCAACGCCTGTGACATAAGACGCGCCTGAAGGCCCATCTTCGAGTCACCCATATCACCCTCAATCTCTGCCTTTGGCGTAAGCGCAGCAACAGAGTCGATGACAATGATATCGATAGCACTAGAGCGAATCAACGAGTCAGCAATCTCCAACGCCTGCTCGCCATTGTCAGGCTGCGACACCAGCAGGTTATCTACATCTACGCCGAGCTTCTGGGCATAGTAGGGGTCGAAGGCATGCTCCGCATCGATGAACGCTGCTATACCTCCCGACTTCTGCGCCTCGGCAATGGCGTGTATAGCAAGGGTTGTCTTACCTGATGACTCGGGGCCAAAAATCTCAATGACACGGCCTTTAGGATAGCCTCCTACACCCAATGCGATATCGAGAGTTATAGAGCCTGTAGGGATAACAGGGACATCTGCAACAGTGTCGCTCGACATACGCATAATAGAACCCTTACCAAAATCCTTCTCAATCTTATCCATTACTGCTGATAGCACCTTGAGCTTATCAGCACTTACTGCAACTTTCTCTGCCATAATATATCTATTTTTATATTTTCTTCTTCTACTTGCCCAAAAGCTTGATAATCTGCCCAAAGGAGTCCTTGGTGTCTACCTTTGTGATGATATGCGTAACACGTGCATCAGCATCCAAGAGGAAGGTGGTGCGCACAATACCCATATACTCTCTGCCACACATCTTCTTGAGACGCCACACACCCATAGCCTCCGACAGAGAGTGATCCGTATCTGCAAGGAGGGTGAAGTTTAGCTCATGCTTGGTGCAGAATCCCGCGTGCGACTTCACGGAGTCGGGGCTGACACCTACAACCTTATAACCTCGGCGTGCCAACTCCGCCTTACCATCTCGAAGGCTCTTTGCCTCGAGGGTGCATCCCGAGGTATTATCCTTGGGATAGAAATAGAGTACCGTTGGTGAACCCTTCAAATCATTTAAGGTAAATGGAAGACCCTTATCTGTTACGCTCTGAAACTCTGGGATGATATCCCCAATATTAATATTGCTCATATTCTGTATCGTTATTATTATTTCTCAAAATCATTTTCAAAGTTACTCTTTTTTTATCAATTCTGGAAATCTATGTTAGACTTTTTTCCTATAGCCCTATAAGCTACGCCTATTATCGTCTACTCCCCGATAGTAATAGAGACCTGATCGAGAAACTCCGCCTCGCTCTTATTCAACCTTGCGCGACAGACCGGACAGCGTATAGCACACTCCGTATCTACATGTTCCACAAGGCGAGTATAGACCACCTCACTAGCATTTATCGTAGTTCTGTACTCGGTGTGCGCCCCACATGCGCGACAATCAATAGCATAATTTAGTCCCATAGTCGTAGTCGTTTTAAGTGTTTCTATCTCTTTCACGATGCAAAGTAACTACCCTATTTTGACAACTTGCGTCAAAATAATTTTTATTGCACAAAAAAAAGAGCCTGCCCAACAAAAATGTTGAACAGGCACACCTAAATTTAATATAGAACGTAGCGAGCTACAACCTCCGTGAGCCACTACTCCTTCATTATCGTAGGCTTCACAACCTTCTTGACTACAGTAGGCTTTGAGGCGTCAGACTTTGGTGATACAGGAACAGGCTTAATATCTGCGTTTCGGCTCTTAAGCATCGCCTCGGCACGCTCCTTGGCAATCTCCTCATCGCTCTTACCATGTACTACAGAGGTAAGCTCAATGGTCATAACAATAGCCTCGTTAGGCATCACAAGCTTATTACCCTGCTCACCATAGGCCAATGAGGCAGGAATCCACAATGTCACAGCACCACCCTCGCTAATCTTCTGGATACCATAACGTGAACCCTCGATAATGAAGCGCTCAAGGACAATCTTAAAGTTCTTATTCTCCTCCAACTGCTTCTCGATGCGCTCGATACGCTTTGCCTTAAGCTCTGGCTTTGTAGCTGTAGTGTCGTTCTGCGCCTTATCCAAAGCCTCCTCGAGGAGCTTTACACGCTCGTTAAGAGACTCGACAAGTGTGCCGCGCTGCGTATACACATCGTAGTTGAAGGATACGGTATCACGCTCGTTGCGAATCTTGTTGCCATTACCAGCTCTATCGATACGATAGTAGAGCGTGTCGCTCTCAACAACTATAGGGTGTACACCACGCTGCTTCGCAACACCACGAATCCACTCTGCGCTACGCTGCTTGACATACTCGGGTAACACCTCGCGCACGTAGCGAGCCATATAGTTACGCATAGTCTCCACATCTACCTGCATATTCTGATTAATGGCGCCCTGGTCAGGGATGTTACGAGTATCCTCAAAGGCCTTAACAAACCAATGTAGGTTGATAGGATAGCTCATCTTACGAACATGGTTAGCGATATCATGGCCATAGGCTGTAGAGACCTTCTCAACCGAAAACTCACCATTGTCAAAGAGTGTTGGCACATTTGCCGAAGCACCAAGATTCATACCTGCAAGACGCTTTGCAAAGATATGCTGACGCATACGCTCATCAGAGAAGCGACCTAGATACTTGCCATTCTCCGCTATAAACGCCTCATCTACAACGCTCTTTGCAATCTCCTCATTGAAAGCCTTAACAATGACATCCTCATCAAAGACATCTCCCGCAGGAGTAAAACGCAAGCTCAAGCCGATGTTCATACCCACGGCGTATGACAAGGTATCTAGCTCCGCACTAGGGTCATCATAGCAGCGTGGCTCGCTAGGCTGGAAATAGTAGTCGCGGCTACCGTTATCGCACGATACTGCGACCAAAGCCACACATAAAATAATTAAAATTCTCTTCATATTTTGTTTTGGTTTAAATAATCTATCGCTCCTCAACATCTATGAGCCACAACTCATAGTAGAGCATTGTGTTTGGCAGGATAGAGAGGGAATCACAGCCTGCCGAGCCAAAGGCCAAACGCGAGGGCACCCATGTCTCGAGGTGTCCACCCTTGCCAATAAGCTTGGTAGCCTCAACAACACCACGTGGCATATCACCCAGCGCAATGCGAAGTGTATCGCCATGGAGGTATGTAGTATCGACAACCTCACCAGCGACATCCAAGGCGCGGTAGCACATAAGGATAGTATCACGATTGTTACGTGCCACCCTCTTCATATTACCTAACGTATGTACCTTATATGTCAATCCCGAGTTGGTAGCCACAAACTTACGATCCTCCTTACGCAAATCCTCGAGGAACTGCTCCTCGAAGGCTGCCACACGCTCATAAACATCGTAGTTCATATACTTGAGGTATGCAGCACGTGCCTCCTCTGCGTTTAGCTTCTCGGCGCCGAGGTAGGCATCGCGCAAACCCTCACATACGGCATTTACATTCAACAACGAGTCGATGCCAATAAGATTACGGCCTAGGTTTAGACCAATAACATAAGACATGGAGTCTGCCGAGGTCTGCATCACAGGCACAACAACCGTAGCCTTGGGTTTATTACACGCCACCAAAAGTAGAATGGCCACTGCAACAACTGATAATATCTTCTTCATAGTTATTTCGATATATTACTCTCTTTTTTCACGCTTTGCCTCGATAGATATAAGGATAGTACCTAGGATAGCTGCCACGGTAGAGGCCATGAGGATAGCTATCTTACCCATGTCGATAAAGGTCTGGTGTGTAGCCTTGTCAAAGGCGAGGTTATCAACAAAGATAGACATCGTAAAGCCGATACCTCCCAAGCATGCTACGGCTATCAACATCAGCCATGTAGAACCCGATGGCTTATCGGCAATGCCTAGCTTTACAGCGATATAGCTAAAGAGGGAGATGCCTATAGGCTTACCCAAGACAAGACCAAAGAAGATACCCATGCCTATAGAGCCAAGCTCCGCAGAGTACTCAAAGATGTTGAAATACTCGGCAGAAGAGATGTATACTCCAGCATTGGCCAAGGCAAAGATAGGCATGATGATAAAATTGACGTATGGCATAAGAAGATGCTCCACACGGTGGCTCATGCCCTGCGAGCCGTTGGAGATTTGCGTCATACGGCGTAGGTAGTATAGTCGCGACTCCTCCGCCTCATGCTCATTAGCGATACTATCGGCAGCCTTAAAGCCCTTCTCGATGATATCGGCCTTATGGAGGAAGTAGGAACGGCTGTAACGTGGCTCCGTAGGGATAAGCATCGCCATAGCCACACCCGAGATTGTAGCATGAACACCCGAGTAGTAGAACAATATCCACACTATACATGCTGGAATGAGGTAGGCAATCATACGGAACTCACCCAAACGGCGCATGATGTAGATGCCAACCATGATAGCTAGGGCAATACCCAAAAGTAGCATATCTGGCGTCTCGCCATAGAAGAGCGCTATGACAAATATAGCTCCCAGGTCATCAGCCACGGCCAACGCCGTGAGGAACACCTTCAGCGACAGCGGCACCCTATTGCCCAAAAGCGACATGATACCTATGGCAAAGGCGATATCTGTGGCAGTGGGGATACCCCAACCATTGACAACCTCCGTACCTGCGTTAAACGCTGCGTAGATGAGCGCAGGGATAAGCATACCTCCCATAGCTGCAACAACAGGGAGTATAGCCTTCTTGGGCGTAGAGAGTTCACCATCCGATATCTCGCGGCGTATCTCAAGACCTACGGTAAAGAAGAAGACCACCATGAGTCCATCATTGACAATCTTCTCGATGTTCATGCCACGAGGGAACAGCTCTCCATCGATATAGAGACCCAACTCCATGTGTAGGATATGGTGATACAACTCACTTGTTGCTGGCAGGTTGGCCAATATCATAGCAACAATAACGCAGATGATAAGCACCACGCCACCAGCCCATGGTGCCTTGAGGAAACTAGCACCACGCTGTGACAATATATGATTGCGCTTTATAATACCAAATTTTGTAAACATATCGTAGTTGGATTAATTACTCGGTTACAACACATCCTCGGCATCGTGATTCTTGAGAGCCATGCAGCAGAGATTATAGAGAAGACGCGCAGCAATGGCAGCATCTGTCTTATCATAAAGGTCGGGAACTACCTCCGTAAGGTCGAAACCTACAATCTTACGTCCCGAGTCTACAACCCTACCCAAGAGATAGACCACCTCGGGGAAGCGTAGACCACCAGCCACAAGTGAGCCTGTGTGTGGCGAACACTCTATGGTTAGGCCATCGATATCCAACGACACGTAGACCCTCTCTGGCAACTCCGCGATGATATCCTCGCAGATGCTCGCCCAGCCTACACCCTCAAAGTGCTTCGACCATATATCCTGACCCGTGAAGAGCTTTATGCGCTCATCACTCTGCGCACGCTCCCACTCCATAGGGCAGAAGGCTCTGACGCCAACACCTACAAGGCTCTTTACACCCTCTATATCGCGTAGCACATTGTGCATTATAGAGGCGTTGGAGTGTTCAAAGCCCTGGTACCTCTCTCTCAAGTCACAACTAGAGTCGATATGTAGGATTCCAAGCTCTGAATGATGCTCCGCTACAGCACGGATATTGCCGTATGCCGTAGATTGGTCACCACCTACAAGACCCACAATCTTACCCTCCGAGAGCCAATGCTTCGCCTGCTCGTAGATATTGTTATTCACCTCCGCCGAGGCCTCATTTACGCGGCGCAAGCGGCGCTCGTAGACAAGGTCATCTATAGCCGAGGCGTTGTTGTTATAGGATCGTATCACGCGCTCCGCATCGGAACGTATGCGGTGTGACATATCCTGAATAGCATAATCTATAGGTGCTGTGGCGATACCCTTGCGCCATGTGTAGGGCGCCATAGGCTCAAAGAAATCTACACCTCGCGATGCCTCGATGATAGCATCTGGAGCATAGGAACTTCCTGCACGCTCCGACACCGTAGCATCCCAGGGTGCAGAGATAAGCACCAACGCCGCCTCCTCGGGACGTAGGGGGATACCAAAATAGTTACCATTATCGGGTATCGCACCATTGGGGTCAAATCGTTTTTGCGCCATAGCTATATCCAATTTAAAATTTTACTATACCTCTAAATGTAAAATGTTAGCACATCTAGAAATATCGTGCAAATTTAGCATTTTTTTTATATTTATTCACTATCTTTGTCACAGAACTTCACTTTTTTGCTAAAAAAATCCACCTCTCACAAGAAGCTTATGAAGGTTGTTATAGATAGCGCCATACCATACATCTCGGGAGTGCTAGAGCCATACTTTGAGGTAGTCTATAAGGCTGGCGCAGAGATATCAAACAGAGACATCGCCGATGCCGATGCCCTGATTATCCGCACACGCACGCGAGTATGCCGAGAGCTTCTCGAAGGCACCAAAGTACGCTTTATAGCAACAGCGACAATAGGATGTGACCATATCGACATAGAGTACTGCAACAGGCAGAATATCGTGGTATGCTCGGCGCCAGGGTGCAACGCTCGCGGAGTACTACAGTGGGTGGCCGCCGTGCTTCACCACTTTATAGCTACTACCAACACCTCGCCACAGGAGCATACCCTAGGTGTTGTTGGTGTGGGAAATGTAGGGTCGTTGGTTTCGCAATATGCTCGTCACTGGGGCTTTCGCACCATGGAGTGTGACCCTCCACGACAAAGGCGCGAAGGGGGAGAGTTTTATACCATCGCCGAGGTTGCCCAACAGTGTGACATCATCACCCTTCACACTCCTCTGGATAGCACCACGCACCACCTCATCGATGGCCAACTGCTAGAGAGCATCAACAAGGAGACGTTGATTATAAATGCCTCGCGCGGAGGTGTGGTTGATAACAGAGCGATACTTCAGAGTGGCCATCGCTACGCCTTTGATGTTTGGGAGGATGAGCCTAACATTGATGGTAAGCTCCTAGCTCAAGCCATGATTGCGACACCACACATTGCAGGCTACTCCATACAGGGTAAGGCAAATGCTACGGCTATGTGTGTGCAAGCCTTGTCCACATTTTTTGACCTTCCGCTTGGGGGTTGGTATCCCCAAGGCATAACACCAACATCCCCAAATCTACTCTCATGGAGCGAATTATGTGACTCTATTACAACAAATTACGATATACTTCGCGATAGTAATACCCTGAAGCAGAGTGGCTCGGATTTTGAATCACTACGCAACAATTACAACTACCGTAAAGAGTATTTCTAGAGCTATACCATATATCTATTATATAGGCAAGCGATTATAGGTTTTATCTTTATTATAAGAAATGCTTATAAGTAGATAAAATAATACAATCGAAAAACTATTGTAAATAACTAAAAAACTATTATCTTTGCATCAGAGAAAAATAGATAACACAATAATAAACCTATAAAAATTAAAAGAGTATGAAAGATTTGAAAGGAACAAAGACCGAGAAGAACTTGTGGGAGGCTTTTGCTGGTGAGTCACAGGCTCGTAATAAGTATACATATTTTGCATCGAAGGCAAAGAAGGATGGCTACGTGCAGATAGCTAAAATTTTTGAGGAGACTGCAGCAAACGAGAAGGAGCATGCAGAGATTTGGTTCAAGCTTTTGCAGGGCATCGGCTCTACAGCAGAGAACCTCAAGGCAGCTGCCGAGGGTGAGAACTACGAGTGGACAGATATGTATGCACAGATGGCTGTGGATGCTCGTGAGGAGGGCTTCGACCACATCGCATTCCTCTTCGAGCAGGTTGGTAAGATTGAGAAGGAGCATGAGGAGCGCTACCGCAAGCTGTTGGCAAACGTTGAGGGTGGCTTGGTATTCTCACGCGATGGTGATATGATTTGGCAGTGTTCTAACTGCGGCCATATCCACGTAGGCCAGAAGGCTCCAGAGGTATGCCCTGTATGTGTTCACCCACAGGCTTACTTCCAGATTAAGGCCGAGAACTATTAGTAGATTTCGGGGAGCTACCCCAATATATCGAAATGAATATTAAGAAGTTGCACGCAACTTCAGATATGTGAGCCTGTCCAACTTATGTTGAGCAGGCTCTATTTACCTAAATAGATAGTATGAATACTCTAACAATCGTTGCACTACCCTTTCTAGGTACGGTAATAGGGGCTTCAACGGTGTTGCTAGCACGCCACAGCGTGTCGTCACGAATACACAACGCGCTCCTAGGCTTTGCCGCAGGAGTGATGGTTGCTGCATCTGTTTGGTCGCTTATAATACCCTCGTTGGAGCTATCCGAGCCGATGGGCAGGATGAGCTGGATGCCTGCGGCGGTGGGCATCATACTAGGCATGCTATTTCTGTTGGCTCTAGATAGCCTCGTGCCTCACATGCACCCAGGAACAGATACCCGCGAGGGACTTCGCTCAACGCTGGGAAAACGACAGATGCTCATGCTCGCTGTGACGCTACATAATATCCCCGAGGGCATGGCTGTAGGTGCTGTGATAGCTGGAGCATTGGCCGGAGAGATGGGCATATCTATAGCCGCGGCAACGGCACTCGCTATAGGAATGGCGATACAGAATATCCCCGAGGGGGCTATAATATCGCTACCCCTACGTGGCGATGGCATGAGCCGAGGAAAGGCCTTCGGCTATGGAGCATTATCGGGTATTGTAGAGCCTATCTCGGCGCTTGTGATGGTACTCCTATATGAGCATATCTCACCCATACTACCCTACCTATTAAGCTTCTCTGCAGGTGCGATGTTATACGTTGTGGTTGAGGAGCTTATACCCGAAACACAGCAAGGCAAGCACTCCGATATTGGCACTATAGCCTTTGCCATAGGATTTGTGATAATGATGATTCTCGATGTGGCACTAGCATAACGAAGCAACAAAGAGAAGAGCATATAAAACAAATAGACCCCAAAAGTTTTTTGTATAAACTTTTGGGGTCACTTCATAACCTAAGAGAGTGAATAAAAAGATGTAGTTTTAGGCTTGCGAAGCCCGAAAAAGCGGAGTTTACTGAGCGTAAATGAGCATTTTGAGGGCAAGCGTAACGACAAAATACACTTTTTATTCACTCTCTTTATTTATGATTAGTTCTTCTTACCACCAAACTTAAGGTCAAGGCCGATACCCCAAGCGTGTGATGTACGCTGGTATACATCGGTATATGGAAGGCCAGAGGCCATACCCTTTGATGTTACCTCATCGTAGATTGTAGGCATGTAACCTACATTGAGGCATACAGCCTCGCAGAAGCGGTAAGCCATACCGATACCTACTGACCAAGATGAGATTGAGAAGTTCATATCAGAGTAAGCATTCTCGTTCATGTTGAGCTGTGTGCGCTGTGTACCTGCCGATACCAACAAGCGGTCGGTGATAGACCACTCAACACCCAACATATACTCGTTGGTGTTACCCTCGATAACTGGAGAGAATGAGTTCTGTGCATCCTTATCGAAGTAGTGGTGCCACTGTGCAGTAATCTTCACAGGGCCACAGTTGCGGCTTACAGCAACTGCCAACAACGCTGGAGTCTCCGCCTTAACCTTTGTGCCATCGGCGAAGATAGAGTTAATAACAGGGTCCTTTGCTGATACAGGAGCAGACTCTATCTTCAACTCGGTAGCCATCTTGAACTCATACTTGATAGATGCGTCCCACTGACCCTTGTGGAATGCCAAGGCGATGATAGGGCTTACAGATACACCACTCTGCTTAACATCGAGGGTGTGGTCTGCTGTGAGAGCTGCATAAGGCGCTACCTGAGCTGCCAATTCAGGATTTACCTGACTCAACATCTGACCTGCTAGAGTAAAGAACTCTGACGCATTCATCATCTGACCATTTAGACCCATATTTGGCATTGATGGGTTAATCTGGATGTTGCCAATCTTACCTACATAAGAGTTGTTAGTTACACCAATACGAAGCTGTGCAGCCACTGACAACCAATCGGTAATGCGGAAGGCAGCACCTACGTTGAAAGCCAAGGTCATTGACTTACCTGTAAGGTTCATATTCATATTGTAGGCTGAAGCTGATAGACCCATGCTACCACCAAGCTGATTGATAGCACCAGGAAGTACAGCGAACTGACGCTCGAAAGATGCCAAACCATCCTTAAACTTCAATGAGCCACCACCACCGTTCACGCCGATACCAGCCATAACAGCCCAACGGTTGTGCTTCCATGCAAAGTGAAGGCTAGGGATAAATGCAGAGAAGACCTCACCCTTATACTGCTTGGTGTCAGAGCCACCATTCATAGCAAAAGGTGCATAGGTTGAGGTAATGGTACGTGTCTGCGCTGCCATCTGGTCGCTGATACCGATATGGAAGCCATTATCCATAAATACAACACCTGCAGGGTTTGTGTAAACCGCATCGGTCTCGAGAGATGTACCACGAGCCACACTACGCAAGAAGTGCGCACTCTGGTTTGTGTTTGTCATAGGGCCACCTGCAAAAGCAGCTGACACCATTGTCACCATTGCCACTACGGCAAGAATAGACTTTGTAAAAATCTTCATAATTTAAGTATTTGTGGCGGAGTACCGCCGGGTTTATAGAAGGGGACTGCCCGCATGGAACAGTCCCTTTTTTCAGGTGTACTACTCCTCTGGGTTTACCTCGAGAAGCTCCACCTTAAACTCCAAAGCCTGGTTAGGGCCGATGTTATCACCTGCGCCACGCTCACCATAGCCAAGCTCCGCAGGAATCCAAAGTGTAATCTGACCACCTACGCCAACAAGCTTCATACCCTCTGTCCAGCCCTTGATAACGCGGTTTAGTGGGAATGAGATAGGCTCGTTACGCTCGTAGCTAGAGTCAAATACGTTGCCATCAGCAGTCTTACCCTCGTAGTTTACAAGAACTACATCGGTATCCTCTGTAGCGTGAACTGCGCTACCCTCGCGGTCGATACGATAGAGAATGCCAGACTCTGTCTTCTGCACGCCCTCCATCTTCTCTACCTCTGCAAGCCACTTCTCTGACTCCTCGGTATTCTTCACCTTTGCCTTCTCAAACTCGGCGCGAGCCTTCTCCTGTGCCTGCTGTGAGTGCTTCATGAATGCCTCGCGCATCTGCAACTGTGTCAAGCGAAGAAGAGAGTCTGCCTGCTCAACGCTCTCAAGAGTGTTGATATCCTCAATAGCGCGGATAACGTCACGAATCTTGATATCAGCATCTACAGACTTAACCATAGCACCCATGTTGGTACCCATAAGCTCTGAAATATACTCACGAGTATACTCCTCGTTGAAGCACTCTGGAAGTGCAGGAAGAGTATCTGGGCAGTCGGTCTGCACATAGTCACGCATACGCTTTGCATTTACGTATGGCATAGCCACATTGTACTGCCAATCCATAACCTTGGTACGTGCATTCTGAAGCTCCTCGCCCTCCATGTCACCGCTCTTGTAGAACGACTTGATGTTCTCGATAACGATATCACGGTCGAGGTTAAAATCCTTCATACCGAAGTTAAGACCCATACCCATATCCATACCGATAGCATAAGACAAGGTATCAATCTCCTTTGAGTTGTTGCTGCCACAGGCAGTTGCAGAGAGCATAACTGCTACAACTGCAATAAAAGATAAAACTTTTTTCATAATTAGTTGTTAATAAATTTATTGGTTTGTATTCTCTATATTTGTGTTATTCTCTGAAACTGTCGTCACATCACCCTGTGACCCCTCCGTAGCACTAGCATCCTCCTCACTCTCATCTTTTGTGGCAACCTCCACCTCATCATCACCAATGACTAGCGTCACAGCATACTTATCCTTGCCTGTATAACCCTTGATATCCTCAATGGTAATAGGCGTAAGGACAAACTTATCGCGAGGTAGCTCCTTATGCTGGAAGGCGACATATCGAGCGATAATGCCGTTACGCATATTTACAATGCGCACCAGCTGCTCATCCACCTTATCGCCATACAAGGCATCCGCCTTGGCATGATTTGTCATAGTAGATGGGTCTATGCCGCGAGCTATCAACATCGAATCTGCAAACTTGCTTATCTCCCTACCCGAGAGCTTCATCTCGTTAATACGCGCGAAGTCCAACATATCGAGATAACCCTGCTGCTCACCCTGTGTAGCATTGTAATATGCCATCTTTAGGCTCATATCCGAGAGCGTTCTTGCAGCGCGTTTGTAGTTGATGCGAGGCTTAAGACGTACAGCAAGCGTAGTGTCGGCCTTAAGGGTATTCACCATAGTATCTATACGCGCGTAATGCTCCGAAGCAAGACCTGGCGCTGTGAGGTCTATATCTATATGACGGAAGGCATCCTGCTTATCCCCAGACATCCACTCGAAAGGTGAGGCTACAACCTTAAGAATCACATTACCTATGGCCTTCCATATCACCTTACGGAGTGAGAACTCCGGAGAGGAGATATCGCCCGAGATAGGCAACTCTATATCGATGTGCTTATCTCTATCGGTGAGGACAAAGATACCAAGACGCACAGGAAGACGATACTCGGGCTTGTGCTTCTTAATCTTATCACCAACGGTAAAGTTATAGGTACCTAGCTGATTAACACCGCTGATACGACCATTAGAGACCTCATTTTGTGAGCGGAAGGTGAGGTTACCCGAGGTAACGGGGAACGATGTATAGTACTCCACGAAGGTTGAGAGGCTCTGGATATCTACGTTTGACAACGTAGCCGAGAGGCTCTGGTTATAAAAGTCATCCAGAGCGCCCTCCCACTGTATCATGGCGCTACCCTGCTTTGGAAGCTGCGCACGCACAGAGATCCTATTCTTTTCCATCAGCTTAAAGTCATTAGCACGAATGGCAATATCGCTAACGGTATAGTCAAATGGCCTGTGCATGGTGTTATCGGCATATCGCACCTTACCACCACGAAGGCTTAACTTGGCAATCGTAAGATCCATATCCTTCAGAGGAGCTTCGGTCTGGTCAGTAGTAACCGTAACACGCTCCTTAACATCATAGAGTTCATCGCTTACCTCCTCGGCCGAACTCTCCACAGAGACCTCGGGGTCGCTGTAGAAAAGCTCACTAAAGTTTGTAGTACCATCCTTCTCGAGGCAGAACTGCGTAGAGTAACCATTAGCAGTTACAGAGGCTAGGTGATAGACCTGCTGCTCCACGTTTACCCTGTCGATAGCCATAGCAAAGCTCTCGGCACTAAAGATATTACCGCCATCGGGGCCCAACAACACAAAGTTCTCGGCACCAATCTCACCGCTAATCTCCGAGGCAAGGATATTCATGGCATTACCCTCTATACGGCACTTGGCAGATACAGCACCCTCGATACGCTGTGTGTTGATAACAGGGTGTATATATTTATATGTATCGGCAATGTTGAACGACAACAGCTCACCATCAAACACAAAGTCAAATGTTGAGCAGTTTACATCGACATCACCAGCAAGCGTAGCTCGGTCATTTATCGTTGTTGAGGCGTGTATCGAGGTGACATCGTCAAGGCTCAACAGTGGTGTCGATACTGCCAAGGCCTGAAGGTTCCACTGCTGGTCAAGCGCCACATCGTTGTAGGCTACAGCGCCACCCTCGAGCGAGATATTCTCAAAAATCATAGCCCATGGCTCGCCAGACTCCTCCTCAACAGTCTCCTCGCTTGTGTAAGTAGCTAGTACGTAGTCGATAAGAGTGTCAAAATTGAAGCTATCAGGAGTTTGAACAACAGCCACACTAGGGTCGCGAAGCATAACTCGAGAGAGGTGGATAGCATTATCCAAAAGCTCCATAATCTCCATCTCGGCCTCGAAGCGTCCTACACGCACAAACTCTGAGATATCGTCATCCTCGTACACAACAAGATTATCGACACCAACATATCCCGAGAATAGCTTAACCTCAAGATTGTCCATAGTAACACTACGACCAAGAAGCTCCTTGTCGTTATTCTCAACAACCTCCTCAACGATTGGGCCAAGCCATATAATCACCGCCGAAAGAGCAAGAACAGCTAACGTCAAGAGCGACAAAAGGGTAACTATGATGATGCGTACCACGCCCCACTTACGCTTTGCAGGTCTCTGTGGCTCATCACTTTGCGTTGTCACATTCTGCATATCTACCATAGCAATTTCAATTTTCAAAAGTTTTTACCACACTATTTCTGCCACTTCTTTGTCCAAGAGCGCAAAGGACGAATGATGAAGCCTGGCAGGTACTTGCAAATAGGAATAAGGATGCGGAACCACCAATCTGGAACAACAACCTTACGTCCCTTAAACATAGCATTGAGACCTCGTCTTGCGCAACTCTTGGCTGTCATAAGGGCGCCTATCTTTACACCAAACCTCTGAAGGTTCTTTGGCAAGCCATAAAGGTCTGTGGCGATACCCGCAGGACATATTGCCGTAACCGTAACTCCCGTGCCACGAAGCTCCCTGGCAAAGGCCTGCGTAAAGCTCTTAACATAGGCCTTCGAGGCGCTATAGGATGCCAACCCAGGGAAGGGCATCCATATAGAGTATGACGACATATTCAATAGATGACCCTTGCCACGCTTCAGCATATCCTCGCCATACAAGCGACACATCGTAGTAAGCGTGAGGTCGTGAAGCAAGATGATGCGCTCCAGACGCTCAACAGGGGTATTCAAAATGTCGCAGAAAGAGAACATACCAGCATTGTTTATAACAACGTCAAAGGTGTAGCCATTCTCCACCGTCCACGCATGAAGCTCACGTGCTGCAGTTGCCGTAGCCAAATCCATAACCTTGGCATCGCAACGCACCTTAAACTGCTCCGAGAGAACCACAGCCTCGGTCTTCACAGCCTCCAAAATATCTACCATAAGGAGGTTATATCCGAGCATCGCAAGGCGCTCCGCATATTGACGACCTATGCCAAGTGTAGCACCTGTAACCAATGCCCACGCCTTTCCGCGAGGTACCTCTCCCCTATTTCGGCGAAAACACATAACTATACTACTTAATCTTGTTTATCTCCTTCCAAAGACGCTCGGGGATATGCTCCTTGCAGTTGTGACAACACTGCATATCTACCGAGTACATACGTGCCATGCAGTAGTCGCGGTGGTCACAGCCACTGCGTGTTGTCATATCGCCAGCCTTTAGCTTATTTACAAATGCTGGGTCATTGACCAAGGCACGCGCCATCTGAAGTAGCTCAAAGCCCTCGTCCAACACACGCTCTATACCCTCGCGCGACACCAAGCCTCCCACATATACAAGTGGGCCCTTCAACGCGGCGCGGAACTTCTTGGCATTCTCCAAGAAGTAACACTCCTCAAAGTCATACTGCTTGATAAGCCACTGGCCAAAGAGCGACACCACAATCTTCTGTAGCCACTCGTTCCAGCCCATATAGTAACCCATAGTCTTTGTAGGGATGCGACCACGCATAACAGCCATAGGCGCCTTCGACACGAAGCCCGAAGAGAGTACAATGCCATCTACGCCAAAGCTCTCTATCTGCTTTGCTATCTCGATAGACTCTGGGACCTGGATGCCTCGCTTAAAGCCATCCTCCATATTATGCTTAACCAAGACTCCCATGCCGCGCTTACGTGCTGCCTCCAGAACCTCCTCCAAGCAGTGATTCATGAAGCGCATGCGGTTCTGCAACGAGCCGCCATACTCATCGTGGCGATGGTTGGTATATGGTGATAGGAACTGCGAGATGAGGTAGCCGTGTCCTGCATGCACCTCCACAGAGTCAAAGCCTGCATTATAAGCTGTCTCTACAGCCTTACCAAAATCCTTGGCAAAATCCTTTATCTCGCTCTTCGACATACGGCGATGGAAGGTTGGCGAGTAGAGGTTAAAGCCATTAGATGCCGAAACAGGGAAGCTACCAGCGGTAGACCAATGTGTCATATTTCCACAGTGACCAAGCTGAATACCTACTGCAGCACCCTCATTATGCACCGCATCGGTAAGGTCACGAAGCTGTGGCACTATCTCATCGCGAAGCCATAGCTGCTTGTTGAATGAGATACCGCTGCGGTTAATAGATGCGTAGGCCACAGTGGTCATACCTACGCCACCACGAGCCACGCTAACATGATAATCCTTCAAAGCCTGTGTAGGAGAGAAATCCTTACCCATGGACTCAAACGCCGCAGAACGTATAATACGATTGCGCAACGTTACACTACCCAATTTATAGGGTGTAAAGAGCTTTGATTCCTGAAGTCTTTTCTGATCTTCCATATCTTCATTTATGTTTGTGTCCTTTTTTTTCGTTACCAGATAAATGGTATTATGCGCTTACGCCCCAACGAGGTAAACTCCTCGCCAAACTCACGCTCATAGCGTCTGTAGAGCGAAGCAGAACGTGGGCCGAGATTGGCGAATGTCCACCATGCGAAGACCACACCAGCCCAAGACCATGAGGCGATGGCGAAGCCCACCCACTCCATAAACTCACCGAAGTAGTTGGCAGATGAGACAAAGCGGAACATACCGCCCTTGGGGATATAGTGCTTGGTGTCGCCAGGCTTACGCAAGTGGCGAATAACGTAATCGGAGTGTAGGTTAGTGATAAAGCCAAAGAGGAATACGGCAATGCCGATGTAGATATATGGCTTCGACATCCAACCATCGTAGTAGCCCATCTCGGGGGCATAGTAGAATATCCAGCCACCCTGCATAACAGCGTTAAGAGTATTAAACAAGGCTCCCATAGCCACAATGCCCACGGGCATCTTGGAGTTACCACGCATAAGCAATGGGAAGATAAACGAGCGCTGGAAATAGTGCAACTCAAATATCAGGAACAGCACCAATGGCGCCGCCTCCATAGCATAGTCGGACATAGCCCACAATATCGCCATAGCAAAGAATACCGGACACTCCATAATCACCCAACCAACCTTATTTGGCACAGGAAAGCCAAACTTTGGGTTAAAGAGGTATCCATAACCTGCCTCAACAAAGAAAAGGGCAATAAATACGAACAACGCCACAACAGCCATTACAATCAAAAACATATTGTAGCACTCCAAAGAGATAAGTTCCGAAAACATCCAATTCAAATTTATAGTTAGTAATCTCGCTTGCGCACACAGTTTGATAACGCGCATAAATCGGCCAAAGATACAAAAAAAACTATATCTCACCAAATATCACAAGTAATTTATTAGCTTTAGCTAATTATCACTCACCTCTGATTATAGGCAAGATATAGGTTCTAACAGCTATTTTCGCGAAGCTCTACACGACACTTTTCACACCGTTTCGCTGCACTTTATAGGAGGCTATGACGATTGCAACACCAGCAAATACGACCACTGCAAAGAGGATTGTGTCGGCACGAAGTCTATCTAGTCCCATCGCCACAGCAAGGCCTGTAGCTACTATAGGTTGCAGATATGAGTAGATGCTCGACACGGTGGGAGGTAGAGACCTCAACGATAGGTTGAGGAGCAGGTTGGGAAGATAGGTTGGCACTATAAGCACGAAGAGCGTAGCACAAAGTAACAACGTATCCATAGAGCTGAACTCTATGGCTGCCACCTCGTGGGCGCCAAAAGGGAGCATGACAAAAGCCGAAAGGCAATATATCCATCTTAAGAGCGTGGTGATGCGATACTTTGCTACCAAGCCCTTATACCACACCATGTAGAGGGCCGAGACACATGACGAGGTGAAAATAAGGATATTTCCGAGGGCTACATAGTGCTTTGGGCTATCTGCCGTAGCTCCGTTGTTACTCAACAGAATTATGGCTAGAGTACCCGCTAGACCCATCAGCAGACCCAAACTACGCATCTTCGTAAAGCGCTCTACGCCAAGCACTACCGAGAGTATAAGCACCAACAGAGGTGTTGAGGTGCTGATTATCGAGCCATCGATGGGCGATGTCGCCGTAAGGCCATACATCATACACAACTTACGTGTCACACCCATAAGTAGCGCCGCGCCGATTATCTTCACTCTATCTTTAGGCTCTACACGCTCGGGGCGCTCCCACAATAGCGGCACAAGGGAGAGCAACGCTGCAACGACCAACGATGCTGTAACCATAGCAAGGGGTGAGACATAGTGTCCCAAAACTAGATTGTAAAATGGATAATCACACGCCCAAATGATATTACAAAATAGAAGTGCGAGGTGTGCGGAGAGTCTCTTGGATAGCATAATATTAGATTTAGCATGAACACTTTACAAAATCTATACCGCACCGTATGGTGGATTTTAAAAAGCTATGTCATCGCACTATATGAATCCTTTAAATATGAGCCTCGACAACCACAGAAAAGAGTAGATTGGCTGATTGCTTGAAAACACCAGCCGACATAAAAGAGTAAGGGTCTACTCAACATTGAGCAGACCCTTTCATCATAAGAGTTAGCGCTAGGCACCCTACTCCACGTAGAACGCCTTTGAAGCATCACGCTCGGGAGCTGCAGGAGCATCCTGCGCTGGGTAACCAAACGCAATACCAACCAATAGCTTATACCCCTCGGGGAGCTGAAGGCGCTCCATGTAGGGCTTTGCCTCCTCCATATTCATAACAGGAACTACGCTACCCAAGCAGCATGAGCCGATACCCATGCTCCACGCCGAAAGCATCATGTTCTGCGATAGCAAGCCACAGTCATATTCGCCGCTATAGCTCTCCTCGGGACACGCGATAAAGGCTACGGTAGGGGCATTACGGAAGAGATTGCGGAAGCCAGACTGCTCGGCAATTTTTGGATTGCTAGCAACAGCGATAGCCGTAACACCATCGATAAACTCCTTGTTATCAACTACGCGCACCGCCCATGGCTGCATATTAATAGCACTTGGCGCATAGATACCTGCCTCGAGGATTTTAGCCATCTGCTCACGGCATACAGGCTCCTCCTTATAGTCACGAATAGAGCGGCGTGTCATAATAACCTCGTAGACAGCCTCCTCCTTTGAACATGTCTCGCCGCACTGCTTCTCCGAGCAACAACCAACCGTAGAGATTGCCACAAGAACCACAGCTAATGATTTTACAAACTTCTTCATAGCTTTAACAGTTTAAATATTTACTTGCTTTCCTTTGAGTACTACCCTACTGATAATTGGGGTTTGGTGAGCATAGGGGAGATATGCTAACGATGGTAATGGCTTGGTGATGTAGAAATTAGCCACCTTGCCACGTGTGATAGAGCCATAATCCTTGCTCTCGCCCATAGCTGCGGCAGAGTTAAGGGTTGCGGCATTGAGAGCCTCGGCAGGGGTCATCTTCATCTTGATAGATGCCAACGACACCACAAAACGCATATTACCCGATGGCGCAGTGCCTGGGTTGAAGTCCGAAGCCAAAGCTACAGCCAAGCCAGCATCAATCATCTTACGTGCTGGAGGGTAGGTAATGCCAAGGAAGAAGGCACAGCCAGGGAGCATCGTAGGCATGGTGTTGGTGCCACGAAGCGCCTCCACCTGCTCATCGCCCATGCTCTCGAGGTGATCAACAGAGAGGGCATCATGCTCCACGCCAACCTCTACACCGCCCGACACAGCCAACTCGTTAGCATGAATCTTTGCGCGGAGGCCATATTCAGCACCTCGCTTCATAATCTTTGCAGTCTCCTCAACGGTGAAGAAACCCTTATCGCAGAAGACATCAACAAAATCGGCAAGACCCTCGGCAGCAACAGCAGGAAGCATATCGTTGCATACATGCTCCACATACTCTGCCTGACGACCCTTATATGCACGACCTACGGCATGTGCGCCAAGGAACGTGGCACGTACAGCAACAGGCGAGGTCTCCTTGATGCGGCGTATAACACGAAGAATCTTAAGCTCATCCTCAAGCGTAAGGCCATAACCCGACTTAATCTCCACAAGACCCGTACCCATAGATATAATCTCGTTGATGCGCTCCATAGCCTGACGATATAGCTCATCCTCCGAGGTGTTGTGAAGGCGATCCGCAGAGTTTAGGATGCCACCACCACGCTTGGCAATCTCCTCATACGAGAGACCATTTATCTTATCGAGGAACTCCTGCTCGCGGCTACCAGCATACACGATATGTGTGTGCGAGTCGCAGAACGATGGAAAGAGCCAGCCACCCTGGGCATCGAGAATCTCGCAATCCTCGATGCTGGGTAGAGAGTCCATAGTTCCATAATCCTTAATACGCTCGCCATCAGTGAGAAGCCACGCATTCTCCAAGGTCTGGATATCGGCCATAGCCTTACCCTCGACCTTCACACGGCCACTCTCATCGATGCCTACAAGCGTACCTATATTCTTAACGAGTAAGCTCATAGTCGTTCAAGAAGTTTACAGACGTTGCAATATGTGGATACATCACAGTATCGTTATCCACGAATGGCACAACCTTGCGGTATGCCTCAAACATAGCCTCAACAGTAGCTGACGAACGAAGGTCGTTGCGGTGACGGAATTCCAACGCCTGCGCCGAGTTCATAAGCTCGATAGCCAACACACGCTCGGTATTCTGAACAACCTTCCAGAGCTTGGTAGCGGCATTAGAACCCATACTTACGTGATCCTCCTGACCCTGTGACGATGGGATAGAGTCGCACGATGCTGGCCAGCACAACCCCTTCGACTGGCTAACGATAGATGCAGCGGTATACTGCGGAATCATAAAGCCCGAGTTGAGACCAGGGTTAGCAACAAGGAAGTTTGGCAACTCACGAGCGCCAGAGATAAGCTTATAGGTGCGGCGCTCCGAGATATTACCTAGCTCGGCAACGGCAATAGCCAAGAAGTCCATAGCAACAGCAATAGGCTGACCATGGAAGTTACCAGCCGAGATAACCTCATCGCTATCAGGGAATACTGTAGGATTATCGGTAGCAGAGTTAATCTCTGTCTCAAGAACCGATGCTACATAGGCAATAGTATCCTTCGATGCACCATGCACCTGTGGGATGCAACGGAATGAGTAAGGATCCTGAACATGCTTCTTGGGACGTGCGCCAAGAGGACTGCCCGACAAAATCTCGCGGAAGTTCTTCGCAGTCTCAATCTGTCCGTTGTGTGGACGTATAGCGTGAACATTATGCTCGAAAGGCTCCATGCGGCCATCAAAAGCATCAAGAGACATCGCGCCAATGTGGTCAGCCCAGAGGCTCAAGCGCTGCGCGTTAATGAGCGAGTAAACGCCATAAGCCGACATAAACTGTGTACCATTGAGGAGTGCAAGACCCTCCTTTGAGCAGAGGGTGATAGGCTCCCAGCCCATCTTCTCCATCATGACACTACCCTCAACAACCTCACCGTCAATCTCTACATGTCCCAAGCCCAACAATGGCAAGCACATGTGAGCCAATGGCGAAAGGTCACCCGATGCACCCAACGAACCCTGCTCGTAAACAACAGGGATGATGTTGTTGTTAAACATCTCGATAAGGCGCTCAACAGTGATAAGCTGCACGCCAGAGTGGCCATAAGACAACGACTGAACCTTCAACAGAATCATAAGACGAGCTATCTCCGATGGAACACGCTGGCCAGTACCGCAGGCGTGCGACATCATAAGGTTCTTCTGAAGCTGCGAAAGACCCTCCTTCTCAACAGAGATGTTACACAAAGAGCCAAAGCCTGTGGTAACACCATAGATAGGACGTCCTGCATCCTCCATCTTCTTATCGAGATACTCGCGACACTTGATGATACGAGCCTTCGCATCATCGCTCAATGCCAACTTATAACCCTTGGTCAAAATCTCCTCAACGCGTGCTATAGTAAGACGCTCGGCACTAATATAATGAATCATATATTACTCTATTTTAATTATTTATTCTCGTTATAAACCCTCTCGATAAGGCTCATATCTGCCAAATTTGGCAAGGTAACCTTTAGAAGTGGTGTGCGCTCCATCTGACGCTTGATAGCAAACATAGCACCCTCGTTACGCGCCCAGCTGCGGCGTGCGATACCGTTGTTCACATCCCACAACAACATCTCCTCGATGTGGCGTGCAGAGTCCTCCGAGCCATCGATAACCATACCAAAGCCACCATTCATAACCTCGCCCCAGCCGACACCACCGCCGTTGTGGATAGATACCCAGGTAGCGCCACGGAATGAGTCGCCGATAACATTATGTACTGCCATATCTGCACAGAATGATGAGCCATCGTAGATATTTGAGGTCTCACGATATGGTGAGTCGGTACCTGACACATCGTGGTGGTCGCGACCAAGGACTACAGGAGCTGACAACTCACCGCGCTTGATAGCCTCGTTGAAGGCCAAAGCGATGCGTGTACGGCCCTCGGAATCGGCATAAAGGATACGAGCCTGCGAACCCACAACGAGCTTATTCTGCTTCGCCTCACGAATCCAGTGTAGGTTATCCTCCATCTGACCCTGAATCTCCTTTGGCGACTCCTTAAGCATCTGCTCCAGAACCTCGGCAGCTAGGCGGTCAGTAATCTCGAGATCCTCCTCCTTGCCCGAAGTACATACCCAACGGAATGGGCCAAAGCCATAGTCAAAGAACATTGGACCCATGATATCCTGAACGTATGATGGATAACGGAAACGGCCATTCTCACCCATTACATCTGCGCCAGCACGCGATGCCTCCAACAAGAAGGCATTACCATAGTCGAAGAAGTACATGCCACGTGCCGAGAGCTTATTAACAGCGGCTACATGGCGGCGCAACGACTCACGAACGCACTCGTGGAAGCGCTCTGGCTCCTCGGCCATCATGCGGTTAGACTCCTCGTAAGAGTAACCCACAGGATAGTAACCACCAGCCCATGGATTGTGCAATGATGTCTGGTCAGAACCTAGGTCTACGTTGATATTCTCCTCGGCAAGACGCTCCCAGAGGTCCACAACGTTACCAACATAAGCAAACGAGATAACCTCCTTATTCTCCACAGCCTGACGAACACGTGGGATAAGCTCATCGAGAGATGAGTACAACTCATCCACCCAGCCCTGTGCGTGACGCTTCTCGGCAGCAGCGATATTCACCTCGGCGGTGATGCTTACAACGCCCGAGATGTTTCCCGCCTTTGGCTGTGCGCCAGACATACCTCCAAGACCTGCGGTTACGAACAACATACCACGCAAATCCTTCTGTCCGGGCTTCATGCGCTTACGTGCAGCATTCATAACCGTAATTGTTGTGCCATGAACGATACCCTGTGGGCCGATATACATGTACGAGCCAGCGGTCATCTGTCCATACTGCGACACACCCATAGCATTGAAGCGCTCCCAATCATCCTGCGATGAGTGGTTAGGGATAACCATACCATTGGTGACAATCACACGTGGTGCGTCCTTATGCGATGGGAAGAGACCTAGAGGATGGCCAGAGTACATAACCAAGGTCTGCTCATCGGTCATCTCGGCGAGATACTTCATAGCCAAGCGATACTGCGCCCAGTTCTGGAACACCGCACCGTTACCGCCGTATGTGATAAGCTCGTGAGGGTGCTGCGCAACAGCCTTATCGAGGTTATTCTGAATCATAAGCATAATAGCCGCAGCCTGACGTGAGCGTGCTGGATACTCATCTATAGAGCGAGCATACATCTCATACTGTGGACGCAAACGATACATGTAGATACGGCCATAGGTCTTTAGCTCCTCCAAAAACTCGGGAGCTAGCTCTGCATGATGCTTCTCGGGGAAGTAACGCAACGCATTAGCTAGAGCAAGCTTCTTCTCCTCATCTGTGAGGATATCCTTACGCTTTGGGGCGTGGTTTGCCGCGGGGTCATAAGGGCGTGGCGCTGGCAATGGATCGGGGATACCTGCCAATATATCTTTCTGGAAATCTGTCATAGTAGTTAGTTTTAAGGTGTTGATTACTGAATCTTGCTCTCTACAACTGCCAAAATCTCGGCCTCGGCCCTCTGCGCAGCTGCCTGAATCTCCATAGCCTCGTTCACCAAAGCCTCGGCCATAGCGCGATCCTTCAACCCTGCAGCGTTAATCTTAACATTGAGGCAAGCACCCATAACGGCAGAACGTGCAGCCAAAGCACCTACACCAGCATCAGATACAGAGTTAGGGTTACCCTCCTCGGCCATAGCGCGAACCACGTCAAAGGCCTTATATGCAGCCTTCATAGTGCGAAGTGGAACCTGTGTTGCATACAATGTAGCAACCTCCATAGCCTCGGCACGTGCAGCCTTCTCCTCCTCGGTACCCTTTGGCATACCAAATACATCCATAATCTTGTTGAACGCCGCAGTATCCTCATCTACCAAGTAGAGAAGCTCATTCATAACAGCCATGCCGTTGTCTGCCCAGTCAGAGAAGAACTCCCAGCGGTCATCCCAACCAGCCTTATGCGATGAGAGGTTAGCAACCATAGTACCTAGAGCTGCGGCCAAAGCACCCATATATGCTGAAATAGAGCCACCACCAGGTGCTGGAGACTCACTTGCAGTCTCCTCTGCAAAGCCTGCGCAGGTCATATCCACCAACTTCTTAACACCCTTCATCTCCTCGGCCTCGAGCATATACTCAATAACCTTCTCCTCGGGCTTAAACTCCTTCAAGTTCGACAAGCCCATAGACTCAATAGCGATACGCACCAACTCGCGCTCTGGAAGACCTGTAGAGCGATTCTGCTTGCGCAAGAAGTGACGACCAGCATCTACCAATACGCTCTTTGGCACAAGACCTACAATCTCGGCACCTGTAACACGTACACCACGAGCCTCCGCAGCACGGCACACCTCGTCAAAGGCTACGTGCAAAGGTGTGATAGCGAGGTTTGTCATGTTCATAGATACCTGGGCGATACCATACTCCTCGATAAACCAGCCAATAGCCTTACATGCCTTCAACGTACCTGGCTTCATAACAGGGTTACCATTCTCATCCTTAACAATCTTACCTGTGATAGGATTACCCTCGCGCACAGGACGACCCTTCTCGCGAACATCAAACGCAATGGCATTAGCACGGCGAGTAGAGGTAGTATTTAGGTTGTAATTTACAGCAACAAGGAAGTCACGAGCGCCAACAGCTGTAGCACCACTCTTGGCAACGCTCTCATCGTAAGGACGCGCACCAAAATCGGGCTTACGCTGCTCATCCATCATCTTCTCGGGCAATGCCTCATACTCTCCAGCACGACATACTGCAAGGTTGCGGCGCTCGGGAGTGAATGCTGCAGCCTCATAGCAATATGTAGGAACGCCAAGCTCCTCCGAGATACGCTTTGCAAGTGCGCGTGCTAGCTCGGCACACTCCTCCAAGGTGATGCCCGAAACAGGGATTAGAGGACATACATCACAAGCACCCATACGTGGATGTGCGCCCTTATGCTGACGCATATCGATAAGCTCTGTAGCACGCTTGATAGCCGCTACAGCAGCATCACATACCGCCGCAGGCTCTCCCACGAAGGTTACTACAGTACGGTTGGTAGCCTCACCTGGATCAACATCCAAAAGCTTAACACCCTTCGATGCCTCGATAACATCGGTAATCTGCTTGATAGTCTCCAAATTGCGACCCTCCGAAAAGTTAGGTACGCACTCTACAATTCTTTTCTGCATAGTTTTATAGTTTTAGTTTATTGTTTGTATCTCGATAAAAAACGCTATAACTCATAATCGACATCTACACGCTCTAGGCGGCGGCTCTTGCAGTAGTCGCTAATCACAACGTGCAAAGGATTTACCTTGTACGCCTCCATAGCCTCCCACGATGGAAAATCTGCAGTAAGCACAGCATCAAACGAAGAGGCTGTCTCCTTGATGTTGATACCTACCTCGGCACGCAATAGGCCATCTATCTTACCATTCAAAGCCTCCAAACGGCTCTTCATCTCGGCTGCTATCTGCTGTGGTGTCTCCTCCAAATCGCGGCGAAACTTCCACATGACAATATGTCGTATCATAAATATAAGTATAGGTTTAAGGTTTACTTCATCATTAATCGAACAAATATACAATTTATTTTGCAAATATTATTAGGAATCTCCTAGAAATTAGCATCGAGAAGAGATAATTTCTTTTTAGATGATGAATCACAATTCCTCACCTCTATTTTTTGGATGTATAGTTTTTTTTCTATACCTTTGATAGAAATTAGATGTCAAACACATCTATTCTGTAAAGTAGTTTCTCTAAAACATCAATAATATGGATATCTGGATTTATTGGACTATTGTAGCGTTGCTACTCTTTATTGTAGAGCTATTCACAGTAGGATTTGCTGTTATATGTCTTGCCATAGGCGCTGGTGGTGCTGCCATTGCCGCAGCATGTGACGCATCGCTAGAGATGCAGTTTTTGGCCTTTGCCATAATATCCATGGTAGCCCTAGGCGGTGTGCGCCCTTTGCTGAAGCGCCTCTTCTACAAGGATAGGGAGAAGGTGACTACAAACGCCTCGGCGATGGTGGGCAAGTGTGGCGTAGTGTGCGAAGAGGTGGATGGCGACATAGAGGGTGGTCGAGTGATGATAGAGGGCGTTGATTGGCGTGCCGTAACCGCAGATAATGAGGTACTTGCAAAGGGTACAAAGGTTGTGGTTGTGGCGATTAACAGCGTAGTATTAACCGTTAAAAAACTATAATTTATGGACTCTTCTTTAGTAATTTTCCTTATCATTGCCTTAATAGCAGTGATATATGTTCTCAAGGGTTTCAAGATTGTACCACAGTCCGAAACTCGTGTGGTAGAGCGTCTTGGTCGCTACGACAGAACTCTACAGTCGGGCATCAACTTTATATTTCCGGTTATCGACCGCGCACGTGAGGTTATACAACGCGATGAGATAAAGTATGGCGATGGCTCCAAGAGCGTGGTTATGCGCACCACATCGCGCATCGACCTCCGTGAGCAGGTCTACGATTTCGACAAGCAGAGTGTGATTACCAAGGATAACGTAACCACAACAATCAACGCACTCCTTTACTTCCAGATTGTGGACCCCGTGAAGTCGGTGTATGAGATTGACAACCTACCAAATGCCATCGAGAAGCTTACGCAGACAACACTACGTAACGTGATTGGCGAGTTGGAGTTGGATGAGACACTCACCTCGCGCGACACCATCAACTCAAAGCTTCGCATAGTTCTCGATGAGGCCACCAACAAGTGGGGCGTGAAGGTAAACCGCGTGGAGCTACAGGATATTACACCTCCCGAGTCGGTGCGCCGTGCCATGGAGCAGCAGATGCAAGCCGAGCGTGAGCGCCGTGCAAAGGTGCTTGAGGCTCGCGGACACAAGGAGGCGATGATTCTTCAGTCGGAGGGTGAGAAGGAGTCGCAGATTAACCAGGCAGAGGCAGAGCGTCAGACACAGATTCTCAAGGCGCAGGGTGAGGCCGATGCCAAGGTGTTGCAGGCTACTGCCGAGGCGGAGGCTATACGTAAGGTTGCCGAGGCTATTGCAGAGTCAAAGACCGATCCTGCGACATATATGCTCCTTATGAAGTATGTCGAGACACTCAAGGATATCGGCACAGGATATCAGACCAAGACCGTATTCCTACCTTTCGAGGCGAGCAACCTCATTGGCGCACTCGGCTCTCTCACCGAGCTACTGCCTAAAAAGGAGGAGAAGGAGCAGTAAGAGGCTCTCTAACAATAATAGGGGCTGACTAAAAAGTAACTTAGTCAGCCCCCATATAACCAAAGAGAGTGAATAAAAAGATGTAGTTTTAGGCTTGCGAAGCCCGAAAAAGCGGAGTTTACTGGGCGTAAATGAGCATTTTGAGGGCAAGCGTAACGACAAAATACACTTTTTATTCACTCTCTATTTGTCTAATACTTAAGCGACATAAGACGGGCTGAATAGTTAGTCATATCACTAATCTTTTGCTTAATATCATCTATGGTAAGCATCTGGCTACGCTCCAGCAGAATATCTACATCGCCAAAAAACTCCTTCATAGAGGTATAAAACTGTTGGCTAATGGGGATAAATGGATGGTGTGCATTGACCATAGCATACAGCTTTCCACCCACCAAAAGCAACTCACTAATAGCATATTTAAATGGGTTTATATCGCCCTCATACTCTATGAGGTTACTAACCTGTAAAATCTTTAGAAAACGCATAATCACCATAGGGGTCATCAATAGGATTACGGCACTCCTTTCATTCGCTATGTCGCGTATTAGTATTGGCAAGAATAGACTAGTGGCGGTGAGTGAATAGTTGAGAAACTTGAAGGCCCTTTGAGCATATTTATAGGGGTATTGCTCTATGATTGACGACACATTTTGCACCGAACGCATCACTAACGAGCCTACCACTATACATTTATTAATGTCATCACCAAACTCCTTCATAATACTCATTGTATCGGCACATAGAGTCTCCAACTTGCAAAAATAGTCATCATACTCCCTCCTCTCATAGTGCATAAAGAGTTGTTGCCCCTGATGCAAAATATCCACAGTAACTTGCTTGAATTTCTCGTACGACCCCTGCTCATGTTCGACAACAGCAATAGTAGACAACAGTTTGTTCATCCTCTCGACAGCCTCACGGTCACCTCTCTTCTGGTAGTGTTCTAAACACCTAATGATAGAACACCTATACATATTAGCAACATCTCCATAGTCGGGATCCATCTCATAACACTTGCCATAGGCTGCGCAGGACTCCTCGAGGAATATCAGTTCCTCGTTTTCTAGCACCTCACTAGACTTTTTAGAGAGCAATAAAAAGCCAAGGCTCGAGAGAATACTCTTATCCTCAATGACTTTATATGCCCCGAGAAGAGATTTTATAAGCTTAAAAAAGTTTATCGTGGTGTGTACCATGTCAAGCGTATTGCAGATAACATAGACAACACGAACCCTCTTTTCGGCTGATAGAGGCTTGATGAGTTGAAGAATCAACTCTATGCAACGTGGCTCGCCATGTATATACCTTATAACCTCACTAGACCAATAACGACGATACTCCTCGCCATCGCAGAGGTATCGCTCCACAACCTCGGAGTCGGAGGCCAACACCGCATAATAGGACAAATAGCTACGCCTCAACGTATCATCTTCGGGATACTCGGCAACCGTACGACATATCCTCTGCATATAGAGCTTTGACGCCAGAGCCTTGGAGATATGTCGGCTATTGATGCTCCACAGCTTTGTGGTCTTATCCTCGGTAAAGAATTGGTCAAAGATGCTCATGAAGAGCGTAAACTTAAGCTCATCCCAGCTATCGCCTACCAACCTCTCGATATCGCCCTTGCGAAGTCCCGTACGTGAGGAGGCTATATATATCACCGCATCCCTGAGCCACGAAGCCTTAAGGCGCTCGGCGATAAACCTCACCGAGAGAAGAAAGGCGTGGTGCAACGACTTGGGTAGCGAGATATAGAGGTTTATAATGTAGTCGTTTATCTTGTCAATCTCCGATTCGGCTCTCGACTGACGTATGGTGGTAAAGTCCACCACCGTAAGGCTCGACACCTGTATCATGAAGAGCTTGAGCAACATAGGAGATAGGCCATCGGCGGCCATCATCCTCTCGAGCCTCTCGGGGAGCATCAGGCTATACAACCTCTCATTGCTAGATATGAGGCCCCTAATGTCGCACATCCTCGACAACCTATCGAGCGATATCTCACGATTTACATTCCGCCTTGTGATGTCGTACACAGGGCTGTTGCAGACCGTAGAACATATAATCCTCAAGTCGCCACGCACCCACAACAAACGGCACATATCATACTCCTCCTGCGAGAGGAGGTCGAGGCTATCTATGAAGCAGACCACCTGTATACCTCGTGCCACAGCCTCATCCACCAGCTCATAAAATCGTACATATAGCTTGTTGTAGGCATCATCTCCCTCAAGGATATCGGGGCTTGTCACCGCCAAGGAGAGTCGCTCCTCGAGGCTACGTATCCACACATAGAGGATGTTGTTCAGCGAGGTGAGAAAGGGCGTGGTGCCGATGATAGAGATTAGCGGCAGCACATCCTCGCGGCGCTTCAGCAGGCTATATATCTGCGACAGAAGCACACTTTTGCCCGAGCCAGCACCTCCCGACACCAGCAGGCGCATATTGCGTGACAGCTCATTGAGTATCGAGTCGGCATTGTAGAGCGTGGCAAGGGTCTTATATAGGTTGCAGGCTCCAGAGCTATTACGCTGCACGATAAATTGGTTGATATTATCGGCATACTCATACCATGCCAAGGGCTTTGCCAAGCCCTCAATCTCGGCATCTATCTCCCTACAGAGGCTATTATATGCCAGCTCTCCAAACGCCTCAAGCCCCTCAAAGCCCTCCTTGACACTATTCCACTTCAGGGAGTACTGCACACAGGCATCCTCCATGTTGTTAGCCTTGAGCAGTGATAGGATACGCCCCTTGAGGGAGTTTAGTCTATCGCCCTGGTTATCTGTATACTTTGTCCTTTTGCTCTCCGAGATACCCTCATACGACTCCTCATTACGCATAAAGAAGAGGCTACGTCTGATATTCTCGCCGCCACCACCTATGGCACCATAGAGAATCTCAAGCTCGGTAACACTACACCCCGCGCCATCGACAACCAGACGCAGGCGCTCCTCGGAGAGTCGCGAAAGCACAGCCTCCATCCTCTCCCTCTCTGGCACCCAGCCATAGCGGTCGCCAATAAGCGCAATGAAGAAGGGGCGCGAGGAGTCTATCTGCGACAGACATATATCGAGAACAGCAGCCTGGCTCTCCTCCTCGCTCATATTCTCGGTATTGACACCAAAGCGCAGGTCTACAGCATGAAACTCTATACCATATTGGCGATATCGCTCATTGAGCAGAGGTACCAC
>JAGBWD010000029.1 GCA_017629985.1 Alistipes sp.
TCATATGTTGCTGTACCATTATTGCGCAGTGTTAGATTGTGTGTGGTACTGTTATCAGAAGAGTATACTATTTTGGCTTGCCATTCACCAACATATGATTTCATATTAGAACTCTCTTTTTCGCATGCTGTGAATACGCAACAACTCGCAATAGCAATAATTGCTATAATTAAAAATCTTTTCATAAGAAATAATTGTTTGTTTCCGCCTTACCTCCTGCAACGGGATTAATATAAAAAAAGAAAGTGTGGAGATTTTCGTTTATCTAACAATGGGCATTTGGCGTGGCCTTGACAACGATAAACAATACTCCACACCTGTACAGTATGTGGAGTAGGCACAGAACATGCCAACAAAGCATACCAATACAAGTGATGTAAGCATTCGTTATCCCGTTGTCTAAAATCGCCAAATTTCATTGTTAAGGATTAGCGAAACACTTTCACTAATAAATATGTCTGCCGAGAGCAGACCCTCGACAACACAAAATTAAACAAAGTTTTTCAGTTAAGCAAGGATTTTTAGGAAATTAGTGAGTTTAGAGAATTTAATGAACTTAGTGAACTTTGAGAATATCAGCTAAACTACTAACGCCCTCACGAGCCGAGAGCAGACCAAGCGAAGGGATATTTGCAGACAACTTGTTGCAGGGTTGGGTATCGTGCTTGGGGAGCTTGCTCACAAATAGCACGATAGCACAACTCTGTGGGTTGCGCAGCAACTCTGCAAATATAACCCATAGCGCAGACAAGTCTGCCGAGGCGTTCAGGGTGAGATAGTTTTTATTTACAGAATTGCTAAACAAAGAAATAGGCGGGAGCTTCACAGCTGCCGCCTATCCTCTTTACAGAGCAAGTCTGTAAATAAAAACTACTAACCCAAAAGATAGTCATTCTATTTTAATCAATTTCTGCATTAGGTTTGTACACGAAGCTACTGTTTAGCATCATAATTGCATAGTCGATACACCAGATAATCAAAATTATTGTATTATGCAGAGTGAAACAAAATCTAATGGAATCAGGCTTGGTGTTCTTACACTTGCTATTATGAACATTACAGCCGTTGTAAGTCTTCGAGGATTGGCTACAGAGGCTATTTATGGCATCACATCAGCCTTCTACTACCTCTTTGCCGCGGTGGTATTTCTTGTGCCTACGGCGATGGTTGCTGCCGAGCTTGCTGCGATGTTTTCTGCCAAGCAGGGTGGTGTATTTCGCTGGGTAGGCGAGGCCTTTGGCGCACGTATGGGATTCTTGGCTATATGGCTGCAGTGGATTCAATCTACGATATGGTATCCTACGGTGCTAACCTTTGGCGCTGTGAGCATCGCCTTCATAGGTCTGAACCCCGCGGAGGATGCCACGCTAGCATCTAATCGTATCTTTACGCTTGTCGTGGTGTTGGCGATATATTGGATAGCCACATTCATCTCGCTTCGAGGTCTTGGCTGGGTAGGTAAGGTGAGTAAGTGGGGTGGTATCATAGGCACGATAATCCCTGCGGCGCTGCTCATCATCCTAGCTATTATCTACCTCGCTACGGGAGGTGTCAATAATCTAAATATGGATACTAGCTTCTTCCCCGACCTTACAAACTTTGATAACCTTGTCTTGGCAAGTTCCATCTTCCTCTTTTATGCAGGTATGGAGATGATGGGTATCCATGTTATGGAGGTTGATAACCCCAAGCGAAACTACCCTCGAGCCATCATCATAGGTTCATTGGTTACGGTGTTGATATTTATCCTTGGTACCTTCTCGCTAGGTATCGTGGTTCCTGCCAAGGATATTAGCCTCACACAGACGCTACTCATAGGCTTCGATAGCTACTTCAAATATCTACATGTGTCGTGGTTAGGCTCTGTGATTGCCATAGCCTTGGTCTTTGGTGTGCTGGCAGGAGTTTTAACATGGGTTGCTGGCCCCTCAAAGGGTATCTTTGCCGTAGGCCGCGCTGGTTACCTACCTCCATTCTTCCAAAAGACAAATAAGCAGGGCGTGCAGCGTAACATCCTCATCGTGCAGGGTGTCATAGTATCAATATTGGGATTGTTGTTTGTGGTTATGCCCTCGGTGCAGTCGTTCTACCAGATACTATCGCAGCTCACAGTACTCCTCTACCTCATTGTCTATATGTTGATGTTTGCGGCGGCTATCACCCTACGCTACAAGTTGCCAAAGATGGAGCGCCCCTTCCGTCTTGGTGCCAAGGGTAATCTCTTGATGTGGCTCTTGGCAGGTCTAGGCTTCTGTGGCTCACTCCTAGCCTTTGTGTTGAGCTTCATACCACCTTCGCAGATTGCCACGGGAAGCACCACAGTATGGTTCTCGGTGTTGATAATTGGTGCGGTGCTGTTTGTCGTGATACCGTTTATCATCTACGCCATGCGTAAGCCTTCGTGGAAGGCCCCAGATGCGGAGTTCGAGAAGTTCGAGTGGGAGGCATGACACTAGAGCAATAGTAGAGAGGTGAAAGGTGTGGTACTTGGGTGAGGAGTAAAACTAAACTCATATAACACACTCTTCACCTCTCTTTTTTGTATATTTGGCATCATGTGATGCACCTACTACAAGAAACTCATCGTAAAATAGGGCCTCTCAAGTGTTGAAATCTGAATACTATTTACTATCTTTGCGGAGTATGAAGATAATTGGCAAAATAGTAAGATGGTTATTGTGTGGGTTAGTTACGGTTATTGTAGTTGCTATACTCGCCATTCTTATAACCTCCGTAACACCTATATATAACTTCGCTGCGCCACAGCCCTTCGCAGGTGCTGATATATACAATCCATATGATGGCGTAGATAGCACAGTGACATGGCATAGGGCAAACTTTCATACACATACAAAGGTGGAGGGAATACTCAACGAGTGTGACTTCTGGCCCGAGGAGGTTATTGCGGAGTTCAAGAGATATGGTTACGACATAGTAACCTTCTCGAATCACAATGAGATTACCACGGTGGGAGTTGCCGAGGAGTGTGGCGTTAGGGCCTATGAGCATGGCTATAACATTCTGAAAAGTCATAACCTTGTCTTTGGTGCCGATGAGGTGTTGCGCTACGATATGCTTCTTCCGCTCCTCGCCTCGCAGCGACAGTTTATGCTCAACCTTCTGGGCGAGGATGCCGATTTGGTGCAGATGAACCATCCGCTGCGCACCATAGCCACGACAAAGCACCACATGACCAAGCTCTCGGGTTATGACCTTGTGGAGCTTGATAGTGGCAAAAGCACCGAAAATGCCTATTGGGATGAGGCCCTCACGGCAGGACACTATGTCCTTGGTGCGGCAAATGACGATATGCACTATCCCGATCGTTCTAACCGTATTGCTGTGCGCTGCAATTTTGTGGCGACACCCTCTATGAGCTACGATGATTTGTGTGCTACGTTGCGCCATGGAGGCTTCTATGCCATGCGAGTTCCTGATTACGGCAGGGGAGATTGGAGCGTGAAGGAGAGGCGTAATAGAGAGCTGCCGGCGATAGAGAGCATCGGCGTTCGTGAGGGTGATATATACATATCGCTAACCGATGTCGCCGACTCCATAAAGTTTTTAGGCGCTAACCACCGTACGCTGCACCTTGTGACAAGCAGCAGTGCCGCTAGCATGGCACTTGGCGTGGATGAGCCTTATGCACGTATCACAGCCTACTTCCCCGATGGAGAGGTTATATATACAAACCCCTTTGCACGCTACGATGCCTCGCAATATGATATGCCGCAGCAAAACGACCAGCATAGTGTTAATATCCTCTACACGTTGCTCTTCAACCTTGCGCTGTTGATGCTTGTTGTGGGCGTGGTGCTTGCCTATATAAAACTTTTAAAACTACTTCGATGAGAAGACTCTTTCATAAGCCTGTAACACTCACACTCTTTAGCATAGTGTTGAGTTTGTTCACACTAGTAGCGTTCCACAAACCACTTCTAGACCTCGTGCTAGAGTGCGTGGAGCGAGATTTTAATGGATGGGTGTTGGTCGTTAGCATCATGCTACTAACCTTCGTGGCCAATTTCATGGTATATTATCTGTTGCTATACCTGTGCCGCATTGTGGGAAGGATTATCATCTCCATATTAATTGTCGCAAACTCCGTGGCACTCTACTTCGTAAATACCTATGAGGTGCTTCTTACGCGCGACATGATGGGAAATCTCTTCAATACAAATATCTCGGAGGCCTCGGGGTTCATCTCCTTTACACCCATAATCTATGTGACGTTGTTGGGTGTTGTGCCATCTATCTATATCGTTAGACGTGCGGTGGAGTATGGAACACTAAAGAGGATGTTCCTAAATGTGGGAGTATCCCTTGTAGCAATACTCCTTATTGGAGCTATCAACATGGGAAATATTTTGTGGATAGACCATAATGCTCCACGTGTGGGAAGTCTCTTTATGCCATGGTCGTATATCGCAAATACGGTACGTCACTTCAACCACCAGCGGATGATTAATCGCAAGGCTATCTCCTTGCCTGATGCTGTGATTACGAACTCGGAGCGCGAGGTGTGTGTGCTGGTTATCGGAGAGTCTGCGCGTAGGGGTAACTTCTCGCTCTATGGCTATGAGCGCGATACCAACCCCTTGCTTGAGAAGGATCGTGTGACGACATATAACGCCATAGCTTCGGCAACATCTACCACAGCGGCTGTTAAGGCAATTTTATCTCACAAGGCCTCTGGAAAGTTGTATGAGATTCTCCCAAACTACATGGAGCGTAGTGGCGTAGATGTGGTGTGGCGATCAACAAACTGGGGTGAGCCACCACTCCACATCGAGAAGAGGTATAACCTCTCGGCTCTTGCAAAACGCTATCCCGATGCTGATGAGCGATATGATGGTCTACTTCTTGCTGGGCTAAAGGATGAGATAGAGTCATCGGAGGCGGAGAAGCTGCTGATAGTACTTCATACAAGCACCAGCCATGGGCCTACATACTTCAAGAAGTATCCCGCGGAGTTTGAGAAATATAGCCCTGTGTGTACCACTGTGGAGATGGCGAAGGCCGACCCACAGGAGCTTATGAATGCCTATGATAACACCATCCTTTATACCGATTTTTTGCTTCATTCGGTGATAGAGGTGTTGCGCTCCGTGGAGCGACCATCATCCATGATTTACATCTCCGACCATGGCGAGAGCCTTGGTGAGGGAAATATGTATATGCACGGCATGCTGGCGGCATCCATGGCGCCACGTGAGCAGCTAGAGATACCATTTATAGTGTGGCAGAGCGACAATGGCAGAGAGCTTAAGGCGCTCGATGAGGTAGGCCACTACCACATCTTCCATAGTATCATGGACTACCTCGACCTACGCAGTGATATTTACGATGAGCAAAAGAGTATCTTTAACTAATGTGACGAGATGAAAGAGGTGAGATTTGATAAGCAAAATGGACTCCCCGAGAGAGCGGACTTCTCGTTGGAGGATAGAAGATTTATGCAGATGGCCATAGAGCTATCCATCGCAAATATAGATAGTGGCGGAGGACCTTTTGGTGCCGTTATAGTGCGCAATGGTAAGGTCGTTGCAAAAGGTGCTAATCGTGTAGTTCCCGATAACGACCCTACGGCACACGCCGAGGTTGTGGCAATCCGCAACGCTTGCAGGGAGCTTAAGACATACGACCTTTCAGGATGTGTGGTCTACACCTCATGTGAGCCATGTCCTATGTGTTTGAGCGCCCTCTATTGGGCAGGTATAGAGCGTATCTGCTATGCCAATACCAAACGTGATGCTGCAGCTATAGATTTCGATGACTCGTTTATATATGACCAGCTTCGTTTGGATTACGATCGCCGTTCGATACAATGCGAACACTTTATGCGCAACGAGGCTCTCGAGGCCTTCCGCAAGTGGGAGGATAAGGTCGATAAGGTGGAGTACTAATGCTTATTGGCGAAGGTCCAGCAGGCTAATTGCTACTAATAACTAATTTATAACTGATGAAACTAAAGTATAATATTGATGATAAGTTGCCTGCTGGCCAGCAGATGTTGTATGCTGCACAGTGGCTCATTTTGGCTATAGCTGTCGTCTCAACAAGTGTGTTTGTTGCAGGGGGTACTCCTGCCGAGAAGCTCTTTTATGCCGAGAAGCTCTTTGCCGTAACAGGCATTACAGGTCTTATTCAGGTGCTATGGGGCCATAAGCTACCTATTGTTGTTGGCCCTGCCGCGGTACTCCTTGTTGGCGTTATCACATCACTTGGCGCTGGGGCATCTGAAGATGCCATATATACCTCTATCGCCATAGGAGGACTCCTTGTTACGCTTCTTACGCTCGGTGGTGTTATGCGTCAGATACAGCGACTCTTTACACCACGTATCGTGGTGGTTATACTTATGCTTATAGCTCTCACGCTATCTCCTGTTATCAAGGATCTTATCTTTGTTGCGCAGCCATGCGAGGGTGAGCATCTCTTTGGACTGATATTTACCATTGTGGGCTGTTTGGGTATGGTGGTGCTTAATCGCACGCTTAAGGGTGTTGCCAAGAGCCTCGTAATACCCATAGCATTGATAGTGGGTAGTGTGATATATTATCTCCTCTTCCCTATGCCTCATTCTCCAGGTAGCGCAGTGTCGTTAAGGGGATTGTTTATCGAAGATTTTGTTATTGATTGGAGCCTAGTTGTTGCATTCGTGATATGCTATATAGCTCTGCTTATAAATGATATCGGCTCTATAGAGTCGTTAGGTGCTATGCTTGGTGTTCAGGATATGGATAGACGTCTAAAGCGCGGTGTGCGTGTTACAGGTGTTATGAATATCGTGGCAGGAGGTATGGGTGTTCTTGGCCCTGTAAACTACTCTATGAGTCCTGGTGTCATAGCCTCTACAGGATGTGCATCACGTTGGGCTTTGGTGCCTGCAACGCTCCTTCTTACGCTCTTTGCACTTTTCCCCGATGCAATATTTCTATTGACTAATATCCCAAATCCTGTGATTGGTGTTATTCTTCTCTTTCTTATGGGTACGCAGCTTGCCGCAGGTCTCGAGATGATACACTCCACACGCTCTGTGCAGTCGTTTGCTGATGGTCTTACGGTGGGACTACCACTTATGATGGCTATGTTATTTCAGCTTATGCCACGTGGAATACTTCCATCTGTGGTGGAACCATTGGTGGGAAATGGCTTTGCTATGGGTGTCGTAATGGTGATAATTATGGAGCATATCATCAATCGCAATAGGCAAAAAGTGGGGTAGATGTAAAAATTTCACAACCTGTTGATAACTTTCTTGCGATATGCGGATGGTTATCTCATAAAAATAACTATTTTTGTAGGCGTAAAATTATGCCACGATGCGAAGGTGGCTTTAAATATAGTAACTATGAGTAACACATTGGTTGTTGTAGGTGCCCAGTGGGGCGATGAAGGTAAGGGTAAGATTACCGATTTCTATGCCGGAGGTGCGGATGTTGTAGTACGCCACCAAGGAGGTAATAACGCTGGCCATACCATTGTTTTCGATGGTAAGAAATTTGCTTTGCAGTCTATTCCTTCTGGAGTGTTTAACCCACATATCATCAACGTCATGGCTAACGGTATGGTCATTAATCCTGTATCGTTGCTCGAGGAGTTGGATCGTCTTCACAAGGCTGGTATCACCGACTACAAGCTCTTTATATCAGACCGCGCAGCATGTGTAATGCCATATCATGCGATGCTTGATGGTGCTTATGAGGCTCTCAAGGGTGGTCGTCAGATTGGTACCACAAAGAAGGGTATCGGCCCTGCATATACCGATAAGTATAGCCGCGTAGGTATCCGCATGGGTGATCTCCTCGATAAGGAGTATTTCGCAGAGCGCCTTAAGGATGCTCTAGCACAGAAGAATATCGAATTGACAGCACTAGGCATGGAGCCTTGTAACTTCGATGAGATTTATGAGCAGTACCTAGCACTTGGCGAGCAGCTTCGCCCAATGATTTGCGACACATCAGTACTTCTTAACAACCTCGTTGAGCAGGGTAAGAAGGTACTCTTTGAGGGTGCGCAGGGTGTTATGCTTTGCATCGACCATGGTACTTATCCTTTTGTTACATCATCAAGCCCTACGGCGGCTAGCGTTCCAGTAAATACAGGTCTTGCACCACGCTACGTAGACAATGTAATGGGTGTTGCCAAGGCTTATACCACACGTGTTGGCGAGGGTCCATTCCCAACAGAGTTGTTTGATGAGCGTGCAGAGTATATCCGTGAGCGTGGCCATGAGTACGGCACCGTAACAGGTCGTCCTCGCCGTGTGGGATGGCTTGATGCAGTAGTGCTTAACCATGTACGCCGCATCAGTGGTCTTAACTACCTATCTCTCATGCTTTTTGATGTACTCTCTGGCCTTGAGAAGATTCGTATCTGCACAGGCTATAAGCTCGATGGCCAGCATATAGACTATGTTCCATCAACTATTGCGCAGCTAGAGCGTGTAGAGGCAGAGTATATCGAGCTAGATGGCTGGAGCGAGGATATCACAGCTATTAAGAGCTATGATGAGCTACCAGCTAATGCCAAGGCATATATTGCCAAGGTTGAGGAGCTTACTCGTACCGAGGTTGCTGTAGTATCTGTAGGCCCAGATCGCGAGCAGACTATTATTCGCAAGGATATCTTTTAGGCACCTAGCTACACCTATTTAAAATAATCATCCTCGGGGTAGAGAATCTATATCCCGAGGATGACTCTTTTTATATGTTCTATTGTGCGGTAGTCTGCTAGTAGGAGTATCTGTGATAGTGGCTCTATCAACTCACTACAAAAAAAGAGAGTGAATAAAAAGTGTATTTTGTCGTTACGCTTGCCCTCAAAATGCTCATTTACGCTCAGTAAACTCCGCTTTTTCGGGCTTCGCAAGCCTAAAACTACATCTTTTTATTCACTCTTTTAGGTTATGGAGGCTGGCTAAGTTACTTTTTAGTCAGCCCCAATATTTCAGATTAGCTCGATTACTCGAGGTTCATCTGGTCGATCAACGCCTGTGTCTGTGGCTTGTGACCACGGAACTTAACGTAAAGATCCATAGGATGCTCGTGACCACCCTTCTGCAATACCTCGTAGCGGAACTTATCTGCTACCTCCTTTGAGAAGATACCCTTCTCCTGGAAGTATGAGTAAGCATCAGCTGCAAGAACCTCTGCCCACTTGTAACCATAGTAACCAGTTGCGTAGCCACCAGAGAAGATATGTGTAAATGAAGGACCCATAGCGCAACCCTCAACAACAGGCATAACCTGTGTAGGTGCCAACGCCTCAAGCTCAAAGGCTAGAACATCACCCTCGTAAGGAGTAGTGATTGTGTGCCATGCTATATCAAGCATACCAAATGAGAGCTGACGTACGTTGAAGTATGCTGCAAGGTAGTTCTTTGCTGCGATAAGCTTCTCGATAAGCTCTGCAGGCATAGCCTCACCAGTCTCGTAGTGCTTTGCCCATAGGTCAAGATACTCCTTCTCTGTAGCCCAGTTCTCCATAATCTGTGATGGAAGCTCCACGAAGTCGCGCTTAACAGCTGTACCGTTTATAGACTCATACTTACCCTTTGCAAGGATGCCATGTAGACCATGACCAAACTCATGAAGGAATGTGGTGAACTCATCGAAAGTAAGAAGTGATGGAGTGTTGCCTGTAGGCTTTGTGAAGTTCATTACAAGCTGCACCAAAGGACGCTGCTCAACACCATCCTTAACCTTTACGCCGCGGAACTCTGTCATCCAAGCACCCTGACGCTTCGACTCACGTGGGAAGAAGTCTAGGTAGAGGATAGCCATAACCTCGCCATTCTCATCCTTAACCTCGTATGCTGTTGCCTCTGGGTGGTATGTCTCAATCTCTGGAGCTGGAGTAAATGTCAAGCCATAGAGCTTGCCAGCCAACATAAAGACTGCCTCTGTAACGTTCTCAAGCTTCAAATATGGCTTAATCTGCTCATCGTTAATAGCATACTTTGCCTCCTTGAACTTCTCGTTGTAGTAGCCCCAATCCCAAGGCATAAGCTCACCCTCGAAGCCAAGCTCACGAGCAAATGCAGTAACAGTAGCTACATCCTTCTTTGCGTACTCCATTGTAGCATCACAAAGCTCGTTAAGGAAATTGGTAACTGTAGTGCGGTTCTCTGCCATACGATCCTCCAAAACATAGTCTGCGTATGTCTCGTAACCAAGAAGGTTCGCAATCTGAAGACGAAGGTTAGCAATCTTGCGGATGTTCTCCATGTTGTCGAACTCACCACCCTTTGCGCGTGTGTTGTAAGCCTTATAAAGCTCCTCCTTGAGGTCGCGCTGTGAAGAGTAGGTCATGAATGGACCATAGCTTGGAGCATCAAGAGTAACTGTCCATCCCTGCTGGCCACGTGCTGCAGCATCTGCTGCAAGACCCTCCTTAACAAAGTCAGGAAGCTCGGCAACTTTAGCCTCATCTGTGATGTTCAACGCAAAGGCGTTTGTAGCCTTCAACGCATTCTGGCCAAACTCCAAAGTGAGCTGTGAAAGCTCTGTGGTGTACTGACGGTACAACTCCTGTGCCTCGCCCTCGAGCAAAGCACCAGAGCGTGCGAAGCCCTTGTATGTCTCCTCGAGGAGCATCTTATCCTCCTGGTCAAGGTTGAGGCTCTCGCGCTGCTCGTATACAGCCTTTACACGTGCAAAAAGCTCTGGATTGAGAGATACGTCATTCGAAAGAGCTGTGAGCTTTGGTGAGATGTTAAGAGCAATCTGCTGCATCTCTGGCGATGTAATACAGTTGTTCAAAACGTAGAATACACCTGTTACGCGACCTAGCAACTCGCCAGACTCTGCCATAGCAACGATGGTGTTCTCGAATGTTGGAGCCTCAGGGTTGTTGATGATAGCATCAATCTCTGCACGATTCTGCTCGATAGCATAGTCGATAGCTGGCTCATAGTGCTTAAGCTCAATCTGTGAAAATGGTGGAGTCTGGAATGGCGTATTCCACTCTGCCACAAGAGGGTTGTTAGCGATGTCGTCAGAGCCACAGCTAACAAGACCCATAGTCAATGCTGACATGATAAAAAGTACTTTTTTCATAAATAATTATTTAGTGGTTTCTACATTTTCCGTTCTAGGGCTACTTCTTTATTACATTAGCCTTTCGATTAGGAACCATGATGCGGTTAGGGCGGTTAGGTACCTCTGGCTTAAGCTCTGCGCCAGTCTCAATGCTCTCCTCCACCTCAACAACAGGCTCCTTCCATAGACCACGTGCCTTGAGCATCGCAGTCTTATCAGGGTCAGCACCACGGAACTTACGATACATATCCATACCTGGACGCTGACCACCCTGTGCTAGGAGGTCGTAGCGGAAGCTATGTGCTAGCTCCTTATCGCAGATGTCGCGACACTCCTTGAATGCTGCAAATGCATCCTTGTCGAGAACCTCTGCCCAGAGGTAGAAGTAGTAACCCGAAGAGTATCCACCGTTAAAGATGTGCGAGAAGTATGTGTAGCGGTAGCGAGGTGCTATCTCTGGGATAAGACCACGGCGTATAGCGAGGTTATACTGCTCATAATCGTTGATGTTCATATCGGTATAGCTCTCCAACGAGTGAATATCCATGTCGATAAGTGCTGCCGCCGCTAGCTCTGTAGTGGTAAAGCCCTGGTTGAAGAGTGATGCGTTCTGAATCTTTGCGATATGCTTATCAGGAATAACCTCACCACTCTTGTAGTGTGTGGCATACTCCTTCATAATCTCTGGCTCGAAAGCCCAGTTCTCCATAATCTGTGATGGAAGCTCCACGAAGTCACCCTCAACCTCTGAAAGACCGCGGTAGCGAACATCAGCAAATAGGAAGTGGAGGGCGTGGCCAAACTCATGGAACATAGTCTCCGCCTCATCGAATGAGAGTAGCGATGGGGTGTCACCTACAGGAGGTGTGAAGTTACATACGATGCCGAGTACTGGGGCCTTGCGCTGACCATCTACATATCGCTGCTCTGTGAAGTTGCCACACCAAGCGCCGCCACTCTTTGACTTACGTGGATATGGGTCGATGTAGAGTACGCCTACGTGTGACTGGTCATGGTCGAGAACCTGATATACCGAACACTCCTTGTGGTAACGTGGTGCTGCGATAGGACGGAATGTCACGCCATAAAGGCGGTTTGCAAGGTAGAACATACCATCGCGAACATTATCCAACGATAGGTACTGGCGAATAGCCTCCTCATCGAGCTTGTACTTCTTCTGGCGTACCTGCTCGGCGTAGTACCACCAGTCTGACTTCTCGAAGGTCTCGCCAGGGTGATCCTCATTAAATATCTTCTTCATCTCCTCAAGCTCCGCCTTTGCAGACTCTAGAGCAGGGGTGAAGATCTCCTCCAAAAGGCCATATACTGCCTCTGGAGTGCCAGCCATCTGGTCGTCAGTTACGTAGTGTGAGTAAGACTTAAAACCTAACAAATGAGCCTTCTCCACACGAAGACGCGCCATATCCTCTGCAAGCTGCTTGTTGTCATACTCATTGTCGTTGTTGCAACGCATGAGGTATCCTTCATAAAGCTGACGGCGTAGGTCGCGGTTCTTTGAGTAGGTGAGGAATGGAAGCATGCTAGGCTTATCAAGGGTAAAGAGGTAACCCTCCTCGCCAGCAGCCTTTGCGCTCTCCTTTGCCTGGTTGCGAACACCCTCTGGGAGGTCGGCTACCTGCTCCTCGGTAAGAACAAGCTTGAAGTTGCCATTCTCGGCAAGAAGGTTGTTACCAAAGCGAATAGATAGCTCCGAAAGTTCGGCATTAATCTTCATAAGACGCTCCTTGGCCTCACCCTCGAGCAATGCACCCGAGCGCACGAAGTCATTGTATGTCTTATCCACGAGGCGCATCTGCAACTCATCCAAGTTCATCTTTTTGCGGTTGTCGTATACCGCCTTCACTTTGTTGAAGAGACCCTCGTTGAGCATAATGCTGTTGTAATGCTCCTCCACACGTGGAATAATCTTATTCTGCACCTCCTGCATCTCGGCATCAAGATCCGATGATGAGAGCATGCCGAAGATAAGGTTAATCTCCATGAGCTTGATGCCTGCGTTGTCCAAAGCAAGGATGACATTGTCGAATGTCGCCTCCTGGTCAGAATCCACAATGGCAGCAATCTCCTCGTTGTGAATTCTCATCGCCTCCTCGAATGCTGGCTCGAAGTGCTTGGTCTTGATTTTGTCAAATGGAGGAACACCAAATTCTGTAGTCCACTCCTCAAGAAGAGGGTTGCTTCCCTCCACGATAGTTACGCTATCACACGAGATATTCATAGTCATAGCAAACATTAGTGATGATAATATTAAAAGTCGTTTCATCTATAATATTTTTTAATTAACTTTGCAAAGTTAAAAAAATTATTGGCAATGCAACTTTTTTATGCTCCAGAAATTACACTCCCCGAGTATACTTTATCCGAGGAGGAGTCGAAACACTGCGTTCGCGTGCTGCGTATGCGCACGGGTGAGGAACTTCATATTACCGATGGAAAAGGTAATATGTATCGCTGTAAGTTGGTGAATGACAATGTGAAACATTGTAAGGTAGAGGTGGTGGAGACCATCTCCGAGTATGAGAAAATGTCGTACCGTTTGGTGATGGCTGTAGCTCCAACAAAAAATATCGATAGATACGAATGGTTTTTAGAAAAAGCTACCGAAGTGGGTATTTCGGAGGTATATCCCTTGGAGTGTGACCACAGTGAGCGCCGACAGATTAAGGACGAGCGCGAGGAGAAGGTTATCACCTCGGCCGTAAAGCAGTCGCTCAAGGCTTATCATCCCACGTTGCATCCTATGACAAAATTTAGAGATGTGGTGACCACTCCTTTCGAGGGTGATAAGTTTATTGCACACTGCAACGATGCTTTTGGAGAGAGGGCATATCTTGGCTCATTACTGAAAAAAGGTGCCGACACACTAATTTTAATAGGCCCCGAGGGTGATTTTTCGGAAGAAGAGATTAACTTTGCACTTGCAAATGGCTTTAAGGCTATTTCGTTGGGCAAGGAGCGTCTGCGCACCGAGACCGCAGCTGTGGTGGCAACGGTTGTTACCTCCACGATAAATAAACTATAAAGGACAATAACTCAAACTAAATAATAATGTATATCTACACTTTATTGGCAGCCTTGGTTGTCATAGTTGCTATTTTTCTCACACCACTGAAATATAAGGTGTGGGTGGCTACAGCGACTATCGCAGCTGCGGCGTTGGCAGCCCTGACGCTTATGGTCAAGGCGTTCAATAGTGGAGTGGTCACTATCGCCACACTCTCAACACCGATGTTTGGTGAGGAGAGTTTTATGGTTGATAAACTCTCTTCGCTCTTTTTGGTTATCATCGCTATTGCTGGTGTGGCTACAGTACTCTACTCAAGAGGCTATGTAGCTGGTTATGTAGCGCGATTTTCACCCACACACTTCTCGTTGCACTACACAGCCTTGGTGTTGTTGGTGTTGTCGATGATGTTTGTGGTGTTGTCGAGCGGAGGTTTCACCTTCCTCTTCTCATGGGAGCTTATGACTATAGCTTCGTTTATCCTCATTCTCTTCGAGGCAGATCGTCAGGATGTTCGCCGTGCAGCTCTCAACTATCTGGTTATGATGCATATCGGATTCATGTTCCTTGTAGTAGGCTTTGTGCTTCTCTACAATGTTACAGGCTCGGCTAATTTTGCAGCTATCCAGGAGTACTTCAAGATGGAGGCGCCGCTACCACTCTTTGTCATTCTATTTATTGGTTTTGGTATGAAGGCTGGTGTGTTCCCTATGCACATCTGGCTTCCCGAGGCACACCCTGCAGCACCTTCACACGTGTCGGCTATAATGTCGGGTGTTATGATTAAGACGGGTATCTATGGCATCATGCGTCTATTGCAGGCTATCGATCAGAATACGGAGCTTCTCTACGACATAGGTCTCATAGTACTGTTGTCGGGTATCGTAACAGGTCTTTGGGGTGTGATATTTGCGGCGATGCAGAATGACGTAAAGCGTCTGTTGGCATACTCTAGTATCGAGAATATCGGTGTGATACTCATCGGCTTGGGTATTGCAGCCGTGGGACATGCCGCAGGCAGTGACCTTATAGGAATGTGTGGTTTGTGTGGTGCATTGTTGCACACTGTCAATCACTCCTTGTTCAAGAGCATGCTCTTCTTTAGTGCTGGAAATATCTACTCTATGATGCACACAACGAAGATGAATCAGATGGGAGGCTTGGCAAAGCATATGCCTATCACTGCTATCTTGATGCTCTTTGCTACTGTAGCTATCTGCGCCCTTCCACCATTGAATGGCTTTGTGTCGGAGCTTCTTATATATATAGGAATGTTCAATGGCGTTAGCGATGGTCACGAGGTGTTGTACTCTATAGCTGGTATCATCGCGCTCTCGTTAATCGGAGGTATCGTTGTGTTGGCATTCACGAAGCTCTATGGTGTGGTTTTCCTTGGCTCGCCACGCTCACATCATGTTGCAGAGTCTACCGAGGTGGATAATCTTCGTATAGGAGCTATGGCTATCCCTGCGGTGTTTATACTCTTCATAGGTCTGTTCCCACAGTATGCTATTCGTCCTATAGCTATCGTTGCCGAGGCTATTTCGGGTGCCGATAAGAGCATCGCCATAAATCACTTTGCGCCAACCTTGCAGTCGTTGAGTGCCGTGGCATGGGTGCTTATAGCTATTGTGTTGTTGCTATATGTGTTGAAGCATAAGTTGCAGAGTACTCGAAAGATAGAGCAGGGCCCTACATGGGGTTGTGGCTTTACGGCAACAAATACTCGTATGCAGTATACAGGAGAGTCATTCTCGGAGGGCTTGGAGAGCATTGGCAAGCCTTTTATGAAGAATGCAGTAGATGGTCGTGCTGTGGATAAGGGTGAGATATTCCCATCGCCACACAACTATCACATCGAACACAAAGATAAGGTAGATTCGCTATTGGCTATGTGGTGGGTGAAGATGATGCACCGCATAAACGACTGGGTGATGTATCTACGTACGGGACGTGTAAACAACTACATTACCTTTGCATTGGCATTCTTCGTTGTAGTGCTGATATTGAGCATTGTAGGTCTCCTCTAACCCAAAACTTGAAATATTATGTTGGTAAAACTTCTAAATACACTGCTTATGGTTGTTGTTGCGCTCTCTATTACGGGCGTAATCAACCGTACACGAGCATTGCTTGCAGGAAGAAAGGGTATTCGTTTCTTCCAGCACATCTATAATGTTAGACTGCAGTTGCGAAAGGGTGCGGTCTACTCAACTACCACAACGGCTCTCTTTCGTATAGCCCCTACGGTATATCTTGGAGCTACGTTGTTAGCCTTTCTGTTTATCCCTATAGCTGATTTGGAGCCACTCCTATCATTTCATGGCGATATTATCTTGGTAGCCTACCTTTTGGCATTGTCGCGTGTGACGATTATCCTTGCGGCAATGGATACAGGCAGCTCGTTTGAGGGTATGGGTGCGGCGCGCGAGGCTCTTTATGGCGCTCTTGTGGAACCAGCGCTTATGATGGGTATGGCTACATTGGCTCTCTTCTGTGGATACTCCTCATTTGCGGATATCTTCTCCATGGCTCAAGAGTTGGATATGAATCTCACTATTGTCTTGTTCTTGTTGGCGTATGTCTTTGTGATTATCATGATTATCGAGGCTGGACGTGTGCCTGTTGATGATCCAAAGACTCACCTAGAGCTTACTATGATTCACGAGGTTATGTGTCTCGACTATTCGGGTGTCGATATGGGACTTATTCATATTGCAGGCTGGCTTAAGAATGCTATTTTTGCTGTTATTGCTGCTAATGCTATTGCTGTTGCGGTCTCTTTCCATTGGTGGTTTGCGGCTCCTTTGGCCATTCTCATCACAGGTGTTACTATAGGTGTTATAGAGTCGTTGCGTGCTAGAAATAAGCTGTCGCGTAACATCACCTATATCCTTACTATCGTGGCCATGTCGGCACTTGTGTTATTGACAGGCTTCTTGCTAATCCAAAACATAGAAATATAATCGAGCTATGATACTCTCATTAATAATTCTATATGTGCTTACGCTTCTGTATCTCTCTACGGCAGATCGTTTTCGCACCCAGACCATGATTCTTGCGCTTCAGGGCTTGCTGCTTTTTGGTATCGCCATAGCGCGTATGCACTCATTTCACCCTGTAGAGATGGGATTTATTGTGGTTGAGACCCTCATCTTTAAGGCGGTGGTAATACCTGCTATTTTGATGTATGTCATCAACCGCACAAAGATAAATTGTATACACTCCTCATCTTCGCAGTTTGGAGCCTTGGTGATGTCTATCATCGCTCTTGTTGCTAGTTGTAGTATTACCTACTACATGGCAGATAGCCGTACCGATATGATATTCTTTGGTGTGGCACTATATGCCTTGCTCACGGGCTTGATTCTTATTGTGATGCGCAAGCGAATATTTGCACATCTTATAGGCTTCCTAGTTATTGAGAATGGCGTGTTCCTTCTCTCGATGGCAATAGGTGTTGAGTTCCCACTTCTTATCAACCTTGCTATTATGCTCGATATCCTTGTATCTATCGTCATCCTCGGCATGTTCCTTCAGCGTATGGATAACGAGATACACACTGACGAGACCGATGCTCTAACCTCTATTAAAGACTAACGACTATGGAAATGCTTATATATCTTATATTATCGATATTGCTCGCTGTGGCACCTCTAGCACTTCGTACGGAGCGTGCTACACATATCATCGCAGCGCTCTTTGTTGCCGTACAGGTGGTTGCCATAGTGTTGCTGTTGTGCTTTGATAGGGTAGATAGCGTCATGCTTTACATCTTTAGAGCAGATACCCTTGCTGTGGTCTTCCATATCCTTATGACTGCGGTGTTGGGCTTCACCTTGCTACACTCTTCGTCATATCTCAAGGCCGAAAATGTCTCAATAACATCCTATAAATCCTACTACACTATATTGATGTTGTTGGCTGTAGCTATCAGCTGTGTCTACTACTCTGATAATGTAGCTATGACATGGGTGTTCCTCGAGGCTACTACCATCTGCTCTGCTGGTATCATCTATCACCGCGAGTTTAAGCACTCGTTGGAGGCTACATGGAAGTATATCTTCGTTTGCTCTACAGGTATTGCCATGGCATATCTCGGTATTCTGTTGCTCTCTACCGTTGCACATCATGGGGCGTTGGACTACGCTTCGTTGAAAGATGTTATCTCGGAGGGTAATCCACTCTACTTGAAGGTTGCCTTTTTGCTTATTGTTGTGGGCTATAGCTGTAAGATGGAGATATTTCCACTATATACCGTAGGTGTAGATGCTAACTATGCAGCTCCTGCTCCCGCCTCGGCGTTTATCTCTACAGCCCTTGTCAATGCAGGCTTTGTCTCTATCTTCCGCATCTATTCGTTGTATGCCGCAGCTGGCGAGGTGTTTGTGTGGGCGCGTCACCTGTTGATTCTCATCGGTATTTTGTCACTCGCCGTAGGTGCAATGTTCCTACGCCGCACCAATAACTATAAGCGTTTCCTATCCTACTCTACGGTGGAGAATATGGGTATTGTGGCCATAGGTCTTGGTATAGGTGGCGTGGCGTTGTGGGCGGCAGTATTTCATGTTATGTGTCATACACTTGTGAAGAGTTCTATGTTCTTCCAGGTAGGTATCATGCGACATATCTACGATAGCTATAGCATTAACCGTATTGGTAACTATATGAATATAAACCGTGTAGGTGCCATAGGCTTTACATTAGGAACATTGGTGCTACTTGCCTTTCCACCCTCACCGCTCTTTATCACAGAGGTTATGATTTTCTCCGAAATAGTATCAGTAGGAAGCTGGTGGTTACTTATTGCAATGCTTATCTTGATGTGTGTTGTTATCTACTCCATCTGGGGACGCTCGTTGCGCCTAGGCTATCATTCCAATCAAGATACGTTGCATCTTTCGGCCGTAAATCGCCGTTTGTCATACTCTGCGGCGCTGTTGCTCGTGGTAGCGATAGTTATGGGTGTGTGGCAGCCCGATTTTGTGCGTGATGCTATTGACGCTATAATTAATATCGACTAACATTATGGGACTTTATCATATTACAAATAATAGAACTACGGCGGTAGCCTTGAAGGATATCCCCGTAGTGGAGTATGTAGACCTATATAACGACCTTAAGGAGCGCATGTGTGATGTGCGCTACCATGTAGGTCACTACTTTGCCGTGGAGATTGAGAATGGCCTTAAGTTTTATCTTCTGCTTTTGGATGATGAGACCTCGGAGGTGCTTATCACATCTTTCGTTCCCGACTACTATGCCGAGGGGTTAGCCTCGCTTACTGCCATACATCCGCAGTTTCACCCCTTTGAGCGTGAGATGCACGAACTCTATGGTATACCTTTCGATAGTCACCCTTGGCTTAAGCCGTTGCGCTTCAGCTATGATAGACGTGATAAAAGCTCCACCATGGATAGCTATCCATTCTATACTATCGAGGGTGATGAGCTTCATGAGGTCAATGTAGGCCCTATTCACGCGGGTATCATTGAGCCTGGAGCCTTCCGCTTTATCTGCGATGGCGAGCAGGTTTTACACCTCGAGATAGCTCTAGGATATCAGCATCGTGGCGTTGAGACGGAGATGGTGCGTAACCAAAACCGCTTGCGTCAGACTCTTATCGCGGAGTCTATTGCTGGAGATACTGCCGTAGGTCACGCTACAGCATACGCCGAGGTGGTGGAGAAGCTCGCAGGTAAGCAGGCGTCAAAGGCCTTGAACCTAGAGCGTATGATAGCCATAGAGTTGGAGCGTATAGCTATGCACCTTGCTGACACCGGAGCTTTGGCTACGGATATTGGCTTTCAGCTCTTTCAGGTAGCTTGTGAGGCATTACGTACCGTAACTATCAACACCTCGCAGGCGTGGTGTGGTAACCGCTTTGGTAAGAGTGTAATACGCCCTTGTGGTAGCAATCATCCTCTCACTGCCGAGAAGATTGCCATGATAAGAAAGAATATCGCCGATGTGCGCCGTAGATATAACGAGGTGCGTGAGGATATCCTTGAGTCACAGAGCCTTCTTGCACGTTTCGACCAGTGTGGCCTTGTACCCCGTGATGAGATGATACGCATTGGTGGTGTGGGTCAGGCAGCACGTGCTAGTGGTCTTCTTCGTGATTTGCGCACCACACACCCTTGGGGCTACTATGCCGAGATTAAGCATGAGTCGGTGTTGAAGCATGAGTGCGATGTTATGTCGCGCCTCGCAACACGCATGGATGAGGTGTTGCAGAGTGCCGATTATATCGAGAAGGCCTTGTCGGAGTATACCCCTAATGAGGCTATCCCTGCACCCGACTATGAGCCACAGTTGGCTTTAGAGTCACTATCATTCTCGCTTGTTGAGGGTTGGCGTGGCGAGATATGTCATGTGGCGATAACAGATGCCCAGGGCGATATCGCAAAGTATAAGATTAAGGATCCTAGTGTTCATAACTGGCTAGGCCTCGCCATAGCCGTACGCTCGGAGGGTATTTCCGATTTCCCTATTAATAATAAGAGTTTTAACCTATCCTACTGTGGTCACGACTTGTAGTCGAGGGTTGGATGCTAAATATTTGAGAATATGTTATTTGGAAAAGCAAAGATACTACATAGCCACGGCTGGCAATATATTCCCGATTTGGATGCTGTAACTCTCACAGAGGAGTTTCGAGGATTTCCTCTGCTTACCGATTCCAAGGATAAGAGAGATATAGAGCGTGCCGCAAAGATTTGTCCTACGGGAGCTATCTCTGTAGCACCCTTCACACTCGATATGGGCCGCTGCCTATTCTGTGGTGAGTGTCAGAAGTGTGCGCCTAAAAATATTAAGTTTACCAACGAGCATCGTATTGCTGCTACGCGCCGCGAAGACCTTGTTGTTGAGGCTGGTCAGACAGCTCCCAAGTTCGATATTTCGGTCATCCGTCCCGAGATTGCCAAGTACTTTGGTCAGGCGTTGCAGCTTCGTGAGGTGTCGGCAGGTGGCGATTGCTCGGTGGAGATGGAGCTAAACGCTACGGGTAATGTAAACTTCGATTTTGGCCGCTTTGGCGTAGGCTTCACCGCCTCGCCACGTCATGCTGACGGCCTTGTGCTTACAGGCCCCATATCGGCAAATATGGCCGAGGCACTCGATATATGCTATAACTCTATAGCCGAGCCAAAGATACTCGTTATCGCAGGCTCGGAGGCAGTGTCTGGAGGCTTGTATGCCGAGAGTGAGGCTGTCAATCGTAGCTTCTTCGATAAGTATCATGTAGACTTGTGGCTCCCTGGAGCGCCTACACACCCCTTGTGCTTCATTGATGGCATTACGCGCTTGAGGAAGAAGTATAACAAATAGTGCTGTAATTAGGGTATGTATATTTAGCACTGTAGATGCTTTGCTGCATGGTGCTATTATTGATTTGGAATATAAAGTATTGCTATGACAATGCTTTTTAAAGAATAGAGCGATATGGAATACGATGTTATTGTTATCGGCGCTGGTGCTGCAGGCCTTATGGCCGCAGGTACAGCCGCTATGAATGGCCACTCGGTGCTTCTCATGGAGAAGATGGAGAAGGCGGGACGCAAGATACGCATCACGGGTAAGGGACGTTGTAACCTTACCAATGCACGTCCTGCGGAGGAGTTTCTTGAGAAGGTGCGTACAAATGTAGAATTCTTCTCTGTTGCCTTTGCCGAGTTTAACAATCGTGCTACGGTACGCTTTTTCGAGCGTATTGGTGTGAAGTTGGAGACAGAGCGTGGTGAGCGTGTATTTCCAAAGAGTGGTAAGGCGTGGGATATAGCCAATGCCCTTGTCGATTTTTGCGAGGATAAGGGTGTTAAGATTGTCTATAAGACCGAGGTTACGGCCATAGAGAGCGTTGGTGGTAAGGTCACTGGTGTACGCTATCGCAATGCTCGAGGCTTCGAGCGTAGGGAGGAGGCACAGCATGTCATCGTATGTACAGGTGGTGTTAGCTACCCATCTACAGGCTCTACGGGTGATGGTTATGAGTTTGCTGCCTCTGTAGGCCATAATATCGAGCCTGTTCGCCCATCGCTTACACCTCTTGTTACATCACATCCCCAGAAGGAGTATCTCAATGGTGTTTTGTTGAAGAATGTGGGTGCCAAGCTATATGTGGATAATGAGCTTGTGCAGGAGGAGTTTGGTGAGCTAGGATTCTCGGAGCGAGGTATAGAAGGTGCTGTGGCATTGCGCATGAGCCGCGATGCTGTGGATGCTATCATTGATGAGAAACGTGTGAAGATTGTCGTAGACCTCAAGCCCGCGTTGGACGAGGAGACACTTCTCGCACGTATAGACCGCGAGATTGCCGAGATGCAGCCTAATGAGTTCTTCTCGGAGCTATTGCGTAAGTTGGTGCCAAAGCAGCTTGTAGTGCCATTGGCCAAGGAGGTGGATTTCCACTCTAAAACCTACGTCAGCAAGCTCTCTGATGCGGAGAAGATGCGCCTTGTGAAGATATTGAAGGGTATGGTGTTCCCCATTTCCGATTATGCGCCATTCCAGTTTGCTATTGTCACAGCTGGTGGTGTAGATTGCTCCGAGGTAAATAAGTATACCATGGAGTCTACACTCATGAAGGGTCTCTATTTTGCTGGCGAGGTACTCGATATTGATGCAAATACAGGAGGATATAATATGCAGGTGGCATTCTCAACAGGTCGCCTTGCTGGACAACTAAAAAAGTAGAATAGTGTATGAAGAGGTCGGGAAGAACACTTAAGCAACGTTTGCAAGATTTGTCATATTTGCCATCGTATATCGGTCGCGCACGCTATTTTCGTGGACATGGTGTTCACTCGCCCTATGTATATAAGATTGTGCGTCAGGTATTCATGCAACGTAAGTTGTATGATGCTGATAGTGCTGTCTACGCCGCTCTTAAGGGGTGTGATATCCCCGAGCGCCGTTGTACGGAGATAGCAAACCTTATGACGGTGTGTGACTATCGTAGCTGGGTTGTGGATGCGATGTCCGAGGCAGAGATTATTGTTCTTACCCTTGACACACGATATCCCCACCTCGAGGAGTATGCTGCCTATGCACGAACCATAGGTGCTACATTGTGCATCATGAATCCCTATAATAATCGTGAGCGCTGGGAGGTGTGTCAGCGAATTATCAATGACCATCCCTCAACAACGGTGGATAATAGAGCATATTTGCTTGTGTTTAATAATCATCTACCTCGCCAACGCTTCTGCTTGTAGCGTGGTAGTAATCTCATAACGTGGCTATGAAAATATATACAAAGACAGGAGATAAGGGTACTACATCGCTAATCGGTGGTGAGCGAGTATCGAAGTGTGACCCCCGTGTGGAGGCCTATGGTAGTGTTGATGAGCTAACAGCCTTTTTGGCCCTACTTGCTGATACGCTGTGCCATGATGAGCAGTGCGTGGCAGTAAATAGCATTGGTGACACTCTCACCGAGAGTATAGTGTCGGAGCTGCGAGGTATAGAGTCACAACTTATGAGCGTTGCCGCGTTGCTTGCCATTGGCAAGGGTGGCGAGGGTAAGATATCTCCTATCTCCGATGAGCGTGTTACGGAGCTTGAAAATGCTATAGATAATATGCAGTCTGCGATTCCTGCCATTACAAAGTTTACTATCCCTGGAGGTCACCGCACGGTGTCGCTATGCCATGTTTGCCGTACTATATGTCGTCGTGCGGAGCGTGCGGCGCTACGAGCTTCGGAGGTTACTGTGGTTGATGAATCTGTATTCCGTTACTTGAATCGCCTGTCGGACTACCTCTATAACCTAGGCCGCCTTCTTACGGAGCGTTTGAATGTAAAGGAGATATTGTGGATACCCTAAAAGGATGATATTGAGCTGTTGAAGGATATAAAATGCGGTGCATGATTTGGATATAAGAAATAATTTTATACTTTTGTGCGCTAAATAGACAAGATATTCGTTGATATACTGAATTTTAATAACTTAAAACCATAAAACTATGTATTGGACACTAGAGCTAGCATCGAAGTTGGAGGATGCACCATGGCCAGCAACAAAGGAGGAGCTTATCGACTATGCCGTACGTTCAGGCGCGCCATTGGAGGTATTGGAGAATCTTCAGGAGATTGAGGATGAGGGAGATATCTATGAGTCTATCGAGGACATCTGGCCCGACTATCCATCAAAGGATGATTTCTTCTTCGATGAGGAGGAATATTAGTAACATAAAGTATTGATTTATAATACTTTAGCCGTTAGGGTTTGGTTGACTTTTGTTAACTAAACCCTTATTTTTTTTGTACCTTTTCGGTATTAAAAAGTAACATAAGTTACCCATTAGTTACCACACAACTATTCGCAAAAATTCCAAAGAATATATACATTTTTTGCCGATTTTACTGTAGTTTTCGAGCTCTTTATATGCATAGATTAGTATCGAGTAACGAATAATTATTACATTTTTATTATGCGATACTCCATTAGGTGTTGTTCAAATGAAAAACATTTCTTATCTTTGTTACGCTTAACGCCTCTATAGGTGAAGAGCAGAACATTTTTACGAAAGTGTTTTCGTATTGTCCGAAGTAGGAAATGTGGAAGTTTTCAACAACAACAGGACAACGAACAGCACCTTCCTTGTATAGCTATGTGGGTGTATGCGTTCTGCATACCTACCTCATACTATTCAAGTGTGGGGTATCGCATCGTTTATTGTTGTTAAGGTCTTTCCACAACCTCCTACTTGATAAACGAAAGTCATCTCCACACTTTCTTTGTATATATACTAACCCCACCGCAATAGGAGTTGTTACGGTAATAGTGCAATGTTTAAAAACATATGGCAAATTACGAAATTAAGGATGGAGTAGGAATAATTCCCGACGGAGAGACAACGGTTGCCAACCTTGCCTTTAGTCGCTGTGAAGAGTTGACCAAAGTTATTATCCCCGAAGGTGTAACAACAATCGGCAGAGAGGCTTTCAAAGATTGTAAAAATCTGATAAGTGTCGAAATACCAAGTAGTGTAACATCAATTTACGCACTTGCTTTTGCAGGTTGTAGAGCTCTTAAAAGTATTACGATACCCAAAAATCTATCGATGATTGGACTTCAAGCGTTTGATGGTTGCGGGGCATTAACAAGCATCGTGGTCGAGGAGGGTAACTTTATGTATGATTCACGAAACAATTGCAATGCCATCATAAAGAGTGCTACAAACACCTTGATACGAGGTTGCTGTAATACTACAATACCCGAAAATATTGAAGAAATTGATTCATACGCATTTAGTGGTTGCACGGGTTTGACAACAATTGCAATCCCCGAGGGTGTGAAGAAAATTGGTAAGTATGCCTTTTTCGGTTGCGGAGAGCTTACAAATATTACTATTCCCAAGAGTGTTACAGAGATTAGCAAGGATGGTGTCTTCTCGCACTGCAAATCACTGACCAGCATCGTTGTGGAAGAGGGTAACAGCATCTATGACTCGCGTGAGAATTGTAATGCCATCATAAAGAGTGGCAATACACTTGTTGCAGGTTGTAGCAATAGTGTTATTCCTAATGGTGTAGAGACATTGGGTTATGGTGCCTTTAGCGGATGTGAGACCTTAAAAAGTATCGTTATTCCTGACAGCGTAACTGAAATTGGTGCTTACGCCTTTGAGGGTTGTACTGCACTTACAGAGGTTGTTATCCACGACAGCGTAGAGTATATTGAGGAGGGGGCTTTTTCTAATTCCGGACTAACAAGCATCGAGGTACCAGAGACTGTAAAGAACCTTAACGGTGTTTTCTGTGGTTGCGAGAACTTAAAAACAGCGACCGTAAAGGGAAAATTGGACGATTACAGAGCAGACTGTGTATTCCCATTTAAGGATTGCCCCGCACTCGAGACACTTACTTTCCTTGATTGCGTGCGCTACATTAAGGAGGAACGTTGCAATGGTTGCAAGTCATTGAAGAACATTTTTGTTCCAGCCAAGAAGGGTGACTACTACAAGAAGCGTTTCGTTGAGGAGCTACACCCACTTATCGTAGAACTCGAAGTTAAAAAGAAAAAGTAGTAAATAAATATGAGCCTGGTTATGGAAAATAATCAGGCTCTTTACTTGATTGACCATTATGAAATTAGACGATAGATTGTTGCAAGACATAATGGAGTATTTGATTTAGAGGAGATTTTAAGGCAATTAAAAAGGCATTTCGGCACTATCCAATACACAAGATACTGCCCTAATACTGCCCCAGTGGCATAACTAGTTATATTCATTTGTCAATCAAAGGTCTATGAGGACACAAAATGACTTTAACAACGAGGAGTATTAGTAGATTTTGTCAGGTAATCCACTGATAATCAAAAGAGAAACAAGGAAATTTTCCTTGTTTCTCTTTTTTTTGTCTACATCAAAATCTATCCACGCTCATTGTTCTAGGGATGACGTTGCTTATCGCGTCATTGCGAGGCTGTCAA
>JAGBWD010000030.1 GCA_017629985.1 Alistipes sp.
ATTGAACCACCCCAAGTCATACCCTTACCAGTCAAAACGCCAGTGTGGTACTTACGAGCGAGCTTCTGATACATACCGTTGAGGAAGCCGATCTCACGACCACCAACACCTACGTCACCAGCAGGAACGTCAGTATCTACGCCGATGTTGTTCCACAACTCCTGCATGAATGCCTGGCAGAAGCGCATGATCTCACCGTTAGACTTGCCAACTGGGTTGAAATCTGCACCACCCTTTGCACCACCCATAGGAAGAGTAGTCAAAGCGTTCTTGAAAGTCTGCTCGAAACCGAGGAACTTCAACATTGAAGGGTTAACAGCTGGGTGGAAACGCAAACCGCCCTTGTAAGGACCGATAGCAGAGTTAAACTGTACACGGTAACCAAGGTTAGTCTGAACCTGACCTGCATCATCAACCCATGTTACACGGAAAGTGAAGATACGATCTGGCTCTACCATACGCTCTACGATCTTTGCTGCCTCGTACTCTGGGTGCTGGTTGTATACCTCCTCGATAGACTCCAATACCTCCTGAACAGCCTGCAAGTACTCGCTCTCGCCTGGGTGCTTGGCCTCCAAATTGGCCATGATAACTTTTACATCCATAGTTTTAGTTAAGTTAAAAGGTTATAATGTAAATGATTAAAAAGTTTATTTCACTGCATAGGACTTATATGTCCTTAAAATACTCTACAAAGATATGACAAATTTCGGAATTATATCCCTCTTTGTCAAAATTTTTCTCCTTTTTTATAAAAATAGTGTTCGGCGCCTATGAAAAAGGCACCGAACGGCTATTTTTTTATGTAGATTATACGAATGGGAGACGGATTACCTCTGCCTTGAGCAAACGGCCACGTACAACAACTGCAATCTGTGTACCTACCTTCGCAAACTCTGGCTTAACATAACCCATACCAATACCTACCTTCAAGCATGGAGACATGGTACCAGATGTCACATGGCCAATCTCGTTGCCCTCAAGGTCTGCAAGAGGATACTCATGACGTGGCACACCACGGTCGATAAGTTTGAAACCTACCAACTTTCGAGATACGCCATTCTTCTTCTGATTCTCCATAAGCTCACGGTCGATAAATGGCTTGTTATCCACAAACTTGGTGAGCCAGTTTAGACCAGCCTCGATAGGAGATGTAGTATCGTCAATGTCGTTACCATAGAGGCAGAAGCCCTTTTCCAAGCGGAGAGTGTCGCGAGCGCCAAGACCGATATTCTTAAGGCCAAACTCCTCGCCTACCTTCCACATAGCCTCCCAGATAGTGTCGGCATCCTCGTTATACATGTAAATCTCGCAACCACCAGAGCCTGTGTAACCTGTAGTAGAGAGAATTACATCGCAACCAGCAACCTTGCAAAGCTTGAAGGTGTAGTACTCCATATCTACCACCTGCTCCTCGGTCATCTTCTGCACAAGCTGCATAGCCAAAGGACCCTGAATAGCAAGCTGCGCGGTCTTATCTGAAGCATTCTCAAGCTCTTCGCCAGCCTTCATGCCATACTCCTCACCCTGCTTGCAGATGTGATTCCAATCCTTCTCGATATTTGCAGCATTAACACAGAGCATATACTTCTGCTCGTTGAGGCGGTAAACCAAGATATCATCTACGATACCACCCTTGCCATTAGGCATAGTAGTATACTGCACCTTACCATCAAATAGGTCACAAACGTTGTTTGTGGTGATGCGCTGCAAGAACTCTGTAGCACGTGGGCCCTTAACCCAAATCTCGCCCATGTGGCTAACATCAAATACACCACACTTCTCACGAACGTTGATATGCTCGTCATTGATACCCGAGAACTCAATAGGCATATTGTAGCCTGCGAACTCTGCCATCTTTGCACCATTAGCAATATGGTACTTTGTAAAAGCTGTTGTTTTCATTGGTTTTATATAGTTTTAAGTTATTGGTTTTATCCACTTATTCTTGTTGTGCATCGCTCTTTGGGCGGGGCTTAAGGCCCACACGAGGGCAACGTGTAAACTCCTTGTTGCGATCGAAGAGATAGCGATATGTGGTGTGCATCTTATGCTTACGCGCACAGATATATCGCTCCACCATGCGGTTCATAACAGGGTTAAAGTCGCCAATCCACGCAAACTCAACACTCTTATATAGATTCTTATCGGTGCGGATGTAGTTGTCGAGCATAGCCTTCATAAATCCCGACTCAACACCCTTGCCCTGAAACTCGGGGGTGATGCCAAAGATTATCGCAAAGATTCTATCACATCTCTTGCGCACCTTCAAATCCCATAACATGCGAAGCTTATTGACGATGCCAAACTTACCGTTATACTTACCTATCAGGCGGTTAAGGTCTGGAACCATAACAAAGAAGCCAATAGGCTCATCGTTAAAATAGGCAAACCAGATAAGGTTTCTATCAATAATCGGGCGCATAACATCTGCCATCTGATGAGCCTCCTCAACAGTCATAGGCTGAACTCCCGTAAAGAGCGACCACGCCTTGTTGTATATCACGCGCAACTTCTCGACTGCAGAGTAGAGGCTCTCATTGCCAATGGATGCGAAACGATAACCTGGTGTGGACATCAAACGCTTGACGCGCTCATGAACCACCTCATTTACATCATCGTCATAGATATTCCAAAGGTAGGTATTTTGGTTAAAGTAGTTCTGAAAGCCGTAATTCTCAAACAACGCCTTGTAGTATGGCAGATGATAGGGATTCTCAAAAAGGGGCTGATGCTCATAGCCCTCAACAAGAAGTCCCCACCACGCATCGCGCGAGCCAAAATTTATAGGGCCATCCATAGCCTCCATACCTCGCTCTTTAAGCCAATCTCGCGAAGCATCAAACAGCACATTGGCAAGCTTCTGGTCATCTATAGCCTCAAAGAATCCACAACCTCCTGTAGGCTGCTCATATCCAAAGGCATGACCCTTATCGTAAAACGCCGCTATACGTCCTACACACTCTCCCTCTTCATTATAAGCGACCCAACGGATAGCCTCGCCATCCTTAAACAGCTTGTTTTTCGCAGGGTCAAAGACCGCTAAAATAGAGCTGTCGAAGGGGCATACCCAGTTAGGGTTACCCTTATATATATATTTGGGCAGATCAAGAAACTCGCGTTCTAGCCTCTTATCTCCACACTTTACCTCAACTAATCTATATTTCATATTTGTATAATCTCCTATAAATTAGCAAATAACCGTTTGCGTCACTTGGGCATTCCACCTTCGAAGTGTGTGAGCATACACAACAGCATAAAGCTAAAAACCACCTCGACTTACATTATACCCTGCCCATACTACAAGTTAATAATACTGTTATTACACTATAGTATAGTCATACAAAGATATGAAAAAATTTGGAGATATGATGCTTTTAGATATTTTTTTTGAATAAATGGAGCATTATGCACCTTTTATGTAAGAAAATTAACCCAAAAACTAATATTTTAGATTATTTTTCTTTGTAGTTTAAAAAAAATGCACAATATTTGCAGACGCAAAATAGAGATAAAATAAATAACTATAACTAAAAATATTACGAATATGAGAAAGGTTACCGCATTTATGCTATCAATAGTAATCACAGCAACTAGCGCTATTGCAGCAAGTTACAATATTTTTGATGATGACCGTCCGATAAACTACGTTGAACTTCCTGCAAATTCACAAGAATTTGTTGAGGAGTACTTCTCAAAGGATGATATATCGCACATCATCCTCGACAAGGAGCTACTAGGTGATGAGTATAAGGTTGTATTTACTAACGGCGACAAGATTGAGTTTGACAACAATGGCGAGTGGAAGGAGGTATCTTGCCGCTACAATGAGGTTCCAAAATCCCTTGTTCCCGACAAGATTCGCAACTACATCCACAAGAGCTACCCCGAGAAGAAGATTACAGAGATCAAACGCAAGCATGGCAACTGGGAGGCTAAAATCACAGGCGGCCTAGAGCTTACGTTCAACAAGAGCTACCAGCTCATAGATATTGATGATTAACAACTGACATTAAAGAGATTTATGAAAGCAGTAAAATATCTTGTTTTGTCATTTGTAGCTGCAGCAACCCTCACAGCATGCGACAAGGAGTACAACGCTCCGGAGGCACTACGTAGCGACTTTGACAAGATGTACCCCACGGCGGTTGATGTGGAGTGGGAGAAAAGAGGAGAGTATGCCGTTGCAGAGTTTCACATTCCTGGTGAGGGCGACTGCGAAGCATGGTACAAGAATGAGGTATGGGTAGCTTCAGAATATGACATACAATTCAAGAATCTCCCAGATGCCGTACAGAGTGCCTTCCTAACGGCGTATGGTGTAGAGACCCCTGTTGATGATGTCGATCGCCTGGAGCGACCAAACAAGGATGACGTATATTTTATTGAGGCAGAGATATATCTAAATGACAACATAGCTGATATATATCTAGACTACAACGCTAGCGGAGAGCTTCTTCGCAGCTCTGTAGAGGTAGAACCAACCATATACTACTATCTGTAGAGCAATTTATCTAATGAGTTTTTGGGAATGACATAAAGCAAAATTAGTCATTCCCATTTTTTTTACCCATAATTTTGCTTATCTTTGCAGATAGTATTAACCAAATGTTTTCTATCATGAAACAGATTTTGGAGATATCATATAGCCACTACAGCTCTATCAAGGAGCTGGGAGAGGCTGATTACGCCCTAGTATGTGAAGCTATGGAGGCTACGAAGATGGCCAATGCCCCATACTCTCGTTTTCATGTTGGCGCTGCGGTACGTCTTAAGAGCGGACGCACGCTACATGCCGCAAATTTCGAGAGCGAGGTATACCCTGCAGGCCTCTGCGCCGAGCGCTCATTGCTCTTCTTCGTGGAGTCTAACTACGCAGATGACCCCATCGAGGCGCTTGCCATAGCCTCTAATCCTTCGGAGCGAGAGTGCTACCCATGTGGGCAGTGCCGCCAGGTAATTGTAGATGTAGAGCGCAGACAACACTCACCGATACGCGTGATAATGTCTGGCGCAGGAAGCGCCACAGTAGTAGACTCGGCAGAGAAGTTATTACCATTTACATTTAAGTTGTAACATGTTTACCATAAACGACATCCTATACGAGGATAACCACCTATTGATAGTCAATAAGCATGCTGGAGACCTCGTACAAAGTGACCCCGATGGCACCGAGGCTATAGAGGATCAGATAAAGGCGATGATAAAGATTCGCGACCATAAGCCTGGAGCGGTATTTCTAGGTGTTGTACACCGCATAGACCGCCCTGTGAGTGGTGCTGTGGTATTTGCAAAGAGCTCAAAGGCCCTAGCGCGCCTCAACGAGATGATTCGCAACCAGCAGATTAAGAAGACATACTGGGCAATCACCGAGAATCGTCCCAATGACGAGGAGGGAACGCTACACCACTGGATAGTGCGCAACCCAAAGACTAACCGTTCACACGCACATCTACGCCCAAAGAGCGATGGCAAGGAGGCGATACTCGACTACTGCGTACTTGGAGCATCCACAAACTACACCCTTGTAGAGGTAGACCTCAAGACGGGCCGTCACCATCAGATTCGCGCACAGCTCTCGGCTGTGGGATGCCCTATTAAGGGTGACCTTAAATATGGCGCAAAGCGCTCTAATAAGGATGGAGGTATCTCGTTGCACTCACGCAAGGTAACATTTGCGCACCCCGTAGGAGGAGCTATGATATCTATAACAGCACCTGTGCCAAAGGGTGATAACCTTTGGACATTCTTTGAGGAGGCGCAGCAATGAGGTTGTTGATACAGCGCGTTACAGAGGCGCGATGCCATATTAACGGAGAGGTATTCTCACAGATAGGCAAGGGCCTTGTTGTACTTGTCGGCGTGGGTGTCGATGAGGGTGACGAAGATATAGCATGGCTCACGAAGAAGCTCATACAGCTACGAATTTTTGACGATGAGGCGGGGGTGATGAACCTCTCGGTGGAGGATATAAAGGGCGATATCATGATTGTCAGCCAATTTACACTCCACGCCCTCACAAAAAAGGGAAACCGTCCCTCGTGGATAAAGGCTGCCCCAGAGGCGATATCCAAGCCACTCTATGAGGCCTTCGTTCGCAGCGTGAGGGAGGCACTAGGAAGAGATGTAGCCACGGGAGAGTTTGGAGCAGACATGAAGATAGAGCTTACAAATGATGGTCCCGTAACAATATGGATAGATTCTAAAAACAGAGAATAATGAGATATTTATTAACAATTCTCTCCTCTATACTACTTATAGTAGCGTGTAAAGAGGAGGAGAAGAGCTTTGTATGCTCCATTGTCAATACCGAGGTGGAGAGCCTAGGTGCCGACTTTGTGGAGCTTGCAGCAACCATCAATGCCTCGGACTTTGCAAGCATCGAGCGCATGGGATTCCAGCTAAAGAGCGCCACCTCGGAGTGGGAGATATTTCCCACAGAGATAAGCCGTGAGATATCGCTACGCATAGAGGGTCTCATGCCCGACACCCACTATGAGTACCTAACATTCGTAAACGCCAAGGGCAAAACATGGTCTATAGGTGAGGCATTTACAACCCTCTCGAGCGAGGAGCCTAATCCCGACCCCGAGCCTGAGCCTGAACCCGAACCCGAACCAGAGCCTACCGAAGGAGCGACCTATCGCAGAGGATGGTACGAGCTTCCTATAGAGTTTGACAGCAACAGCGACGGCCGTGACGACAAGAATAGCTCGCTCTACTATGCTCATCACCTATGCGCTGGAGGCGAGAAAAATGCACAAAGGAGTGGCTCTGCACGAAACTTCACCGTATGTTTCTCGGCAGAGCATCACTGCCCAGTATGGGTAGCAGCACCACGACATACTAGCTACGAGTCAGGAGCCTCACGCACCGATGCCTATCGCCAAGACCCACAGATACCATCCAACATCCAGTATAGCAGTAAGGCTACTGGAGGAGGATGCAACAAAGGCCACATGCTTGGCTCGGCAGAGCGTCTATCCTCTACAGCGACAAACAAGCAGGTGTTCTACTACTCGAACATCGCACCACAATATTCCGATACATTCAACACCGGCGGTGGTGCATGGAACAACCTCGAGGACCATGTAGATAACCTTGTATGTAACGACACGCTATATGTTGTCATTGGTGCATACTTCGACACCTACACCGATAAGTATGGCAACACGGGCCGCCCAGCAAAGATATCATTTGGTGGCCGCAATGACGTGTCGCGCCCCACAATGTTCTACTACGCCCTACTACGTACCAAGAGTGGTAATACGGGAAAGGCGGTGAAGGATTGCTCGGCATCGGAACTTAAGTGCGCCGCCTTTGTGATATGCCACGAGCAGGCGAAGGGCCATAAGCCACAGGCAAAGGATATGATATCGATAGAGGAGTTGGAGCAGCTGACAGGCTTCACATATTTCAGCAACGTGCCTAACGCCCCAAAGAGTACATTTAACGCTAACGACTGGTTATAATATGTTAATAGCACTACAGAAACGTAAGGAGAATATCGCCGAATATATACTCTACATTTGGCAGATTGAGGATTTGCTTCGTGCGCTACAGTTTAGCCCAGAGGCTATATATGCCACACTTGTTGCAAAGATAGAGGGGGCCGATGAGCAGCAGAAGGAGAATATCTTTAACTGGTATATGCAGATTGTTGAGCTTCTGCGCAAAGAGGGAAAGGAGAGCCAGGGACATATAGAGCATACCCTACATCTCATTGCAGACCTCCACAACCTACATCTACAACTTATGAAGCTCCCCGTGGGAGAGCATTACCGCAATACCTATGCAGCTCTCACACCCGAGCTACCACGCCTCCGCACAATAATCGACAAGGAGGATATTAGCGATACCGAGCTTTGCTTCAAAGCGTTATATGCCGCACTGCTCTATCGCATAAAGGGAGGTGGCGAGAAGGCTATAGCCGACACCCTTGCCGTGATATCTCCAGCAATAGGCGAGCTTGCGGCGATATATGGCAAAGTGGAGCGCGGCGAGATTAACCTATTCGAAGATTAGAGCCATGAAAATAGCTTTAGAGGAGAAAGTTACACCGAAAACTGCATTTTTTTTGAAGAATTATTTGCAATTAACAAAATTCATTGTACCTTTGCACCTCGCAAAAGAAGCGTTATAGGCTGTCACAAACAGCGTGACGTAATAAGAAAGCGGAACAAAAACAATAAAAAAACGATACAACTATGGCAATGAAAAGAACTTACCAGCCTTCTCGTCGCAAGAGAATTAACAAGCACGGTTTCCGTCAGAGAATGGCTACTGCCAATGGCCGTAAGGTATTGGCTGCACGTCGCGCAAAGGGTCGCAAGAAGTTGACTGTATCAGACGAGGCAACATTCAAGTACAACTAGTCTAATTGCACGATAGGTGCTGTTAGATTGAGTGTTGGCGTCTCGCGCCAAGAAGAATACGGATGGAGAGTTCTCCATCCGCTTCTTTTTATATCTATATGGTTATGACACAATGCCAAGACCTACACAAACTATGAGGATATATAACAAATATGGCCTACCCAACAGATGTTGAGCAGGCCATATTCATATAGGGTTAAACCCACTACAGATGCAACGGCATAGCTACGATATGCGATGTAGAGGCCTCATGGTTATCTATCTTCTCGATAAGCTCCTCGATAGGTCGTGGCTCCATCTTACTCCAATCTAGCTCCTCGGAGCGCCACATAGGCGATACATTACCCTTATAATCATAGGCCGCAGCACATACATAGTATGGCATATAATCGTATATAACGGTTGTATACTCAAATGGCTCACATGGATCGCACAACAGGTCGAAGAAGATAATCTCCTCGCCGTGATAGTCATAATCCTCCTTTGCGAATGGATATACAAAGATATCATCGGTAGGCTTGCTGGTCTGCACCTCCATAAATATTACGCACATACTAGTATCGTAGGTATAAGGAGGAGTATAATACTTGAAGCGCTCTGGGTCGTAGGCATACAACTCCGAAGGGGTATATGGGCCACCGATATTTACGCCAGTAACCTCCAGCTCACACTCACCCTCTGGCTCTGTTTTAAAGATCTTCTTGCAGATATCTGTGGTTATCACACCGCCACTGTAGCCAAAGGCAACAATAAGATACTCGGTATCAGGATAGAGAGTGTTAAGATGTGAGGTCATCTCACCCTTAAAGGTGTAGGCAGCATAAGACCACTCACCAAAAATAAGCTCTAGAAGATACTCATCGTCATACTCCTTGGGGAGGTATGCGGTCTGCGTGATGAGCATCAGATACTGCGTATCCGCCTCCGAAGGGGTAATGCGGATATCTGCAACACGAACATAACAGTTGGTAACCTCAATATCTATATCCATATCTGACTGTTGCACCTCCTCGGTAACAAAGTTTATATATGTAGGCTTGGCAACAACCTGCACAAGGCCATCATACTCCTCAACAGGGTATACCAATGCCGAATAGAGAACGTATGACGCTAGCTCTGTCTCCACACTCTGATTGCCCTTTAGACACACATTATCGAGAATATACTGCGAGTCATAGCCGTAACTTAAGTTACTGCTATAGACATTAACCCACTCATCAGCCAAGCTCTTCATATCCTCATCCGTGAAGTTTGACTCATCATCAACATACAATTCGCTATTAGCATCGACAAACTTTACAACATAGTGACCATCCCAATTTTCAGGTTCAATGTTTAGCACCACCTCGGCACCATTCACTTCGACATCGAGGTTAAAGTTTACATCCTTCAATGGTGCATACTCTGGCTCTATAACCTCCCATGTAATCTCTGTCACAGGCTCATACTCCGAGCCATCCTCGTTGAACTGAATACCATAGACATACAACACCGACTTAACACCAGGAAGCACACTGCCCCACTTCACACGCTTCGTACCCTGAAAAGCGATATTCGACTCAAGCAGATACTCCTTCAAGTTCTTCTTACTCTCGGCAGCGTTGCCCTCAAAGGCGAGATAGTCATCCTCCCACAACGTCTCGGCGCTATCTATGCCAGCGCTCTGGAGATAGGATACCTCCTCGAGGTACATGATATAGTAGATTTGCTCATCCGATGGTGTAACCTGTGTAATAGCAGATGAAGCATGAACCTCCTCAACGGTGATGACAAATTCCACGGTAGGGGTAGGATCCTCTTCTGGGTCCTCCTCTGGATCCTCTTCTGGGTCCTCGGGGTCCTCTGGCTGCTCCTCTGGCTGCTTTACAGGCTCTGTACTATCCTTGGCACATGCCACAAACAACAGCGCCATAACTATTACAGCGAATAGCTGCTTAAAAAACATCTTCATATCCTTAAAATTTATAATTACTATTTAGACACTTCTGTAAATATCACACCTTCAAACTCAATAATACGTCCATCCAACGTCACAAAGCGAGCATCGTAGGTGAAGGTCAAATCTTGATTATCAACATACTCAAAGTGGTAGTCATCGGTGCTAATCTCTATGCGCTTACCCTGATAGTTGATATATGGCATATAGATCTTACCATCGTCATAGTTGATGACTAACTCATTGTTATCATCATCGTAGAAGTAGAAATATATGCCCGCCATACCAGCATACGAAGCCTCAACGTATGTAGGCGTAAAGTTAAGCTTTGTTCCAGCTACATCCTCATAGTTATAACCCTCAACAGCACCTGTCCACTCCAACCAATATGTTTGATTGTTACACTCCCACTCTATGCGGAACGTAGTACTCCTATCACCATTATTCTTTACCACAGCCTTCGCCGATGTCATCTTATCATAATCAGCGCCGTAACCATGGATGCAGTAGTTCAAGGACATAGTACCACTCTCCGTAGAGTAAGTTCCATTAGCTACAGGCTTTCCGACAGCTATATCACTAGCCTTGAAGTTAAACTTATGGCCCTCCAATTCGCTGTAGTAAAAGACTATCTCCTTCTCACCTGGCTTGTCGTAATATACCTCGGCACGGAGGATATCGTAAGGTATGGCATCGCCACCACCAATATTTTCCTCATACTCAAAGCCCTCGACAGCACCTGTCCACTCGGCAATATATATCACATTGTCATACTTCCAAGATATATCGAAACGAGTTTGACCATCACGGGTAAGAGCATCAAGCGATGCATCTATCATCGCGCCATTCACACCCTCAACATCGTGTATACCATCTATTATCGTCTCTCCTATCATAGAGTAGTAACCATCCAAGATAACACCCTCGGCAAGCGTTGTTGCCACGTTGAAGAGATACCTCTTATCGTCATCGGCCGTAAAGATAAGCTCCACACTACCCTCTACACTACTACCTAGCGCCACAGAGGATATCACAAGGCTCTCCTCGCGAAGCTTCGCAAGCTGCGTTACAGAGATCTCGCGCGACACATCTACATAATCTACATATAGGGTCGCTGTGCGTGACTCATAGGTAGGATTCTCATCTACCGATATGAGTATCTCTGTGTCAGAGACCGTAGCACGAAGCCATGACTCCAAAGCTGTAATCTCTATCTCTGCCCCGGCCTGTGGATTATCAATGGTGTAGGCCACAGCGTAATCACCACCTGCTGATGCAGCCTCAACAGCACTCTTATCGAGCGTAAGGTCTACCACAACGCCCGCCTGATTAATGGTTAGGCTACACTGCGCCTCCTCGCCATAGACAAAGCCTAGACTCTTGGTACGACTATCTACATCAGTATTAGGAGCGATATCTATGATAATTGCATCCTCGGTAACCTCAAACGAGCCAAACCATCCATCATCTGTTCCTAAATATCCCAACTCAACGCCCTCGATAGGGTTCTCAATGGTGTATCCTATGCTGTAGCTACCACCCTCTGCAGGTACCTCAACAACACTCTTCTCAAGCACAATGACTGGGGCATCAGGCTTCACTGCTGCAGCCTGCTCTACGGTTACCGTTGCCTCAAACCTATCGTATAGCAGAGTCACTGTAGCCTCACGAGCCTCATACGCGCTATTTTCAGCCGCCACATACACTATCTTCCCACTCTCGGCAACACCCTCCGAGAGCCACTCCGCGTTGTCCGATGACGACACCTCAACGCCCTGCAAAGGATTAGTTATCAAATAGGTTATAATAACCTCTCCACCTATAGAATCCACAGAGACCGCACTATCGGAGGTTAGCTCAAATTTAGTCTCTGGCTGCTGCGTAGTCTTGGCAGGCTCCTTCTCGCATGCAAAGAGCATAACAGAGATAAATAGGAGTGATAAAATCTTGGTAAAAGTCTTCATATTGTTCATGATTAAAGAGTACTCTATTGTATGACAAATATAGAAAATTTTTATTACAGCACAAAATTATAGCGATGTTTTAATCCTATTTTAGGGTTATTTGAGAGCGATAGGCTCGTTCACATCATGAAAATCGAAACCACCACTTATGATTATGGGATAAAGTCCCACCCGCTGCAGCCACACATTTCATCTATCGGCGCGATATTTGTTTGGGTGGTAATGACGAAAAATTAGTGTAAAACAATTAATGTTTTGACTTATGAAAAAATTTTTACTTTGTCTATGTATGGCCACGATGACTATGGTGGCAATGGCACAGGAGAATTGGCAGCCTATGCGCTGGCAAGGCTTTGAGACCAATCGTTTCTGGGATAATTGGGAGGTATCGCTAGGTGGTGGTAACTCATTCCTACAGTTGTCGCAAAAGTGGGGCGAGGATCCTGGCTCATTCCTAGACCGCAATGGCTGGAATGTAAACGCAGGATTCTTGAAGTGGGTAGCGCCAACTATTGGTATGCGTCTACAACTAGATGCTGGCGAGTTCCGTAACTACGCCTATGACTCATCACGTTTTGGCAACGGAGCCTTCAACACCCCCTACCTATTTGTGCATGGTGACATCATGATTAACATGTCCAACTGGATAGGTGGATACAAGCCCGACAGAGTATACTATGCTATCTCCTACATGGGATTTGGATATACCGCAATGTCGTGGACAAAGGGGTCGGCAGGTTCCTATAATGGGGAGTTTGCCTTCACATCGGGACTCCTTAACAAGTTTCGCATCACGCCACAGTGGGATATAGAGCTAGACCTACGCTCATGGCTCTTCGCCGAGAGGTCTCTCCCCGAGCAGATACGCAGTGGCGGCCGTTATGCCTTTAGCGTATCAGCATCAATAGGTGTCGCCTATCGCTTCAATCAGCGCGACTGGGAGCCAGGATATCCCGAAGTGGAGGTGGATGGATACCTAGCTGCGATATTTGCCCTCGAGCAGCGTCTAGCAACACGTGACGAGGAGCTTATGGCGGCAACTGACGAGCTTGATAAACTCGCCACATCCAACAATGACCTTGCAATGGAGTTGGAACAGCTTAAGAGCGCAGCACCACAGCCTATGGATATTCCATCGGTGGAGTCTATAGCATTCTTCACCATTGGTGATGCCACTATCGGCGATTACGCACAGGCGACACTCGAGAGCTACGTAAGCCAGGCCAAGCTCTCCTCTTGCCCAATATCTGTTGTTGGATATGCCGACAAGGAGACCGGTAGCGCCGAGCGTAATGAAGAGCTATCTATGGAGCGTGCCAAGGCTGTTACGGAGTGGCTCGTATCACATGGCATAGATGCTTCGCGCATCAGCACCTCATGGGTTGGTGATACAGAGGAGGCCTTCACAACCCCCGACACCCCTATCGTAAATCGGTGCGTGATAATTAGAGAGGAGTGCATAGTGGCAAAATAGGCTACAGCACCCCATAACAGAGGGCCTGCCCAAAATTTGGGCAGGCCCTATCACTATCGCCATTACTCTACTAACGTACCTTAAACTCTGGATCAGCCTTATTTGGAATAGGCTTAATATACTCACCAGCCTCGAACTTTGCGCGTACAGCCTTGAAGGTATTAATAGTATACTCCACATCCTCCATGGTGTGTGCAGCAGTAGGGATAACACGAAGGATAATCTCACCCTTTGGTATCACAGGATAGATAACAATAGAACAGAAGAGACCATAGTTCTCACGAAGATCTACAATAAGGTTAGTACCCTCCTCATTGCCACCCTTCATATATATAGGTGTAACAGGCGACTGCGTAACACCAATATCAAAGCCGTTATCGGTAAGACCCTTCTGGAGCGCACGAGTTATCTCCCAAAGCTTATCCTTATACTCGGGATGCTTACGAATAAGGTCGAGGCGCTTAAGCGCACCTAGCACCATAGGCATAGGGAGTGACTTGGCATAGAGCTGTGAGCGCATGTTATAGCGGAAGAGATTGATAAGCCAACGTGGGCCACACACAAAGGCTCCAATGCCTGCCATAGACTTTGCAAAGGTATTGAACAGCACATCTATCTCATCCTGAACGCCAAAGTGATCACCCGTGCCACGACCATTCTCACCCATAGTACCAAAGCCATGAGCATCATCAACAAGAAGACGGAAGCTATACTCCTTCTTCATCTTCACGATGACATCGAGGAAGCCTAGGTCACCCTTCATGCCAAATACACCCTCGGTGATTACCAGAACACCACCACGCTGCTCCTCGGCAAGCTCCGTAGCATGCTTAAGCTGCAAGCGCAACGACTCCTCGTCATTGTGAGCATATACGAAGCGCTTACCTGGGTGCATGCGCAAACCATCGATGATGCAGGCGTGACACTCCTTGTCGTAGACCACAACATCGCGAGGTGTAAGAAGACAGTCAATGATTGATATCATACCCTGATAGCCGAAGTTAAGAAGAAAGGCATCCTCCTTACCCACAAACTCGGCAAGCTCACGCTCCAGCTGCTCATGATACTTTGTCTGACCAGACATCATACGCGCACCCATAGGATATGCCATACCATAATCCTTTGCACCCTGGGCATCAGCCTCGCGCACCTCGGGGTGGTTTGCCAAACCAAGGTAGTTGTTCAAGCTCCAGTTAAGAACGGGTTTACCGCGAAACATCATGTGTGGGCCAAGCTCTCCCTCCAACTTTGGGAATGCAAAATAGCCATGTACAGCCGACATATATTGACCAATAGGGCCTCCGGCATTCTTCGATAAACGATCAAAAATATCTACCATCTCTATACTTTTTAGTTAATTTCTGTTGATAATCGTCACACACCACGTGGGCATGCCACACAATCATTACCAACTACAAAGGTAATATTTTTTCCCTTTACGCACCCTTAAATATGGTAAAAAAGAGCTATATTAATCATTAAAATAGGTAAATATACTTACATCCTATGAAAACTAATTGGAGATTTTATTTTCATTATTTATTAAGATTAGCTATCTTTGGCCTCATGTGACACCTCTACCACAAGAGCCTCTTTGCAAAATAGAGGCTCGAATGTATTGGTATCTCAATACAATTTCCTATTTTTGTAGAAAATAATTTTGCGATATGAAACATCTAAGATTTACTCTTATAATAGCATTTTTTGCTATCGTTGGCCTCAACGAGGCGAGCGCACAGTATTCACAGATTACTCCCGCACCTTATAGCATCGAGCGAAAAGATACAGACGATATGGCGACCTTCGATGCCACGCAGGAACTGAAGCTCTACATTGATGCCGACAGCAAGACTGCAGAGCGTATTCGTGCGGCTATTGCTACTTCGGGGCTCAAGGTTAAGGAGGTTAATAAGCCTGCAAAAAAGGCGTTCTTAAACCTTGTGATAGACCCTGCGGCTGTAAAAGAGGCGGAGGGATATCATATAGCTACAACCCCTGAAGGCATCAACATTAAGGCACATAGTGGCGCAGGACTCTTCTACGCTATACAGTCTATTCGCCAGATGATGGAGGGTGAGTTGAAGGGCAGATGGCTCGAAGGTGAGATTTACGACTATCCACGCTTCGAGTATCGTGGCATATTGATAGATATCTCGCGTCACTTCCGCTCTGTGGAGTTCCTCAAGCGTCAGATTGATATGATGGCACGCCTAAAGATGAACCGTCTACATCTGCACCTCACCGATGCTGCGGGCTGGCGCATAGAGATTGAGTCCTACCCACGTCTTACGGAGTATGCTGCGTGGCGCAAGCAAGCTACGTGGAAGGAGTGGGGATATGGCGAGCGTGGCCACGTTGAGATGGGCACCGAGGGTGCGTATGGCGGTTATCTCACAAAGGAGGATGCAAAGGAGTTAGTGCGCTATGCGGCAGAGAGATACATCACTATCATCCCTGAGATTGAGATGCCTGGACACTCCGAGGAGGTTATCGCAGCATATCCCGAGTTGGCTTGCACACCACGTCCCGAGCGTCAGGAGGATTTGTGCATCGGCAAGGAGGCAACATTCGAGATGATGCAGGCCATCCTTGACGAGATTATCGAGATATTCCCATCGGAGTATATACATATTGGTGGCGACGAGGCTACGAAGCGCAGCTGGGGCGAGTGCGAAGATTGCCAGCGCCGCATGAAGGAGGAGGGTCTTGAGAGCGTGGATGAACTGCAAAGCTACATGATTCACCGCATCGAGAAGTACCTCAATGCTCGTGGTCGTCAGATTATTGGCTGGGATGAGATTCTTGAGGGCGGCCTTGCCCCTAACGCAACGGTGATGTCGTGGCGTGGTGAGGAGGGCGGTCGCGCAGCTGCCGAGGCGGGACATAAGGTTGTTATGTCACCCCACGCCTACTGCTACATCGACGCGCCACAGGATGCGCCACCTACACAGCCTGAGGCTATTGGTGGCTACCTACCTTTGGAGAAGGTCTACTCCTACGACCCTACGCCAAAGGATATGCCCGAGGAGGTTAGCAAGTATATCCTCGGTGTTCAGGGCAACCTATGGGCAGAGTTTATACCTACGGACGAACACTACGAGATGATGCTCTGGCCACGCGCCATGGCCATTGCCGAGATAGGATGGTCACAACAACAAAATAGAGAGTATAGCGACTTCAGACGCCGCGCCATAGAGATTGTAGAGCGCATGATGGAGGAGGGATACCACCCCTTTGACCTCAAGAATGAAATTGGTGAGCGTCCAGAGTCACTGCAACCAATAAAGCATCTCGCCCTGGGAAAGAGCGTCACCTACAACCTCCCTTCGAGATACTATGCTCCACAATATGGTGCTGCAGGCGATGCTACGCTGACGGATGGCCTACGCGGTACGTGGACCTATGCCGATGGCCGATGGCAGGGATTCCTAGGACGCGGTGGCGTGGATGCTACAATAGATATGGGTGAGGTTATGGAGATTAGCTCCATCTCCGCAGACTTCATGCAGTACTGTGGCCCTGGAGTCTTTATGCCCTGCTTGGTGGAGATTGCCGTGTCGGAAGATGGAGAGAACTACACCAAGATTGCAGATATAGAGCATGAGGTTATGGTTGAGGATGTGCCATCGTTCAAGAACTTTGGCTGGGAGGGCAGTGTCAAGGCACGATATATCCGCTACAAGGCCCACCGCAGCAAATTCTCGGGATTCCTATTTATAGATGAGATTGTTGTAAGGTAGCACACAACAGGGCTAAAATAGCTCTAGCTGCTCGGGGGCGCTGTTGAAGGTCAGACGATGATACGGCGTTAGTCCATGCTCGCGTATCGCAAGACGATGCTCGCGCGTGGGGTAACCCTTATTCTTCGCCCAGCCATACATCGGATACTCCTCTGCAAGACGCATCATATATTCGTCACGGTGGGTCTTGGCAAGCACTGATGCAGCAGCAATATTTGCATACTTACCATCACCCTTGACTATGGTGCGCCAAGGTATAGAGAGGTCGGTGTGAAAGCGGTTACCATCTATTACGGCAAACTCTGGGGGTGTAGCAAGAGCCTTGAGCGAGATATTCATACCCTCTATCGAGGCATTTAGGATATTTATCTGGTCGATACGCTCGGGACTAACCTCGGCAACATACCACGCCACTGCCTCCTGCTCTATAATCTTGCGAAGCTCATCTCTGCGGCGCTCGGTCATCTGCTTTGAGTCATTCAAATAGGGATGGTAAAAATCAGATGGGAGTATCACGGCTGCAGCAAATACCGCACCTGCAAGACATCCACGGCCAGCCTCATCACATCCAGCCTCTATAAGCTCTTTTTGGTAACTAACCTCCAACATAGCGAAACGTTATTTATGAATCTCCCTTTGACGGCACTCGTTATTAGGCACAAAACCCTCCGTGCCAAAGGAGCGAAGATGGTGTAACATTGCCTCACGCACGGCAACTCCCGTGGGTCGTAACTGACGCGCCACAACAGCACTATCAATGTAGTTATCAGCAATATAATTACACATCGCAACTCGATACTCGCGCTCCTCCAGCTCAAATATAATATCCACAGCATCGGGGGCCTCGATAGGCTCATCACCAAGAAGTATGGTATATGAAGCATCGGAGCGGAAATAGGGGTAGTGCGACTCCTTATCGGGGCGCTCCGCATCTCCACTATTATACTTTGCAATTATAAAATCGCGCATCTGGTTGGGTGTTAGCACACCCACATAAATTGTCGAGTGGAAGGGGTCATTGTTGAGAACTTCAGCACGTTTTATATCACCCTCGGCAAAGCCATCGAGACGTATACCGCCATAGTGATAGAAGCTCACCTCGGGAGTAAAGCCATCTGCGTATGGATACTCTGCAAGGGAGGCTATGGTGAAATTTGCAACACCCTCTTTGGTCGCTGCAGCGACAGCCACACCCTCAACGACATTTAACCCTGGATCACTATTTTTAAGGGCCTCAACACGCTCCATTGTAGCACTTTCAACAGCCACATCACTCATATCAACCATGGTGTACTCTACGCTCAAAATCTCACCGTCACAAACAGCGATATCTACCACCGTTGCATAGCGTATATTCTTGTTATTCTGCGTAATACGCACCCCATCAACCTCTCTATTTACTCTGTCGTGGCTATGTCCTCCTGCTATCCAGTGACATGCAGGGGAGCGCTTGGCAAGAAGCTCATCACTTTCGAGTCCCATGTGAGAAAGAAGCACCACGAAATCACACTCCGAAGCTATATCCTCACAAGCCTCGTATGCCGCAGCTATATCAGAGGTAAAACTGAAGTTTTGGTATGAGCTTTTGCCGCCCAACGGATATCCGCCATTAGAGGTATCCACCACCCCCACAAAGCCGATATCGAGGCCAGCAACCGATATTATTGTATAAGGCTCTATGGCTATCGTTCCATCCTTTGTCACCACATTTGCACACACCACCTCAAAGTCGGCAGCCTCAACCATGCCACGCAACGCCTCCGAGCCACGATCAAACTCATGATTTCCGAGTGTCACAACATCATAGCCCACATCATTCATAAGTTCTATCATAGGCACTCCAGGCTCCAGAGAGTCATCCACATAGGCATTTCCCGATACCCTATCGCCCGAATCTACAACTACCACCTCACCACGCTCCTCATACTCTGCAACAAGCGTTGCAAGGCGAGGCATAGCATCTATAGAGGCGTGCATATCGTTGGTTGAGATGATATAAATATGGTCTACGTCACCACCCGTTGAGCGACAACCAAGAAGTGCATAGAGGAGTATTATTGTTGAAAAAATTAGATATTTTCGCATAAGTTGTTATGTTTTTCGTTACAAATTTACAAAAAATTACTATCTTTACACACCATTAATTTAAAAATATAGTAGATATGGCGCACACTATAGAACTTCGACTACTCAACAACTCATCACAACTGAATGTTGAAGTAGGCAGCTCCCTGATGGAGGTTTTACAAAATAGTACTCTTGAGCAGCCATATCCATTTATTGCCGCGAGGGTGAATAACGTCTATAAGGGTCTGGGCTATCGCATCTACAAACCTGTCACTGTGGAGTATTTCGACCTGCGCGACTTTGAGGGTTATCGCGTATACCAGCGTACGCTCTCCTTTGTGTTGCAGAAAGCCTCTCATGATATATTCCCCGAGCGCAAGTTACGCATACGCCACTCTCTAGGCAACGGTTTCTACGCCGAGTATGAAGACCGAAAGCCTTTGTGCTACGAGGATGCCACACTCCTAAAACTACGCATGGAGGCCATTGTAGCAGAAAATATACCTATATCACACAGCAGACGTCTTGCCGAGGAGGTTGTGGCAGAGTACAAAGAGTATGGCTTTGATGACCGCATCGAACTACTCGACACACGCCCTCACCTATATCGCACGGTGAACCACCTTGGCGATATGCCTGGCTACTTCTACGGAGTGCTAGCACCATCTACAGGGTATGTAAAGCGCTTCGATATTATACCCTACTACAACGGCTTTTACGTAGCTATCCCTGCTCGCACAAATCCCGAGGAGCTGACAACAATTATCCACCACGATAAGATGTTTGACATCTTCCACGAGTATCAGCAGTGGATAGATATCATGGGAGTACCTACGATTGGTGACCTCAATCGCCGCGTGCTTGAGGGTGACGCCTCGGAGCTTATCAAGATTGCCGAAGCATTCCACGAACTAAAGATAGCAAGCATCGCCCGCTCCATTGCCGAGGCAAACTCCGAGCGTGGAGTACGCATGGTTCTCATATCGGGACCATCGTCTAGTGGCAAAACCACATTCTCGAAGCGTATAGGTGTGCAGCTCCGTGTTCGTGGCTACGACCCTGTGCTTATAGCCCTTGACGACTACTTTGTAGACCGCGATAAGACCCCTCTCGATGAGAGTGGAAAACCCGACTTTGAGGCTCTAGAGGCTATAGACCTAGTAACACTTAACGACCATCTAAAGCGTCTCACAGCTGGCGAGAGTGTCGAGATTCCACGTTACGACTTCATTACGGGTAAACGACAGTGGCATGAGAAACCACTACAGCTCACCGACCGCTCGATACTTATCCTTGAGGGTATTCATGCTCTAAACCCACGCCTTACACAGAGCGTTCCCGATGGTCAGAAGTTTAAGATTTACATATCGTGCTTCACATCGGTATCCATGGATAACTCATCGCGTATACCTACAACGGATAACCGCCTGCTACGCCGCTCTATCCGCGACAATGCCACACGTGGTCATAGCCTAATGCAAACATTTAGCATGTGGCCCTCGGTACGCCGTGGCGAGGAGAAGCATATATTCCCCTACCAGGAGAATGCAAACGTCATGTTTAACTCTTCGCTCTTCTACGAGATATCGGTGTTGAAGGCTATTGCCGAGCCACTCTTGCGCGAGGTGCCAGATACAGCACCCGAGCATGCCGAGGCGTGCCGCCTCCTAAAGCTACTAGAACATTTCGTGGCTATAGATCCCGATGAGATACCTCCAACATCGCTACTACGCGAGTTTATCGGAGGAAGCTCGTTTAAATATTAACAATAATTATAATTACAAATACTAAAACTAAATAAACCTTTAAGAAATGAAAATCTTTGATAGCTTTGTAGACCGCCACACAGGTCTTAACTCAAAGGATGATTTGCAGCAGATGCTCTCAACTATTGGTGTAGCCTCTGTTGAGGAGTTGTTGCAGCAGGTTATCCCACAGAACATTCGTCTTAAGAAGGCTCTCGACCTACCAGAGGCTATGAGCGAGTATGAGTATGCTTGCCACATCGCAGATCTTGCAGCCAAGAACCGCACATATCGCTCATTTATCGGTATGGGTTACTACCCTAACGTGGTGCCAGCTGTGGTAACACGCAACGTATTTGAGAATCCAGCATGGTATACCTCATATACTCCATATCAGGCCGAGATTTCACAGGGTCGTCTTGAGGCACTATTGAACTATCAGACTGCTATTCTCTCGCTTACAGGTATGGAGGTGGCTAACTGCTCACTCCTCGATGAGGCAACAGCAACAGCAGAGGCTATGCTTATGATGTATGCTTTGCGCTCTAGAGAGGCTGTAAAGCAGGGCCGTAACCAGCTCTTCGTAGATGAGAACATCTTCCCACAGACCTTCGATGTTCTTATCACCCGTTCGGAGCCTTTTGGCATTGAGATTATCCGCGATGACTTCTCGACATATCAGTTTACAGGTAAGGAGTTTGGTGCTATTCTTCAGTTCCCAGCCGCTAACGGTGAGGTTTGCAACTATGCAGACTTCGCAGCCAAGGCTCACGAGGCAGGTGTATTGGTAACTGCCGTTGCTGACCTTCTCTCATTGGCACTCTTTAAGTCTCCAGCAGATTGGGGTGCAGATATCGCAGTGGGAACTACACAGCGTCTTGGATGCCCTATGGGCTTTGGTGGCCCTTCAGCAGGTTACATGGCTACTCGCGATGCCTACAAGCGTAATATGCCTGGCCGTATCATCGGTGTCTCTGTAGACCGTCTAGGCAACAAGGCTCTCCGCATGTCATTGCAGATGCGCGAGCAGCATATCAAGCGTGAGAAGGCTACATCAAACATCTGTACAGCACAGGCATTGATGGCATCTATGGTAGGTTTCTACTGTATATATAATGGTAAGGAGGGTCTTCAGCGTGCTGCAATGGTGGCACACAGCGCTGCGGTGACTGTTAAGGAGGCTTTGGAGGCTATGGGTTACAAGGTGCGCACCAAGGCTGTATTCGACACCCTTGAGGTGGAGGCCGAGGCTTCTGTAATTCAGGATATCGCCCTAGCACGCGAGATAAACATGTACTACCCTAATGACGAGGCTGTACGTATCGCCTTTGATGAGGTTACTACAGATGCAGAGCTTCAGACCATCGTAGATATCTTTGCCGAGGCTCGTGGCAAGAAGGCAAAGGCTGTAAAGCGTGTTGAGGAGGCTGCTATAGCAGCAGAGGTGAAGCGTGAGAGCGACTTCTTCACCGAGCAGATCTTCAACGCATACCGCACCGAGACCGAGATGATGCGATATATCAAGCGCCTTGAGTTGCGCGACATCTCACTCATGAACTCTATGATATCTCTCGGTTCATGTACCATGAAGCTCAACGCTGCGCAGCTCATGCAGCCACTTTCATTGGCAGGCTTCCAGAATATACACCCATTTGCTCCAGAGGATCAGGCAGAGGGATACCGCGAGCTTATCACAAACCTCGAGAGCTACCTCGCAACAATCACCGGCTTTGCAGGATGTACCGTGCAGCCAAACTCTGGTGCTGCAGGAGAGTATGCAGGTCTTATGATTATCCGTGCTTATCACCAGAGCCGCGGTCAGGGATATCGTAACATCATCCTCATCCCATCATCTGCACATGGCACTAACCCTGCTTCAGCAGCTATGGCAGGTATGAAGATTGTCACAGTGGCTTGTGACCAGAATGGTAATATCGATGTGGAGGATCTCAAGAAGAAGGCCGAGGAGCATGCTTCAGAGTTGTGCGGTTTGATGGTTACATACCCATCTACACATGGCGTATTTGAGAGCCGCATCCGCGACATCGTTGATGCTGTTCACGATGCTGGTGGCCAGGTATATATGGATGGTGCAAACATGAACGCACAGGTGGGTCTTACAAATCCTGGATATATTGGTGCTGACGTATGTCACCTCAACCTCCACAAGACCTTTGCAATGCCTCACGGTGGCGGTGGCCCTGGTGTAGGCCCTGTATGTGTTGCCGAGCATCTTGTGAAGTTCCTGCCAACACACTCATTGATGGAGACAGGTGGTGAGGAGGGTATCACAGCTGTAGCATCTTCACCATGGGGTTCAGCAATGTTGTTGCCTATCACCTACGGTTATATCCGTATGCTTGGCTTCGAGGGCTTGCGCCGCTCTACAGAGATGGCTATTGTAAATGCTAACTACATGTCTTCAGCGTTGAAGGATGAGTATAAGACATACTACTCTGGTGAGACTGGCCGCGTAGGTCATGAGATGATTCTCGACCTCACACGTTTCAAGCACGACTACAATATCGACTGTGGTGATATCGCACACCGCCTTATGGACTACGGCTACCACGCTCCTACGCTCTCATTCCCTGTTCACGAGACATTGATGGTGGAGCCTACAGAGTCAGAGTCAAAGGCCGAGATGGATCGCTTCATAGAGTCACTCATTCAGATTAAGCGTGAGTGCGAGGCGGCAGCGGCAGCAGGCAATGCTGACAACGTAGTAGTAAACGCTCCTCATACAGCTATGGAGCTTGCTGGAGAGTGGTCACACCCATACTCACGTCAGGAGGCAGCATTCCCACTAGCTTGGGTGGCAGAGGGCAAGTTCTTCCCATACGTAACCAAGATTGACAATGGCTATGGTGACCGTAACCTAGTATGCCGTTGCATGGATTGGAAGTAATCTTCGGATAGCTACAGACTCGTAGCTTAAACAAAATATAGCCTGTTCAACGCTTGTTGAACAGGCTATATTTATTAGCATTTACCTTGTACGTGGCGACTATCCTAGCAACTGCTTCAAAGCCTCGATGTTGCGAGCATTGTCGATAGCCTTACCCTCTGGGGTGTAGGCGTTAGCAATAGCATCTGCAAAGTGCTTCTCCACCTTGTTACGCACCACCTTCATAGTACTATTTACTAGGCCATTCTGCTCTGTAAAGGCCTCGTTTGCAAGCGCAATAACTGCAGGAACCCAACGCTCGGGGAACTCATCGGCAAAGGCACCACCACGGCGATACTTTGCAATCTCCTCGCCAATGATTGCTGCGGCACGCTTATAACGCTCCTCACCCTTTACACCCTCCTCATCGAGCTTACGGTTAAGAGCCTCCTTCGAGCCTACGGCCAATGCTATGGTATATGGATTCTGGTTGTTATATACGATAACCTGGTCGATATATGGTGACTTATCAACGATAGCCTCCTCCATACCCTCTGGGCTATACTTCTCGCCATCTGAAGAGATTAGCAAGCTCTTGAAACGTCCCAAGACATAGAGGAAATTATCCTTACCCATATATCCCATATCGCCTGTATGCAACCAACCATTACGAACAGTATCTGCTGTAGAGTCTGGATTCTTCCAATATCCAGCCATCACATTCTCACCCTTGATGACAATCTCACCCTTCTGCCCTACGGGCAACTCACGACCCTCATCATCCAAAATCTTAATCTCTAGAGGCTGAACCAAGCGTCCAGAGGAGCCAAAGCGATGGTTACCCTTCGATGGCGCATTGGTAGAGATAACTGGTGTAGCCTCCGAAAGACCATAACCCTGGAACATAGGAATACCTATGGCGTAGAAGAAGCGCTGTAGCTCACTATCGAGGAGCGCACCACCACCAATAAAGAACTGCAACTCACCACCAAAGGCCTCGCGAACCTTCGAGTAGAGAATCTTATCGAAGAGCATCACCGCAGGCTTCAAGAGACAACGCCAACCACGACCCTTGGTATATCCATCTGCCTGGTAGGCATAAGAGGTCTTGAGGGCTAGGTTAAAGAGACGCTCTGTGGTCTTACCCTTCTTACGTATTGAGGTCTCGATGCTCTTGCGGAAGTTCTTGGCAAGGGCAGGTACAGACAACAAGAAGTGAGGACGCACCTCCTTGATATTGAGAGGAATATTCTTCAACGTCTCCATAGGTGTACGGCCCACCTCGGTAGTAGCTACCGAAGCACCACATGCAATCATGATGTAGAAGCCTACAACATGTGCAAAGCAGTGGTCTAGAGGTAGGATGATTAGCGTACGCCAAGACGGAGGGATAGAGACAACCGACAACGCCTGCTCAACATTTGCAGTATAGTTGCGATGGGTAAGCACCACACCCTTTGGGTCGGCAGTTGTACCCGAGGTGTAGGTAATAGTTGCGATATCATCATTCTGAATAGACTCGCCAATGGCTACAAATGACTCACGATTAGCCGCAAGATAGTCGGCACCACGCGCCTCAACATCGGCAAGCGATATCTCACCATCACGCAAACCACCATCTACATCGCCCCACACCACAATATGCTTCATCTCGGGAAGCTCCGCGATGATATTACGAATCTTCTTAAGCTGATGATTTGAGACAAAGACGAGCTTGGCGTCAGAGTGTTTCAGACGGAAAGTAAGGTCATTAGCCTCCTCAAGTTTTATAGATAGAGGCACACTGATAGCTCCAGCATAGAGAAGTCCCAACTCCGAGATAATCCAGTTGTTGCAACCCTCGGCAAGAATAGAGACACGGTCGCCACGCTCAATGCCTAGCGTCACAAGTCCTGCACCGATATTTAGCGCACGAAGCTTTGTCTCGTTATATGTCATTGGCTCGAAAGCGCCATTGTGCTTCTCGAGAAGAAACTCCTTACTGCCATATTTAGCAACCGAGCCTTCAAAAAGGTCGATAATAGTACGTTTCATAATCACATTTATTTGGTTTTCAGCGAGCAAAGGTAGTAATAAATTCGGAATCCTATACAATATATGCAAATTTATTCAGAATTCGCGGAATAGGCATATATAAATATAGGTGTAACATATCGCTATCCACAAAATAAAGATACCCACTTAGGAACATCTCCTAGGTGGGTAATCTTCTAGAAATAATCTTGACGTATGTTATGCCCACTTAACGAGAGCGAAGTCCATACGATGCTCCAAGTTTTCGTTATATGGGAAGACACGCAACGCCACATCGAACATACCGGTATGCTCTGGAGTGTAGTCCAATGCAAGGGTCACGGTATTCTCATCCGATGCAACAACCTCAAGAGGGCGTGTAGCTACTACGTTTGCAGCCTGACCAGCCTCAATCTGTGTTGCTACAACAAGCTCGGCACCGATATCCTCCTTGCTCAAACCTGCAAGCGAGAGGGTAATCTCGAAGTGATACTTCTGACCTACGAAGATAGCCTCGTTATCAATCTCGGCACGCTTAACATTGAGGATTGTAACATTATCCCACGCGGCAGAAACCTTACGCTTCCATGCTGCAATCTGACGAGCCATGAGGTAGTTCTTATCGAGCATAAGCTCCTTACGTACTGCAAGCTTGTTGTAGAAGCGCTCCTCGTAGTCGATGAGCATGCGGTTGGTTGTGAAGTTTGACGCGATATCAGCGATACAGCTCTTCACAGAGTTTACCCAACGGTGTGGCACACCATCCTCCGAACGATCGTAGTACAATGGAACAATCTGCTCCTCGATAGTGTTATAAATCATCTCGGCATCAAGCTCATCCTGGAAACGCTGATCGGCGTATGTGCGCTCCATAGGCAACATCCAACCAGCACCCTCCTTATAGCCCTCAACCCACCAGCCATCGAGAACAGAGAATTGCATTACACCATTCATAACACACTTCTCACCTGAAGTTCCTGATGCCTCCAATGGGCGTGTAGGAGTATTGAGCCATACATCGACACCCTGAACCATGCGGCGTGCAAGCTCCATGTCGTAGTTCTGCAAGAAGACAATCTTACCTACGAACTCTGGCATTGCTGACACCTCTACGATACGCTTGATGAGATCCTGACCTGGCTTATCGTTAGGGTGAGCCTTACCTGCGAAGATAAACTGCACAGGGCGCTCCTTGTTATTCACAAGAGCCGAAAGACGCTCAAGGTTTGTAAAGAGCAAGTAAGCACGCTTATATGTTGCAAAGCGGCGTGCAAAACCGATGGTAAGAACATCTGGCTTGATGCTATCAACAACCTGAACCATCTGACGTGGTGACTGAAGACGTACCTGCGTAGGGTCGCTATAACGCTTGCGGATAGTCTTGATGAGGCGGTTCTTGAGGAACATACGCTCCTGCCACAACTCTGCATCATCAATCTTATGAACATTCTGCCACTCTGGGATGTTGTATGTATGACCCTCGAACGCCTTACCGAAGTACTTTGAGTAGAGACGGCGAAGGTTTGACGCTACCCATGTTGGGAAGTGTACACCATTGGTTACATAACCGATGTGAAGCTCATTTTTGAAGTATCCTGGCCACATATTACCCAAGATCTCCTTTGACACCTCACCGTGCAACCATGATACACCATTAACCTCCTGCGATAGGTTACATGCAAGAACCGACATCGAGAACTTCTCGCTAGGGTCGTTAGGATTTGTCTTACCCAAGTTGATGAACTGATCCCAAGTAAGGCCCAATACATCTGGATAGTGGGACATATACTGACGTATCATGCTCTCTGGGAACGCATCGTGACCTGCTGGCACTGGAGTATGCGTAGTGAAGAGCGATGATGAACGGATAACCTCCAAAGCCTCCGAGAATGAGAGGTGCTTCTTTGCGATAAGGTTACGGATACGCTCAAGACCGATAAATGCTGCGTGACCCTCGTTGCAGTGGTATACCTGCTGCTTGATGCCCATCTTTACAAGGGCGCGGATACCACCAATACCAAGCAACATCTCCTGCTTTAGACGGTTCTCCCAATCGCCACCATATAGGTAGTAGGTGATCTGACGATCCTCCTCGAGGTTAGCCTCATAATCGGCATCCAACAAGTAGAGGTCGGTACGACCTACAGCGCACTTCCAAACACGTGCCGAGAGAGTACGGCCAGGAAGAGCAACCTGCGTTGTTACCCAGTTACCAAACTCATCACGTACAGGAGAGATAGGAAGCTTGAAGAAGTTCTGTGCCTCGTAAGTAGCCTCCTGCGCACCCTGTGCCGAGAGACGCTGTGTGAAGTATCCATAGCGGTACAACAAACCTACAGCGACCATGCCTACGTTGCGGTCAGAAGCCTCCTTGAGGTAGTCACCAGCCAAGATACCAAGACCACCAGAGTAGATCTTCAACGATGAGTGCAAACCATACTCCATAGAGAAGTAAGCAACCTTTGCATGCTCTGGAGCTGGCTTCTCGTTCATATACTCGGTGAACTCCTCGTATACTGCATCCATACGCTTAAGGAACTCCTTATCGGCACACAACTCCTCACAACGTGATGCTGAAAGCTTATCCAACAACGCAATAGGATTACGATCTACCTTTACCCAAAGCTCCTCATCTACAGACTCAAACAAGTCGCGAGCTGCAACTGTCCAGCACCACCATAGGTTGCGTGAAAGCTCCTCAAGAGGCTTAAGACGCTCTGGGATGCTCTTCTCAACCATAAGACGATGCCATGAAGGACGATTTGAGGTAAGCTGCTGACGCACAAAGTTAATCTGCTCACCACGGCTACCGCCATCGATAAGCACACGGTTTGTACGCGCAACAGAGTTATCCATAGCCTCCTCGTATGCCTGCTTGTACTCGTTAAAGAGCTTGCTCCAAAGTGCAGTGTTAGAGACCTCCATAGCCGATGCACGAGCCTTTGCCATAGCAGCAGCGTCCATATCCATATAACGCTTGATGACATCGGTAATGTGGAACGCCACCTCACGCTCGTTGTAGTCATCACGGCGAATAATATCTACGCCCTCGTGGTTAGCCTGCTTTGCAACCCACATGCCGAAGCCTGCAAGAGTTGTTGTTACTGTAGGCACACCATAAGCTACAGACTCAAGTGGTGTGTAGCCCCATGGCTCATAGTATGATGCGAATACTGTGAGATCCACACCTGCCAACATCTCATAGTATGGGATATTGAATACACCATCATTGCCATTTAGGTATGTTGGAACGAAGAGAACCTTTACGCGTGACGCATTTGTAGAGAGGATGCTACCCTCGATGCTCTGTGATACCTGATCCCATGCCTCTGCCTCGAGGTAGTGTGTAAGGAATCGCTTCTGCGCTGGGTCAATAGCAACACTCTTATCTGCAAGGTGCTGCACAAGATCCTGACGTACGCCAGTGATGCCTGCAGGAACGGCAACGATAGCCAAAACATCGCGGTTGATGTTTGTTGCTGCGAGCTGCTTCAAAGACTCTAGGAATACATCAATACCCTTGTTACGATACTCATAACGGCCGCTAGTACCTACGATAAGTGTATCTGGCTGGAAGTTATAGCCCCATGTTGCAGATGCAACCTCCAACATCTTTGCACGAGCTGTAGCACGCTGCGCATCAAGCTCCTTGCCTGATGGTACAAAGCCATTCTCAAAGCCATTAGGGGTGATACGTGTCACCTCGCGACCAAGCAAATACTTACACTCATTAGCAGTGATGTCGCTAACGGTGAGGAAAGCATCAGCATAGGTCGCTGCAGACTTCTCCAACGAGTGCTTTGCCATGACATGGAACTGACGAGCTAGCTCATCGGCATTAAACTTATGCAAGTCATTGTAGAGAGGAAGACGATTACCAGCTATGCAACGGCCCATTACTGTTGCATGTGTAGAGAATACCGTAGCTACGTATGGAGCATGGTCACGCAAGTAGAGAGAGCCTGCTGCAGCCATCCACTCGTGGAAGTGAGCTACAACCTTCTGATTCTCCGATGCGAACTGCTCTGCAAATGATGCGATAACAACACCTGCAGCGTGGCCAAACAATACTGGCTCTACATAATCCCACTGACCAGAGAGTGAATCTACATGATACGACTCCCACAAGCTCTTTAGGATATCATCCTTCTCGCGGATGAACGACTTAAAGTCGATAAGAATTGCAATAGGACTGCTCTCGATAGCCCAACGACCAATACGTACACGTACACCCTTGTTGTAAAGAGTCTCGCGCCAAGCAGCCAAAAGTGTGTTGTCCTCCTTAAATTCAGGACTTACAGCGTCAAACGAAAAGTCGGGGCCGATAGTGATATACTTATCACCGAGCATACGCTTTACGGTTGGCGCCTTCGAGGCGATGACAGTGTGAATGCCACCCACCTTGTTGCAGACCTCCCAGCTCACCTCAAATAGGTAGTCAGGAGTCAAATTTACGTTACTCATATTGTTTAGTTTGAATTATAGATTATTCATCTAATAGTATGATAATATATCCTTTTGAGCCACATCGTTCTCAAAAGGGAATAACATATCACGTTGCAAAGATAATATAATTCTAGAATTACGAATAATTATTTTAAATTATTTTAAAAAATAGATGTAGAAAATTACTGAATGGGCGTTTTTTTTAACTGAATGGTAGTTTTTATGGTTCAACACTCTGTACCTGTAGCACTGATTAACAACGATATATATATGCTACTTACAGAGTATTATATCCTTTCTGCACGCAAATAGCCATAAAAGGGATTATGGAGGGGTATCTACGATTTTGGCGAGTTTTTCATGGATATCCTCCTACTATTTATATATCATCCTCGATATAAGATATCACATTGCCTCTTTCTTACTATCTTTGTGGCATGTTAAGTAGATTTTCCAAATATTATAAACAAATTTTAGCCCTAGCCCTGCCCGTAGTATTAGCACAGGCTGGGCAGCTTGCGACACAATTTGCCGATACAGCCATGGTGGGCAACTACGGCGGCGAGGACCCTATACCTCTGGCTGCCGTATCGTTAGGAAGCTCCCTCTTTTTGCTCATATATCTTGCATCCCTAGGCTTGGCACTCTCCATCACGCCACTTGTTGGCGAGCATTATGCACGAGGTGATAGGCGCGAGGTGGGACGCCTCTTTGAGAACAGCGTTCTTTACTGCACGATTATAGGTATTGTGGCTACGGGTGCGGCCATAGCGCTACGACCATTTATCGCAGTACTCGGAGAGTGGATGGGCGCCCCAGGACAAAATATTGAGTTGGTGGCAGAGATGGCGCTCCCCTACTACGATATGCTGGTGTGGAGCATCATACCTCTGATGCTATTTCTCGCAATCAAGCAGTTTCTCGAGGGCATCGGAAACACAAAAACCGCAATGTGGATTACCATAGGTGGCAATGCTCTTAACATCATACTCAACTACATCTTCATCTTCGGAGAGTATGGCATGGAGCCTATGGGTGCCGAGGGTGCGGGTCTAGCAACACTCATCTCGCGCGTAGCACAAACTATAGTCATAATCATCTATTACTACTCCTCACGCCGCCTGCGAATATACCGCGCCTTCTTTGAGCGACAGGCTGTAAGCTTGAGCTACCTTGGTGCGCTATTTAAGGTGGGCTTCCCCATCTCATTTCAGATGGTGCTGGAGTCTGCGGCATTTATCCTCACATCAATACTTGCCCTATCGTTTGGTGAGGTGGCGGCTAGTTCGATGCAGGTGGCATTCAGCATCGCCAACACCGCATGGATGATTACCGTGGCGATAGGTTCGGCATCTACCATAGTGGTATCACACCTATTTGGCTCGGGGCAGCATTCGGAGCTTCGAAACACCGTATCGGCAACCTACCATCTAGGAGTGGCATGGGGAGTCTTCATGGCTATCATCTTTGTAGTGTTTCGTGAGCCTTTGGCCGCTATATTCACCGACAACGCAGATATCATACTACTCACATCGCAGCTGATGATATTTATAGCCGTATACCAATTCTCGGATGCCATACAGGGACTATCGATAAGCATGCTCCGAGGATTGCAGGATGTGAAGGTCATCATGCCGATTGTGTTGTTGAGCTACTTGGGTCTTAACATTCCTATAGGATGCTGGCTAGCTTATGGTATGGAGATGGAGTGTCACGGCCTTGTGATAGGACTCATCATAGGTCTCACCGCCGCAGCACTGATGACATTTATAAGGCTCAAAAAGCAGGTAAAGTAAAAGAGTGAAGGCCAACGCCTTCACTCTTTAATTTTAGATATGTAACTTCACACCAAAAAAGTATGTTCGTGGCAACGATGGGCCATAGATATATGCCGAGTCACGACCAGAGCCTACATCTATATCTCGCTGATATGAGTCAAAGATATTCTTCACACCAGCATTAATCTCCAGATTTATCAGCTTTGTGAGGCGGAATGTATATGCCACCTTCACACCAAAATCGAAGAACGAGGGTGTACGCACCTCGCTATCAGGAATAGGAGCGACATTTTCATCAGGCAATGTATGCTCGGCATGCTGAACAAGCATAGGCCCTGTAAAAGTACCAAAGAGCGATGCGCTCAACTGCTTTGTAATAAAGTAGTTTGCATTGAGATATCCATAATGGTCGGGCGATCGGAACATCTCTCGCTGTGGGGCAACACTATCGCTCCACCTCTCTGGCTCAACATAGTAACTCTTCTGGAAGGTATAACCAAGCTGCACATCAAAGATTGAGGGGATACCCACCTTAACCTCTGCCGTCAAACCTCCAATACGCGCCCCCGAGGCATTGCGGCGCTCGTTGATAATCACACCGTTCTCCTCGCCTATCTTCTCAAGTGTAAAGACATCATTAAGAAGGGTGTAGAAGCCCTCAACCAAGATATTAGTCTGCAGGCGGCCAAAGTTATGGTAGTAGTCTGCCGAGAGGTTAAACGAGTGGGAGTACTCGGGACGCAAATCATCCGAGAGACGTATCACCGATACCGTATTGTTAAGCGCGTCTATATGCAAATCCTCATTATAGGCCTGGGGAGCGCGATAGCCACTAGAGTAGCTAGCACGAAGTCCTAGCTCCGTAATAGGACTGTAGCGCAACGTGACACGTGGTGAGAAGATTGGCTTGCTAATCAGGTTATGCTTGTCAAGACGAAAGCCAACAAGAATGTTAATCATCTCGCTCTTCCACTCGTTCTGTGCAAAGAGACCATAGACTGATGTATACTGGTCTATGCGGCGATTCGTAGCTATATAGTAGTCGTTGAGAGCATTGTAGTTATACTCGACACCTGCTGTAAACTCCGAGGGAAGACCCGCCTTATAGTTAAGCGTATACTGTCCGCCACCAACAATCGTCAAGTCTTGTGTTGTGCCGTATGCATTGGGGTCGTTATTTGCGCCAAAATAGCTCGAACGATTGATATTCTGTGCCGAGATATAGGCATTAGCACGGTGCTTAACATTTGGGAAGTAGCTAAAGCTGATGCTTCCACCATCGATACTATGGTCTACCTGCTCGCACAACGACGCCATATGGGGAGCCCTATCGAGGTTATCACCACCACGTCTAAAGTCGTGAATATGATGATACTCCGCATTAAGACGCGAGTGCGCCGAGGTCTTATAATAGCCTCTGAATCCTACGGTCTCCGATTGTAGCTTGGTGATATCCGTAAATCCATCGTCATTACGGTCGTAGCCGCCACGGCTCTTTACCTGACCAAAGATGTAGGTACCTAGCTTATAGTCATCCGACACAAAGGCTCCGCCCAACGAGGTGTTGATATCGGGCGTGCCATCCTCCATGAAGTTTGTGGTATTGGATAGCGTAACGGTGTTTCGCACAGGGTCTTTAGTGATGATGTTTACCACGCCACCAATAGCACTAGAGCCAAAGAGCGCCGAGCCACCGCCACGGATAACCTCAACACGCTCAACCATCGCAACAGGGAGCAAATCGAGGCCATATACACCTGCCAACGATGAGAATATAGCACGGCTGTCTAGCAGAATCTGTGAATACTGTCCCTCAAGGCCATTGATTCGTAGCTGCGGCGCACCACAGTTACCACATGTATTCTCTACGCGAAGACCCGACTGGAAGTTCATAGCCTCCGAGAGGTTTGACGATGCAGTAGCCTCAAAGAGCTTCGTAGAGGCTACATTCACCACCGTAGCTGTTTGGCGGCGGTTAGTCTCGTTACGTGTTGCCGACACCACAACCTGATCAACCATAGTTGTAGACTCGGCAAGCGAGAAGTTTAGCTCCTCGGAGGTACGAGGTACGGCCCTAAAGCTAACCTCCTTGGTCTCATAGCCTATGGCCGACACAACAATAGTATGCTCTCCAACAGGAATATTATTAATGGTATAGTGTCCTGTGCCATTTGCAGCACAGCCAATAGTAGTACCCTTGAGGGTGATTGTAGCAAAGGGGAGATGCTCACCTGTATTTGCCGACAACACATGACCAAAGATGTTGGCGTCACTCGCCTTACGAGGGTTCTCGTTATGTACCGTTACAAGGGGAGTTTGCGGATTATCGGGGTGAGCAATAACAAATAGTGGGAATAGTAATAATGTAAGTGTAATAATTGTTTTCTTCATAGTCCGTGTGATAAGTATATACAACAATAGAGATAAATGAACTCGGATAGCGACATAGTCTCTACCTCAATCATTTACCTAATTAAAAATGCTGAATTAACCTATCACCGGAGGGGCGCGTAGTGGACTATATGCCGTAGGGGCGCCACAAAGAATATATACATGTGAGGAGTTCTGCTCCTCGATAGTGAACTCTGAAGAATGAGATAGTGTAACACGCTCTGCGACAACACCATCCATATTCGAGAGTCGAAGGATGGTATCTACAGAGGAGTTGCCGTGAGAGTGCGATGACGGATTACCGCTAAAGGGGTGGGAGTGAACTACGCTAACACCCTCAATGGTATGGCTATGGATAAATAGTGTGCTACCGCCCAAATAGAAACCTATTAAGAGCAGTAGTACAAAACTAATTATCTTATGCCTCTGTTGCATGCGCTATTACACCTCGGATGTAAACTTAAAGCGAATATCCTTGAAGTTCTCCTGCGCTATGGCCAAAGCGTAGCTAGTATCGGCCAAGAATACATCGCGGCCATGCTTATCAACAGCCATATTTGTATGCTTACGGCGCTTGAAGTCTGCCAGCTGCGCCTCATTATCCGACTCTATCCAACAAGCCTTGTGGATAGATATAGGCTCCCAGCGACACTTCGCACCGTACTCATGCTCCAAGCGATACTGAATAACCTCAAACTGAAGCGCTCCCACAGTACCAATAATCTTTCGACCATTGAGCGATGATGTGAATAGCTGTGCCACACCCTCATCCATAAGCTGGTCAATACCCTTCGCCAACTGCTTGAACTTCATAGGATCGGCATTCTCAATATATCGGAAATGCTCTGGTGAGAAGGATGGGATACCCGTGAACTTTAGCTTCTCACCCTCTGTGAAGGTGTCACCAATCATGAAGGTACCTGTGTCATGAAGACCTACGATATCTCCTGGGAACGCCTCATCAATAACCGACTTCTTCTCGGCCATGAAGGCTGTAGGTGAGGAGAACTTCATCTGCTTACCACTACGTACATGGAGGTAGTTCTTGTTACGCTCAAAGCGTCCAGAGCATATCTTCATGAAGGCGATACGGTCGCGGTGGTTAGGGTCCATATTGGCGTGTATCTTGAAGATGAAGCCCGACAGCTTACCCTCCGAAGGCTCCACAAGACGTGTCTCCGTAGTGGCATTACGTGGCGAAGGGGCGATACGAATGAAGCAATCCAACAACTCACGAACACCAAAGTTGTTTACCGCAGAGCCAAAGAAGACCGGAGCAACCTCTCCTGCAAGATAGGCCTCACGATCGAAGGCATCGTAGATACCCTCCACAATCTCGATATTCTCACGAAGCTGATTAGCAAACTTATCACCAATATACTTATCTACCTCCGAAGATGCAAGGTCGGCGATATCCACAGTCTCGGCATCAGCGGTCTGACGCTCATCACTAGTAAAGAGCGACAGGTTATGCTCATAGATGTTGTACACGCCCTTGAAGGTGTCACCCGAAGAGATAGGGAAGGCTAGAGGACGCACACGAATCTTAAGCTCCTTCTCCACCTCGTCAAGTAGGTCAAATGGATCTTTTGATGGGCGGTCCATCTTATTAACAAAGACAATAACAGGGGTCTTACGCATACGACATACATCCATCAAGCGGCGAGTCTGGGTCTCAACACCCTTTGCACCATCTATTACGATGATTACCGAGTCTACAGCCGTAAGCGTGCGGTAGGTATCCTCCGCAAAGTCCTCGTGACCAGGGGTATCAAGGATATTAATCTTGGTATCCTTATACTCAAAACCCATTACAGAGGTAGCAACCGAGATACCACGCTGGCGCTCAATCTCCATAAAGTCGGATGTAGCACCCTTCTTAATCTTATTGCTCTTCACAGCACCTGCAACATGGATAGCACCACCAAAGAGGAGGAGCTTCTCGGTAAGCGTTGTCTTACCAGCATCAGGGTGTGCAATAACCGCAAAGGTACGTCTTCGTGTAATCTCGTCAATAAGCGCCATAGTATTGTCTGTTTGTTAATTAGGGCGCAAAGATACAAATAAAAAGTGAAAGGTGAAAGATATATTCACCCTTCACCCTCACATTTTCCAGCGAAATATAGTTATTTCAGCATATTATAGTGGCAATACATCAGCTTACCATCATCATCGCGCAGGTGCATACCTCCGCCGCGGCAAAACTCCCACACCCTACACTTGGCACACTCATCACACTTTGTCCACTCGCGGTTACGGAACTTCTCAAAGCGATTTTGCCACACATCCCAGAATCTATCGCGATATATATTTCCTTGTGTGTAGTTTGCACGAACACTCGTACATCCCGAAATGTCGCCATTGACACGTATCGAGGCTACATTGACACCAGCACTACACATATAGAAGTGGTCGCGCACCTCACTCTCATATCCTCCCAAGAAGCCCTCGCAAGCGTAGTTTAGGTGTATGCGGTTCTCCTTACGTGTAGCACTCACAAACTCCATAAGATGGCGAAACTGCTCTGGATTAAGGTGTAACGTCTCATCGCGTTTTGCGCGACCTGCAGGGAAGATAGAGAATATACGCCAGCGTGTGATACCCTCCGAAATAAGAAACTCCTTCCACTCCTCCAGGCGGTCGAGGATAGCTGGAGTAACACAGGTGATAACGTCATACATAAGACCCTCAACCTCACGAATATAGCCTATGGCCTTACGCGCACGCTCAAAGCTCTCGGGGTTTTGGCGAATATCATTATGTATCTCTGCAAAGCCATCGAAGCTCACCGAGACACTACGAAGACCCGAATCGACAAGCGAATGTAAGCGCTCACGGGTGAGGCTCATGCCATTGGTCACCATGCCCCACATATATCCTCGCTTGGTAACCTCACGTCCTGCCTGCTCCAAGTCGCGGCGCACCAACACCTCTCCTCCCGAGAATATTATAAGAACCTTGCCTGGTTCTACATTTGGCGTAACCTCCTCATCCAGAACACGTAAAAAATCCTCCAAGGGCATGTCGCGCTCTAGGACATCGGTGCGACAGTCGCTGCCACAGTGACGACAGTGGAGGTTACAACGAAGCGTACACTCCCAAAAGAGTGTACGCAACGTATGACGCTCTACAACGCCATCATATATACCTTTGAAGAGTTTAAGGCCTAGATACTTGCGAAGACCTAGTCGTTTCCCTTTCAAAATAGCTATATTATATTACTCGTTACTCTGCTGTGCTTTAGCCTCCTTCTCTGCCTTAATAGCATCGAGAATCTGCTGGGCCTGCTCATCGGTTACTGGCTTTGCCACACCGCCATCGGGGAACTTCGCCGCATTATCCTCTGCTACAGGATTGCCATTCTCATCTATAGGACGTACCACGCGGCCATCAGGTGATGGAACGCCATACATAAGCATAATACGTGGATCCTCCTGCTCGTTTACTATCTGCTGCGGCTGGCCATCATCACTCTTCGTAGCCTTCTTCGTATTGCAGCATGCTGCAGTTGAGAATCCTAGGAGTGTCAATAGGGCTATCTTCCACTTTGTATTCATAGTAATAGTTTTTATTGATATTTACGTAATTATCTCCACAAATATAGAGTATTTTATCCTATTGTACAAATATAACGCAAAAAAATGGTATTTCGGTATTGCAGCAAATGAGAAAATTTGTAACTTTGAACTACGAAATTGAGCATAGTACTTATGGAAGGACGAGTAAAATGGTTCGATGACAAGCGTGGCTACGGCTTCATCACGGGTGATGATGGCGTGGATACATACGTACACTACACCGCTATTGCGAATGATGGTTACCGCACCCTGAAGCATAACTGGCGTGTTACGTATGATGTCGTGGAGAGCCAAAAAGGCCATAAGGAGGCGCGCAATGTTGTTGTGATACGCTAATCACAAACTACATCAAGGGGATAAAAATTTGCATTATTAAAAATTTTTACTACCTTTGTATAACCTACTAACCTAACGATGACCAACTTAAAGCATAGATACACCCTTTGTGATGCTGCTATCATGGCAGCCTCTGCTATCTCTATGCGAATGTGCCGCTAGGCACTATTATACTATATGTGTAGTTACGTGCTACACTCCTCCCCAACCAACCTTACAACTTCGACTCCGCCATTTATAGTGGCGACATTTCATGTTACATATATTAATTAATATACTATGTCTGATAATAAACTACATTTTGAGACCCTGCAGATACATGGTGGTTACAATGTTGATGAGTCTAATGCTCGAGGCATCGCCATACACCCTACTGCAGCATACCACTTCCCTTCGTGCGACTACGCCGCAAACCTTTTCACGTTGAGCGAGCCAGGATATATCTATACACGTCTTCACAACCCTACAACCGCAGCATACGAGGAGCGTATCGCAGCCCTCTATGGTGGTGTAGGAGCTTTGGCCACAGCATCGGGCATGTCGGCAATACTGCTTACAGTAACAGCACTTGCCAAGGCTGGGGAGAATATCGTAGCCTCGCCATACCTCTATGGAGGCACACATAATCAGTTTGTCATCTCGTTGCGCAATGTTGGCATAGAGTGTCGTCTTGCCGCTAGCGACTCTGCGGAGGATATCGAGGCACTCATAGATGAAAATACACGTGCCGTATTTGCCGAGTCGATGGGTAACCCTACATGCCGTGTTGTAGATATCGAGGCCGTTGCAGATGTTGCTCACCGCCATAACATTCCGCTTATTATAGACAATACGTTTGGTGCTGGTGGCTACCTATGTAACCCCTTTGAGTGGGGTGCAGATATTATCACCGACTCTGCCACAAAGTGGATAAATGGCCATGGAACAGCCATGGGAGGTATCATCGTTGATAGCGGTAAGTTTGATTGGCGTGGCTCGGGTAAGTTCCCACAGATAGATGGCCCTTCGGAGGGATACCATGGTCTTAACCTTTGTGACGCCTTTGGTAATATGGCCTTCATAGTGAAGTGCCGCGTGGATGGCATGCGTGATTTCGGCTGCTGCCCTTCGCCCTTCGATGCCTACCTGATGCTTCTTGGCCTGGAGACCTTGTCGCTACGCGTGAAGCACGAGGTGGAGTCTACATATAGGCTTGCGGAGTTCTGCCGCCAGCATCCCAAGGTGGAGCGTGTGAGCTTCGTAGGTTTTGAGGATCACCCCTCACATGCCTTGGCACAGAAGTACTATCGCTTTGGTGCATCGGCAGTTATGACCATAGAGCTTAAGGGTAACCTAGACTCTACAGTTAAGTTTGTTGAGAGCCTCAAGCTCTCGGGCAATATGACCATGATTGGTGACTCTATATCTGTTGTCACACACCCTGCCTCGACCACACATAAGCAGCTCTCGGAGGAGGCAAAGCGTGCGGCGGGCATCACACCTACGCTTCTACGCATCTCCCTCGGCTTGGAGAATGTGGAGGATATCATTGCCGACTACGAGCAGGCCTTGTCGAATATTTAATCTTCGGATAATGAGCCACGTATACAACCATACAGAGCCTGTAACACTGGAGTCTGGAGCCATACTTCCCGAGGTAAGCATCACCTACGACACCTTCGGAGAGCTAAATGCCGCAAGGGACAACGTGATATGGGTATGTCACGCCCTCACGGCCAACTCCGATGTTGCAGATTGGTGGCCTCACACCGTTGAGGAGGGTCGCTTCCTCGACCCTACGCGCTACTTCATTGTCTGCGCCAACTTCCTAGGCTCACACTATGGCACCACCTCACCGCTATCGGTAAACCCTGCAACGGGAGAGAAGTATTACTACGACTTTCCACAGATTACGGTACGCGACATGGTTCATTGCCATCAGCTTCTTGCTCGTCACCTGGGTATCGAGCGTGTTAAGATGCTTATAGGAAGCTCCATAGGTGGTTTTCAGTGCATGGAGTGGGCGATTATGGAGCCACACTTTATGGAGAACCTAACTCTCATAGCTACCACCACATGTTCCGAGCCATGGGCTGCAGCATTCAACGAGTCGCAACGCATGGCGATACGCCTAGATAAGACATGGGGTGAGCGCAGAGATGATGCTGGCATAGATGGCATGGCCGTAGCACGCTCCATAGCGCTAATCAGCTACCGCGGAGGTGCAGCATATAACGCCACACAGCAGGAGAGTGAGCCTCTGAACGAGGTCTCCTTCACACGCCGCGCACACAGCTACCAGCAGTATCAGGGCGAGAAGCTACGCCGTAGGTTTAACGCCATGTCATACTACCGCCTATCGGAGGCCGTAGACTCACATAACATTGCACGAGATAGGGGTAGCATCGCCGAGGCACTGCGACATATCGAGGCACGCACACTTGTTGTTGCTATAAGCTCCGATATTCTCTTTCCTCCCGAGGCGCACACGCCACTACGCGAGCATATCGCCAATGTGGAGTACCACCTCATAGAGTCGGAGTTTGGCCACGATGGCTTCCTCGTAGAGCATGATAAACTAAACAGGATTATTAATAACTTTTTAAATACTAGATAATTATGAAAAACCTAAACATAGGACTTTTTGGTTTTGGTAATGTTGGCCGAGGCCTTTACGATGTTTTGCAGCGCATAGAGTCAAACAACGTACATATAAAGCGCATCTGTGTTCGTGACTTGCAGAAGGAGCGTGGCGTGAAGGCTGAGTTCACCAACAATGCCGAGGATATCTTTAGTGACAGCGACATTAACCTTATTGTGGAGGTTATAGATGATGCAGAGGCTGCATACGAAATTGTTAAGCGTGCGTTGAAGGCGCGTATTCCTGTTGTGTCGGGCAACAAGAAGATGCTAGGTCACCACATCCTAGAGCTTATAGACCTTCAGGAGCAGTATAACACACCGCTGCTCTACGATGCTTCAGCATGTGGCTCTATACCTGTTATCCGCAACCTCGAGGAGTACTATGACAACGACCTTCTCACCTCTGTTAAGGGTATCCTCAACGGATCATCAAACTTCATTCTGTCGAAGATATTTAACGAACACATGAGCTACGATGCTGCCCTGAAGCTAGCGCAGGATTTAGGCTTTGCCGAGAGCAACCCTACTCTCGACATTGATGGCTGGGACTCGCTCTATAAGCTGATAATCATCACCGTACACGCCTTTGGAGTATATGTAGCCCCAGAGAATATCCTCACCTATGGTATCTCTACGATGAATGACTCCGATATCCGCTTTGCACAGGAGAAGGATCGCCGTATAAAGCTTGTGGCACATGTGGAGAAGATTGACGACCGTCTTATTATGTGTGTACTTCCACAGCTTATCTCACGCAACAAGTATATCTATAGTGTTGAGGATGAGTTTAATGGCGTAGTCATCAAGGGATTGTTCTACGACAAGCAGTTTATGTTTGGCCGTGGTGCTGGCGGTCACCCTACAGGCTCTGCAGTGTTGAGCGACATCACAGCCTGCAGCTATAACTACCGCTACGAGTATAAAAAGCGTAACGACTCTGTACTACCACAGTATACCACCGACCACACCTTCCGCGTATACTTCCGTTATAAGAGTGCCGAGCAGCGCAACCTCCTCAACTTCACAAAGATTCGTGAGCAGTATACATCAGATGAGTATAACTATATCGTTGGTGATGTTACCATCGCGAACCTCAAGGCACACCAGGAGGAGCTTCGCATTGGCGATTGCTTCGTAGCTGCATACCCTATCGACTAAAGGGGTAATCTAACTAGAAATAGGGAGTTTAAGGAGTTTAGGGATTAGAGTTGGCGGCGTGCTGTTCTCTCCCTAAATTCCCTAATTTCCCTATATTCCCTATCAATACTTCTCCGTAGAGGGACAGATTCCCACGTCACTGCGTTCCTCGGAATGACGGGGTGGAACATCATAGTCATTGCGAGAGCCGTTAGGCTCGTGGCAATCTAACTAGAAATAAGGAGTTTAGGGATTAGAGTTGGCGGCGTGCTGTTCTCTCCCTAAATTCCCTAATTTCCCTAAATTCCCTATCAATGCTCCTCCGTAGAGCGACAGATTCCCACGTCACTGCGTTCCTCGGAATGACGGGGTGGAACATCACCGTCATTGCGAGAGCCGCTAGGCTCGTGGCAATCTAACTAGAAATAGGGAGGTTAGGGAGTTTAGGGATTAGGGGTGGCGGCGTGCTGCTCTCTCCCTAAATTCCCTAAATTCCCTATCTATGCTTCTCCGTAGAGTGACAGATTCCCACGTCACTGCGTTCCTCGGAATGACGGCTTATTATAACACAATAACAATATAAAAAAATCGGAGCCTCCCGATTGGGAAGCTCCGAAAGAGTTATTTGGTCAAACAACCAAACTTATGCTACAGACTACTGTGGGAAAGCACCTGTGTAAACAAATGCATACTTCTGACCGCTGTGAGAGAACTTAGCATCGTAAGTGTAAGTACCATCACCGTTATCGGTTACAACTACCACAATGTCAGACATTCCGCCGTTTGTTGTACCATAGTCAAAGATACAGTAGTTAGCATCGATTGTGTAGTCTTCTGAAGAGTATGTACCAGCTGCTAGTGGCTGACCTGGATTACAGCTATTAAAGCCCTTGAAATCGATTACGTGAGCATTTGTAGCTGAATACCAGAACTGCAACTCCTTCTCACCTGGCTGATCGTAACCTACAGATAGATCCTGAATGGTAACATTAATTACATCACCACCCTCTGGATTCTCTGGCTCCTTTGGCTCAAGACAGTCGCAAGCCTCTGGAGCGTTCAAGCCCTCAATAGCACCTGTATAAGTGTACTCGAGAGTTGCATAATTAGTATACTCGAATACAGACATTGTTACAGTGTAAGCATCGTTCTCGTAAGCTACATTGCAAGCAGTTGCAGTAGCCATCTCACCATTATACTTAACCTGGCTGATGTAGTGAGGATCCTGCCATGCGTCTGTCTGCCATGCACCCAAATGGAGGTACTGGTTACCGCTAGTGTTGAAGCGAATCTCAACCTTATCACCTGTAGCGAATGTGAATGTTACGTCATAAGGATTGAAACCACCGAAAGTAGTGTCAGTTACCAAAGTTGCTGAAGCTGAAGGCTCAATTGGCTCTGGCTCTGGCTCAACATTACCAGCACCATTGTATACATAGTTATTAACGCCGTCAGCACCGATGTAATCAACCTCTGTAGTTGCGATCTGTGTCTCGGTAATAACTGGAGTGCCATCGTTAAGAGTAGCTACACATACGTAGTACTTCTCACCTGCTGCACAGTTATAATCGCTAGGTCTCTGTGACTTCAAGCTCTGGTGACCCTCAACAACAGTGCCATCAACCTTGTAAAGCTTTGACTCATAAGAGTAGCTCCAATCTGAATTTACGCAATAGTGAACAACAACCTCAAGGCAGTTACCCTCTGCATCGTACAACCAGTAACCATACTCTGAATCGTTACCATTTACTGCGTAGCCATCCAAGTATAGATCCAACTCTGCGCGAACTGGAGCAAATACGTTATCTGGAAGTGGATACTCATACTCACCCCACATTGGAGCAGATACTGTACCATCAGCGAACTGAACACCAACAGCGATGTTATATGTAGTACCATAAGTGAACTCATACTTGTAGTCAGCAGTCTGTGTTGCTACGATAGGGTTAGAAGTTGTAGACTTGTACATCCAGTTGTTACCGTAAGCGATATCCTGAAGCTCCTCCTGTGAAAGGAAGTAGTAAGAGTTAGCAGTCGCTGTAACGATGTAGTACTTAATGTCGCTTACCTCAAGACCCTCAAGACCTGAAAGCTTGATAGTTGCGCTTGTAGGAGCGAACTCTACGCTCTCGATAGCTACAACAGCATCGTTAAGAACAACCTCCTTTGACTTAACAACCTCGTAAGCAATAGTATACTCACCCTCTGCATTAACGATCAATGCGTAGAAGTGCTTCTCCTGACCTGCAAGTGCAGTCTCCTGTGTTGCATAGAATGCTTTGTTCTCGTTGTTCTCATCGAAATCATCAGCGTCCTTCTCGTAACCCATGTCGATAAGTTCAGCTACAAGAACATCCTCCTCAAGCTGCTCCTCATCATAGAATCTGTAGTATGCGCGAGCTGTGCTAGCTGGAACTGTTACATCAAGAGCGATGCGTGTGTAATCATGATCCTCCTCGTTGTAAGCAACAGTATACTCTGCTGCCTCCTCAGCTGGTGTAAGAGCTGCTGTAGAGTAGTATACAAACTTGATATCATCGATAGTGTAATCTGTACGACCCTCCTCCTCAGCGAAGATAGCCATGATATAGTCTGTATCAGGAGCGATATCGATATATGCGTAATCCGAAGTGTAACCAAGAAGATCGAGAAGTGCGATATTGCTCTCCTTAACATCAGCCTCAACCTTCAAACCGAACTGTGAGTACTGTGGCTGTGCAATGTACTGCTCCAAAGCCGATGCGAAGAACTCCTCGTATGAAGCGTAGTAACCATTCTCAATGTAGTAATCAAGCTCCTTAAGTGCGTATGGATATAGGTTGTAGCATACACCACCACGGAGAGTAGCATCGAAGTATACGTTGAAGCTCTCCTCCTTTACAACCTTAACATCTACGTTAAGCTGCTTGAAAGGAACTGCGATAGCCTGATCCAAAAGAAGAGAACCACCATTCTCAACATCAGTAGGAACTACCAATACCATGAATGAGTTACCCTCGTATGACAACATACCATACCAATCAAGGTAATCAATAAGCTCCTCAACAGTTACATCAAATACAAACTCCTCGTTCTCACCCTCAACGTATGTGAACTCCTCGTAAGAGTTACGCTCATTAACGTTCATGAAGAAGTTGCTTACCCAACCACCTGCACATGGAACTTCGAACTCGCCCCAGTTTGCGTTGTAGATAGACTCAAGATCCTCAGTGTAGTCATCAAGGTTGATAACTGCTACATAGTAGTTGTTGAACTCCTGGATGAACTCCTCACCGTACCAATCAACCTGTACGTAAGAATCAACAAGTGAGTTAGAGATGTACATGTGACCTGTACGATCCATCTCAACAGAGATCTCTGCAAGGTTTACATCAAGCTTAAGAACCTTACATGCACCAGCTGCAGTGTTGAAGTGTACTGAAACAACACCCTCCTTATCTGCGATACCAGCCTCAACAAGATCAAACTTTGGACCAGTAACATTCAAAAGATAGTTCTTACCACCAACAGCCAAAACACCTGCCTGTGGCTCTGCCTCCTCAACTACCTCCTCAACTGTAGCCTTCCAACCCAATGGCTGGTTCATTACGTTGATATCAACAACTGCATCGTTGATAGAGAAAGCAATACCCTTGGTCTCACCTGCCTTAACGTAAGCCTGACCACGTGTAGCTGCAATCTCGATAAGCTCTGCAACAGCTGTTGTAAACTCCTGACCATCAGCCAACTTAACAGTAGCTGTGCCATCCTCGTTGATAATAACGTCAGCGACAACACACTCAGGAGCTACGCCATTGATAGCAACCCAGTTCACGCCATCAGCGCTAACCTCCAAAACGCCATCAACAACACGGTACTCGAGTGGATCGCACTCACATGGTGTGCACTTGTGATCGCATGGTACATACTTACACTCTGTTGGAGCCAACACAGTGATAGTCTCACCATTTGACAACTTGATAATCTGGTTACCCTCGGTGTCAGTCTCAACACCTACGATAACTGTCTTACCATCGATAAGTGACTGCAATGCAGCAACCTCTGTCTGAAGCTTTGCCTCCAAATCAGCAACACGCTTCTGAAGATCTGCCAAACCAGTCTCAACATTCGCAATGCGATCTGTCAATGCTGTATCATCATAAGAACATGATACAGACAAAGTCATAGCTGAAATAAGAGCTACAGCTACAACAGACTTGAGGGTTGTAAAAAATTTCCTCATAGTGTTAATAATTAATTGTTAATAAAATTTTTAAATAAGTGTCCTTCTTAAAACAGATACAGATAGTATCTTGACAATTAGTAATGCAAATATATATATTTTTTTTGTAATTATCCAAAAAAATGTAAATATTTTAGACTAATAATTGCATAATAGGCATAAATAACCAAAAGAAAATACTCAATAAGTTACATAAAAAATCGGGAGAGCAGATGCCCTCCCGACTCTAAAATATAGCTAAAGGTTACTCTAGACCAACCTCCGAAGCAAGACCTACGATCAAATCCTCGTAGTCGCGGAGACCTGTACCACCAGGGATTGGGTTACCTGTGATAACATTCTCCTTGAGGTTCACCAAGTCATCGCTCTTCGCCTGGATAGCGGCCTCGTTAAGAACCTTGGTAGTCTCCTGGAACGACGCTGCAGAGATGAAGCTTGATGTCTGCAATGCAGCACGTGTGATACCCTGAAGAACCTGGTTAGAGGTAGCAGCAACGATAGGACGTACCTCGATGAGATCCATGTCGCGGCGCTTGAGAGCAGAGTTCTCATCACGCAACTTGCGGAGCGAGATAATCTGTCCTGGCTGAACATTCTGTGAGCCACCAGCAGCTGTAACAACAACCTTATCGTATAGCTCATCATTAACATCCATGAACTCCCACTTATCGACAACCTGATCCTCGAAGAAGCGAGTATCACCTGGATCCTCAATCTTAACCTTCGACATCATCTGGCGTACGATAACCTCAAAGTGCTTATCGTTAATCTTCACACCCTGCATACGGTATACCTCCTGAACCTCGTTCACGATATACTCCTGAACACGGGTAGGACCAAGGATGCGGAGAATATCACCTGGGGTGATAGCACCATCAGACAACGCCATACCTGCACGTACGTAGTCGTTCTCCTGAACGATAATCTGACGTGACAATGGCACAAGGTACTTACGCTGCTCGCCATCCTTCGATGTGATGATAATCTCACGATTACCACGCTTAATCTTACCGAATGATACCTCACCGTCAATCTCCGATACGATAGCTGGGTTAGATGGGTTACGGGCCTCGAACAACTCGGTTACTCGAGGCAAACCACCGGTGATATCACCACCAGTCTTACCTACAGCACGTGGGATCTTGATAAGGATATCGCCAGCCTGAATCTTCGCGTTATTCTTAACCATGATGTGGGCTGTAACAGGCAAGTTGTAAGCCTTAACCTCGTCACCATCCTTATTAACAATCTTGATAACAGGGTTCTTGGTCTTATCCTTCGACTCGATAACTACACGCTCCGAAAGACCTGTCTGCTCATCGCGCTCCTCACGGTATGTAACACCCTCGATGATGCTCTCGTAGAGAATCTTACCATCGGTCTCGGCGATAATTACCGCGTTATATGGATCCCACTCACAGATCATATCGCCCTTCTTAACCTCGGCACCATCACGCATGAAGAGCGTAGCACCGTAAGGCAAAGCGTGAGTATAGAGTGTAATTTCTGTCTTTGGATCTACGATGCGGAACTCCGACTGACGTGACATAACGATATCGATAGCCTCACCCGCAGAGTTCTTACCCTTAATAGTGCGCAAATCATCAATCTCCAAGCGACCCTCATACTTCGAAACTACATTAGTCTCAACTGTAGAACCGCCCGCAACACCACCGACGTGGAACGTACGAAGTGTAAGCTGTGTACCTGGCTCACCGATAGACTGTGCGGCGATAACACCTACAACCTCACCCTTCTGAACCATGCGTGCTGTAGCAAGGTTACGGCCGTAACACTTGGCACAAACACCACGGCGTGCCTCACATGTGAGTACAGAGCGAATCTCAACAGACTCCAATGGTGACTTGTCAATAGCCTCGGCGATATCCTCGGTAATCTCCTCACCAGCGCGGCAGATGATATCGCCTGTAGTTGGGTGGATAATATCGTTCAACGCCGTACGACCCAAGATGCGATCATACAATGTCTGAACGACATCCTCGTTACGCTTGATAGCCGTTGCAGTAAGACCACGCAATGTGCCACAATCCTCCTCGTTGATGATAACATCCTGTGCTACATCAACCAAACGGCGGGTCAAGTAACCAGCATCCGCAGTCTTCAACGCGGTATCCGCAAGACCCTTACGCGCACCGTGGGTAGAGATAAAGTACTCCAACACCGAAAGACCCTCCTTAAAGTTTGACAAGATAGGGTTCTCGATAACCTGCTGACCACCCTCAACACCAGACTTCTGTGGCTTGGCCATAAGACCACGCATACCAGAGAGCTGACGAATCTGCTCCTTCGAACCACGCGCTCCAGAGTCAAGCATCATATACACAGGGTTGAAACCATCCTGGTCACTCTTCAAAGTGTTGATTACCTGGCTTGTAAGACGGTTATTGATAGTTGTCCAAATATCGACAATCTGGTTATAACGCTCGTTGTTGGTGATAAGACCCATGTTATAGTCCTCGACAACAGCATCAGCAGCGGCATAACCCTCGTTGATAAGCTCCTGCTTGTTATCTGGGATAACCACAGCATCGAGGTTAAACGATAGACCACCCTGGAATGCCATGCGGTAACCCATATTCTTGATATCATCCAAGAACTTGGCAACCTTATCAGCACCAGCCTTCTTCATCACAACAGCGATGATATCACGCAAAGAACGCTTGGTCAAGATCTCATTGATGTAACCTACCTCGGCAGGAACATACTGGTTGAACAAGATACGACCAATAGTAGTATCCTTCAATACATATACCTCGTTGCCATTCTCATCGATATCTCTTACGCGGCACTTAACCTCGGCATGGAGTGCTGCACGCTTCTCGTTGTAAGCGATGATAGCCTCCTCGGGACCGTAGAACTTAAGGCCTGTACCCTTAACACCTGGACGTGGCTTGGTGATATAGTAAAGACCAAGAACCATATCCTGTGATGGCACGGTGATAGGCGCACCATTGGCAGGGTTGAGGACGTTATGAGAACCAAGCATAAGAATCTGTGCCTCAAGGATTGCAGCATTGCCAAGTGGCAAGTGTACCGCCATCTGGTCACCATCAAAGTCGGCGTTAAACGCTGTACATGATAGTGGGTGAAGCTGCATTGCCTTACCCTCGATGAGCTTTGGCTGGAAGGCCTGGATACCCAAACGGTGAAGGGTCGGAGCTCGGTTCATCAATACTGGGTGACCCTTGATAACATTCTCCAAGATACCCCAGATAACTGGATCCTTGCGGTCGATAATCTTCTTCGCGGACTTAACAGTCTTAACGATACCACGCTCGATGAGCTTACGGATGACAAATGGCTTGTAAAGCTCTGCTGCCATATCCTTTGGAATACCCATCTCGTGCATCTTAAGCTCTGGACCAACAACGATAACCGAACGTGCAGAGTAGTCTACACGCTTACCGAGCAAGTTCTGACGGAAACGACCCTGCTTACCCTTCAAAGAGTCTGACAAAGACTTCAATGGACGGTTAGACTCGTTCTTAACAGCGTTGCTCTTACGTGAGTTATCGAACAACGAGTCTACAGCCTCCTGCAACATACGCTTCTCATTACGCAAGATAACCTCTGGAGCCTTAATCTCGATAAGACGCTTTAGACGGTTGTTACGAATGATAACACGGCGATACAAGTCGTTCAAATCCGAAGTCGCAAAACGACCACCATCGAGTGGTACCAAAGGACGCAACTCTGGTGGAATAACAGGGATATCAGTGAGTACCATCCACTCTGGGCGGTTCTTACCATTTGAAGCACGGAATGACTCGATAACATTCAAACACTTCAAAGCCTCGGTCTTACGCTGCTGTGAGGTCTCCTTTGAGGCACGGTCACGCAAAGCATAAGACATAGAGTCGAGATCAACCTGCTTGAGGAGTGTGAGGATAGCCTCACCACCCATATCTGCTACGAACTTCTCGGGATCGTCATTATCAAGAGCCTGGTTGCCCTTTGGCAATGCTGCCAAAACATCGAGATACTCCTTCTCCGAGAGTGTCTGCAAACGCTCAATACCCTGCTCCTTCGCAGCACCTGCGTTGATAACCACATAACGCTCGTAGTAGATAATAGCCTCGAGCTTCTTTGATGGGATACCCAACAAGTAACCGATCTTCGAAGGAAGAGAACGGAAGTACCAAATGTGAACTACAGGAACCACCAATGAGATGTGACCCATACGCTCACGGCGTACCTTCTTCTCGGTAACCTCCACACCGCATCGGTCGCAGACGATACCCTTATAGCGAATTCGCTTATACTTACCGCAGTGGCACTCATAATCCTTTACAGGACCAAAGATACGCTCACAGAACAAACCATCACGCTCGGGCTTGTAGGTACGGTAGTTAATGGTTTCGGGTTTGAGAACCTCACCGCTCGACTGGGCGCGGATCTCCTCTGGAGATGCCAAACCAATCGAAATGCGGCTATAGCTGCTCATTCTATTATTATCTTTATTAAATGACATAGTGTCCAAGTTTTAAAGTTCGCTTACTCAAGTTTTACCGACAGTGCCAAACCACGCAACTCGTGCAAAAGCACATTCATTGCCTCAGGAACACCTGGGCGTGGGAGATTGTCACCCTTGACAATAGCCTCGTAGGCTTTAGCACGACCGACAACATCGTCTGACTTGATAGTAAGAATCTCCTGGAGAATGTTGGCAGCACCGAAGCCCTCCAATGCCCAAACCTCCATCTCTCCGAAACGCTGACCACCAAACTGTGCCTTACCACCAAGTGGCTGCTGTGTAATGAGCGAGTATGGACCAATAGAACGAGCGTGCATCTTATCATCGATCATGTGACCGAGCTTAAGCATATAGATAACACCTACGGTAGCTGGCTGGTCGAAGCGCTCGCCGGTACCACCATCGTAGAGGTATGTACGACCGCTACGTGGAACACCTGCCTGGGCTGTGTAGTCGTTAATCTGCTCCAATGACGCACCATCAAAAATAGGCGTTGCGAACTTCAAACCAAGCTCTCTACCTGCCCAACCAAGAACAGTCTCGTAGATCTGTCCAAGGTTCATTCGTGAAGGCACACCAAGTGGGTTCAAGCAGATATCCACAATAGTACCATCCTCCAAGAATGGCATATCCTCATCGCGGACTACCTTGGCTACGATACCCTTGTTACCGTGACGTCCCGCCATCTTATCACCTACCTTAAGCTTACGCTTCTTGGCAATGTAAACCTTTGCCATCTGGATTACGCCCGATGTAGGAATCTCATCACCATTTGTAAGGTTATACTTCTCGCGGTTAATAGCTGCAGCAACCTTCTTACACTCGATAATATAGTTGTTGATAGTGAGCGAGATAAGAGCGTCATCATGCTCATCTCCTGTCCAACGTGTCTGACCCAATGACATATAACCATTAGCTACATGTGTCTTGCTGTCTACACTTGTTGACGCGATGCTCTCCAACATCTTAACTGTGAACTTCTCACCTGGAGCAAACAACTCTACGTTGTAGTAGTCGTAGATACCTGTGGTAGTCTTGCCCTCGAGCAAGCGCCATAGCTTATCTACAAGAATCTTTGTAAGCTCCGAAATCTGCGATGCATACTCTGCATCGAGCTGCTCCATCTGTGCCTTCTCCTGTGCGCGGTTACGCTTACCCTCCTTCTGTGTATGGCTATAGAGCTTTGTGTCGATAACCACACCATGTAGAGATGGCTGCGCCTTGAGTGATGCATCCTTAACATCACCAGCCTTATCACCGAAGATAGCTCTCAAGAGCTTCTCCTCTGGAGATGGATCGCTCTCACCCTTTGGAGTAATCTTACCGATAAGGATATCACCTGGAGTAACCTTGGCACCGATGCGAATGATACCATTTGCATCCAAATCCTTGGTTGCATCCTCCGATACGTTTGGAATATCTGAAGTAAGCTCCTCGACACCACGCTTGGTATCGCGAACCTCCATAATATACTCGTCTACGTGTACAGAGGTGAAGATATCCTCGCGCTGGATACGCTCCGAGATAACGATAGCATCCTCGAAGTTATAACCCTTCCATGGCATGAACGCCACCTTAAGGTTACGACCCAATGCCAACTCACCCTTCTCGGTAGAGTAACCCTCGGTCAAAATCTGACCCTTTGTAACCTTCTCACCAGTCAATACTGTAGGCTTCAATGTCACAGTAGTATTCTGGTTGGTACGGCGGTAACGTGGCAAAGTATATACTGTAACCTCTGGTGCGAATGTAGCAATCTGCTCATCCTCGGTGCGGTCATAACGTACCTCGATACGTGTAGCATCTGCAAATACCACCTCACCATCACGCTCGGCAACAACCTGGATACGGCTGTCTACAATCATATCCTTCTCGATACCTGTACCTACGATAGGAGCCTCTGGACGTACCAAAGGTACTGCCTGTCGCATCATGTTTGATCCCATCAACGCACGGTTAGCATCATCATGCTCCAAGAATGGGATAAGGCTCGCAGCGATAGATGCTACCTGGTTAGGAGCAACGTCTACGAGGTCTACCTCTGTGTCGTGAACAACAGGGAAGTCAGCGCCCAAACGTGCCTTGATACGATCAGTGTTGATGAAGTGACCATCATCAGTGAGCTGCTCGTTAGACTGTGCTACGGTCTGACCCTCCTCCTCCTCGGCAGAGTAGTAGCGAATATTGTCGTTGTTGAGATCTACGACACCCTCATTAACCTTACGGTATGGAGTCTCGATGAATCCCATGTCTGAAATCTTCGCGTATACACACAATGAAGAGATAAGACCAATGTTAGGACCCTCGGGAGACTCAATAGGACACAAACGACCATAGTGCGTATAGTGTACATCTCGAACCTCGAAGCCTGCACGATCACGTGACAAACCACCAGGACCCAACGCTGACAAACGGCGCTTATGTGTAATCTCGGCAAGTGGGTTAATCTGATCCATGAACTGCGACAACTGGCTAGTTCCAAAGAATGAATTAACTACGCTTGCAAGAGTCTTTGCGTTAATCAAATCCTCGGGCGTAAACACCTCATTATCACGTACGTTCATACGCTCACGGATAGTACGTGCAATACGTACCAAACCTACAGAGAACTGGTTAGCAAGCTGCTCGCCAACAGTACGAACACGGCGATTTGACAAGTGGTCGATATCATCGACATCCGCCTTCGAATTGATAAGCTGAATCAAGTACTTGATGATCTCTATAATATCCTCGCGAGTAAGAGTACGGATCGCAGGATCTATAGACAACTCCAACTTCTTGTTTATACGGAAACGACCTACATCGCCCAAATCGTAACGCTTATCCGAGAAGAACAACTTCTCGATAACGTCACGCGCGGTAGCCTCATCTGGTGGCTCCGAAGCACGCAACTGCCTGTAGATGTATACCACGGCCTCCTTCTCGGAGTTACATGGGTCCTTATGTAGGGTGTTATAAATGATTGAGAAGTCCACACCTGAAGGATTCTCGTTGTGGAAGAGAATAGTCTTGGTGCCTGACTCGATAATCTCGTCAATATGCTCCTCCTGAAGCTCTACCTCACGCTCAACGATAACCTTGTGACGCTCGATAGATACAACCTCACCAGTATCCTCATCTACGAAGTCCTCGACCCATGTAGAGAGAACACGTGCTGCAAGCTTGCGACCAACGTTCTTCTTCAAGTTAGCCTTGGTAACCTTAACCTCATCTGCAAGGTCAAAGATCTCCAAGATCTGCTGATCGGTCTCGTAACCAATAGCACGCAAAAGAGTTGTTACAGGCAACTTCTTCTTACGATCGATGTAGGCATACATCACGTTGTTGATGTCTGTCGCAAACTCAATCCATGAACCCTTGAATGGGATGATACGAGCCGAGTATAGCTTCGTGCCGTTGGTGTGCATGCTCTGACCGAAGAACACACCTGGCGAACGGTGAAGCTGCGATACTACTACACGCTCGGCACCGTTGAAGATGAAGGTACCACGCTCGGTCATGTAAGGGATAAGACCAAAGTATACATCCTGTACAACCTCGTCAAAATCCTCATGCTCCGTGTCGGTGCAGTAGAGCTTAAGCTTCGCCTTTAGAGGTACACTATACGTCAAACCACGCTCCAAACACTCCTCAATAGTGTAACGAGGCTGGTCGATGTAATAGTCGATAAACTCCAGAACGAAATTATTTCTGGTGTCTGTGATTGGGAAATTCTCGTTGAATACACGGTAGAGACCCTCATTCTTGCGGTTCTCGGCCGTAGTATCAAGCTGGAAAAAATCACGGAATGATTTAAGCTGAATCTCCAACAAATCAGGATATGGAACCCTGTTTTTGATGGTAGAGAAGCTTATTCGTTGTTGTTGTGTTGTGGACATATAATCCAAATGTTTTAGTGAATTTTACACCTATTGTGTGACCTATGACCGACCGTTAGACATCCGGTATCGCATCGTCTTAAGAGCGTAACCCCAAAAAATCTCCCTAGATGACGACATCACCAAAGAAAACAGCTCGAGGAGTAGACCCACTTCTCTAACATTACGGCAAGACGACACAACATCCGTCTCGCTAGCATCAAGAAGCAACGATATGGGTATAAGCCTTGAAATATGCAGGGACTTTATCCTGCTAATGCCCTCTGTGTCAAACATGTAGACACAAAGAGCATAGACATTGCTAATATTTGGGCACAGCTCATTTGGCACTCCCAGACTATTAGACCACAAAAGGCATAGAGCTTACTTTTACGTAAACCCTACACCTTAAAGGTTAGTGAGAGATTAATAATCCCTTAAGAATTACTTAAGCTCAACCTCTGCACCTGCCTCCTCAAGTGAAGACTTGATAGACTCAGCCTCCTCCTTTGAGATACCCTCCTTAATTGCCTTTGGAGCGCCATCAACCAATGCCTTAGCATCACCCAATGACAAACCAGCAAGCTCCTTAACAACCTTGATAACCTGAAGCTTTGCCTGACCAGCGCTCTTCAAGATTACATCGAAAGTTGACTTCTCAGCAGGAGCAGCCTCACCTGCACCAGCAGCAGGAGCAGCAACTGCAACAGCTGCAGCAGCAGGCTCAATACCGTACTCCTCCTTGAGGATAGTAGCCAATTCGTTTACCTCCTTAACAGTCAAGTTAACCAACTCTTCTGCCAAAACCTTGATATCTGCCATAGTTGTATAATTTTATTAAATTTTTGTTTTTGTTCTTATTATTAGTTATTTCTCTCCTCGAGGGCCTTAACAAGACCCGCGATCTTCTGACCTGCATTAGACTGCAGTGCAGAGATGACATTCTTCGCAGGTGACTGCAAGAGCAATACGATATCGGCGATAAGCTCCTCGCGGCTCTTGATGTTGCAAAGTGTGTCAAGCTGGTTGTCGCCAACGTAAACGCAACCCTCAACATAGGCTGCCTTCAACACAGGCTTCTCGCACTTCTTGCGGAACTCCTTGATGAGCTGCGCAGGTGCCTTACCTGTCTCGGCGAACATAATAGATGTAGAGCCCTTCAATGTAGCGACCAACTCTGCGTCAGCCTTACCAACATTCTCCAAAGCCTTGCAAAGCAATGTGTTCTTAACAACAACAAGCTTTACCTTCTTCTCGAAGCACTGACGACGCAACTGTGCAGTCTGCTCGGCGTTCAAAGCCTCGATGTCAGCCAAATAGAAGTGAGGGTAGGCGTTAAGCTGCTCGGTAAGACCATTGATAACGGCCATCTTTTCTTGCTTTGTCATAAATTCTATCCTCCTTCAATTATTTGTTCTCTACAGATTTTGGATCAACCTCAATACCTGGGCTCATTGTAGTAGAGATGAAAATGCTCTTTACATATGTACCCTTGGCAGCTGATGGCTTGAGCTTAATAATTGTGCTCATAACCTCCTGTGCATTCTCCACGATCTGCTCTGGGGTGAATGATACCTTACCAATAGCTGTGTGGATAATACCATACTTATCTACCTTGAAGTCAATCTTACCAGCCTTAACCTCCTGAACAGCCTTTGCTACGTCCATTGTAACAGTACCTGTCTTTGGGTTAGGCATCAAGCCACGTGGACCCAAAATACGACCCAATGCACCTACCTTACCCATCACGTTAGGGGTAGTGATGATTACGTCTACATCTGTCCAACCGCCCTTGATCTTCTCAATGTACTCGTCAAGACCTACGTAGTCTGCGCCAGCTGCCTGTGCCTCTGCCTCCTTATCTGGAGTACAAAGAACCAAAACACGTACAGTCTTACCTGTACCGTGTGGCAATGTCACAACGCCACGAACCATCTGGTTAGCCTTACGAGGATCAACGCCCAAACGGACATCGATGTCTACCGAGGCATCAAATTTCGTAAAGGTAATTTCCTTCAGAAGAGCTGCAGCCTCAGAAAGCTTGTACGCCTTGTCCTCGACCTTAGCGTATGCGATCTTTTGATTTTTTGTCAACTTACTCATTCTTGTAATTTTCGTTACATGTTAGGAAATTCACCGACTACGTTGATACCCATACTGCGAGCAGTACCTGCAACCATACGCATAGCAGCCTCAAT